>CAYFHO010000046.1:0-44288 GCA_964342825.1 uncultured Verrucomicrobiota bacterium
AGATTCTATCTTATTTTTCCGCCTCCGTGGCACCCTATTTGGGGGGCACCTCAGTTATTTGAGGGCCCCAATGCTCAAGTGATAAAGAATTTTTAAATTCAGGTAATAAAAAGAGGTCACCCAACCAAAGGTGACCTCAAGCAATTTGGGGTTCGTTGATGATAGAATATCCCAATTCTATGGCTTCCGAACCCCTTTTCATGTTCCAAACAACCATGTCATATGAACACGATTTATCTAGCAGGATCGTTACCATTTTCATTGGAATAATGATTATTCGAAAAAATGTGACCAAAATGCGGTGTATTTGACATCACCTAGGATGTTTTGAGGAAGGGGAGATGAGGGCGCACGAGAGTTTGCCTGCATGTGAAGGTGTGCAGTAAGCGATGGAAGTTAGGAGGGAATCAGTACGTATGATGATTCTTTCGGACTTTTTGAATCATTTCTTTGATCGCGTCTATGATGAGTTCAGGTTCGGACAGCGGGACTGCATGGGCACTGTTGGTGCTGATGATGTGATTCACGTCTTGATAATTTGACAGCCATTCCTGGTGAGCCTTTAATTTGTATGGAAGATAATGACGCTGGAAAGGGTGGTGTGTTTTCATCATGCCAGTGATCAGAGTGATTGGAACCTGCGGCAGTTTTGCTTCGGTGGCTTGGTTCAATGAATCCCAATGGCATCCCCATTCAGTTTGAGCCGCCTTTTGCGCTGGTGTGAGCACATTGAACATTTCCCATTCCTCATTCATCCATTTCATAAAACTTTCCTGAGATGGATCCACGAAAACCATTCCTGCTACTTCATCAGGATACTTGTCTGCAAACACCCGGATGTAAGGTCCCCCAAACGAAAAGCCGACCAATACATAAGGAGGGGCCACCTTGGCCTTGTTCAAAGCCTGATGGAGTTCCTCAGCAATCTTCCTGGCATCTCTTGGCTTTGGTCCAGGTTCAGAAAACCAATGACCTGCATGATCATAATTGAAAGTCGTTGTAATCTCACTAATCGCTGGCTGGACCCGGTTCATATGCTCCAGATAAGCAGGCCCAAAAGACTCAAACACCACCGATGGAGTTCCCTGGCCCTGGGACAATACCCTCAGATGGTGATCCCCCACACGCACAAAGTCCGGCATGGTTTTTGCGGATTGCAGGCAGGACCAGGCGGTCCAACCAAGCATCGCCACACAACCCGAAAATAATATAAGTTGAAACCTCATTTATCGACTTCTATTTCTGAAATAACAGAGCATGGCCAGGCCTGGACTCAGCAACGGACAAACCAAAAGGGTTGAGGCCAGCAAAAGGTGATAGAGCCAGGTGACTCCGGGGGGAATAGCCACAATCACAAATGCTATCAGCCAAAGAGTGGATAACGCCCAAAACACCATGATCCACCAAATACTGTTATTTGAAGCGATAGAGTCACGTTGGATAGTGTACCATACCCGCGCCACTCCCAGGCACTTGATCAGGACCGCCCCAAAGATCATCCAAGGCAACTTCATGATCGCGGGCCATATTTGATGAAGTTTCAGCAATGAGGAGTCGTCCTGTGATTGGCGGATTGCGAATGCAATTGAGCAGAATAGTGCGGCCACGATACATGTATTCATCGCGTAATAATACATGCAGGATCCTGACAATCCGCCAGGAAGGGAAAGCAGGTAGAGCCTCAAAGAAATCAACATGAGCGTGCCTGCTCCTAAAATAATAAATAAAGCCCGGTTCAGCGTATGACGCTGATACCCCTTGAAAAACATCCACAGCGGTTCGAAGACGTTGAGGTCTCCCATATGGCCGATCCATATCACCAGTGAAAGAAATATGATCAGCCATGTGACTGCCACACTGGCAAACGCCACCTTCAGTTTCGCATAGACCCAGTCACCGGCTCGTATTGGTTTGGTGGCTTGGAACAAGGGAAAGTTCAGCTCTGGTTTCCAAAAGTCCGGTTTCGATGCGCCCAGGCCGATCACCAGGGACAGGACAAGAGGAGTCGATAACATCCAAATCGTTGCAGCCATGGTTTCGGATTCATTGTGTGGACTGGTGAGGTAAGTTGGAATGAATGTGACCAGCATCAGAATTAGGATGGCCCATGGAAGTACCTTGCCGGATTGATGCCACTCCATCCAAAACAGGGCAGAGGATGCATTGGAGAAAACTTTTTTTCGATGAACCCGTCGAGCCTTGATGATTTGATTGAAACCCTGCCAGCCGGACCAAAATCGTTCTCTGCCCACGCGCTGTGCTTTCACCACCAACCAGGCAAAAAGGTAAGCACCGACTGTCCACAGGATCAAAGTGATCATTAGCCCCTGCTGGAATCGGCGCGGGCTGCTGCTGATGCCAAACTGCTGCAATGTTCCTTCCAGCATATGGGGCAGGAAAAAAAGCCAACCTAAGGCCAGGATGGTCGCAAAGATACTCAATAAAAACAGCTTGAGGTAGCGTCGGTCAGGAAATGCCCAAATGATCGCCTGGAAGGAGGCCATGCCACAGGATAGATACAGGCACGGCCACCCAATAGCAGGGTTTTGTCCCAAGGGGCGCAGAAGAAAATAAACCGCAATCAGGTAGCAGCAAATGACAGAGAAAGTACCCAGGCCCATCGGAGTCCAGACAAGTTGTCGGGTTGTGATCGGCATGGTGAAAAAACGTTTGGGAAAACTGCCGAATCCAGCTTTCCGATCCCCTTCGGTAAAGTGATAGGAACTCATCACCAAAAAAATGGACAACGCCGTGATGCCAAAACCCAGCGTCGGGGCGAGCGCGCTGGAAGGATCACACATCAACCTGCAGAGAAATAAGCAAATCAGAGCCGCCAACCATTTCCATTTGCTTCTGGCCCAGATTTCCCAGGTAATTCCGATGATTGGATGCGCTATGTTCATCATGTTTGTTGGGAATGACGAGTATGCTTTTTTACAATGGCAAAAAAGATCTGATCCAATCCGGGTGTCGATCGGTTGAGCACTTTTCCCCCAAGTGCTTCAATTTCTTTCTCCACAGACTGGACAGGTTGAACACACAGAACCTTCCAATGTTTTCCCTGGCCGGTCACTTCCAATGCTCTGGTGATGCAAGGTGATTCTGACTGTTCATGACGGAATTGAAGGGTCAGTTGACAATAGCTCTCCCTCAAATCATCCAAGCGACCGGTCAGTTTTAATTCGCCCTGGTGGATCATCGCCATGTGATCACAGACACGCTCGATCTCATCCAATAGATGGGATGAAAAGAAAACAGTGCGACCCTCGTTTGCGACTCGGCGAATGATCACCTCCAGCATGTCTCGACGTACGACCGGATCAAGACCAGAACTCGGTTCATCCAGGGCGAGGAGTTCCGGGCGATAGGCAAGTGCCACCAGAAGGCCTGCTTTTGCCTGCTGGCCCTGGGATAGGTGCTTGACCTTTTTTGCAGGATCGAGTCCGAAATCTTCCCGCAATGTCTCAGCAAAATCCGCATCCCAATTGGAGTAAAAGGCCTGAGTGTAAGCCATCAACTGATCCACTCGCATCCATCCGGGTAAATCCCGCAGTTCCGATAAATACCCGACCTGACTCAATACCTTGACCGGATCTTTGATCGGATTGCTGCCGCACACCGTGACCTGACCTTCATCGGGTTTCAATAGGCCCAGAATATGTTTGATGGTTGTGGTTTTCCCTGCGCCGTTTTCTCCAACCAGACCAAAAACACAACCCTTTGGCACGTGTAAGGTGACATTCTTAAGCACAGAAACTCTCTGAAAGGTCTTGTGCAATCCGGCAATGCTGATCACCGCTCCGTTGGAAGATGGAGAAGGCAGTTTCATTGAAACGTCACCCTCTCTGATCGTTTCTGGATCAACTCGATCAGATCGTGCTTTGTCACCCCCATCTGGTGAGCTTCGGCCAATAGCAGATCGATTCTCTCCACCAACACATCGCGCTGATGTCTTTTACTGACGGTCGGAGGTTTATCCGCAACGAAGGTGCCCGCTCCTCTTCTTTTGATCACAATCCCAGATCGCTCTAGTTCCAGATATGCCCGGGCGACGGTGTTTGGATTGATGACCAGCATTTCAGCCAGCGTTCTAATCGGAAGCAATTCCTCACCAGGGACCAGTTGTCCCGATGCAATCAAATATTTTACCTGATTGACTATTTGCTGATATAGCGGAGCTCCGCCACCTGTTTGGATCTGAATGTTCATTGAGTGACTTATTGTATTAATGGATTAATACAATAAGTCAAACGAATTTGCATGCTCATAGAATGGATGTGCTGTTAATTAGCTCATGGTCTGTATTCCTGGTTTCCTGGTAGGGCGATTACGAGATTTATTTTGGATAAGAGGGGCAGAGAAACGGAAATGGAACAAGAAATGGCAACCAAGAGTTGGTTGCCATTCTAAAATTAGAGGAATTGTTTTATTGGGTTTCATTTAACGCATGGTTTCTTGGCGGACGGTTTTTGAATCTTTGCGCCATTCATTTCCTATCAGTGTAAGGTTTTTGTTTCAGATTCAATAACGGTTCAGGCCTTTAATTTCTCCTATTTTGAGGGTTGATTAATTTTTCGTTTTCAATGTGGCGCGTTTTACCGACGGTTCCAGAGGTTTCAAGCATGATCTGTCGATATTTCAACCATGCTGAGAGTGATCACTTCATTGAAGGTCAGCCGTGATTCATTTTCACTGGCGAGCTCAGGCGATACTTGAGTCTTCGTGCCTGAGCGGTTTTTCTTTTCAATAATTGTTCACGCAATTGAAGCTGAACTTTCATCCAGGCAGCAGCCCAAGTGTGATCGCAAGCTGTGGCACGCAGGTCTGGTCCAGGTATGGCGAGCAAGACCGATGCGACATAGGCAGGCTTGCCATTCAAACGTCTTTCCAACTCAACATTCGCCTGTGAAATCGGGGTTAGAGCATCAATTTCTGCCAGATCTGATTTCAATTTATTTCGAACGGAGCTTTCTCCCAGGATGTTTCTGATTTTGTAGTTCGCTTTCATTCAGAAACAATCTTCCCCAATTTCTTAATTAGAAAAATACGAAAAACAAAAATTAACTTTAGTAAAAAACTAAATAAAGGTTTTTTAAGCCTTCCCGCAAGTATACGCGGAGATGAGCCCAAGTATCTATGAGGATCACAAGTCGGATGGGGGAGGTTTGCATCAAAGGTTCTTTCAGCAACAGATAGGTATTCACCACCAGGGCTGGTTGAGTAGGTCATCCCATAGCCGGTTTAAACATAGATGATTAAATTTCTTAGATGGATTGTCTTCAGTTGAAAAACATTCAGTTTGATCATCACCAGGATGGAATTAATGAAATAAAATCTCATCATGTAACCTTGAAAGCATTTGGTTACTACAAGCCTATCATTGGCTTTTTGAGTTTAATTCTCATGGGGCTACATGGGTTTTACCTTGATCTCGACGCAGCAACTTTGGTCAGCAATTTGAGTGAACTTGATAATGGCACCCTGGGGATTAATAGTGCGGCTTATCGAGCGGTTTCATTTACGACAGGACCCAATGCTTCCGGTTACAGCCTGGATAGTGCTACTGTTAAATTTGATTCAGCCAATAATACCGCGACATCTTTGTTTGTATCTTTGGCAAATACCGATGGAGGTAATCCAGGAACAGATATTGAAACGTTGACGGGTGCAGTTCCCACAACTGCCGGGGATCATGCCTTTACATCTACAGGAACAGCATTGACGGCTAACACACAGTATTGGCTGGTTTTTGGTTCCAATGACCTCTTGTTGGGGAATGTGCGTGCGACCTATACCAACAGCGATTCTCAAACGTCCTCGGATAGTTGGCTGATTGGCAACGTGTCTCGTGATTCCAATGATCAGGGAACCAGTTGGAGCAACTCAGCCTTCGGTCGAACCATGCAGATCAGCATTGAGGCAACGCCTGTGCCCGAATCGGATATGTATGCCCTGGTGATCGGAATTGGACTCATCGGATACTTTATTCGCCGTTGTTCCTTTCCAAGGAATCTCAGTGACTCCATTCATAAATTCACATTGAATGAAATGAAAAGCCAGGAAACGCCTAGCTCAAATTCTTGAGATTGCTTTGCCATCCTCCGGATATTGTCGAACAATCCAGATATTAAGCGATCTCATCCGAGGAATCAGGTTTCTTTTCTGAAGGTTCGATCAACATCTTTTTGATTTCATCTGGTAGGTCAGAAGCTTTCAACCAAGCTTTAGCTTTTTTGGGATCTTTACGATGCCAAACTTTCAAGGTTTCGAATAAGTTTTGAATCCTGCTTTTTGGATCTTTTAGGCGATTTGCCCAAGAAACTGCGGATTCTGGTTCAAAATGGAGTGCATGCTTAACATATAACTCAATCAAGGTTTCCTTTTCTTCGTCCTCTTCTTGATTTTGGAGAATCGTATCAAGTAGCGCGGCGTTTTCGTCGAGCCAATGCATGATCACGGATTCGTATAAATCCATTCTCAACTGTTTGTTCTTGTTTTTTCGGATCCATTGAATGGCATTCTCAGGCTCAAATCTACTCCAGGCATTGACTACAATATGAGAACACTCATTACGGATTTCTTCGGTTTGGATTTTTTCTACCAACACTGCTGCCTTGGGGGGAACATGATTTGCCAACCTGCTAAATAGACTTGGAATCACCATCATGGGAAGCTGAGGTTGAGGTAGGCTTTCTAACCAAATAATTTCTTTTTCCAAATCAGTGCCGCCTATACTGGCCAACATGCAACGAAGCATGACTCCACGTTCAGCAGTGTCACTTACACTCATCGCAAACGATCTGGCAGATTCGGGATCTTTTCCAAACCATCTCGAAATGAGGCCAGAGTAAACGGCATTTTTATACTCGGAATTTCCCATATTTGATGCGTAGGACATTGCTTCGTCAAAGGAACTCTGTGCCCAATAGAGGGTAACTTGGTGCAGGTTTGATTTGATTTTTTCCGTTATCGGTTGCCCAACAAGAAGCTCTATAGCCTTGGCAGGTTGGTTTGATTGCAGCCCGACCAGGGCATACCTAAGAATCCTGTTTCGGAGTTCCCCTTGAGGAAGGCTGTTTACAAATTCGATGACCCTATCAGGTTGAGTCCGCGACAATACTTGGACTGTCTGCGTGGATGCCCGGAGAAAATCCTGTTCGTTGGGGATGTTTTTTAACCATGAAATGGCTGCTTCGGGATTGATCTTGGTCAGGCTGCTGGCAACCGACATGAACGCATCTGTTCGACCCGAGCCGACAGGCAATGAATTCAACCACTCCTTGGCTTTGTTCAAATCTTGAGCTGCAAGGATTCCTGCTGCCTGTGAAATTAGGCTATCTTTCTCTCGGCCCTCTGGGTGTAGGTCCAAGTGCTGAAGCATGGAATCCACATCAATTTTCATCCAAATCTCTGCTAAACCGGAATAGGCAGACGATTTATCCCTGTGGTCAGAAAGCGAGTGCATCCACTCAATAGCGCGATTCAATTCGTTGTGTGCCCTCAATTGCGCAATTCCTCTTACCAGAATGTGTCGATTTCTATTGAAAGGTAAGTGGTCAAAAGGCTGAAATTTTTGGTTTCCTCTAACCGCAGTTTCAACACGTGAAATCATACGCAAAGCCTCTTGTTTTATTTTTGGAGCTTGAATGGATAAGACCCACTTTTTTGCAGAATCATAGTCCTGGATGGCCCATTCTGAAGCCAACGCTCGATGCGCTCTGCTATCTCCCATCAATTTTTGACTTCGATTTAAGTACTTTGCTGCTGCCTTAGGATTTATTCGCCCCCATTCTTGAAAAATATCACCCATAAAACGCTCAGCCGTTTTTGATTGCATGTTTTCTTCCAAAAACTGAATTGCTTTCAATGGATCTTTCTTGGCCAGCGCCACAGTAAAACCACCCATAATGCGCTCCTTAGTCTGGAGATCCAGATTTTGTGATATCCAGCTAATTGCAGAATCAAGGTCATTTTCCGCCCACCCCACGGCAACTGCTTCAAGGTATCTATGCCTAGCTGCGGGAAAGTTTTCTTCCAAAGCAAGTTTTACTGCAATCTCAGGCTCTTCCATTGCCATCAGTTGAAGAATCACAGGGCCCGGGTTACTTTTGTCTGAAACATTCACGCGATCTCGTGTTTTAGAGTAACTTTCCCACAGGGCTCCATAGCTCGCTGGGTTGATTGTTTTGATGAATTCATACAACGTCCCATTCCTGATGAGATCGTTTCTTTCACTCAAAATAGATTTAAGAGATTGAGTGACCGCACTGTATTGGGGCGGGGAATTTGAATTCTGACCTTGGGAATCGAACTCAAATCCAAACGCTATACATACCACCGTGGCCAAGCGTATTTGGAATCTGGAAAAAATGGTAATGGTAATCATTTGCATTGCTGAATAATCTCCTTAATTACCAATAAATTAGCTAACCAGAAATTAGTTTTTCTCACCCATAATCAGGACATTTTGCAGGGTTTTCCTTTCGCATCGGGCAGGATTTTCTATTCATTGGGATATATGCCAACTGTTTTGATAGACTTCATGAAAAATACTGAGCTCTTCGGTGCTAGAATATTTTAAGTCTGAGATACTAAGGCTTTATCATGATGACGATTTATAGTGTTGGTCAGATCAGGTATCCTGCACGATGAAAATTGCATTTTGGTTGAGGTCGTTGAAACCAAATTCGTGAGTGCCCCAGGGTGTGTTGAGTTGAAGTGAACCTTTTTTCACTGTGCATCGTTCCATAAATTCCGCATGAAGTGGGTAAATATCCTTCACGAAAATTTTCATCATCGAACCGATAATAGGATCTTCTTTTGTGCCGTGGTGGTGCTGTAAATGGAATTCCAGATTATTTCTTCGGAGTCCTGCATAGCCTCTGTCCTCAAAATAATGACAAAATCCAGTGTGTTTCTCATACCACTCCAAATCTCTTTCAATGTCCGAGGAGGGTAGTACGGGGATGATATGTGCCATAGTCGATGGTGTTTGAGTCATATCATTGATTCTGAGGCGGGCGAATGCTTGAGGCCAGTTCAAAACGATTAACAGATCTCTTTTTGAAGAAAAATAGAACAAGGACACAGCGCTCTTAATCATTGAGGATCGTGATTCTGTTCTAGGTGTTGTACCCTATAGCTGGCTGTTGTCAGTTGTGATAGTCTTCTCCCTATGAAATGGTTGGTGGTTGATGATCATCCGCGGATTCGATCTTTTTTGAAACAGCTTCTGTATCGTCCAGAAGATGATTGGAAGGAATGTGGAGACGGATCTGAAGTGCTGATGGTAGTTGAAAACTATCGACCTGACTGGATTCTGATGGATGTTGAAATGCCACTACAAGATGGGATTACAACAACTCAGCAGATTTGTTCCCTTATCACCGATCAAAAAATTATCATCATCAGTCAACATGATGATTTGGAGTTAAAAAGTGCGGCTATTCAAGCAGGGGCTCAAAAGTATTTTTTAAAATCAGAACTGCATTTGCTTCCAGGATATTTGGAAATTTGAGCCATGGTTTAACGACGATGAAGATTGCGTGGACACATTTGAAGCATTATTTCCGATGCAACGGCAAAGGGGGGCTATCCCTGTTGTCGCGTTTTGGAATCATAAGTGGAGTCTGCATTATGGGGTGGATACCTTGTGCTTTGGCCCTAGTGGTGGAGGAGACTTCAGGTGCATACATGGTCGATCGATGGGGGGTGGAGGACGGTCTTCCCGGTGCTCAAATATTGTCCATCAATCAAACTTCCGATGGTTACATTTGGGTTGGCACTTATTATGGATTGACTCGTTTTGACGGACTTGGATTCACTGTTTTTGATGCGCAGACAGAAGGGCTGCCTTCGGGCCCTACCTTTGACCTGCTGGCTGGACATGATGGTGATTTATGGATTCTTAAGCAGAGGAAATTGGTGCACTACTCCAACGGAATCTTTCAAACCCATCATGATTTCAATGAAGACGTTCAGGTGACGACTGCATCGCTCCTGGATTTTGTGGGGCTGGCTCAAGATGGTGCCCCGCTCATTGGATTGAGGAATCAGAAAATTAAGAGTATCCGAATTTCCAGCTTCCAGCAGGGACTATTAAAGACAGTTTTTAAGCAAACTTTTGATAAGGGGAGAATTCTTCGTCCTTGCCTGGATTCTTCAGACCGTATTTGGTTTGGGCTAGGGCAGCAGCCAGGAGTGGTATCGGATGGAGTTTGGCAACCCTCTTTAGATTTCCCGAAAAAGGGAAATGGTCCGGTTAGAGTCACTCCCAGCAAATCGGGCGGATTATGGGGGATATCCAATCAGGATATCTTCAGGTTTCAGGATGGGAAGTGGAATACATTTAAAATAGGAGGTGTAACGAATGCCGATGCGCCCTTTCGATCACTGACTGAAAATTTGGATGGCAGTATCTGGGTCAGAACTTCGGATAATCGCGTTACTCAATATTTCCAAAAAGGCAGGGGGCAATTGGTCAGGGGTGAATTTATTGAAAACGTGCCGAGAGGGTATTTGATGTTTGATTTTGATGGAGGGCTGTGGGCTGCTCCTCCGCTGGCCGACTTTAGTTTGGTGCGCTATCGTCGTAGGACATTTTGGAATTTGAATCACATCCCGGAAACTCAAGGTGTCGTGCGTTGTTTTGCTCAAAGAAAGAATGGTGACATGATGCTCAATGTGACCAGTGGATTGCTTCGTTTGCCTGCAGATAAATTAAAAAAATTTCCACAACTCAACTTTGAAGCAGAGACCTTTCAGGGGCCTCAAGCCTGGACCATGCTAATGGATTCTCAAGACCGGCTTTTGGCTGGAAAGAAAAACATGGGCAACCTTTCTTACCGGACCACACTTAAAGAAGGTGCCCTTGTCTACGTAGATTCGGATGACCGCATTTACGAATTATTCCCAGAGGAGATTGGGATGGAATATCGAATTTCTGCTTTAGGTGAAGGAAAGAAAGGGCAGATCTGGATCGGAACAGAGTCTTCTGTGTTGTTTGAAATAAACGAGAACAAGTTGACCCGGTTCGGGCCCGACAATGGCTTTGATTTTGGGGTGATTCATGCATTGACTCCTGATTTGAACGGAGGTGTCTGGATCGGGACAGCAAGGGATGGGCTTATACACTTTTTGAATGGAAAAATAAGTCGACATCTAGATCAGCTCCAGATCCGAACAGTGGTCATGGATGATGAAGGGACTCTGTGGATTGGAACGAGTGGCAGTGGTATTTTTCGATACAGGGACGGCTCCTTTTTTCAGTTCAATCGTTCACATGGATTACCTGTTAATGACGCCAATACTATCGTGGATGACGGGGTGGGAAATATGTGGTTTGGTTCCTACAGGGGGATTCATCGTATCCGAAAACATAACTTTGAAATGGTTTCGTCGGGCAAGAGCCATGACCTGTTACCCAACTCATTTACTCTGGCCGATGGCCTATCATCCATGCAGTGCCCGACAGGCCATCCGGCTGGATTTCGAGCCCAGGATGGCAAGCTTTGGTTCGCAACTGTCAATGGAGTCAATGTGGTCGATCCAAAGATGGTTCCCGTACGGCAGAAGGTTTATTCCCCGATTATTGAACATGTACTTCTGGATGGTCAGAGAGCTGAATCGG
This sequence comes from uncultured Verrucomicrobiota bacterium, assembly GCA_964342825.1. GTDB lineage: Bacteria > Verrucomicrobiota > Verrucomicrobiia > Limisphaerales > AAA164-E04 > AAA164-E04. The sequence continues at coordinate 11,630 of CAYFHO010000046.1, forward strand.
AGGGTGGGTTGGGTGCCATCATCGTGGAGCCAGGTGTATCTCGAGTCGAATTTCGCTACACAGCCATTAGTCTCGACGCTCCAAAGGAAATTCGGTTTCGATATCGCTTAGCAGGCCACGACCTTCAGTGGGTGGATGCAGGTCGCCAGAGAACGGCTACCTATAGTCAGCTTGATGCAGGGGATTATGTGTTTGAAGTGATGGCGATTGACAGTGACGGCGAGTGGGGAAGTAAAAAATCCCAGGTTCCAATCCTGGTTCGCGGACCTATTTGGGAATCTGTCTCTTTTCAATTGTCGGTTTTGTTTTTCATGATTCTGGTGTCAGGTGGTTTGGTTTACTCTCGATCAAGGAGACAGTCACAAAGACTTGCGGCAAGGAATCGATTCACCAAGGATGTCATTGACAACCAGGAAGCTGATCGCCGTCGGATTGCACGTGAATTGCATGATAGCCTGGAGCAAAATTTGTTGGTGATCAAAAATCAGGCTGTCCTTTCCTCTCGAAGTCAAGGCATTGATTCGAAGCTAAAAGGTCAGCTTGAAGAGATATCAGAAATCAGTTCCGGTTCCATTGAAGAAGTCCGCTTGATCGCAAATAATTTACGTCCCTATCAGATAGACCGGTTAGGTTTGACCAAAGCCATCGAAAGCATGCTCAATCAAGTATCTGAATCTTCAGGATTAGAGATTCAAAGGCTGATTGACAAAGTGCCAGATACCGTTTCATCAGATCTTCAAATGAATATCTATCGCATCATTCAGGAAGTTTTGAACAATACTTTGAAACATGCAAAGGCGTCCAAAGCCCTGTTGACACTCGTCATCGGAGAAAAGGATTTATCTCTCCAAATCAAGGATAATGGAATTGGATTTAAGGTTGGCGACGATAAAGATTTGAAGCGAATTGAAGGTTATGGATTGAGGGGAATCGAAGAAAGAGTCGATCTTTTTGGTGGTCGCTGTGAGCTTCGTTCATCCCCTGGATCCGGAACGGAATGGGACATTAAGATTCCATTCGGCTAGAAACCTCATAGAAGTATTGAACTGATTTTAAATCCTTCGTTAACCTCCGTAACTCATTTTACACGTGACATCGTTGACATCCATCATTGTGGCAGACGACCATCCGCTCTATCGAAAAGGGCTTGCAGAACTAGTGCGCTCAGATTCCGGCATGGAGTTGGTATGCGAGGCGAATGATGGAGAAGATGCTTTAAAAGCCATCCAACAACATCGGCCGGATGTGGCAGTGCTCGATGTTGAAATGCCCAAGTTAAGCGGGTTGGAAATTGCCAAGGAAGTCAAACTCTCTGAAAAACTGAATGTTGGTTTAATCATGGTGACGGCATATAAAGATGCTGAGATGTTTAATGAGGCATTCGACCTGGGGGTCAGTGGATATGTGCTGAAAGAAAGCGCGATTCACGATATTCTGGATGGTATTCGAGCGGTCGCCAAAGGAGAGCAGTACATCAGTCCCAGTTTGGCTGGATTGCTGTTGAAGCGTCGTGCAGCTACGCAAACATTGCGAACAGAAACTCCAGGGATCAACCAGTTAACCCCCACTGAAAGAAAGGTCCTGAAGCTCATTTCAATCGATCGGACATCCAAGGAAATTGCACATTCACTCGGGATCAGTCCACGCACGGTTGAAAACCATCGCGCCAACATTTCACGTAAATTGGACATCAAAGGAACCCACAGTCTTTTGAAATTTGCGTTTCAACATCGCTCACGTCTCTAGCCTCCTTAAACATTCAGTATCGGGTATAGGTGTTCCTACTTATCTGAGATTGAGTAGGCCATCCCATAGTTTCTCCAACATTGACTTGTTACGTTTCCTGCATGGAAAAAACCAGAAATCGTATTGTCGTTCAAAAGAAACAAGGCAACCATTGGCGTTTTCATTTTATTCTTGGAATAGTGTTTGGTCTGACAGTGGGAAGTGTTAGGTCACATGCCGCCACTCTTGTGAGCAATTTGAGTGAGTCGGTTTTTGGATCTCAAACTGTATTTAGCGCTCAATGGATTGCGACTGCTTTTACGACAGGTAGCAATGCCGGAGGATACAGCCTGGAATCCATTGCTGCAAAATTTGCTCTAGCCACTGGAACTCCTAGCAATTTCTCCATGCTCCTGGCTCAGGAAGATAGTGGCAACCCTGGGGCAACGATCGAAACGTTGACAGGGTCTCAGCCGACCACCGGTGGGAATAAAACTTTTACATCTACCGGGACAAATTTAGATGCTGATACTAAATACTGGGTTATCCTGTCGTCCACAGATTCTGCTCCAGATACATTTCATGCAAGAACCACAACTGTCGATAACCAGACGAGTTCAGATGGCTGGGTGATTGGGAATACTGGCCGCAAATCCACTGATTCTGGCGTGTCATGGTCGAATCTATCTGGAGGTCTTACTGGTTTCCTCAGGGTAAATGCAACACCAGTTCCTGAACCCCATGAGTATGCGCTATTAATGGGACTTAGTTTAGTGAGTTTGGCGATTGTCAGACTATCTAATTCTAGAAATGATTCAAAATCGCATGGTAGTTGATCGAGAGCATCAACGAGTGCTTTCAGAGCGACTGATCACGTTTTGAAATTGGGATATTGTTGGACATCCTAAGCTTTATTTTAATCCACCCCGTAAAGTTTTACTCACGGCTGATGATTCTGAAAAACGCATGATCAGTGTCGGTTGGAATCGCCACTGAAGGGGGATTTGGATCATTGTCATCGATGGTGAAGGTGGCAATAGGTTGCCATTCAAGGAAGTTGTTTGTGGCTTCAACGATGATGCTTTTTGATCCGCCTGTATCTATGGTGATGACCAAAGTATTGTCAATCACACCATCGACTTGAATAACAGGTCGCAGATTGACGGGCGGCCTTGAATCAAAGAATGGATTTGTTCCCAGCAGAATCTCAATGTCATCCGGAGAGCCATCTCCATCGGTATCCACCAGTTGGAAATCTGTAAATGTCACATGTTGTTCCAGTCCATCGCTGAGTCCGTCCTGATCCCTGTCTACTGTGGTGTCCAGCTGTAATCTGGCGAGAATCTCAATGGTTCGTGCAATCAACTGACTTGCTTTGAAGAAAGGGTTTTCTTGCAGAAGAATTTCTCTGAAATCAGATACTCCGTCCAAGTCCGTGTCTGCAAGTGTGACCGAGGTAAACGTTAAATTGGTCTCCATTCCATCCGTCAATCGATCTCCATCCGAGTCTCCTGTCGTATCCAATCTAAGTGCGGCGAGTAGTTCCAATGTGGTTGACAGTGGGGGAGACCCTTTCGGTGAAAGGGCATTTAAACCGCGCAGGATTTCATCAAAATCCAAATCTCCGTCACCATCCGTATCCGCAAGTAACGGATCCGACCCGATAAGGAAACGCTCCAGACCATCAGATAGGCGGTCCTGATCTGAATCGCCTGTGGTATCCAGAAGTACTTTTGCAATTAATTCCAATTCGATATTCAACTCCTGAATAATTTCTTTAAACGGATTCGTTGCTCTCAAGGTTTCCAGAAAATCACTCACCAGATCACCATCCGTATCCGCAAGATTTGGATTGGTCCCGAGTAGAATAGATTCCAGGCCGTCAGACAAAAGGTCCTGGTCCGTATCACCGGTGGTATCAAGCTGCAACGCCGCCACAAGTTCGAGAGTTTTGGTGTTTGGTGAAACTGGGGATGCCACTGACAATGGATTGCCAGCTAAGAGAGTTTCGTTAAAATCAGACTCTCCATCACCATCCGAATCAGCAAGGTCAGGAAACGTGCCGAGCAGCGTGCGTTCGATTCCATCCGACAGGCGGTCACCATCCGTGTCTCCGGTGGTGTCCAGGGAAAAAGCAGAGATGAACTCCAGGGTGGTGGTTTTTGCATTCACCTGAGGCGACAGCAAAAGGATGCTGAACAGCATCAACCAGGGAACGTGATTGAACAAAGTCTTCATCGTATCCTTACCTTTCCATGTTGGATTCGAGCATTATTCATCACACGGGGAGCGGTCACAAGCTCAATTGCAGAGACCGCCCCGGTCCCGTGTGATGATGGGTTGCCCATAAAAGAGAGGTTCTTTAATACAGATTACTGCCGTGATAACGATGGTTTTGAATCCACTTGTGATAAATGGACTCCAAACCAAAGGAATACTTCTTGCCTCTCAGCAGGCCAAACCAGTTTTTATTGAAGATAAACAAGTCATCCCAGTTCGAAGAACCGCGGAAATCAACCACCTTGAAATGATCGACTGAACCCAGGTTCCAACCGCCGATCCAACCTTCCTGCCAGTTTCCGGAAAGACCCCCTCTGCCGTTATTCGACAGGATTCCAAGATATTCTTTGGAAGCCCAATCATGAGGATTAAAAATAACGATGTCATCCACGCGGTCGCCTTCCTTGTTAAATCGCCGCAACACATCGTTGGGTCTGAAATTCCATCCCGGAATGGAATCGGAATGCAAGGCGAGTCCGGAGAATTTGCCTGATGAAGACGAGCGGAACAGTCCCAGGAATTCCGTGCTGAATGATTTCCCGTTGAAGATAGCAAGAGACCTGCGCCCGTCTCCATCCCAGTCGCCAAAGAAATATCGATCTTTGCGATTGATGTTCCAGGTGATACCGCTGTCCACCTGGCCATAGAAACGATCCACCAAACTGCCGCCTCCTGCAACTTTATTGTAGGTATGAATGTGAACCTTGTTCCAGCTGTGTGTGTTGATGGCTATGATGTCACGCGCCTCATCTCCATCGATATCTTCGAAATGAAACTTTTCCTGACGTCCCATTTCCCAACCAGGAAGGTATTTATCGTATCGACGGTGCAACACCAATTGATTGGCTTCGTTCACGCGCCACACACCAAGATAGGGCATCACCCAGTTGGATCCATTGAATACAATCAACTCGTGTCGTCCATTTCCTGTGAGATCCGCAGAATAGATCTTATCCCCCGGCTTCATTTCCCATCCCGGTAGGGAGCCATCGTATCGTCGAACCACATCGAAACCGTTTCCGGTTGATCGGAGCAATCCTATATAAGGACGAACCCAGGCTGTTCCGTTTTGTACGAAAAAGTCCTCTTGTCCGTCACCTGTAAAATCTCCGGTTGCTATTTGATCGCTTTTTCTAAATTCCCAGGACGATCCGCTTCCGCGAAGAATATCTGTTGCAAACCAAGTGGGTTCAAGCACCCCTGAGACCGAACGAAGAGGGGATCCACTGACTGGATCGTTTGGTCCAACATTGCGATCCTGACTCAGGTAAAGCCCCACCTGGCGGTCATCCTGTATAAGCACATCGGTCAGACCGTCATTGTTTGCATCGATTAGGAAGTTTTCACGAAAATTTTGCTCGCGATATTGGTACGCCTTTAGTCGTATTTCCGTATTTCCCAGTGGAGAGTTCAGAGGTGAATTAGAAACCATGCGTCCATTCTGAACGGGACGGTAAACACCGTTCGTGGCATAATGCCCACCCAGAAACAAACCGACATCGGTATCGTTCAAAGCCACATTCGCTGCTGTGGTTGGCAATGGTCGAAAAGAGGGAACCCAGCGTTTCCAGGTGGAACGCAAACCAGACCAGGTGCCATCCCATGCAGAGGCTTCATACAGGTTTTTGTAACCCGCAGCTCCTCCAGAGTATGCTTGTTGACGGGTGTATTCATCCCCCAGGCGACCAAAGGTGTGTCCCCATTCATGAAGGAGTGTGTTGACTGAACTGCCATCAGAAATGGTCAAGATACGAATGCCGTTGGCACTGCTGGCACATCCTCCTCTGCCATTGTTCTGGATCACCCAAATTTCATCGGGCTTGCCCCCGAACCGGGCTGAAACGGAATCAGTCAGATGATTCCAACCTGCATTTCCGTTCATCTGGATACGCCAGCAGGCCGACCAATCGGCACTGGCAAAGGACCAGGCGGTGTTGCGACGGTTTCCATCCACCAGATAAACGCGGAAATTGTCGTCATCCTCTTCTTGATGTCTCAGGTAATCATCTCTGGAGGTGAAATCACCGATGTCTTCCTTGGGCACAATCACGACCCGACTTGCGGTGATCCCGGATTGTTGAGATTTAGCATCCAGGAAGTAAAAATTAACTGCATTAAAGTAGGATGGCTGTATGTCCCGCTGAGCGATACCATTGGTTACATGGTCCCTCAACCAGTCACGCATCTTGTCATTGTCGGCAGTCGTATTCGCAAACCCATCTCCTGTAATGACGACGTTGTATTTGGAAGATTTAGATCCTGAATTCCAAATTTTTTCCAATGGGGTAGTACTATTGGTGTGGTTTCGCGGTCCAAAATTGTTTCCATCATGATCATCGTCATCAAGATCAATGGTTCCCCGGACGATCTCATCGTTGGATAATCTTAGGCGCGGGTTCAGGTGTTCCTCCTCGAAAATCTTGAATTCTTCCAAATGCAACAATGGATTGCGAGCATTGGATACCTCGGCCTTCCAGATCATGACGTGTGTGAAGGTTTCATCGGTGTTGGCTACTGCACCAAAGGATCCGACGTTGGATCGAACCAGGCGATGCTCTCCCTTGTCGTCGTGCGCCAGGTGGAGCAGGGGATCGGGGATAACCGCCAGATCGTAAAGCCCCTTTTGATTATAAAATCCAATCAGTATGTCTCCTCTGTTCCAAACAGTTCCAAATTCCTGGGCAATCGAAATCCCCGGTTCCCTTGGTAAGTTATCAAGTGGAGCGGGAATGAAGTTGATGCGGTTTCCTTCGTTGAATCTGCTGGATTTTGCGAAGACAACTTGATCCTGAAGGATTAGAAAATCCACCAGAATGGAAGAACCTTGAGGTTCCAGTTCGATGGGTTCCATTGGCTTTCCTTCATCGATGACCTCTCGAATGTCACGACGCATGTCCGTGTCTTCGGTCAAGGGTTCACCTCGAGATACTTCTGGAAGATCCGGGTATTCAATGATGTCACCCTCAAATTTGAAATCATCCAGATCATCGATTGGGACTAATTCCCCATCCTGTTGTTTCGACGGTGGTTGTTGATCGGTATCTTCGTCTTCCTTTCCTGGGGGGCGCCACGCATTTGGGTCAAATTGACGTAACAAATCCTCCACTCGTTCGCCGCGATAAGTCCCCGGTTCCACCAAACGTTCCAGCGAAGATCCATAGTTGGAATTTGATTGATCTGCAACAAACTGCACCAAACGAAAAGCTTCGACAGGTTGGTGAACGATGACCGTGGGGATATTTTCACCCAGGAACTCGAATTCCACTCGATCTTCCTTGGTTAATTTAAGGTTCATTTTGATGAACGCAGGATCAACAAAAACATTGGGAAGATCCTTTTCGGCTTCCCAGACAAAGACATTCAATCCAGGAGTGATACCTTTTTCCGGTGAGAAACCATCGCGAAAAGATTTGAGCGAAGCGTCGTAACTTTTGCCGTCGTCCAATGAAATACTAAACTCAGGTGTGTCGAAGTTAATCTCCGATTCAGGAACATAAAATCGAATGTAAACCTCCTTTCCGCCAGACATATGACCAGCGGTGAATCCTTCAATCTGTGCATTCATTTGATTCGTGAATAGACAGACGGAAGCAAGTATAAAACATATAATACGTTTCATAATATACAGTTGATGTTTTGTTGGTATTGAATCACTCCTGTAGTGTCACTGGATGTCTAGTAGATGCCAGAAAAGGGGGCAAAAACGCAGTACACCGTAATAGTGATGTATAGAAAGTGAAAAGTAATATCTCCTTGTTGAGGTCAACACTTGTCTAAAGTATTAAATTTGTCAAGCGGAAAACCGACAAAAAGAAAAAGGTGTTGAGATAGGGGGATATGGAGAGTGGGGGTATCAGGCCTTAAGTCTTTGGTAGGCTACCGCCATTGTATCATTTTTTACCGCATTAAATTTGTTCAGTAGTTTTTAGTTTTCGAGTGGATGCACTTCAATCGTGATATGAACGATCTGTTTCATTTCGCCTAGTAGATCCTTGTAGAACGTGGAAGTTTGAGGTTGAGGGGTGACGATGATCATGGTCGTTGAATAAATCCCTGGCCCAATGGACCAGACATGAAGATCGAAGACATACGTGTTTTCTGTGCTCGATTCGATACGTGCTTTTATTTTTTCTTGCAACTTCGTCGGACCTTGTTTGTCCAGGAGGACACCGCTTGTTTGTGAGAGCAAACCAATCGACCATTTTGTGATCACTCCCGCTCCCACAATACCCATAATCGGATCCATCCAAACCCAATCAAAATATTTGGCTGTCAGAAGTGCCACAATTGCCAGTAGGGAGGTGAGAGTATCCGCCAGGACGTGGAGGTAGGCTGCTTTCAAGTTGTGATCATGATGATGATGATGATCGTGATGGTGCTCATGATCATGTCCGTGATCATGGCTATGACCATGGTCATGATGATGGTGATGATCCTCATGCCCGAGTACGAATACGGAAATTCCATTGATGATGAGTCCAATGATAGCGACGCCGATGGCTTGATTAAAAGCGATGGATACTGGAGACACTAATCGGTGAACGCTTTCGCTGATCATGAGTAATGCAAATACAAGAAGCAGGACTGCCCCCGTGAATCCTCCCAACGCATTGGCCTTTCCTGTTCCAAAGTTGTAGGAAGGATTGTGTGCATTCCTACGCGCAAATACATAGGCAAAGGCAGAGATGCTCAATGCCGCAGCATGAGAGGCCATGTGGAGTCCGTCGGCCAAAAGCGCCATGGAGCCAAAAGCCAGTCCAGCGGCGATTTCCACTACCATCATCAACGCCGTGATCACGATCACCACAATGGTTCTGAATTCGCCAGGTCTTTTTTGGTCCTGTCCAAAAGCATGGTCATGCTCAAAGATGGATTGTAGTTTGGAGCGGCTCATTTTTTAAAACTGTGATTTCCGTTTCAAATTGCATGCATCGTATCTATATCTCTTTTTTAACTTCAAATCGAAACATTAAACCTGAGGCTTTCCTTGTCGACATCCTATATTATACACATCCAAGAGGTGGTCAATGGACTGTGCACTGGATCCCAGCAGATCAGTCATGCGATGGGTCCAGAGTAATTGATGTGCCAAAGCTGCGGCACCGCTCAATAGAGTGAGTAACAGACCCAATCTGAATTTGCTGCGGTCGTCGAACATCAGCAAGAATCCCGTATCATTGATTGACCATGATGCTTTCCCTGATCCATCGAACCAGCCAAGCAATGACAGTCAAGAGGGACATTAAAGCGACGATCGTTTGTGCCGGGGGAAGGTCAAAATAATTTCCCAGCATAAGTCCAAGCAGAATACTCACAAAGGCCATGATGGGAGCCATCAGGAACATGGGGCCAATGTCGCGACAGAGATGTTTTGCCATCTGCGCAGGAAGGACCAGACAAGCGAATGTGAAAAGCATGCCGGAAGATCTGATGGCCAGGCCTGTCGCCAGTCCCAAACTGGCGGATATGGCGGTTGACCAGATGAATATATTGGCTCCCACTGCGGCCGCCATGACCGGATCCGATAGAAACAAGGTGAGTCTACGAAGGCGCAGGATCAGGAAGAGGCAAAAAACCAACAGAAAGGCACCAAATACAAAGATGTCTCCAGAGCCCGCCCCGATGATGCTGGACGACAGTAGGGATTGTATTTCCTTTAGTCCATATGGCATTCTGGCGAGCAACAAGACAGAAAGACTCCCACCTAGCAGAAAGATCCATCCTGTTAATTCTTCGCTTGTTGAATTGCCACTTTGCGGCTGATTCCTCGCCACCAACAAGGAGGCGCCCACTGAGCATACGACTGCGGAGAGCGCTGGTTGCCCAAGTCTGAAAAAAAGACTGAGAGCAACGCCCAGCATGGAAGCCTGAGACAGCGCTGCCGCCACGAAAACGTTGCCACGGGCCACGACAACCACTCCCATCAGCGACAACGAAACCCCGATGAGCATGGCGCTCATGTAAGTCCTGCTGAAAAGGGACCATGACTCGATGAACTCTCCGATCATGCCGTGACCTCCTGGTATTCCACTTTAGGGCGAACAGTGAAACCACCTGATTCTTCCTGTCTGACTTCCGTTTGGACGCCAAAGGCATTCTCCAGATTTTCGCCAGTCAAGACATCCTTGACCGGGCCGCAGGTGACTCGACGATTTTTGAAGACGGCAACATGCGATGCATACCTTCCCGCCAGTTGCAAATCGTGTGTCACAAAAAGAACCGTGATCCGGTGTTTCTGGTTGAGTTCAGTGATGGTTTTTAACAATCCTGATGACGCAGCCAGATCCAGCCCAGCAGTCGGTTCATCCACAATCATGAGTAATGGATCTCTCACCAAAGCCCTTGCCACCATCGCTCGTTGACGTTGCCCTCCCGACACTCTCCAGATGCTTCGTTCACGGATGGGGTGTATCCCCATGACTTCCAGAGCGCGTTTCACTCGATGCTGCAACTTTTGTTTTTCAATAGACAAGCCTGCGGTTCCCTGTAACACAAAAGACTGGATGGTGGTTGGAACTCCAGGATTCAAATCACAACTCTGAGGGACAAAACCGATACGAGTTCTGCGGGCAAAATCCGCCCGGAGTCGGACCAGTCCTTTTTTAGGACGCAAGGCGCCCAGGAGCGCTTTAATGAATGTTGTTTTTCCTTCACCGTTCGGCCCGATCAAACACCAAAATTCACCATCACGGATCTGCATTTCAACAGACTCAAGAATGACATTTCTGCCATAAGCGAATGTGGCGCTTTCAACAGCGACAATGGGATCTTTTTCCTCTGGAGCGGATTCTGGGTAAGTTTCAGGAGTCTTGGCAGGCTCTGTTTTAGGAGACTCTTCAGCACGAGGTTCCAGTCCGAGTTGTTTCAGGATATCCTCTTTCATGGCAATATCATTCAACCCCGGAGCCGGCAGTCTTGGTTTTTTTAAGTGCGGAAATCATTGTTTCCATGTTGTGACTGACCATATCGAAATAAGCATCCGTTCCTGGTTGAGCTCCCGCTTGGTGGCACATTGGAAGCACTGTGGCTCCGGTGTTTTGAGAAACAAATTCGGCGTGTCTTTTATCAAAGTAAGGAGCCGATAAAATGATGCCGACTTTATGGGATTTCATTTGAGTTATGAGGGCTTGCAGGTGTTTGGTCGTTGGAGGGATACCTGGTTCTGGTTCAAAATAGCCCAGGACCGATAATCCAATCCGCCTGCAGAAATAAGGCCAGAGATCATGGTCTCCAACGACAGGCGTCCCGCGATAAGGTTGCAACTCTCCCAGCCAGCCATCCAGATTTGTGCCTTGCCCCTGATCCTTAAGATAGGTTTCCAAGGTTCCGTTCATGAAGTGGTCGGCGATTTCAACAATATCGAGTTTCTTGGCTAAATCTTCACCGACGAGGGCTGATGCCAGCTTGCTTTTGAACGACTCTAGATTCGTTTCAAAAAACGCTTTCTCGGCTGGTAGGATTGCAGACAGACGCGTTGCGATTTCTTCAGCGGCGCGTATTCCTTCAATTGGGTCCAGCAAATAATGAGGGTTACCTGAAGGATGCAGTCCGCTTGAATGCCCAACTCCCAAGATATTGCCAACCATACCCTCCATGGGGTTTACTCCTCCAGACACATCCAGGAAACCTTCCGTACCCTCCAAGATACCTGGGTTTTTGATATTTGCTATGAGGTCCGGATACCAAGCCGCTTCGATGTCATTGCCCACCTGGATCCAAAGATCTCCATCATTCATTTCCCGCACATAGCTGGGAAGGATATCCAGTTCGTGAGGATCCTGATTCCCTTTACCGAAGCAGACTAATTCCACTTTGTCCTCGGCAATTACCTCCACTAGTCCTTTGAGGTCTGTCGTCGATACGATGACAAGAGGTTTCCCTCCATCAGCATGAGCTCCTTCATGACCATCATGTCCTGATTCACTGGCGCTTTCGTTTGGACCGCAGCCTATCAGGATAATTGCAAACAGTAATCCGCTGAATATTTTTGTGCTTTTGTTAAAAATTATGTTCATAGTTTAAGTCAGATTTGAGTCTTATGAAGGTATAGCGAGGATAAGCATCTGAGTTTACTGAGTAGATGTTGAGACTTCATGAGTTTCAGAGTGGGTAGTAGAAAATGGTTCTGACAATCTTTCATCAATTTTCCATGTTGGTTTGAAAAAATACTTTGTCAGTAAATAGCTAGATATCGCATAGCGACGCCAAGGCACACTGATGCTTTCGGCGCCGCTATGCTCGTATGACGCAACCAGCGTCAAATGTCGTTTGAGATAATCAGCACCCTAAAATACTCGGATAGGGAATCGGGATCGATTGGAACCTCCACTTCAATGATATTTCCTGTACCAGTGATGGGATCGCCCTTATCTGACCAAATTTCGTTTCCGAAGTTCGATAAGGATTGCAACTGATAATTCACGCCAGACTCCGTCTGCCATCGAATCAGTAAAGCATCCCCATTGCTGCGGGAAAACATCAGCCTTGTTTGGTAGTCCAATAATTCGAAGGTGAATTCGATTAGACCGCTTTGAATTGATTCCGTTTCGCCCATCAGTTTTCCTGAGGCTTGGAGGGTTACTTTGTAAACCCCTGGTGCAGTAAATCCCCAGTTTTGGTGAGAGTGGCCACCCACGCTCAAAGGAAAGACATCTTGCGAATCAATGCCATCGGAGGTGTTGAAGTAAATGGACGGTTCTCCAAATTCGTTTACTGAATATAGGGAAATATTTCCCGGTCCGCGAACATCTCTGAGGTGAAGATCAACAGCATCATTTTCGAAGACTCCCGAAGCAATTTCGTCACCGGCAATACCCACGAAGAGGATTCCCTCGGTTTCATCCTGAGGTAGAACCCAAACATCGCTTCCAGCCTCGCCTAGGAAGCCGAAGGAAGGGTTATCAGGCACATTTTGTCGTGTGCTTGAAACTCCCTGAAGCAGAGCGTCGCTCGGTTCCAATTCACGTTCGTTAGCTTCATCCAGTAATGCCAATTCCCATTCGCCCTCTTCATACAAAACTTCCAAATCCAGTTCCCCGGAATGAAAGATTTCGGGCTCGATCACATCGAAGAAGAAGGAGACAGCATCGCTGGTAACATTTTCACCATTGACGGCTTTCACGCCCGAGGCTTGCAACTTGATTTCATATTTTCCTGCGGCTGAGAAACCCCAGTTTTGGTGGGAATGTCCCCCCACAGCGACAGGAAATCGATCATCCAGATCAATGCCGTCAGCGGAGTCATAATATTTCATTGGAATGCCAAATTCGTCCGTCGAATAAAGGAATACATTCCCCGGACCAAAAACCTCAACCAGGTTCAAGCTGACTGAATTATTCTGGAATTCACCGGCAGGTATTTCATCGCCCGCAATGCCTAAGAAAAGCACACCCTCTTGCTCGTCTTGGGGAAGAATGAAGATTCGATCGCCGGGTTTGCCCAAAAAAGAGAATGCAGGATTGGAGGGAATTGGTTCCAATATGGAAGCCACACCAGTCAAAATCCCGTCTACTGCTTCGATCTCTCGCTCATTAGCTTCGTCGAGAAGGACCAATTCAAATTCCCCATCTTCATAGGCCACCTCAAGATCGATTTCACCCGAAGCAAGCACTACAGGTTCCTCTGGTGTCTCCGGTGAACTCTTGATGCAAAAGGTAAAGACAATCACTTCGCTTTCTGTTGCATCACCAGAGCCTGCCAATTGTCCTGAGGCTTTCAATCCGACTCGGTATACACCGGGTTGGGTGAATCCCCAATTTTGGTGTGAATGACCGCCCACACTTACGGGAAAAGCGTCGCTGTTGCTGATACCATCCGCAGAGTTGAAAAACACATTTGGACTTCCAAATTCATCTACGGCGTAAAGTGAGACGTGCCCGGGACCATCCACTGAGGCTAACTTCAGCTCAACTTCATCGTTTTGGAAGGCGCCCGACTCGATTTCATCACCAGCGATCCCCAGGAAAATGACTCCCTCAGTTTCTTCCTGTGGCAGAACGTTGACGCGGTCACCGGGTGATCCGAGGAAGGAAAAAGCAGCGTCGTCAGGAACCGTCACTTGCGTGGAAGGATTTCCTTGGATGATCAGTTCATTTGCACATATTTCTTTTTCGTTTGCTTCGTCCAACCCGACGAGTTCCCATTCTCCATCTTCGTAGGCTACCTCTAAGTCCAATTCACCATCCGATATGACCGTTGGACCAAAGACTTCAAAAAGAAACACACTGTTTTCACTGCTGCTGGGGGTTCCGTCCACTAATGTGCCAGACGCGTTCATGCCCACCCGGTAGATTCCAGGAGATGAGAAAGCCCAGTTTTGATGTGAATGGCCTCCCACGCTAACAGGAAACTGGTCTTCCCCATCAATCCCGTCGGCTGAGTCGAAGTATTTGGTGGGGGAACCAAAGGCATCGGTAGAATACAAAAATACAGATCCGGGTCCTTCTACGCTGGTCAGATTGAGAGATACCTGATCATTTTCAAAGACGCCCGCTTCAATTTCATCGCCGGCAATTCCCAGGAATAGAATGCCCTCCTTTTCGTCTTGTGGTAAAATGAAGACACTGTCTCCGGGATTCCCCAGGAATCCAAATGCTGGATCGGATGGAACGACTTGCCAGGTTGCCGGGCCCGCATGCAAGGCTGCTTCGCCCGCTTCAATTTCCGTATCATTGGCTTCGTCCAGGAGAACTAACTCCCATTCTCCATCCTCATAGGCAACCTCCATGTCCAGTTCGCCCTGATCAAAGACATTGACAGCAAACCTGTAGGTCTGTTCTTCACTGGTGGTCAGGGAAGATTGTCCCGTCAAGGTGCCTTCTGCTTTGAATCCAACATGATAAGTCCCGGGTGAAGTGAATCCCCAGTTTTGATGAAAATGCCCTGGAGCAGGGGTATCGATAAGATCGTTTTCATCAATTCCGTCTCGTGAGTTCATAGGGACTTCGACAGAGCCTGCTCCGCCTGTGATCCACATTATGAAATCTCCAGGACCCTCAACGCTGGTCAGGCGGAGGTCGAAACGGTTGCCTTCGAAGGTTCCCAGAGGTGTCGACGAAGTATTCATACCCAGGAAAACAACACCTTCCTTGTCGACCTGTGGTGCAATCCAAACAGGGGTGTCGGGTTCTCCCAGGAATTCAAAATCAGGATTCTCAGGTATCAAAGCTTTTGAAGCCTGGTCAAGTGAGATGATGACTTCGTCTGGAGAACTGTTGATCCAGGCTCCCCAGTCCCAAGCCTCATTGTGATAGCCCACTTGAAGGTCTCCGTGGCCATCTGTCCACTTCAAGCGTTCTTCAGCATTTACCATTAAAGTCGCCAGACTCATGGCAAGCAGCGTAGCTTTCTTTGCGGTGCGTTGTTTCATGTTTAATTCTTAATAAAATGGTAGTTATTTTTGGAATTCAGAGGGGCGTTTTCTCGCCTGAGTACGCAGTCCTCCAAACAAGTTCTTAAATAGTTCAAGATCTATGGTGCGTTCAGCTTTGTTGCTTATCTGATTCTTATGGAAACTAAGGTCGGAATTCTGGAGGTTGGGCAATGTTGATGCCCTGATCAAACTGATGTTTCAAGCTTGCGGCATCTATGGATTCGACATGGCCATCAACAAACAGGTAATTTGCTCTGCCTTGAGTTCTGTCCAGGTTGGGGGCTCCGCCTCGATGTCGATCTGGCTGTATGTCCGCCACCACACCTTCCCAACCGCTTCGTAACCAAGAACGCGAATGGGTATGGTCCGAAAAAATGGATGGACCATAATCGTCAGCGACCTCAAATAGCAGGAAGGTTTCCGATGGTTGACGTAGTTGATCGAGTTTCGGGATGGGCTTCAGTGTCTGCCCAAACGAATCCACGATAGGAACCGATACAAACTCATTCAGAATGTAACTCGTTCCCCCGCTATCACGACGCGCGGTTCGTGTTGGATCTGCTGGACATAGTCTGATGGCATCCGAATTTCCAACGTATGGAAGCAGTTTTCGAATCCAAATTTTATTGGTACTCAATGTTTCATGAGCTGTTTGTGGAAGCTTGCCTTCAAAATCATCGACATACATCGAGATAGCAATGCCGATTTGCCTCATGTTAGAGGCGCATTTCACTTGTTTAGCCTTGGCTGAAGCCTTTCCCAGGGCAGGAAAAAGCATTGCCGCCAGTAAGCCAATGATGGCAATGACCACCAACAATTCAATCAATGTGAATCCATTTATCCGAGAATCACGATTCCTGGCGTTTCTCCCCAAACGCCGACAGGATGTTAACATAAGAATATAAATATCAGGAATTATGACGCATGTGGAACCGTAGCTTTTCAGGCTAGCAGTCATTAAACCCACATTTTCATTGCGTCAGATGTGTGAAAATAGATCGGGTGTTAGGAGAGAGAGGGAGGAGCTCGACCCTGTGTTGCCGCCCAAAAGGCGGATGAGACGGGTTGTTGATCGATTTTCTGCTGAAAGGTACAGGCTGAGAATTCAGGTTCTGCGCAGATCACCAAGGCGCATGGCCCATCCATGCTGGCTCCAGCCATCAAGGAAAGCAATCCGTGCGGGTGCTCCTCAGCGCCTTCGTCCTCATGATGATGATCTTTCTGGCCTGTTTCGTGACAATGTGAACTCGAGGATTCGCAGTATTCGTCACCAACATGGAGCCATTCATGAAACTGGGCGCTCTGGGCCAGGAATCCTGTCGCCAGGATACTGCCCGCCATCCACAAGGAGGTGATGTATTGCGCCAACTTCATCTGATTCCAAGATGACTTAACGGTGATTTGAAGCTTCTGCAACTCATTTATTTCATTTCATTCGCACGAAAAGGTGTCAGAGGGAAGGAAATGAAATGAAGTTGCAAGACTCTAAACCTACTGAATGAGTGGGCTTCATAGCCAAACTTTTGGATCGCCAAAGATGTTAATTCCGCTATAAAGAAACCATGGATTCCCAAAACAAGTCTACTCTATCCGGTCATTGCTTCAGTGCCGCCATGGATCGTCGTCACTTCTTGAAGACTGGAACAAGTGCATTAGCTTTGGCGTCTGCGTCGTCATTACCTATCTTGAACCTGGAAGCTGCCAAAGCCAAAACGTCGGCTGAAACTCTAGTGGCGACTCTGTACCGAAGTCTCACTGACGATCAAAAGAAGCAGATATGTTTTCCTTTTGATCATCCACTCAGATCCAAAGTGGTGAACAACTGGTTTATTACCAAGGCACGGGTAGGGGAAGATTTTACAGCGGATCAGCAGGCAATGATTAGGGAGATTTTCATGGGGATCCACAGCGAGGAATATGCCGATCAGATTTTTGAACAAGTGGCATGGGATTCTGATGAAGAAGGTCTGGAGGATACTTCCATTGCACTATTTGGAGCCCCGGGGGAATCAAAATTCGAATTTGTATTAACCGGACGTCATGTGACTCGGCGCTGTGACGGAAATTCAGTGGAAGGTGCGGCATTCGGTGGACCGATCTTCTACGGGCATCAAGCAGGAAACAAAGACAAAGAACCTGCCCACCACCCTGGCAATGCCTACTGGTATCAAGCCAAACGCGCCAATGAGGTCTTTCAAATGTTGAATGGAAAGCAAAGGGAAATGGCTTTGCTAGGGACTTCGAGAAGGGAAGAAGGCACCAAAACGGTTCAGTTGACCGGTAAAACTTCAGGGCTCCCTGGAATACCCATGACTGAATTGTTTAAGGATCAAAAGGGACTGGTTCGTCAGGTGCTGGGTGATGTACTTGCCCCATTCCGAAAACAGGATGCCGACGAAGCATTGAAACTGATCGAACAGGCAGGGATGGATCATTTGCACATGGCCTTTTTCAAAAATCAGGATCTGGGCAATGACGGGGTTTGGGATGTCTGGCAAATCGAAGGCCCCTCCTCGTTGATCTTCTTTCGAGGTGAACCCCATGTTCATGCCTACATTCATATTCGGGATAATGCTGAATTGGGTTGATTATTTTAATAACGTTACAGGTCTTTTGTATCCATTCTTGATTTTCAGGACCACCAACCGGTTGGTTCATCAACATTCAAACTGATGCATTCGGCTACTATTAGGGCCGAACCGCACGGTTATTTTGAATTTGATTGTCCCCTGCGCTTGTAGGTGCTAACTTGCTCGGTCGTTTGCAATCTTAAATTCAAAGACATGGGGCAGGAATGGATACGCATAGGTGGTGCCAGGGAGCATAATCTCAAGAATGTTTCCCTGAATGTGCCCCGCAATCGCCTGGTCGTCTTCACCGGATTGAGCGGATCGGGAAAATCCTCGTTGGCTTTCGATACTATTTTTGCCGAAGGAAGGCGAAAATACGTTGAATCGCTCTCCTCCTATGCCCGCCAGTTTCTGGATCAAATGCAGAAACCGGATGTGGACTTTATTGAGGGGCTCTCACCTGCAATCGCTATTGAACAACGTGGTTCTGCTGCCAATCCACGATCCACCATTGCAACAACCACCGAGATTTATGATTACCTCAGGTTGCTATTTGCCAACGTAGCCCAACCTTATTGTCCAGAATCAGGGCAACCCATCTTCCATCAAACGACCTCTGACATTGTCGATGAAGTGATGGATTTACCCGAACGCACGCGAGTGATGGTCCTTGCCCCTGTCAAGATTCAAAAAGACGAAGCATTGAAACCATGTCTGGATCGGCTCGGGCGCGAGGGTTTCGTGCGGGTGCGGATTGATGGTGTTTTTCATGAGCTAGGGGCACTTCCTGAAAGTGTGTTGGATGGTGGAGTATCCAGAACGCTGGAAGTAGTTGTGGATCGACTGGTTGTTCAGGAAAAAGTCAGGGTGCGCTTGGCGGACTCGGTAGAAACAGGTTTGCGTTGGGGAGGAGGAATCGTGCAAATGCTCCATCAAAAACCCGAAGATCGTGCCGGTGAATTATGGGAAGAATGGACTCGTTCCAACCGCCTGTACAGTCCGGAAACCGGGCGAACCTATGAGCGTCTGGAAGCGAAACATTTTTCGTTTAACTCTTTGTCGGGGGCCTGTGAATCCTGTCATGGCTTGGGGCAACAGATGGAATTCGATCCAGAATTGATTATTCCTGACACCAAGAAAACTCTGGCTCAAGGGGCGGTGCTTCCTTTCTACAAAGTTCCCAAGTCTCAGATGGCTTTTTATGACGGTATGCTGAAGGGGCTGGCTGCGCATTATCAGCAAAGCATGGATGCTCCTTTCAAAAATCTGAAGCCGGCTTTCAAAGAGACGATTCTCTATGGTTCAGGTGAGGACTTGGTGCCATTCCATGCTGGATCCGGTGCTTCACGCCGTGTGCACAAACGTCAGTTTGAAGGCGTGATTCCAATGCTGGAGAGACAGTTTGAAGAAAGCGAAAGTGAAACTTCACGCAATCGACTTAAGGGTTACATGAGCCCTGTAGCCTGTGAAGCGTGTAACGGGCTTAGATTGCGTCCCGAAATTTTATCCGCCACATTGGGAGACGCAGAATTCATCAAGAGAAACAAACTGCAGAAGCTGGCGTTCCAGGAAATTCCGGGTCTGTCGATCATGGATATCTGCCATCTGACGATTGAACAGTCCCTGGGTTTTTTCGAAAATTTGAAACTGGATCAGTTTCAATACAAAATTGCAGGGGATCTGGTTCGAGAAATTCTGACACGGTTAAGGTTTTTGAATGAGGTAGGGCTGGGATATCTCAGTCTCAACCGAGAAAGTGGAACACTCAGTGGAGGAGAAGCTCAGCGAATCCGACTCGCAACACAAATTGGAGGAGGTTTGGTAGGCGTCCTTTACATCCTGGATGAACCAAGCATTGGACTCCATCAACGTGACAATGATCGCCTACTTGAGACATTGATACGATTGAGAGATCTGGGGAATTCCGTCCTGGTTGTCGAGCATGATGAGGATACCATCCGCAAAGCTGATTACGTGGTCGACATGGGGCCTGGTGCCGGGGTGAATGGTGGTGAAGTGGTCGCCCATGGAGCCATTGATGATATTTTGGCTTCCGAGAAATCTTTTACGGGTAAATATTTATCAGGGGTGTTTTCCATCGATGTTCCCGCCCATCGGATTCAACCAACACCAGACAAAGGTTATCTCACCATCAAAGGCGCATGCGAAAACAATCTCAAGAATATCGATGTTCGGATTCCTCTGGGGTTGATGACCTGTGTGACTGGAGTCAGTGGATCGGGCAAGAGTACTCTTATCGATGGAATTCTCAGGAAAACATTGATGCGAAAATGGTATGGTGCGAAAGACCGACCAGGTCACCACCAGGCTATTTACGGTGACGAGAAGTTTTCAAAGATCATTGTTATGGATCAAAGCCCCATCGGTAGAACTCCCCGAAGCAACCCGGCGACTTACACGGGTATCTTCAATCAAATCCGGGATCTATTTGCCCGGCTGCCTTCCTCGCGCATCAGAGGATATGAATCCAGTCGATTCAGTTTCAACGTCAAGGGGGGACGTTGTGAAAAATGCCAGGGCGACGGGCTCCTGAAAATTGAGATGCATTTTCTACCCTCCGTTTATGTTACCTGCGAGGCATGTCATGGAAAACGGTATAATCGGGAAACCCTTGAGATTAACTATAAAGGGCGGACTATTGCGGACGTCCTGGACATGACCATCGATGAAGCGGCCACATTTTTTCGTGCGGTTCCCAAAATATGTGAGCCATGCTTGACCTTGGCGGAAGTGGGGCTGGGTTATTTGAAATTGGGGCAGTCGGCCACCACTCTGAGCGGAGGGGAAGCTCAGCGGGTAAAACTGGCAGCTGAGTTGGGTAAGAGATCCTCGGGGAGGACTCTGTATATATTTGATGAACCCACCACAGGACTGCACTTTCATGATGTGGCAACCTTGCTCAGTGTCATGAACAGATTGCGTCAGGCCGGTAACACCTTGGTGGTGATTGAGCATAATCTGGATGTGATTAAGACGGCTGATTGGGTCATCGACTTAGGGCCTGAAGGAGGGGCTGGAGGAGGAGAGATTGTTGCTGAAGGAACTCCGGAGGATATTTCCCAAGTTGAGCGTAGTCATACGGGAAAATATCTCAAAACCATTTTGGACTCTGCAAAAAAGGGGAGATCTTAAAACTTCGTTAATGGGAATTAAGTGATGAAAGTGAATGGCATAAAAGGATGTTACGAAAAAACCGGTGGCTTGTTTTATTTTGCAAGAATGTGTTCGAAGATCAAGCTGCATGCAACTGGTCATTTGCCTGAAGATTATTTCGATATGTTAGGGGATGGTTTCGATGGGCGGACTTGTCGATACCTTGGTGTTGCTTACGCTGATGTTAAAGAAAAAGTCTTGTCCGGACTGAGCGATGAGGAGGTGCTGGAATGGTGTCAAACCACCGGTAAGCGGCTGACTGACGAAGAAATTCTCATCTACAACAGTTTCATGAGTAAACGCGGTTGGCGGGACGACGAAACGGCTGAATTCATACCCAATCTAATCCGTGGTTATGGCCTTGAGGACAATGGCAAAATGGTAACCGATTTTGACATCATTGAGATGGACGAGGGCCGCTGGTATCCTGACATGTGGAAAGATGCATGGCAGTGAATGATGGCAGACGGCATTGGGCTTCAATAAAAACACTCGATTTCAATCACTCTTCATGCAGTATACAGAAATGATCCTTCGTTCATTTATTTCTAAGATATCATTATGGTTGTCCTGTGCCATGCTGGTTGTGTTTTCCTTTCAACTGACTGCCAATGACGGAAAGCCAGTGCTGCTTTACAGTCGCTATTTCAATGCTGAGGGGGAGAAACGCTACCTGCCTGATGGTTCTTACCGTGAAATTCTCAAAGAATTAAAAACCAGCTTTGAAGTGCGTGTTCACGCTGAACGACTCACCAAAAAGACACTCAGTGATGTGGATGTCATCTTAATATCCAATCCAAGTGCAGAGCCTGTAGAGGGGAATCCTCCTCCCGCGAAAATGACGTCAAGAGACCGGAGGCAATTACTTCGTTTTATCAGGAGAGGAGGGGGACTGATCATTATGGGGAATCAAGAGAATCACAATCTTGAAACTGTTCAGGTAAACAAGTTCCTTAATGAATTTGGGATGCAATGGGTGGACAACTACACTGATGCCAAAGGCCTTCAAATACCACAGGATATTCCCGTGCTGGGTGGTTTAAAATGGGGGTACTACACCGGGAATCAGATCCGTTTGACCCAAAAGACTGGAATGAGCTACTGGACGGTTCCCAATGATTTGAGTCAAGCTCCAGTCAATGGAGAGCGGGATGCCCAAGGGATTCTTCTGGCCGGAGCCGGTTATCAGAAGGGCAGGTTCGTTCTGGTGACCGATTCCGGCTGGATCAATAATACTGTCCTGGAAGGCAAAGGACTGGGTGGAGCGGTCATTGAGAACGACGACAATCTTGAAATCATGATGCGCCTTTGCCTCTGGGCGAGCGGTCGCTAAGGATTTGGGTTTAGAATCAATTTGGCTGCATAAGCTCCATCGACACCGTGTTCGAAAGGCGTCAGTTGTTGCTCTTTTTCGAGATGGAATTCCTTATGCTCCTTGAGAAAGTTCGATACGATTTGATGGTTTTCCTCGGGCTCCAGACTGCAGGAGCTATATATCAGCCGACCTCCTGGATTGAGGCGCTTGGCATTTTGACGGAGGATATCCATTTGCTGGGTCGTGATGCTTTGAATTTCCTCTGGAGTCAACCTCCATCGAACATCCAAACGCCGTCTCATCACCCCGCTGTTGGAGCAGGGTGCATCAATAAGAATGGCATCGAATGTTTCCGTATCCGTTCCCTGTAATTTTTCGGGATTCATGGTCACGCTGGTGTTCTTGACCCCCAATCGCTCGATGTTTTCCCGAAGTCGACGTAAACGCCCGGGATCCACATCTGCCGCAACGAGGGTGCCCTGGTTCTCCATTTGTGCAGCCAGTGCGCACGCCTTGCCTCCAGGGGCTGCGCAGGCATCCAGCACTTTATCAGTGGCTTTGGCTTCTACCCATGCAGGGGCCAGCAATGTGCTTGGATCCTGAATATAAAACAGCCCTTTCCTGAAGCTTTTGAGTTTGTCTGGTTGTGATGGAAAGGAATGGATCTTGAAAATCTTCTCATTCGGCGCCCAGCTGAATGAGGTTTCCTTTCTTGAAACCCCTTCTTCATCCCAGAGAGATTCGAGTTCATCCTTAGAACCTGACAAGGGGTTCCATCTCGCATAAGTCGTCGGGATTTGATTGTTCCATTCCAACAAACGAATCGTTTCCAATTTTCCAAATTGGTTTCTCCATTTTTCTACCAACCAAAGCGGGTGAGAGTACGCTATGTGTGGATTAGTTGTCTTCCAATCTTCCAGCTTCCCAAGAATGGACTCCTTTTCACGAAGAAATCCCCGCAGGATGGCATTGATAAAACCGGACTGGGTATGCAGGCGAAGATTCCGGGCAGTTGCCACGGTTTCATTTACCGCCGCGTGGTCTGGAATGCGATCCATGAAAGCAATTTGGTAAAGGCCAAGACGTAGCAATGTGCGGGCTCGAGTTTTTCCGGGAGGTCGGGTGGCTTTTTCATCTATCCAGGTATCCAGGAGTGTCATGTGGCGGATCACTCCATAGACCATTTCTTGAACCATATGACGATCAATGGGTTTCAGGCTACACTGGGACAAATGTTCCCGCAGCACGGATTCCGCAAACTGATTACCTGCTTCCCAGTCGAAAAGTATTCGAGCCGCAATTTGTCTTGGTTTTTGTTGCACGGCTGAGTAATAATGTCATTTCGACGTTTGAAGCGAGCTATTTACGAGGACTATGAGAGAGGAATTTGAAAAGTTGGCCTCCGAAGGGAAGATCAGAGCCAAGGACCTGGATGCCTTGGAGCAACTGACGGAAAGTGGTTATTGTACCCATCGCACCTGGGGCTTGGGTAAAATTACCACTGTGGACACCGTGTTTTCACGATTTTTAATCGATTTTCCGGAAAAACCCGGACACTCAATGGATCTTGGCTTCGCCGCCAAGTCATTGACCCCCTTGGCAAAAGATCATGTGCTGGTCAAAGTGGCAACTGATCTGGAGGGCCTGAAACAAATGGCCGCAGTGAGTCACATGGACTTGATCAAGCTGGTCCTGAAAAGCCATGGTGGTAAAGCCACGGTGGCTCAGATCCAGTCAGCTTTGGTGCCCGACGTCATCGAGGAAGATTGGCGCAAGTGGTGGGAGGCGGTTCGTAAAGAACTCAAAAAGGACGGTCACTTCCGAGTTCCCGTCAAAAAATCTGATCCTATCGAATATAATGAGGAAGTGACCTCATTGCAGGACAGGCTTGTTGGGGATCTACGCGCAGCCCGAGGGCTGAAAGCAAAACTGGCTGTGGCCACTGAATTGCTTAAAAGCCAGGACGACCTTGAAAATGTGACGGAAGCCTTTCAGGAATCGATGCAGATTCTTGACAGTGAGATTCCAAATTATTTGAAAAACCAACCCGAATTGGTGTTGGACTCCATATTCGCGCGTAATGATTTACGTGAAGGATTGCGCGCCGAACCTGTGGAAGGGCAGGTCGAAGACTCTGCTGTCTGGGAGCAAGTGGAAGATTTGGCTGCCTTCATGGATGCCCTTCCAGCCACCCGCAACAAATTGGCCCTTCGGTCTTATAAAGATCACCACCCGGAGACCTGGGAATCCGATTTTTACGAATTGCTGAACAATTCGCAGATGAAGCTGGTTGGAGAAATTGTCCAATTGCTCATTGATGAAGGACGCCAGGAAGCCGTCAAGGAAACCTTGTTGCGATTGGTTAATCAGCACCAGGCCAGCAGTGAAATGTTATTGTGGTTGGGTAAATCCCGGACGGATGCATTCGCCGATATTCTTGGTCCCGAAGTTTTCCGCGCGATGATCACCGCGATGGAAAGAGATCAATTCAACGAAAAGAAAACCAGTCGTTTGAATGATTTCATCATGGGGGATCAAGAGTTGATTGCTGAACTCATAGAAACCGCTGATCTTGAAGTGGTCAAAGATTTGACTCGCGCCCTTCAGTTCAGTTCCTGTTTCGATGATATGGACAAGCGTTCACTCCTGGGGCGTATCGTCAAATGTTACCCGGCCATTCAGACACTTATTTCAGGCGAGCAGTCGACCAGCGAGGATCGGGGACTCTTGGTATCCTGGGATAGTCTACTTCGCCGACGAGGTGAATACACGGACTTGGTTCAGAAGAAAATTCCTGAAAACTCCAAAGAAATCGCTGTTGCGAGAAGTTATGGCGACTTGAGGGAAAATCATGAATACAAGGCGGCCAAAGAAATGCAGAAGCTTCTCATGAAGCGTAAAGCTGAGTTGGAGGCCGACCTGACACGTGCTCGCGGTACCGACTTTTCGGACGTCAGTACCGATGCGGTCAATCCTGGAACTCTGGTCAAGGTAACCGACCTATCTCATCAAAGCGAAGAAACCTACACCATTCTGGGAGCATGGGACTCCGACCCTGAGGCCGGAATCATCAGTTATCTCTCTCCGTTAGCCAAGATTTTGATTGGCAAGACAGCTGGTGAAGAGGTGGATCTGGAACAGGATCACATGGTGAAGAAGTATCGCATCAACTCAATAGAGCCCCACAAATACGAATTCAAACATCACGGACTTCATGAAGAGTCCGGCCAATCGGCTCCTTTGGAAACGGTTTCCGAGTCAAGCGAAACAACCGAGTGATGTTCTTAATCCAAACTTAATTCGCAAACCCGCAGGAGAGATTCTGCGGGTTTGTTGTTGTTGGGGTGAAATTTTCATTGGGAATGATTTGATTCGCACTTCGTGTCATTAGTAAGGTTGATTATGAACAAGAGCCGCCCATGCACATACACCCTTGATGAATCGGATCTGGAAGAGATGTTCAGCCGTTCTGCTGGGCCAGGGGGGCAGCATGTGAACAAAGTGTCCACCCGGGTGACTCTGAAGCATCTGCCCACAGGGCTTCAGGTTTCCGTTCAGGAAGGTCGAAGTCAGGCTGCCAATCGTCATAGAGCCAGAGAACTGTTGGCGGAGATGATTGCTGAACGTGAACAGAAACGACGTGAAATTCAAAAGCAACAGCAAGAGAAAAAGCGCAGGCAAAAAGGAATTCGCCCTCCCAAGGTGAAACGGCGCATTTTAGAAACCAAAAGAAAACGCTCCGAAATCAAAGCACGTCGAAGAACCCGATTTTCTACCGACGATTAGGTGTTTTTCCCTTCTTCACGCATTAGTTATTCTTCATTTGAAGGTGGCTTGGAATCACTGGATCTTTTCCTTTTCGCGGTCGCCTGCTTCAGTAGAAATTCGATTTGACCATTGACGCTTCTCATGTCCTCTTGAGCCCACGCTTCCAGTTCTTCCCAAAGTTTGGGATTCATTCTAAGTAGAAATGATTTACGTTTGGACATAATTAACGATTGATCGCAGCGGCTGAGAGAAGTGTTAAAAAGTTTTCAGGGGCGGATGGTGTCCTAAACTTTCAGAGCCCTTACAAATCCTTCAGGTGAATCCGGGCTGACGACAATTTTCTTGCCATCAATCACCAGGACCACCGAGCGCTTTACGTCCGTGACGTAACAACGAAATTTTCCAGTCGAACGACTCCAGAAATAACCGCTGAAGGAAAAGAGGCCGCCGTTGCCCATTGTTTTAAAGGCTTTTTTGAATACATCTGGTGCGACCTCGGCGGATTCCAAATGGCTGAGATCCACTTTTGATTTCCAAAACAAACGTTGGATATACAGTGTCTGATCTTTCAGCTCATATCCTTTCACGGTAAATAACGCGGTGATAAATAATGTTGCGGAAAAAATGACGGTGACCAACCATGCAGCAGGACCTGCCTTCATCCATGTTACCAGAATGGTCAAAACAAACCCTGCGGTGACGCCCCATGAGATCCACAAAAGCGAGGTGCCCCATGGGGCGTTGAATGTGCCGGAATAATATTTGGTGGCCATGCAAAGCTTATGAATAAAGCGTTCCGGTGTTGATGACCGGGTTCACTTCTGATTCTCCGCATAAAACAACCAGAAGATTGCTCACCATGCTGGCCTTACGTTCCTCATCGAATTCGATCACTTCTTTTTCCGCCAGGCTCTGAAGTGCCATTTCCACCATTCCAACGGCTCCTTGGACGATTTTTGTCCGTGCGGCAATGATCGCTTCCGCTTGCTGTCGGCGCAACATTGCCTGGGCTATTTCAGGTGCATAGGCAAGGTGGGTAATCCGGGCTTCCATCACCTCAACACCCGCGTTTCCAAGACGCTCCTGAAGCTCCTTCTTCATTTCTTCTGAAACTTCCTCCCTGCCGCTTCTCAGTGTGATTTCTTCGGCTTCACCATGATCATAGTTGTAAAGACCAGCCAGGTGCCGGACTGCAGATTCACTTTGAACACGAACGAAATGCTGGTAATCGTCCACGTCAAAAACGGCCTGAGCTGTATCCAACACTCGCCAGACAACCACCGCCGCGATTTCAATCGGATTGCCCCCTTTATCATTCACCTTGAGTTTGTCACCATCCTGGTTTCTGGCTCGCAGTGAAATACGCTGTTTTGAGTAAAAGGGATTGGTCCAATGAAATCCGCTGACCCTTTCAGTTCCTTTATAATGGCCGAAGAGGAGTAAAACGCGTGCTTCGTTGGGTTGTAAGGTGAAGAATCCCATCATTGAAATGATACAGGCGATGATCATGAGAATCGGAAGCACAATGAGAAGAACTGAAACTTCATCCTGGTTCGCATTCCAAATGATGGTGAGTATGGATGACGGAATGAGTATCAGGACGGCAAACAAAAATGGCCAACCACTCATCGTATGAATGATTCTTTCCTTGCTGGATTCAGTTTTTGTGATCGTATTCATAGTTTTTATGTTATCAAAGTGATATCACATTGTAATCATGAATGCAAGAGGCTTTTTTTGGGATTCTTTTCGCTCCTGTCATGTTTCCAAAAAAACGACTCATTAGGTTTGCTTGATAAACTAGAATCATGTCGTGTTTTTGTATGTGTAACTAACTGTTAAATAATATGTTGACGATAATTAAATGTTGGTTTATTTAAGAGCATATCTTATCCGATAAGACAAACATTCACGCCTGATATGGTTTATCTTTGGGTAGGTCGCCTTTCCCTACAAATTTTAGGAGGAAGGCGGGAGAGTGGATCATCATGAATGAAAAACCGAGCTTGGGTTTTGGGTGCTGTTTTGCGCGCTGAAAACTTCAGGGCTCAAATATTTGATAATGATGAAATTCCATTTTCCAGGGCGCAGAGCATTGGCTTTGCTTTCACTTTTCTCTCTGATTTTATTTGAAGAAGTTTCTCATGCGACTTCATGTCCGCCCATCGGGACCAGGACTGGTTTGGTTCATGATCGGAGAACTTCTGTCATGTTTACTCTTGGTCAGGGATTGGGGTGCTGTCTGCATACTGTATCCGTCAATGTGATTTACCGTTTGGAAGGTGGAGACAAGCTGGATGTCCATGGGGCGGTCATTTTTAATGATGGAAATGACACCATCAGTGGAAGCACGACTCTGAATATCCTGGCTTTTGGAGATGAACAGGCCTACGCCCACTTGAGTGGACCTTGGTCGGGAGGCTTGCCTGGGCTATCGGCCTACGCGAGACTTATCGTGAGCGAGAGCGGTACCGGGCAGCTGGGTGGCTCATGTGCGGGTGATGGGGGTGGGTATTCGGCTCATGATTGCAACGGACCCAATTCCATGACCCTTGGAAATTCAAGTGTGAGCATGCGCCTCAAGTTTGGGGTGAGTTCACTGATTGATGGGCCAAATGTCGGCAAAGGTCTGCTTTGGTCCAGAGAGGAGTTACCTTCTCAGTGGTTGACTTCACCCAAGACGCTGAATTATTCCAAAAATCCTGATTCCCTCGTTGATGTTGTTCGCACGGCAGATCAAACCCTGCGTCAGATTCGGGGTGAGGATGGCTTGTTGGATATTGTACCAATCGACGCTTTTGGATACGAAATCAAGCTCTATGCTGATGAATTTATTCTTGGTTGGAATGGTCAGCTTTATGAAACCGATGGCGATCCTCACTACACCTGGAAGATCTATAACCCTGATCGAGATCCTGCCAACCACAGACTGAGGGTTGAAGAGTCCGCCCTGGGTTTTGGAGAAGACACGCCCGCGATCGTCAATGAATATTTATGGAATGCCAGTGATGAAGCCTGGACCTTGTTCACGGGGGATGGATTGTCCGGAAATCGAAAGCGCGTGGTATGGAATGCTGACCGCACCCAGAAGAACGAAATCCAGGAGATCATCGACCCTCAAACCGGCGAAGTCGTGAGGCGGATTAGTCGGGTCTATGGAAAACCGTTTCCTGATGATGATCGGTTGGTGCTGCTGAGTGAAACAGCTGATCCTGGACCGAATCAGGAGGTCACTCAATGGTCCTATATCAGTGACCCCAATGTCCATGGCTTTGGAAAACTTGCTTCAAAAACTGAACCCGATGGTAACTGGATCGTTTATGAATACGATGATCAAAACCGGGTGGCACGTGAATATACTCCCTGGCTGGATGAACCCATGACCACCCAGAATCTCAAAGCTCGGGTAAAGCATATCTCTTATGATTCGCCTGAATCTCAAATAGATACTGGCCATGAGCCCTGGCGCCCTCGAGCCGTTGTAGAAAAAATTCAGGGGCGTGAAGTTGCCCGCACCTATCATCTGATCGCCGAAGATCAGGAATGGAAGATTCGATGCACCAAGCCCGGAGCCCAGTGGAATGATCCAACGAACTTGATCACCAAGACCTTCCTTCACACCGATGGCCTTTTCAAGGGTCAGCCTTCACGAATCGAGCATGAGGATGGAACCGTTTCCATTTACCAGTATCAGATCCTTGGAGACCTACGTGTAGAGTTGGTGTTAAAAGGGCAACCGGATATAACCGACCCAACTCGGCTGATACAGGGTACCAAAAGAGTCAGTATCAAAGGCAGTGCGGACGAACTCTACGAACAACGTATCGAAGACATCGCCACTGGCGAAATCCTGGATCAGACCCTCTACTCCGAGCATGATCCATTCCATCGACCTGAAAGAATCGATTACCAGGACGGTACTCATGAGCGTACGCTTCACGCCTGTTGTGGCCCAACCCAGAGAAGGGATCGCCAGGGCAGGTGGGTGAACCTGGTTTACGACAGCCTCAAGCGCCCCATCTATGAAATCACCGATCAGGAAACACGAGTGCGCACCTTCAACGCGGCAGGAGATTTGGTGAAACTTGAAAGACTCGACCCCCAGACCCAGCAACTTGAAATTCTAGAAACGAATCAATACGACCTGAGAGGAGAGCGATTGGTGACCAATCATCGAGGACGCCAAACCACCCAGCTGGTGGCAGTGAACCCCCGTGAAACCATCACTGAACAGGCTGATGGAGAGAATCGAATCGAACGACGCGCCAGGGATGGGCAAATTTTAGAGATCACAGGAACTGCCGAACATGGGGTGCAATATCACTATGCCGTTCAGCGTGACGGTACTCGTTGGTCACGCGTCACCACCGAAACGCGTCTTGATGAAAACGGGCAGCCTACACGGGAATGGGTGAAAACCTGGCAAGACATGCTTGGGCGAATTTACAAAATCAAACGTGCCGACGGAGCAC
This sequence comes from uncultured Verrucomicrobiota bacterium, assembly GCA_964342825.1. Classification (GTDB taxonomy): domain Bacteria; phylum Verrucomicrobiota; class Verrucomicrobiia; order Limisphaerales; family AAA164-E04; genus AAA164-E04. The sequence goes on from CAYFHO010000046.1 coordinate 42,305, forward strand.
TGACCACCATGCACTACAATGCCAAAGGGCAGCTCATTCAGGAGGCCGACCCGGACGGAGTCGTGACTATCCATGCTTACAACGAACTGGGCGAAAAAATCGAAACCGCCACCGACCTTAATGGTAACGGACAACTTGATTATGGCATCGACCGTATCAAGCGCACTACCCGTGACGTCATCAAAATCCAGGACGTGGTTTATCACCGCACCCGCCAATACCAATGGCTTACTGATAATGATCCAACTCCCACCCTGGTCAGTGAAACACTCCAATCCGTGGAGGGATTAATTCAGCAGCAGACGCTGTTCCCAAGTCAAACCCAGTGGATCAGTACAACCACTTGGCAGGAAAGCGATCCAACCAATCCAGATAGCGAAGAAAGAATCGAAACCATCCACTTGCCCGATGGGACCCAGAGCATCCACACCTATCGCAAAGGACTCCTCATCACTGAGCAAAGGATAGGTTCCGATGGTATTCAAACATCCAGAACTGACTCCACTTATGACGAACAAAACAGAATCATCGCCCACACCGATGCTCATGCCGGAACCACTCATTATCAATATGATTCCCAGGGACGCAGAATTGCCATTATACAACCAGCTCCAGAACCGGGAGCCGCTCGCCCCGTCACCCGTTATCGTTACGACGCCATGGACCGGATTACCAGCACGCGTCATTCAGACGGCACCTTTACCCACCAAAGCTACTGGCCAACAGGTGAACTCAGGAAAACCTGGGGCAGCAGGCAGTATCCGGTAGAATACACCTATGACTATGCCGGCAGAAAAAGCACAATGACCACCTGGCAAGATCATAATACCGCCTTTGGAAAAGCCATCACTCAATGGATTTACCACCCGGAAAGTGGTCAGCTAAAAAGCAAGCGCTACCAAGATGGAAGAGGTCCCGATTACACTCATACCCCTGCCGGACGCTTAAAAACTCGCACCTGGGCTCGGGGAGTGAAAACTGTTTACGATTACAATCAGGCCGGAGATCTCGTTGAAATCGATTACAAAGACCGCATCACACCCGATGTTCAATATATCTACGACCGGGCAGGACGCAAAATCAACACGCAACAGGGAAATGATTACTTCCAAACGATAGCTTACGACAATCTCGGGCAACCTCTTAATGAAACCGTGAATCAACCCGGACTCCACTCCCATTCGCTGACAAGATCCTATGATCAGGCCGGACGTTCCGACGGATTCGGTTGGGCATTGGATCTTGATACCATGGAAGTTCATTATAACTACAATCCAGACGGGCAATTGGAAATCATTGATGATGGCGATCAACAAGTTCGCTACGAATACCTTGTCAATACCCGGCAAATACAGCAGATTATCCACCAAATCCAAGGCCAGGAAACCATGAGAACTGCCAAAATCCATGACAAACTCGGGAGGTTGCTAGAAACGACCACCAAGAGATCTGGCGATCACACCTTGCTCAGTTCACGTCTCTATACCTACAACCAGGCCAACCAGCGGACCAGTGTGGTGGATGAGACAAATCAAACCTGGCAATATCAATATGATGAACTGGGACAGGTGATCGCAGGAGAACAATACGATGCCACCGGATTGCGCATCCAAAACCAGACCTATGATTTTGATGACATTGGTAATCGCCAACTAACATTCACCCAAATAACACCAAGCTCACCAAGTCAGATAGAACAATACCAGGCAAACCTGCTCAATCAATATGACCAAAGCACAGTGAATGATGGTAACGGTTCGGTGGTGAAAAACTACCAACACGACCGTGATGGCAACCTCATCCAGGATGACAAATGGGACTACGAATGGAACGGGGAAAACCGACTCATTGCGATGGAATCCCGAGACCCTCAGAACCGGCAAAGGCTGGAGTTCCGATACGATCCGCAAGGTCGAAGAATCAGCAAGACCCTTCTGAAACCCGGACGCCGCCGTAACACCTGGCAAGAGGACAAAACCACTCG
>CAYFHO010000047.1:0-43958 GCA_964342825.1 uncultured Verrucomicrobiota bacterium
GGATCATTGTTGCCTAGTTGGAGCTCAAATGAGGGACTCATGTGGTTGCTTCCGGGTATTGTGGGATTAGTTTTCCAAGTTGATCCTTTGAAAGGTGATTATCTATTTCAGAGTCTATTAACCGAGCTTGAGAGGCGAGTTTCTAGTGGTGAGCTTGATTTGACCGAAGATCAGGTTATGGCTCTTTTATCGGTCCACGAAGAGCTCTATTGCTCTGAGTATTTCAGATGGAATCCTGCCGCTCATATGCACCCGTTCTGTCGGTCCTTACGGGAAATCATTGGCGATTCAACGGAAGGCTAACAAGTCGTAGAAGGTAACGCCGATTGTTTCCGGCGCTAGCCACGTTTGCTGGACAAATCGCAGAGTTTATTGTTTCAGGCCAGATTTTACTTTCATCGGCGCACCTTTACTATAACGTTCTCCGATAAAATGAGTTATCTATCGCGCGGCTTAAGTGTCTTCGTCTCCCACCCGATTTGGTCATTCATCGGTGTGGTCTTGGCAGTTCTCGGCCTGTGGCTGACGATTCATCTTAGCGGCAACGACGATGACGGAAACTCGGAGCCTGATACATTTGAAGCGAGACTCATTCTCAGATGGGTAGGTCACAGCGAGACTGAGCCTATCTTCACGTTCTCGGCGCAATCCGGTGACTTCTCAATCCACTCGCTTTCCCTAAAGGTTCCAGATAGTCTGTTCTCGAAGTGGAGGCCAATGTCGATCACCGAACTCACAGGCACGTTTCACTTCGGCTCGATCGAAAGTCGCCTCAAAAAAATCGTCGCAGAAAACAAGCGACCGATTCCAGAGAACGGGAAGACGGTAAAATTACCGATGATCATTGCAGCAAGGTACTTCCACAAGGGTCGCAAGTGCTCAACATACGCCGCCTACAACATTGACACCAAGATCACGCCCGGAGCTAGTCCGGACGCCCCTCCTGTGATCACCCTGCGGGGCATAAAGTACGAAGACACAATTGAAACCAAGGATTCCGATGAGGCTGTTCAGAAACTTGAACAGTCGTGGGAAAAGAATGCCCCGGATCTACTCCGAAGCCCCAGCGATTAGTCCAACCGACGAAACGGAGAACAAGACGTGGGACGGAATGCCGGACATGCGCTGGGGCACTTCGCGAGGGCCGTCCTTTGCACTCGCCCTCTGGCGGCAATCCGTCCACTTTGACGGTAGGTATCATATCCAAGTTCATGGAGACATGGTCATACCAATTGAAGAAGTTTCATGATAATCGAGGCGGTCGCTGGCATTTTATGATTCACCATCGCTTTCTATCCGGCATTACGCCGGACGAGCAACCATATGCTTTGTTTTTTCGAAACGATGAGCGCACTGTTTTCGGAGTTTTGCGATTCGAACGCATCAAAGACAATCCATTTGCCAGTTTGGATACCATTACTCTAAAGATTATGAACGACACCGAGTTTCGATCGACGCAGTTGGACGAGGACACCAAGAAAATTTGGAGAGGTAGATGACAATACCTACCAGGGCGGTGCAGGCAACTGGCCACCGCCGCTGTGATTGGTAGCATATGATGAAATTTGAACCTTTAACTGAGTATCGTCCGGTCGGCTTACAGGCCAGCGCCTGACCTTTACGTTCGGGACATGAGTTTGCCGTCTTGACGGCATGACGCTTTAATGGCATCCTTTGGACATGAGTAAAGCAACGATATATCTAAACGACAGCATTCATCAGGCTTTGCGGGTAAAGGCTGCTGAAACGCGTCAGAGCATGTCTGATTTGGTAAATGATGCTCTTAGGGCTTTGCTGGCTGAGGATTTGGAGGACATTCGAGACTGGAAAAATCGTCGAAACGACAAGCGTGTTTCTTACGATAATTTCTTGGCGCAGTTGAAAGAAGATGGCACCATATAGAGTCGAATTTGCTCAATCGGTTCGAAAGGATCTTAGAAATATCCCGAAAAAGGATGTGACTAGGATTCTTTCCGCAATAGATGAGTTGAGTGCAGACCCTAGAGCGTTGGATTCGAAAAAACTAAAAGGAGAAGAGCTTTGGAGAATTCGAATTGGCAATTACAGGGTTCTTTACGAGATAGATGATGGAGTGTTGCTCGTTTCGGTAGTGAAGGTTGGGCATCGTAAAAATGTCTACCGCAAATAACCCTAACCAGTCGGTAGAAGTGACGCGAATTGCGCCTTCAGCCTGCTGAGCAAGCTTCGTCTCAATCGCGCACTTCCCCTCTACGATCCCTCCTACCAGTTTACAGGTCTAATATACCTTTTGAATTTCACCAGAAATCCCGCTCCTCAAAGTGTAAACTTCACCGTCCTTTTTCCCCATCAGGGAAGCGCCAAGGGGAGATTCGGGGGTGATGACGGTTACTTCTCCAAAATCAAGGTGCAATTCGGTTCCACCGCCGTGGTTCATGATGAAAAAGAACAACTTTTCGCCCCCTGAATCCACTTCGACCAAAGCCCCCTTCCCTATGGGTTTTCCAATGAAAGATTGGGGTTCCATGGCGCGCAATTCATCCACCTGTGCGGCGGTTTGCTTGAACTGTAGAGCATGGCCGCGCGCAAGGTAAGAAGCCTCCAAACCGCAGGTATCCCATTTGGTCTCGGCTCTTGATTCAGCATCCGTAGCTCCATCGGATGCATTTTTATTGGCTTCGAAATGGCGGCGTAAGTTGGACTCCATGACAGCCAACAAAGCATTAATAATTTCGGATTTATCCTGCATCAGATGCTTCAATGCCTTTTTCAGGACTCATTTGTCAATAACGGATACCATATGGGTGGAGATCGGTTTGGATCAGGATCATTCACCACCCCACAACTTGGACCACTCATCCAAATGGAACGCTGCCGGAAAGCTCTTGTACCTCTTGACGCCCATCTGACACACCTTAAAGTGGGGTTTGGGCGCAACTTTCAAGGCCCAGCGTGTTCATTTTAGAAAAGGTTTATGCCACAATTTTCATATAAAGCTCGAAAACGGAGCGGAGAACTGGTTCAGGGCGTCTTGGAAGTTCCAGACCGTTCCGCAGCGCTTTCTCAAATCGAAAAGGAAGGTCTGCTTCCGATCGCTCTGGACGTGGTAAAGGGCAAAGGTAAAATCAAGGCTTCATCAAAGCAAAAAAGCCGTACGGTCTCAAAGACCAAGGAAGGATCTGCACCTCCCATCCTGCGTGAAATTTTCGGGCGAAAGCGCAAGCCCAAGCTACAGGAACTGGCAACCTACACCCAGCAATTGGCCAATCTGCTTAAATCTGGAATGCCCTTGACCGTTGCTCTCAACAGTATGAGTCACCTTCAAAGCAAAGGTATCCCGAAAGAAATAAGCGAGCAATTGAGGCAGGATGTCATGGAAGGCAAAGGGCTTTCAGACGCCATGGCAAAGCAACCCCATATTTTTTCAGACCTTTACATCAACATGATCCGTGCCGGGGAACAAAGCGGAGCATTGGAAGAAGTGCTGCATCGACTGGCAGCTCATTTCGAAAGGTTTGCTGAGGTGAGGCAAAAATTTGTTTCTGCCCTTATCTACCCTATCATTGTCGGAACAGTCGGTTTGGGCATCATCATCCTCTTCATGACCGTCATTCTCCCCAAATTTACTCAAATCTTTACGGATATGAAGGTCCCATTGCCTGCTTCAACTCAGGCACTGATTACCGTTAGTCGAATATCGGCAACATACTGGTGGTTGGCCCCCTTGATACTGGTGGTTTTCCTGATCATCTACAAAAGGTTCAGTTCGACTCCATCCGGGCGTCACTCCATCGATAAATGGAAACTCTCCATGCCTGTGATTGGAAATGTTTTTAAGTTAAATTTGTTCGGGCAGTTTGCACGAACCCTGGCGACTTTGCTTAAAAATGGAGTTCCGGTATTAACGGCGTTGAAGATCACAGAGAAGGTGATCCCGAACACGGTCTTATCGGAAGCCATCGCTAAAACGCGCGAAGATGTCACCGATGGTAAAACCATTTCTCAACCCCTGAATCGAAGCAAAGTCTTTCCGCAGCTCATGATCGATTTGATCAAGATCGGGGAAGAAACCGGCGATGTGCCTGGATCTCTTCAAAGTGTCGCGGAGACTTATGAAAACGAGTTAACCATCGCCTTGAGGGTCATGACGAACCTTGTGGAACCTGCCATGATTATTCTGATGGCCATCGGTGTCGGCGGTCTATTGTTCAGTATTCTCTCCGCCATGTTTCAGATCACTTCAACTATTGGAAGTCGATGAAATTCTATCCGCCAGGACAAAAAAGCGGTTTCACCCTGATCGAAGTCATGCTCGTGACCGGGATCATGCTTTTACTGCTGGGTTGGGGAGTTCCAAACATGCTTCGTGCACTCGAGAAGCATGGCATCGCGAAAGCGACCATGGACATTATGGATGGCTGCAAACAAGCACGTGCTTTGGCAATTCTCAAAGGCACGACAGCGGAGTTCGTGATCACCGACGATGGGGAATCTTACGTCTTGTTCGTTGCTGAAACCCGTTCTCCTCGACTGATCAATAGCGGCCCCGCCCAGGCCCCTGAAGATATGTATGGACCAGATCCACTGGCAGGAGCGACATCCAGGAAAACCAAAAGTGCCCTTGAAGAACTGGACGGGTTTCGCAGGAGATTGGATCAGGATATTGCGCTCGAAACCATCGACGTCAATTTCATCGACCAAATGGCCGGCAATGAGGCACGTGTCAGGTTTTTTGCTAATGGAACATGTGACGAATTTACAACCACGGTTTTAATGAACGATGAAAGGCGCATCATCAGCCTGGATCCCATCACCGGATTACCGAGCATGGTGGACCCAAAATACCTTGACTAAATCGCCACTACTAAACCATGCGCATCCAGACGAACAGCTCCAATTTCGGCCAATCCTCCATCAGTGCCGCATTCAGCTTGTTGGAGGTCATGATTGCAATTGCGATTTTTTTCACATCTGTTTTTGTCATTCTTGAATTGACCAGCCAACACCTTCGCACGGCTCGAATTTTACAGACCCTTGATGTGGACCGAACCAGTTTGCCGTCGCTATTGTCCATGACAAATTATCTCGAGATGGGTCCATTGCCGATTGATATTAAAATACAATATGAAGATGCCCATCCGGGGGTGACGGTGGATGGATTCGTTGAAGAAGTGGCGACCAATGGGCTATTCAGAGTTGATTACTCCATCCATTGGATGTCTGAGAACAGCATGCGCCAATCACGCAACAGCATCTTGCTGTGGAGGCCAAACATGGGACTCTCGAGGGGAGCGTTGCCGAGATGAAAATTCGCTGTCACAAATCCAAATCCACTGCAACTACTTCGCCATCCAGAAGCAAAGGTATTCATCGCATTCGGTCAAATAACGCTTTTACCTTGATTGAGATCATGGTGGCCGTAGGCGTATTGGGCGGCTTGATGGTGGCCATTTTTGCCTCGTGGCATGTGATTGTTCGCAGTTCCCAAATAGGCATTACTGCTTCGGTGGAAGCTCACCGCACACGAGTGGCAGTTCGATCACTGACCGATGCCATGACTTCAGCTGTGATTTATGAACTCAACATGCCATACTACGCATTCCTGACAGACACCACCGAATCATTTGCGGCATTCAGTTTGGTTTCCAGATTACCGTCTACTTTTCCTGGGAGTGGACTTTTTTTTGATCAGCCGGTACGCCGGGTGACTTTCAGCGTGGAACCCACCAATTCGATGCATCAGTTGATTATGCGTCAAAACCCGATTCTTTCCCCATTGGAAGATGGACAGGAGCCCTACCCCATGGTCCTGGCAAATAATGTGGGACAATTCACCATAGAATTTCTCGACATGCAATCAGGTGAATGGATGCCTGAATGGGCATTCACCAATCAGATGCCTGCAATGATTCGGTTTTCTCTGGGATTTATTTCGCCTGCTTCGGGAAAAGTCGATGAAAACAGAATCATCCGACGCATCGTTCAAATTCCCGCGGGAGCGGTCAGAGCTGCATGGCAGCGTCCCGTCTCACCAGCAGGACTTTCCGGCAACCCAGGTCAGGTTCAATAAATCAATCGACACTGAATGAAACTGAACAGGCATCACCATCCATCCAAAGGAAAGGGTCAAGCGGGAATCGCACTGATCATGGTCATGGTGGTGGTGTTGGCCTTGGGAATCATGGCGGCCCATTTCAGTTTTTCGATGAAAATAGAGACCCGCCTTGCGGTGAACACCACCAGAGATCCTGACATGGAATGGATGGGACGTTCAGGGGTCGAACTTGCAAAATATGTTCTATCTGAAAAGATGAATATCCCCATCGAAAACCAGTTCGACGCGCTCAACCAAATGTGGGCTGGCGGGCCATTTGGCACGAATGATGTGCTTGCGGGCGTCTCCTTGCAGAATGTTCCACTTGGAGATGGGGTGATTAACGTCAAAATTGAGGATCTGGAAAGGCGCTTCAATGTCAATGTGCATGGACCAGACATTATTGCTCAAGCTCTTCTTTACATGGGAGTCGATTCCTTTCAATCGTCCGTGATCTTGGACTCTTTGATGGATTGGGTGGACCCGGACTTGATGGTTCGATTGAACGGGGCAGATGAAGAAGACTACCTCGTGGAACCCAATCCACCGTTCCCTCCCTATCTGGTCAAGAATGGTCCCATCGACGACCTCTCGGAATTGCTGTTCATACGCGGAATCACCCCTGAAATCTATTATGGCATTCCTTCAGCGGATCCTTCAATCATGCCAACTGGAATGGGAACCGGAACCTTTGGACTGGTGGATTTATTTACAACGGTTGGTGGCTTTCAGGTCAACGTCAACACCGCTTCCGCCGCAGTTCTTCAGATGATTCCAGGTATGGATGAAAACCTTGCATTCGAGATCGTGATGACACGAGCCGGTTTTGATGGGATTGATGGCACCGAGGATGATTTACCATTTGTTCGAATCCAGGACTTGGCTACGGTTCCCAGCATTACCCCGCCAGTTCTTCAAAGCCTTCGCCGTTATGTGACCAACAGAAGCAATACTTTCGAAGTGATTGTAGAAGCTCAAATTGACGAGTATCGACGTATTTATCGGGCACTGATTGTTCGTCTGAGCGCAAGAGAATTTGCAGTCCTGAACATGCGCTGGGAATAAAAATCAAATTCATGGAAGCAAAGCTCATTTTTATTTCGGGCACCAACACTGGCACCGGAAAAACTTTACTGACCTGTCTTGCTCTTCACCATCTGCGATCATTGAAGAAAGAAGCACGAGGTCTCAAGCCTTTCTGCTCTGGTTCAAGAAGTGATGCGCATCACATTTGTTTTCACAATCAAAATACGCTGCACCTTGACGAAGTGAACCCGTGGTTTTTCTCTCAACCACTGTCACCGGGTGCCATGCCAGAGAACTTGCGAATCAAAAAAGAACCAGTCATCAAAAATATAAGAAAACATCAAGGCAAATGTGAGTTTCTACTCGTCGAAGGAGCCGGCGGACTGTTGTCTCCTCTTGGATCGAATTATCACTTCGGAAATTTGGTGCGCCACTTTAATCCGTCAATCATTGTTGCAGCTCCCAATCAACTGGGAGTCTTAAACCAGGTGCTTCTGACTCACGACTATTTAAGGCGAGCTAACAGAACTGAAAAATTGAAGATTGTCCTGATGGGGCAACGAAATCCAGATTTGTCTGCTGATTCCAATGCGGACATCTTACGAAAATGGATCCCTGAGTGCCCCGTGATCGAACTGCCCTATCTGGGAACACGCGCGAAGTCACGCTCATCTGTCATAACCAATGCACAAAAACTAAAACGCAAACTGGACTCAGTGTTCTTGACGTAGAGGAGGAAACTTTAGCCAACAAACTCAGGGTTCTGTCGGTAATTCTTCAAGCATCAACTGCAATTGGTTTCCTGCTTGACCGATGGCCTCCGCCACATTGGCATGAGTAATGTCGCCACGAATCGTTTGGAGGAGCTGCATGCGGGTTTTAATTGCTTCCGATGAAGCAGGAGGATTGGCTTGCACCATGGAGTTTCCAGAGGCCATTCCCTGAGCAATGGCACTTTTTAATGTGGCAGGTAACTGTGGATCACGCATCAGAGCGTAAAACATTTCGTTGGAATGCTCATTCATCCCAACATATTCCAATCCTCTCTTGGCCAGAGCTAACCGATCTGCCAAATTCAACACGTCAGAATTCTGAAATGCATTATAAACCGATTCCATCGCAGTTTCCCCCTGTTGTTCCATGACATAGGCCAGGGCATCTCGATCCAATCGTCCATCTTCAAAGATCAATTGGGTTTTCGCCTGCTCAAGAAAGGCATCGTCCCCGAACTCATTCAAAATTTTAAACAAATAAGCACGAGTTTCAGTATCCACACCTATCCCGTCATCCCCCTTCACGGGCTCTGAGAGTAACTCTTTGGCTGCGGTTAGTATTTCCTGAGAGTATTTACCAGGTTTCATGACTTCGAGAGAATGAGCCGCTGAGGCAATTTCACCTCCCTTGCCAGTCACCCGCAACACCTCCAAAAGCGAAGCCTCGGCAGCGTCTCCACCTATTCTTTCCAGCACTTCTATCAATCCCTCTCGAAGCGTGTGAGGAAACAATCGATTTCTACCTGATCCGGTGCGCCTTGCTCCACGTTGAACTGCCGATATCCCCGAATGAAACACGACATCTTCATTCCGTTTCAAAAAGGATTGAATTTCAGGAACGGCTTGCTCCCCTATCTCAACCAGGCGTTCCAATTCATAGATCACACGCCATTGACGGTATTTTTCATGACTGACATCGAGGTCATTGACTCCAATCAATGCTTGAAGAATGAATGAGGGCTTCTGATCAGAAAGATTTGTTTCACCAGAGGTAATCGCCTTCCTGTTCACCCATTGGACATCGCCTTCTCGTGATTTCTCAATTTGGGTTTCCAGTGCCTGAATACGGTTTTTAAGCCTCAACTCGGTGGCTGTTTGCTGATCATCGGCCCGTTGGAGCTTGAGGCGTGAATGGGAGAAAAATCCAACCGCCCAAGCAGCCAAAACAGCGATCAACAACCAAAGCCAGGAAATTTTCATGCTAGGACCATATCAACGAGGTTGTTTTTCCATTTGCTGATGTATTCCCTCCCAAAGCATGCAAGGTTAAATCCACTCCATTGCGTTTAAAGTATGCATCCACCCATCCCACCGGTTGGGAATCATTGAAATTATACCCGACTGCAGGCAGGTTGATTAAATGTTTCCCTTCTCGAAAGCCATATTCATAAACATGTGAATGTCCGTAAAAGATGGCTTTGACCTGGTGATAGGGTTCAAATATCCGGAACATGCGATCTGCATCCAGTAAATCTCCATCACGATCTCCCAATGTGTGATGCACAAAAAACACGATGGGACGTTCATCTGCGGTGGATAAAAATGTTTGAAGCCAGGCTCGCTGGGATTGTCCCAAAAGCCCGGCGACTTTATCCACATACAGCAGGGAATCCAGTTGAACAATCTGTACCTCAGGGTGCTCAATGACCACCACATGCTTATTGGTCACCTTCGCAATATGATCAGGGTCCGGTTCCATGACTTGGTTGAAATTATCTCGGTGATCATGATTCCCCAATCCGATAAATACAGGACATGTGGAAGTAAGGGGGGAAAGAAGGTTTTTTAACTCATGATAATCATCTATCTCTCCAGTCAACCTCGCCGCATCACCGTTGATCAGTGCTGCTTGAGGTTTCACCGAAACCACATCAGGCACAATCCTTTTTAGATTTTCCCAGGGTCTGAAACCTCGGTATTCATTAGATCTATCGGCTGGAATATGTGTGTCGGAAAGTAAAGCCAGATGGAAAAGACCCGCGTCGGCTTGTGTCTGAATTTGCCCCATACCCAGGATAGAGGCTGTCAAAACCCCATTACGTAAAAACCCACGTCGATTCATTTGCTGACTCAGTAAGGCTGGCATGAAGTAACCATGCAAAAAGGACAGAAATTCGCAAGAAATATCCCCTGCACGATATGAAGGGCTCCGATTGCTCAGTTGATCAATGATACCCCACAGATCTTAACAAATAACTGCAGCCCGCTCTTGACGATTTGGTAAATTGTTAACAATCTACAAGAAATCTATTCACAAACCTTAATGTGCAAGGCATGAATCCCCTTACCAGCGACATACTGACTGTTCATGAACAGATAGCCGGGCATATCAGGTCGGACATCCTTTCCGGCACCTATCCCCAGGGAACTCCCCTGAGAGAACAGCCTCTGGCAAAAAGGTTCGGTGTCAGCCGCGGCCCCATCCGCGAAGTGTTACTGAAACTGACACAGGAAGGCCTTCTGGCTGCGGAGCCCAATTGTGGAGTTAAAGTCAGCCGAAGCACGAGTCCATGGATTCAGCCATTGATCGTCCGCCAGCGACTTGAGATTGAAATTTTCGCCCTCAGAAAATCAATGACTCGTATTGAAGACCAGCAAGTGAAGGGACTGGAAGAAAAATTAGATTTGCTTGAAGTGGCTTGCCGAAAGAAAGATTTGGGAGGCGTCGTTGAACGTGACATTTCCTTTCATAAATACCTCTTGGAATGTGCGGGAGAGGAGGACCTGGTTGCCATTTGGAGGCCATTGGTTTCTCGAATGATCATGAATTATTCACGTCACATAGACATGTCACAAAGTCACGAGGAACATCTTGAAATATTGGAGTCAGTCAAATGCAAGGACCTCAAAAGAGCTGTTCAAGCTCTGAAGGCCAATATTCGATAAAGGTAATCTGCACGCTTCCACTAATCTAATTCATAAAATTTAACGAGACAATTTTAGCCATCACTTAATGAACAAAAACAAGAAAACCAGATTTTTATACCCCGACACCTGGAACATTGCCTTGGTTGCGGCAGGCATTCTGTGTGGTGTATCAGGATTCCATAATGGACATGCTGCCGAAACGAGTGAAATTACCAATTTGGATCGGCAATTTGCTTTAAAAGTTTTCCCCTTACTCAAGGAAAAATGTTTTGCCTGCCATGGTGATGATCCCGAAAAAATTAAAGGCGAGCTGAATCTGACATCCAAAGAGGGAATGTTGAATGGCGGGGAATATTCAGATCAGGTCCTGGTCCCTGGCAACGCACAGAAAAGCGATCTTTACCTTTCAGTAACCTGGAAAGATCCGGATCTGGAAATGCCGCCAAAAGAAAACGATCGCCTGACCGAGGAACAGATACTCCTCATCAAGGATTGGATTGATAGCGGAGCGAGATGGCCCGACGAATCGACTCAAAAGGCCATCCGGGAAGAACAATGGAACTCTCAAGCAACGGAAGATGGAATCCTTGTCAAAACCAGTGGAGGACAGGCCGATACCTGGACCTACCGAAGGTATTCACCGGAGGATATCTGGGCTTTTCAACCCGTGGTCAAGCCACAGATGCCAGATTCTTCAAAATCAGGAACTCATCCCGTCGACGCGTTTATTGATGCAAAACTAGAGCAATCAGGTTTTACCAGAGCCCCCCTGGCTGATGATCGGATACTGATTCGCAGGATCTTTTTTGACCTGATAGGTCTCCCCCCCACACCTGCTGAATTTAACCATTGGTCAGCCAGATTTCGCACTTCAACAGACAAAGCGGAAGCAGTCGGATCCTTGGTGGATGAACTTTTGGCAAGCCCTCATTACGGGGAAAGGTGGGCTCAACACTGGCTGGATGTGGCCAGATATGCAGACACGGGAGGTATGTCCAATGATTACGAACGTTCCAACGCATGGCGTTACCGGGACTACGTGATCAGATCATTCAATGAAGACAAACCTTATGACCAATTCATCATCGAGCAAATTGCAGGTGACGAACTTGCCGACGCCTCGGTTCAGCAACGATTACATCTGGATGAAGAAAAACTTCATGAGGCGAGATTGAACGGTCAATATAACGAGCAGGAAGCCGAGTGGATTGTCGCAACGGGATTTTTAAGAATGGGCCCTTGGGACAACGCCATGGTCAAAGCTCCGGAGGCCCGTCAGATGTATTTGGACGACGTCGTCAATGCCGTCGGACAGACGTTCCTGGCGACCACCATGCGATGTGTAAAGTGTCATGACCATAAATTCGATCCGATTCCAACACGCGATTATTACCGGATGTATGCCGCGTTCGCGGGAACACAGATGGCTGAAAGGCCCGCACCATTTTTATCAAAAGAAAACCTAGAAGGTCTGCTCGAAGGCAAAAAACATGTCGAAACCATGCTGGCATTTGCGGTTTCTGAAAAAGACAAACTCAAAGAGAAACAAGAGAATGCGGCTCGTGCCTGGTACAAAGAACACGGTAAACCTTATGTCTCGGAAAATGAACGTAAGGATCACCCTGACGAAGAAAAACCACCCCGCGCAGTAGGGCTCGATCATGTAGATCAGGGACAACTTAAAGTTCGCGAACAAGATGAGTGGATCTGGAAACGTCGGCTAGAACGTTATCAGCCCATGGCACAAAGTGTCTACAACGGTGCCGATGGGGAGCTTGCGTGGAACGGAGCGAGAAAATTGCGCATGTCCAAAAAGCCTCGCACTGATTGGCAGCCGGATAGCACTATCCTGGATGGAGGTTCACTGGTCGCAGCGGGAGATCCAGTGAAACCGGGTGTTTTAAGCGCTATTGGTGTTCCCGTCCAAGACGCTCCTTCAGATGATCCATTTGTGACTACAAACCAACTCAGGGGACGCCGCCTGGGACTGGCTAAATGGATTGCTGATCCGCGCAATTCCCTCACAACCCGAGCTATCGTCAATCGCATTTGGCAGCACCATTTCAACAAGCCACTTGCAGGCAACCCGAATAATTTTGGAGTAAAAGGAGCGAAGCCAACCCACCCTGCTCTTCTGGATTGGTTGACGACCGATTTTGTGGAGAACGGCTGGAAAATAAAACGATTGCATCGACTGATCATGACTTCTCAAACCTACATGCAATCAGGTTCGCACCCAGATTTGGATACTATAAAAACCAAGGATCCAACCAATGATTTATTGGCCTATTACCCTCCACGTCGACTGACGGCAGAGGAATTAAGGGATGCTATCCTGCACATCACCGGAGAACTCAATCCAGCATTGGGAGGTTTACCAGTCATGCCTGAGATTAACATGGAAGTAGCACTTGCTCCCAGAATGATTCAATTTTCTCTGGCTCCCGCTTATCAGCCATCACCAAAACCGGAGAGTCGCAACCGAAGAACCATTTACGCTTATCGAGTGCGCGGACTGGCTGACCCATTTCTTGAAATATTCAATCAACCCAATCCAAATGATTCTTGTGAATCGAGAAACGCAGCAGCAGTTTCACCGCAAGCATTCACACTGTTAAACAGTGACCTGATGACGGATCGTTCTCTTGCTTTTGCCACACGGCTGGAGGCAGAAGCATCCTCATTGGAGGAACAAGTTGAGCAGGCATTTCAACTCGCCCTGGGACGTCAACCAGACGCAGAGGAACAAACTAGAATGACTGCATATGTGGAAAGCATGAAGGCATATCATCAGGATGTAAAACCGAGCCCCATCAACTATCCATCCAAGATCACCAGATCACTGGTCGAAGAATTTTCAGGGAAACCTTTTGAATATGAGGAAATATTACCTTCGTTTGCATCTTACAAAAACGATTTGAAACCAGCAAATGCATCTGGAAAAACCCGTGCTCTGGCAGATATGTGTTTATTGCTGCTAAACTCCAACGAATTTATTTACCTATACTAATTTTCTATGAAATCCCCTCTTTGCTCTCGTCCCATTTCAACGGCCAGTACAAGAAGAGAATTTTTGTACGGGCTTGGATCCAGCCTGGGTTCGCTGGCATTCAGTGATCTGCTTGCCAACGAGGCCACTTCAAAGCCTGGACCACTCACACCTAAACAGCCGATGCTGACTGCCAAAGCCAAAGCATGCATCATGCTTTTTATGGAAGGCGGTCCCGGACATATGGACACCTTTGATCCAAAACCCAAGCTGACCGAACTTCATAAAACAGAGTCAAAATTAACGGCAGGTCTTGAAACTGGATTTAAATTCTTTGTCGGCAGCCCATTCAATTTTCGAAAAGTTGGACAATCAGGCTTGGAGATGTGTGACCAGTGGGTTCACCTTGCGGACCCCGAAGTGGCTGACGAATTGTGTAACTACAGAGGCTGCCAGGCCGAGTCGCTCAACCACCCGGAAGCATTGTTTCACATGAATACCGGAAGCAGGCTCGGTGCCGATCCTGCACTGGGTTCCTGGATCAATTACGGCCTCGGTTCCGTAAACCAGAACCTGCCGGGATATGTGGTCATGACTGAGATGGCCATGCCGCAAGGTGGACCTACAAATTGGAGTAACGGATTTCTCCCCACAAGTTATCAGGGAACCCGGTTGCGACCTGAAGGTTCACCGATACTGGACTTGGAATCTCCTGCATATAAAAGCAGAGAACATTTCCGTCGGACACTTGATGAACTGGCTTTTCTAAATAAAAAGCATGCGGAGTTTCACCCCGAACACGAAGCCCTGAATGCACGTATGCAAAATTACGAACTTGCATACCGGATGCAGATGGAAGTTCCAGATGTCATCGATATCGCATCGGAAAATGAAACAACCAGAGAAATGTATGGCATGAATGAACCAGAGACCGCTGCATTCGGTAAACAGTGTCTGATGGCACGCCGTCTTGTTGAGCAGGGTGTACGGTTTGTACAGATTTTTAGTGGAGGATGGGACAGCCATGATTATCTGGAGCGCGGCCATACATCTCGTATCAAGAGCGTGGACAAACCCATGGCGGCACTGATCAAAGACTTGAAACGTCGTGGCATGCTCGATGAAACATTGGTGATCTGGACAGGCGAATTCGGTCGCACACCGGACAACAACAAAAGAGGCGGTGTCTATTCTCTGGGCCGAGGACATAATGTCGATGCAATGACCATGCTCTTGGCAGGTGGTGGAGTTCAAAAAGGTTCTGTTGTCGGCGCCACAGACGAATTGGGGGCATCTGCGGTTGAGTGTGTCCACCCGATACGTGATCTTCACGTGACACTTCTGAGACTAATGGGACTTGATGACAACAAGTTGACTTACTTTCATGCAGGGCGCTTCAAACAATTAAGTCAATTCGGAGGAGAACTCATTCCAGAAATCATTGGGTAACACGGCAGAAAAATGCGGTTTACTGCAACAAGCACCCCCTACTCCAGAGTGTTTCCAAGATTCTATTCAAAAACAATCCGGTAATACCGTGCAACTTCATGAGGCAGGGGATCAATCATTGTTTGCTCTTCCCCTGTTCCTGCGGACTGCTCGAGATTGATCCAACTGGATGGCAGTAATGAATCTGAATATTGAACAGTGAATGGTATGCCCAATCCTACCTTCACAACCAATAATGCACGATCATTTTGCATGGATATATTCCAGATCACGCCAAGCGGTTCCATAGGACCTTCTGCTTGTCCAATTCTTCCAGGAGTGGGTTGGATGTATTTCCAATGAATAGGATCATTGGACACTGAATCCAAGTTTGTTTTGGTCAAACTAAAGACGTTGCCTTGCGGTAATACTGGCCATGGATGTGCAGAATAATATTCAACATAATCTTCATCCATCCAGGCAATGGTCTCTGCATTTGCCGGTGAAGCAAGATCTGGAACAAGAGAGAGCTGCTGGAGTTTGATGCGATCGCCACGGTTGTTCAATCGACCTTCAAAAGGTCCCAATATGGTCGTGTCCACCGGCAGGCCCCATGCTTGTTGAAGGGACCTGGTTTTCGAAGGGTCAGTACCCGGTTCATAATTCACGATCAGAAGGGATTCCCCCGGGTTCACGATGACATCCGATTCAAAAAGATAATCAATGCCACCTGTCAATCTCCATGAGGTAAGCACGTTGGACGAACTGGAAAGAACAACCGGATCGTCCAAGCGGTTAAAAAGTTCAACATATTCCAAATCTTCCAACATGGCTGGGATGGTAACATTGGTAAAATTCGAATCGACCAGTAATTCAGAAATCACAATCGAGCTGAGGTGAGGCACTGAATTACTCGCACCGGTTCCCATTAAAAATTCGTCTGGTGTCGATGGAAATGGAGCACCGAACGTGGGTTCGCTAAGCCTGAAAGATGAAAACCCGTGACTCAGTTCAACAACCCCAAAACTTTCATCCCACGGTGTTACCTCTGTCGCTGTTGAGATACCTCTACCTGTAGGACTCCCTTGCTCATCTATTTCGGATAAGTAAATCCTTTCCGCGGAAGTCACTTGCCACTCCCCGGGACTCCTGAATTCGGAAGGCAGCCATGAGGCTTCGTGCAAAACCGTGAACTGCCCCGGTAGAACCACTGTTCCGGTTGGAAGCCGAAATGCATCCAAGGACGTTTGATCAGATCCAAGGACCCACCCCGAAATATCCAAAGCCGTATCCCCAGCATTAAAAAGTTCGATAGCCCTTCCCAATGGAGGACGCGGAGTTAGAAGTAATTCATTGAACCGTAATGGTTCAACCATCTGAAGATTGGGACGTCCCTTTGTCATGGCAAGATGATCGAAAACCGCCAGTTCATCGGAACCATCCGGAAGCCTTCCACTGGATCCTCCAAGAACAGGGGAACCAGCCACCAGAATCTCATCGATCAAATTCAGATTTTCAGAGTAAATACGTAAAGTCTCTCCTCTTGCCGATAGCCTGAAATTAAGGTGATCACTTCCCCTCTGGGTTTCCCCGTCGGCATTAAAAGCAACCCAGGAATTTGGCCCAATAAAACTCAAATGAGCAATCGGGTGTTTCGTTTTACCAACCAGTGAAGGATCATCCGTCAAATAGACTCCACTTAAATCCACGGGCAACGTACCCTTCAGGTAAATTTCCAACCAATCTTCGCCATCACCGCTTCCACTCCATTCGTTGATCCTTAGATCGTTGACAGATCCCAGAGAAGCATTCCTTGCATTGATGGATCCAGGCGTATCCTCACTCAGCAGGCTCCATTGTTGACCTGAGCGACCGATTGATTGATTCGGCAATTGAATACCATATCTGACCTGATCAAGTAATCTGCCTTCCGTGTCCAGCAGTTCAATATTCGCACCCGAGGCGGGCAGGGATCGATCTACCACAAACCCTGAAAATTCTCCTCGGCGCACCAAATCATCTCCATCAAACCAGATCATCATGTATTCTCGGCTTCCTAACATGGTACCAGCTGGCAATACCCATGGATCGCTTTCATTCAATCGCAATCCAATTCCTGATAAATCCATGGTTTCCGGAGAGGAATTGAATAGTTCAATCCAATCTGGTGTTCCCAGCATTCCAGGATAAACCTTGGACTGATTCCTGGCCATGATTTCATTGATGATCAGAGTTTCGGATTCGCTTACAAAATTTTCTTTTCCCGGAGTAGGTTGATCTGCAAAAACCCGGAAGCCACCCGTTCCGTTGGGCAGTCGGCCTAAGGATTCACCTTCGACCTGAAGCCGGTAAGACAGTTCATCAATCGATTCACCAGAAAAATCCAACAACTCCAATCTTCCTTCGACAGAAGGAATCCGAAAACGAACGGACTCGCGCCTGGCGGTGCCATCCGCATGAAACAAACCATATCCACTTGGTTCCAAAAAGGAGAGCGGTGACATACTCACCACATGCGAGTTCAGGCTAAAGTGCAATCCATGCAAGGATAGAGGTAAGTCAGTGTCCAAATTGACAAGCTCAACCCAATCATCCTCACCCGGCAATGGATTGGCCATGATCTCATTGATTCGCAACGAATCTGTTAATTCACCGGTTTGTGCAGGCGTATTGAGATCATTGGGACTCGGAACACCCAGATACCATTGATCCCCATCTGAACGACTCAGCGAGAAATCGAATAATTGCCGCCCAAATGTCACTGAATCAATCCGGTTCCCATCTGGATCGAGCAGTAGCACAGAATCTCCTTCACGATCCAAACCAAAAGAAAAACCAGAAGTATCCGAACTGACGGTCGATTGCCATATTACCAGGCGTTCCCCCGGCATCAGGGGGGAACCAACCTTAAAAACAAAATCAGGCTGAGCTGATTCATCTCTCAGCCGATAACCCTGTAGATCCAAAGCGACAGTTCCCCGATTTTCAATTTCTACCCAATCAGGAAAGAGACCATCCCCCTTTTCAAGCGAGCGATTTGCCGCAACAACTTCGCTGATGATTAAACCGGAAGTAGGCTCATTGTTTTGAAAAACTCCCGGGCTCCCCCCAATAGTCGTACTATGCCACCATACGGAAGGATCTGAGTTCTCACCTTCATCCCACTGAAGTTCCAAACTATATCCATGGCCATCAGCCATCGGAGACCAGGCTCCCTGATCTTCATAATCGACACCGGTCACATAACGTCCCAGATCATCTTCAAGGATTATGGATTCTCCGCGGTTGGACAAACTTCCCGCAAAATAGCCTCCAACACTTACAGCAGGATATCTGAGCTCAAATGCAGATGGATTTTGATCCGAGGCAATTACCAGAGTGCTTCCGGAGCTCAGAACAGATTCAGGAGGAAAGGAATAGGAAATTCCACGAAAAGAAAATCGAGATAAGTCAACTGACACTGGACCAAAATTTGTCAGTTCAACAAACTCAAAAGCATCTCCACCCGGTGGATGATACATGATTTCGGTGATCTTCAAACCAGAAGTCAGTCCACCCGGGTAAAAAACGCCTGAACTCATCGCACTCCATCGTCCATCCAAAAATGTTCTGGCTCGAATATGAGTGGTGGACTCAACGGCAATGGGTCCCGTGTAAAGTACAGCCCCTTCGGACACACGCCCCGATTCTTCAACCCCAACTTCCAACAAAGCATCCAGGAGAAAATCTGAACTGGATAATTGAGCATTCAATCCATGAATGGCCAAAGTGTTGCTTCTTTCCCTGAGAAGATTCAAATGATCGCTGACCTTGAAGTCCTGAAAAATGACTGCCGAAGCATCAGGATGATCTCCATTGGCAGATGAATTCCATTGTAAACTCGATGGAGCATTTGCGGCAGCTATCCTTCGCCCGTTGAGATAGGCAGCAAATCCGTCATCATACTTGACTCGTAGATTCATCAGATTACGCCCTTCGAGATGAGTTGAACGGACATTGAAAGGAATGACAACATACACCGAAGTGTTTTTGTCATTCATGGAAGCATTCACATCGATCCCTATATGGTTTCGATATGTTTGTGCCTCGTCATATCCAACCCCACCCCTACCTCGGAGCCAATTGGAAATATCAATATCCGGATCATTCGCACGCCACCGAGATCCCAAGCTGGAATCCGTCGGAACCCAGGCATGTTTAATGGATCTTGCAGAGATAAGTTCGGTTCGATCCTCTGAAATTAAATTTGGAAGCATGGGATCGGTTCCATCTAGCGTGTAATAAATCTCCCCTTCCCCTGCCTCAAGGCTGATTGATGTAACACGTATACTTCCATCAGGCTCCGAGAATTGCGGCACGTTGGATTCCAAAAACAAACCTTCCGCTTCCAGATGGGAAAAAACATTTTCTCTCCGCTGAGGAATCCAGGAGGTAGCGATGGAATTGGCGATATTACGGACACCAGAAATCTCATTTCTCAACTCCTGATAGCGAGCCATGATATTTTCGTCAGTGAGGGCTCCTTCACCAAAAAAGTGCTGATATAGGCGATCGGCGAATCGGGTTCTGAATTCCCCATTGCGAACCAAAGCCTGATAAAACCGGGCGATATCCTGGTTCACTGCCAGTTCGTTTGCCAAGGTGTTGCGCCTCACCGTTCCACCTTGATTGAAGAACGACCATTCAGCATCCCATGGGTAAAACCTCCATTGAGCTCCCTGAACCCTCTCGCGTGCGGCACGCCAGTTATTATGAGGCCAGTCACGGGTTCCCACATAAATATTGAGTATCAAATAATCGATAAAATTATCGATGTTGAGCATCTGCCTGGCCTGCTCATAATTGGATGGAATACTTAAATCACGCCTCAATGCCTGTTTAAGCCTATTCCATTCAATGGTGTCCCCTGCCCTGACCTCACCGAACTGGGCTATGATATCATAATCACCCTGCCCTCCTTGCCAGGTATCCAGAAAGTCCTCATCAATTCTTTCAGTGGGATTGTAATATCCCTTATAGACTCCATTTACATAAAGATTTACCAAGATGCCCTGACTGGAAATTTGCCCCATGTCCGCAGAAAGTCGCCTCACAAGCTCATCTACAATGAAGGGATCCGTGTGGTCATTCATTCCGGCCCGCAACACTAATTGTTTATATTCCTCAGCTGGCGATCGGGGAATCAAAGGGTAGTCTAAGGCAGATTTCCCATAATCACCCCTGAAATACAAACGGTAGGAATACTTGCTGAAAGGTAGTCCACTACTGGGATTATATCTTTCCCGAACGTAATTGCCTCCCTGAATTCGAAGGCCACAATCGATCTGAAATCCCGTTGAACCGTCCGGTAGAAAATACTCTACCGAAACAGGTCGTTCCCAGGCTCGCCCTCGTTTGGTTGTATTCCTGGGATTGGTTTCCATGATACCCTGCGGACCAAAAAGATGATCGTTATCCGTGACAAGAGATAGAACAGGCAAAGATCTCCGTGCTGCGCTCATACGAAACAGGTAGGAGTGCGTTATAGTCTCTGAAGGAAGATACCCACTTTTAAAAACAGCGGCGCGTATTACGGCAGTTCGCCTGAGTGCAATGGGTTCAGAATAGGTGAATCCATTTTCTAATGTAGGTTCGGATTTGTCCAAAGTGTATCGCACCACCGCCCCTTCCACCGTAGTCGAAAGAACCAATTGAAACGGTTGATCATAATATCCGCGTGAAGCACTGAAAGAGGGCTCGGGAAGTATTTCGGATATCAACTCATTACCGTTTGGCATGCCCGGAGTAGGATTGGAAAAATACCCAAGCGAACCATCAGATCGAAGCCCAAAGGAATGATCGTTCCGTTGTTCTGGATAACGTTCTCCAAGATCGCTCACCAGGCGTCTGGGTAGTTCAGGGTCGAATAAACCTATGAATTCACCCGCTCGGCTCAGCTTAAAATTGATGTGAGGTGAGGCACCAACTCGTCGATTCGGTCGATTTTTCGCCGAAGCAAATACGATCAGATAACCATTTGGCGCGAGAATCTGATCTCCGAAAACCCACTTTCCGGGGTTCTCCAAATCATCTGACAAAGACCAGCCTGATAAATCTACTTCGAAAGGATTTGTATTGTGCAGCTCGATCCAGTCAACCCTGTCTCTGTCATCATCCTGTAATCCGCTCTGATTTCCAGCGAGTATTTCCGAAATGACAACACCCTGATATTGCACTTCAGAATTTAATTCATATTGCCAAACACTCGTCTGAAGAGCATTGGGTTCAGGGGCAAAATCTTCGATACCATGCCCCCCGTTCCATTCCAAACTCTGTACGCCATTGACCTGGGGTTCAAAGGTGAACAGGTATGGGCCGGCGCCTGCCCCGGAAACAGAAAGTGCGGATGCTCCGTTGGCAGTCAAATCCGCTGCCTCGACCCCACGAACAGGTTCGGAAAAAACGATCTCAACTGCATTAAACTGTTTCAATGTTTGATCAGGCAGTGGAAATATACGCTGAACGAATGGGGCATCCTGATCGATCAACTGATAAATTCTAATTTCATCGGATGCCTGCCAGTCGAATTCGTTGGGGGTGACTGCAAGATCCGTAATACCCGCATCCTGCTGCCAGCGTAAGGTGAGTTCGCCAGGTTCTGGATTGGAAAATGTGAACACGTAAGTATCACCATTACCAATCACTCTGTCCGCAGAATTACCATTCAAAATCAAATCTGAAGCTTCGACACCAATAACGAGTTCCGAAAAAGTGATACGGACCTGTTCAAAATCTCCAACCAGGCCAGGTTCAGGGTCTATGGAAACGACAGTGGGAGCTTGACGATCCAAACCTACGAATATTAATTCAGGATGAAGGAGAAAGTCACTGCTGCTTAAGTTGACGTTGAAACCTTGAATGGCAATCACGTTCTGACCATCGATCAGCTCCGAAATGGCATCATTCAGTGAAAAGGTTTCAAAGGTTCCTGATTCATGCCCCGCACTCGCAAATGAATTTAATGCAATCATGTCGGGAGCATTCACTCTCAACACCTCCACACCATTCAACCAAACCGCAAAACCATCGTCATAATCCACGTTGAGATCCAAACCTTCAATCAAGTCGACAGAATCCACAGAAAACTGCCGTCGCAGGAAATAAGTGGAGTAGGAATTTCGCATCCCGGAAATTTCAGTTCCGCCCGCACCGTCCCCATAACGAAAAGGTGCATTCCCCGTGACCCAATGTTCATCATCGAATCCCGGTTCAACCCACCCAAGCGGCTGAACAGAAGGCACTTGGTCACCAGGCCAGGAACGCCACTGACTTTCCCTGGCAATTAAAGTTCCACCCTGCACTCCAAAGGAACACGAGAACCATGCCAAGGCACTGAGAAATATTAAAAATACATTTTTCACAACGCTGATACTCGTTTTTAAAGCAAGATTCGTGCGTGGTCTAGGAAGTGGTGAATTTATTGTATCCATCGTTCAAACTATTCATCGGATAAGAAAAAATCATTTTCCGATAGGATATTAAGACAAAATCTGGATATGCTCGTGCTTTTGAATGAAACCAACTTTATTTTCAGAATTACAACTATCTGCAGAACTCGAAAAGGCCATCAAGAGACTTGGGTTCGAACAAGCATCTCCGATCCAGGCAGCTGCCATTCCCAGCCTTCTGGATGGGAAGGATGTCGTCGGGCAATCGCAAACAGGATCCGGTAAAACCGCTGCATTTGGTATTCCGGCGATTGAGCGTACCGACCCTAAACTTAAAACTCCTCAAGTCCTGGTTCTTTGTCCCACACGTGAACTCGCTGTTCAGGTGTCTGAAGAAATGCACAAGCTGGCCTATTATAAACGTGGCATTATCTGCTTACCCATTTATGGAGGTCAGTCCTATGAACGGCAATATGCGGGTCTGAGGCAGGGGGCCCAAATTGTTATCGGAACTCCCGGACGAGTGATGGATCACATGCGCCGTGGAACTCTCAAACTGGACCAACTTCACACGATCATCCTCGACGAAGCGGATGTCATGTTGGATATGGGGTTCAGGGAAGATATTGAGCTGATTCTGAGTGATTTACCTGAGGATCGCCAAACGGTGTTTTTCTCTGCCACGATGCCACGTCCCATTCGAACCTTGATTGAACGGTTTGCAAGGGAACCAGAAAGTGTCCAAATAGAGCAGAAAGCAATGACTGTCCCGACGGTGGAGCAATCGGTTTTTGAAGTTCAGAGGCGATACAAGATCGAATTGCTTACCAGATTGATTGATATTCATGACCTGAAGCTTGGGATCATTTTTTGCAACACAAAAGCAATGGTCGATGATTTGGTCGAACACCTCGTCGCGCAGGGTTATCAGGCAGATCGCCTGCATGGAGATATGAGTCAACAGCAACGCGACCGTGTTATGAATCGATTCCGAAAATCCAGTTTGGAATTTCTGGTTGCAACAGATGTTGCGGCGAGAGGCATTGATGTGGACGATGTCGAAGTTGTTTTTAACTACGACATACCCTATGACCCGGAAGATTACGTTCACCGAATCGGTAGAACAGGGCGCGCAGGCAGAAGTGGTATTGCAATTTCATTCGTTTCAGGACGAGAGGTTTTTAAGATTCGCAATATAGAACGCTTCACCAAAACAACCATTCGACGCGGAAAAATCCCCACATTACAGGATGTGTACGAAGCTCGAAACAGTCATGTATTGAATCGGGTTAGAGAAACTTTAGAAGGCACGGAATTCCGCACTCAGGATCATCTGGTCGAAAGGCTGCTTGAAGAAGGTTTTACTTCAACGGACATAGCAGCCGCCCTGCTTTACCAATTACAAGCAGGTGAATCTAACACCAGCCAGGAGGAAAAACACGACGAACTGGGTGAACGTTACTCAAGCAGGGAACGTGGTGGTCGCCCATTTGATCGTCGGAATCAGGGCGATCGTGAGGGTCGAGAGAATCATCATGGAAGATCACGCGACCGCGGTCGCAGCTTTGATCGACGAGAGAAACGAGGGCGCTCAGGAGAAGGAAGGCCGTTTCGTCAATCACCTCAAAGTACTCCACGTTCAGAAGAATCGAAAAACAGCACCAATAAAAGCAGAGACTCACAAACGACTAAGTCCTTGAAAAGGGACGCCAAAAATTTATATAAACCCGATGAAGTCAAAGTAACGGAACAAGCCCCCATCAAACGCCCTACTCGGAAAGAACCAGAAGTATTTGCTCCTAAATCAGATCAAAAAGAGTCTGAATTACCCAAGAGTCTGCGACCGAAAACAAAAACAACAGACTCCTCTAAAACTACCAGGAATAAGTTAAGGCTAAGCATCGGCAAAGATGCTGGGATCACGCCTTCCCAGCTCCGCAAGGCGATCCTGGGGGAAACCGGAGTTCCGGACAGTCTGATTGGTAAGATTGAACTGCAGGCGAAATATGCCACCATCGAGTTACCAGCTGACAAGGCTAATGCGGTCATGAGTAAAATGAAACGCGCTCATATTGCCGGCAAACGAGTCAAGGCCAGACTGGTCTGATCCAATCGAATCTGCACGAATCCAGGGGGAGTATCACTAAGAGCGCTTTATGCCACCTGAACCTTTAAAAGTTCAAAAGTCAGCAGACGAGAAATCGGGTTCGAATGACTTAAAGTTGCGTGCACAGTTATTGGAAACTGTTCAAATATTGGAAGGTATCGTACAGGATCGTTCGAAGCTTTTGTTGCTATCCGAGGAGGATCGAGTCCGACTATTGAAAGCAGCCGGGGATGTGTTTTGCCCTGATGTAAAACAACGCCGACAACTCAACAAAGCCATCATCAAACAAAGGAAACAGGACAAAAAATTCAAGAATCAGGAAAAGCTCAATAACAGTGGAATCCGAACCCTCCGAAAAAAGCCTGTTTATACCACTCCCAATTACTATCCCCCAAAAGATCTGGAAATCAGTAAAGCGATTGAGCCTGCCGTGAACCATAGCCTGGCTGCTCCGCAAAACTGTTACATCTGCAAGAAGGATTTCTTTCATCTACACAGTTTTTACGATCAACTCTGTCCGGATTGCGCAGAGCTGAATTTTCGAAAGCGTACGGAAATTGCCGACCTTTCTGGACGCGTGGCCCTACTTACAGGAGGGAGAGTCAAAATCGGCTACCAGGCCGGAATCAAGTTATTACGTGCCGGAGCAAAATTGATAGTCACGACCAGGTTTCCACGGGATGCGGCATTAAGGTACACTCAAGAGGAAGACTTCCATGTGTGGAAAGATCGTCTCCATATCTACGGCCTGGATCTCCGTCACACTCCGAGTGTTGAAAAGTTTTGCCAGTATTTGATTCAAAAAATGGATCGGCTGGACTTTATCATCAACAACGCTTGCCAAACTGTACGGCGACCCAGCCATTTCTATCGACACATGATGGAGAAGGAAATGGGTCCGCTGGCACAACTCCCAACTCAAGCTACCGGACTTCTGACAAGTTATGAAGACTTGAGGAGGGAATCGAATGTGTCAAAAGTTCATCCAACCATTCAGGCAGGCTATGATCAGTGGTCAGGGCTCCGAGAGTCAGCTTCACTTTCCCAAAAAGCAATCACCCCAGAAGATTTCAATGTTGCGGAATACCTGTTCCCAAATGGTCAACTGGATCAGGATCTGCAACAAATAGACTTGCGCGACACCAACTCCTGGAGGCTCTTAATGCATGAAGTTTCTTCAGTGGAACTGATGGAGGTGCAGCTGATCAATGCCATCGCCCCGTTCGTTCTCAATGCAAAATTGAAGCCGCTGTTGATGAAATCAGGTCAGCGGGACAAACATATTGTAAATGTCTCGGCTGTCGAAGGGCAGTTTTATCGCAAGTTCAAAACTACCAGGCACCCACATACCAACATGGCCAAGGCAGCTTTGAATATGATGACAAGAACCTCTGCTGCTGATTACCATGCCCATGGAATTCATATGAACAGTGTGGACACTGGATGGGTTACCGATGAAGATCCCGTCGAGGTGGCAAATCGGAAAAAAGAAGAACACCTATTCCATCCCCCATTGGATATTGTTGATGGAGCCACCCGAATCGTTGACCCAATCATGGTAGGATTTAATACTGGAAAACATATCTGGGGAAAATTTTTGAAGGATTACAGAGAAACCGATTGGTAGGACAATTCAATCATGAGCAAAAAGAAGCGCATTGAAACCGATGGAGGCGAGGCATTGTCTCATAACCCATTCGGAGGACTGGAGAATTTGAACCTCCCGGAGGGCCCGTCAAATATTCCGGATGTCCCAACGGAAAAAATCCAACCTCAAATCACCAAGAATCGTGGAAGGGTGGATATCATTCGGCAAAAAGCCCACCGAGGAGGCAAGACCGTCACTGTCATAACAAACTTCAAGGGCATTGGCCTCCCTGAAAAAGAAGCTTTAGCCAAGAAGATGCAGAAAACTTGTGGATCGGGAGGAACCGTTAAAGAGGGAAATATTGAAATCCAAGGCGAGCAAAGGGAAAAAGTCGCCGAGATCCTCAAGGAGGCAGGATTCCGCCCTGTTTTTGCAGGTGGTTAGGTTTCTCTCCAGATTTTCAAAGAGAAACTCCCACTACTCTTTGGTTTCACCTTTATCGGTGGATTCTTTACTTTTTTCAGGAGCTTTGCGAAATTTCAGTGCGGCTGAGTTAATACAATACCGAAGTCCCGTAGGCCGCGGACCATCTTCAAATACATGTCCCAAGTGCCCATCACAACGGTTGCAAACGACTTCGATACGAGTGCTGAAGAAACCGCGGTCAATTTTTTCACCAACATATTCCTTCTTAATGGGTTTCCAGTAACTTGGCCATCCGGTGCCGGACTTGTATTTGGTGTCTGAACTGAAAAGTGGCAAATCACATGCGACACAATGGTATGTTCCCTTGTCCTTGTTGTCCCAATAGGCACCCGTGAAAGCTCTCTCAGTGCCCTGCTTGCGCACAACGTAATACTGCTGTGGGGTCAAAAGCTTTTTCCACTCCGCTTCCGATTTGACGACCTTTTTCAGGGATTCAACTTTGACTTCACTTTCATTCTTCCCGTCAGCAACAACTTGAGATGCTGGTTGCCCAAGGTAAAAGGCAATGATTGCGAAGGAGGCCAAACCGGTCACAATGGACCATTGAATAATGGAATTTTTCATGATCATCGTCTGTATTATTAAATTTGCATTCAACGATTTTACGGGACCCGACTAATTTATCCAACAGATTGAACCAAGTCCATGTTGTCCAATGTCGAACAGGATCGTTGCAAGATCAAGCAGGGAAATGCAAGTTATTGAATACTTGCCTGCGGAATCTTGTTGTGGAGGCTCTTGACTTGCCTCCCGGCCTTTTTTAGCCTCGCATGACATGAACAAGAGATGGATCATCATGTGCTTGACTGTTTTCCTGACAGTTGGAGTCACTTATCGCTGCCCTGCCCCATTAATCTTCACGCCCGGTGAGGGCTGGAGTTATGAAACACCAGGTAGTGCTGGCGAGTGGATGCGTGATCGAGCTGAGGATCAATACACTGCGGCCCAGGAACTTTACGATAACAAAGATTATAAAACCGCCCTGAAAGCATCCAAGAGGGTCATACGACAATGGCCCTTCTCAGACTTCGCCCCCGGAGCACAGTATCTTGCAGGCTTAAGTTACGAGGCGATGAGTCGGGACGAGAAAGCTTTCAAAGAGTATCAGCAACTTCTGGAGACTTATCCGACTTCTGAACATTATGACGATTCACTGAAGCGCCAATTCGCTATTGCGAATAAATTCCTGGCGGGCAAAAGATTTCGATTGTGGGGTCTTTTCCCTCTCTACAAGTCCATGAAAAAAACGACGGACATGTATCAGGAGCTTATTGAAAACGGGCCCTACAGTGAGGTTGCTCCCAAGGCCCAGATGAACATTGGCACGGCCAAGGAAAATCAGAAGAAATTCGCTGAGGCGGTCAAGGCTTACGAGAAGGCGGCTGACAAGTACAACAAGCAACCAGGGGTGGTATCGGATGCGCTTTATCGTGCTGGCATTGCATTACTCAAAGAGGCAAAGACAGCCGAATATGATCAGGGTGCTGCATCCAAGGCGATTGATATTTTTACCGATTTTATAGCTCTTTTCCCGGAGGACGAACGATTGGATGAAGTGAGGAGCCATATTGATGACCTTCGTATTGAGCAGGCAAGAGGCAGCCTGATGATCGCCCGTTTCTACGACAAAAAAAATGCGATTGAAGGTGCGCTGACTTATTACAACGATGTCGTTGATATCCTGAACCGACTCCTCAACGATCCGGATCATCCGTTTGCACAAGAGGCCAAGGAACGTATTACCAAACTGAAGAAAGACAGTCCCACCCCCGCATCTGCTGATGTTGCCCCGCAAGGTCCAAATCCTCAGTCCTGAAGCCATGATGCCAACCAGCATGCGACATATATTCTTTTTGGCAATGAGCTGTATTCTGCTGAGCGGATGTGCTGGTTATCGGCTTGGATCCACAGGCGGTTTTGTCGCGGGTGCACGCTCGATTGAAATTGCCGCTTTCCCTAATCAAACCCAGGAACCCAGACTCACTGAAGAACTTTCAACGGCATTGCGCCAGCAGATTCAAAGAGACGGCACTCTGCTTTTGGAGACACGTGATCGTGGCGATATTGTGCTTGAGGGCGCCATCACCCAATACATCCGAGAAGGATTAACCCTTCAACCAAGGGATATCCTGACCATAAGAGATTTTGAAATCCAAATTCTCGCTTCAGTAAAAGCTCAAGACCGAGGTACCGGGGAAGTCCTCCTTGATCGCGAGGTGTCCGGTCGCACGCTGGTTCGAGGAGAAATTGACCTTGCCGAAGCAGAGAGGCGAGCGACTCCATTGTTGATGGAAGACCTGGCCAGGAATATTGTGGATTTGCTCGTGAACGGAGACTGGTAAACTCAAAGTAATTCCTAACCCAACTACAAAGTGGGGCCCAGCATCCAAGGTGCGAATTCTTCGTCTCCCATGCCGCATTGCTCGCTCTTTGTCTTCTCCCCACTCGCCACGGAAATCATTTTGTCAAATAGGCGCTTTCCAACCTGCTCTACCGTCTCAGATCCATCCAGGATGGTCCCCGCATTGAGATCCATATCATCTTCCATCCATTCGTAAAGAGGAGTATTGGTTGCCACTTTAATACACGGTGTCGGCTTACAGCCAAAAACACTCCCTCGTCCCGTTGTAAAAACACCGAGGTTACACCCACCTGCAACCAAACCAGTCATACTCACCGGATCATTGCCTGGTGTATCCATGAAACAAAGGCCGGACTGAGTAATCCTTTCCCCATAATCATAAACAGCTTCCAAAGGCGCTTGCCCCGCTTTGGCGACAGCCCCCAGACTTTTCTCGTAAATAGTGGTCAATCCACCCTCTTTATTTCCGTAAGACGGATTGTTGTCGATGGTGGCGCCAAATTTGGCCGTATACGATTCCCACCAATGTATGAGCTTCAAAAGTTTTTGCCCTACCTCCTGGGAGGCTGCTCGCTGGGTCAGCAAATGTTCGGCACCGTAAATCTCACTGGTCTCAGCCAAAACGGACGTGGCTCCATGGCTTATGAGCATGTCGGAGGCGACCCCAAGTGCGGGATTGGCCGTTATTCCACTGTTACCATCTGATCCACCACAGTTCATGGCGAGCACCAAATCCCGAACTGGACAAGGGATCCTTTTGAGCCCGTCCAATCTCGGTAAAAATTCTGTTACCGCCTTGACCCCTGCCTCAACCGTTTTCCGGATCCCTCCTACCGATTGAATGTTCATGTGAATAGGTGCCGAGTTGGGATCCTCTGGGTTGGTGAGTCCATATTTTCGGATCATTTGTGGAATCTGGTTTACCTCACAACCCAAACCAACCAAGATGTATCCTGCAATGTTTGGATGGATTGCCATGCCGGCCAGAACACGTTGTAATACTTCCAACGGATGGTCTGGCATCAGACTGCAACCCGATTTATGTGTCAATGCCATGACTCCATCAATGTGTGGATGGGATCGCTTGAAATCATCACTCTGGAAATGCTGAGCGATGTATTTGGAAACAGAGGCTGAACAATTGACACTGGAAATCACCGCGATGTAATTCCGAGTTCCAGATTTCCTTCCAGCCCCTCGATCATACCCCATAAAAAACTCATTTTCAGGATCTTGAACAGGTTCCAAACGCTTATAAAGTTCTCCGATCCGGTAATCACGGCCGAATTCGCCCATGCCGAGATTATGAGTATGAACTTGATCTCCAATCCTGATATCCTGGCTGGCGAATCCAATGGTTTGACCGTATTTAACGATGGGATCGCCTTTTGAGACTGCCATCAATGCGACCTTGTGACCTGCAGGGATCGTGTGGTTGACTTCAATCTCAACACCCTTACCCGTCAACTTGGAACCGCCTTTGACGGTTTTCTTTAAAACCGCTACCTGATCGGCCGGATGCAATTGCACCGCGTATTCTGAAAATTCAAGATTCATTGTCTTTGGCAAGGATGATTCAAGACTAAGGAGATAGCGAGAAAAACCCATTGCCAATGGTTGCTGCATATTGAGTTTCCTCTTGCCTTGAAGTGAATTAGTGAATTTGATTCAGACATGATCACTGAATACGTTGAACGCGTTGTGAACCTCATCCCTGAGGATTCTCATCGTCTCTACCAGATGACCGTCCAGGAAGCTTGTGACCTGATATTGACAGGAGAGCCTGAGGCCGTGCGTAAGATTGAGGGTTCCTATGCCCTCCTCGCTAAAGAGGGTAAAACAGTCCGAATGGCCCGTTCCATGGATCGCCCGATGCGCTACTTCCTGGCTAAAAGAGAAGAAGGGCCGGCCTTGATCGTGGCAGACAGGATGGACACCATCAAGGAGTGGCTGAACAAGGAGGGATTTGGAGATCAATTCCACCCAAGTTACACTCGCATGGTTCCCGCCCACTATGTGGTTGAAATTCAACTGATTGGTTGCCCTGATCCGGACCCGGTCTACACTCGATATTTTGATCCACAAAAAAACACTCAATCTGCAGATTTGGAACAAATCGGACGACGCTACATTGGAGCGTTAGCTGAGGAAATTGCCAAGTGGATATCAACTGTTCCCCATAAAGAGCCGATTGGTGTCTGCTTCTCTGGTGGAATCGACAGTGGAGCGGTTTTCCTGACCACTCAGCATGTGATGCAGTCCATGGGGGCTCAACTTTCCCGCCTCAAAGCTTTCACCCTCAATCTGGGCGACGGTGAGGACATGACACAGGCTCAGCAGTTCATGAAACAAACAGACAACAGCTTGTATCTGGAAGAGATTGAATCAAATCTCGATGACCTTGACCTCGCAGAAACCCTCGAAGTTCTGGAAGACTATAAGCCCTTGGATGTGGAATGCGCAGCCATGGGCATGGCACTTCACAAAGGCATTCGAGAAAGGTATCCGGATTGGCGTTTCCTGCTGGATGGAGATGGAGGAGATGAAAATCTTAAAGACTACCCCATTGAGGAAAACCCTGAACTCACCATCAAAAGCGTCCTCAATAACCAGATGCTCTACCACGAAGGTTGGGGAGTTGGTAAAATCAAGCATTCGCTTACTTACAGTGGCGGACTCAGCCGTTCCTACACCCGAACCTACGCTCCCTCAAAGCACTACGGCTTCGAAGGTTTCAGTCCGTTCACCCGTCCCTCAGTGATCGAAGTGTCAGAAGGAATTCCTTACATCGACTTAACGGACTACGATCACAAGCGCTTATACGACTTGAAAGGCGCGGTTGTTGCCAAAGGAGTCAAAGCGGTCACCGGTGTGGACATGCCTATTTTTGAAAAACGTCGCTTTCAACATGGCGCGGTTCCTGTCAGTAAATTGCGCAATGCGATTACCAACAACGAACAGGTCTTACGTAGGAGATTTCACTCCATGCATGAAGAGGCATCTGAAGTTTGAATCGAATCTGCCTGAATTGCGTCCCATTTAAGAACATTTTCAACAGCGTTGACATCCGAATAACAGCAGATGATTGACAATGGTAGAGTCAATCCGCAAATTGTTCATCAAGTATTTATCCATGAAGAAAATCACACTCCAAACAGTATGCACTGGCTGGATGGCCATCGGCCTGGTCACCACAACCCAGGGTCAGGAAAAAATTGACTTTGTGAGGCAAGTAAAACCAATCCTGGAAAGCACTTGTCTTAGTTGCCACAACCCAGACAACATCAAAGGTGAACTCCTGCTGGACACGCGTGAGCATGCGATCATTGGCGGTGAATATGGCTCAGCTCTGGAACCCGGAAACCCGGATGAGAGTTCTCTCTACACATTGACCATATTGGATCCAGATGATGACGATATCATGCCCCCCAAGGGAGATCCGCTGACCAAAGAACAGACGGATATCCTGAAGTTCTGGATTGAACAAGGAGCAGAATGGCCGGAAGAGATTGTTCTAAAAACCGCCCAGAAGGTTGATTTCGTGGCTGATGTTCAGCCGATTTTGGAACAAAACTGCGTGAGTTGCCATCGAGAAGGCCATGCCGACGGTGATCTTCAACTGGATGTTCGCGAGAAAGCTTTTGCCGGAGGCAAGGCAGGAAAGGCCATCATTCCAGGGCGTTCCAGTTTAAGCCCCCTGTATACCTTCACCATACTTCCAGAGGACCATGATGATTTGATGCCCCCGACCAAAAAGGACGGTCCCATGTCTGCTGAAAAGACAGATATCCTGCGATTCTGGATCGATCAGGGTGCCCAATGGCCGGATGATGTCACCCTCGTTCCCCGAAAAGCCGATTCAGGCCCCACGGGAGCCAACATGGAACTGGTCACTGCGATTCACGAAAGGATCACTCAGAAAAACACGGTAACCGACGCCTCTCAAATGGAGGATTACACCGAGACCATTACCGGAACCAAAGTAACTTTCGACATGGTAGCCATCCCTGGTGGAAGTTTCAAAATGGGAAGCCCGGAATCTGAAGAAGGTCGACGTGACGATGAAGGACCGCAGGTCGAAATCAAAATTTCACCATTCTGGATGGGTAAACACGAAGTCACTTGGAATGAGTATGAATTGTTCATGTATCCAGAGGAAATGGCCCGCCTGATCAATGTTGGAGACGACTACAATGACCCACTGGCTGATGCCGTAACCAACCCAACCAAACCCTATGTGGAAATGAGCTTTGGGATGGGCAAGGAACAGTTCCCAGCTATCAGCATGACCCAGCATGCTGCCAACAAATACTGTCAATGGCTGAGTGCGAAGACAGGACATTTTTACAGATTACCTACAGAAGCGGAATGGGAATATGCCTGCAGAGCCGGCACCACAACAGCTTTCTGGTTTGGAGACAATGGTGAGGATATCGGCGATTACGAGTGGTTCGCGGATAATGCTGACTTTAAATATCAAAAAGTGGGAACCAAAAAACCAAATCCTTGGGGACTGTATGATATGCATGGAAATGTGGCGGAATGGGTTTTGGATGCTTACACCAAGGAAGGTTACCAAATCTTTGAAGGCAAAGAACAGGTCGATCCATGGAATGTGGCACAGACCCTATATCCCAGAACTGCCCGGGGAGGTTCCTGGGACGATTACCCCGAAAGCATGCGCAGTGCGGCGCGAAGGGGGTCCGATCCAATGTGGAAAATGCAGGATCCACAGCTTCCTAAAAGTATTTGGTATCTAACCGATGCACAGGTTCTAGGAATGCGCGTGGTTCGTCCGCTAACCATACCCGAAGCAGAGAAAATGGCCCTTTATTGGAATAACCTAAATGAAAGAGATTAATCTCGCCAAATCGTGAATATTGATTAGACTTAAAGCGATTCCAGAATTTTAGGCGGATGCCACGCTCTATAGAAGTGCAGCCCGCCAGTGAGAAATCATAATCCCATGAAAGAAGATAAGAACAACCAGGATTCAGTCACGCGCAGGAATTTCCTCAAGCAATCTTCCACCGTTGTCGGCGGCAGTGTATTAGGTTCCATGGCGTTAAACCACGGCGTTTTTGCAGCGCAAAATGACGAGCTAAAAGTTGCACTCATCGGTTGCGGTGGTCGTGGTTCCGGTGCTGCAGACCAGGCATTGAACACCCATGACCAGGGCCCCATCAAATTGGTGGCCATGGCGGATGCATTCGGAGATCGCCTCGAAGGCAGCCTGAAAAATTTAGCCCGCAAACACGGAGATCGAGTAGATGTCCCTGAAGACCGCCGGTTCATCGGTTTTGATGCTTACAAAAAAGCCATTGAACTCGCCGATGTGGTCATCCTCGCAACACCTCCGGGATTTCGCCCCATTCATTTTGAAGAAGCCATCAAACAGGGCAAGCACGTGTTCATGGAAAAGCCGGTGGCCACTGATGCTCCGGGTGTTCGAAAAGTCCTTGCAGCAGCAGAAGAAGCCAAGCGCAAAAACTTGAAAGTAGGGGTTGGGCTCCAACGTCATCACCAGGCTGGTTACATCGAAACCATCAAACGTCTTCAGGATGGCGCCATTGGTGACATCATTACGACTCGTGCCTACTGGAATGGCAATACCCCTTGGGTCAGAAAACGCGCTGATCTGGAAGCCCAATACGGCCGTAAATTAACCGAAATGGAATACCAAATGCGCAATTGGTATTATTTTAACTGGATTTGCGGCGACCATATTACCGAACAACACATCCACAACCTTGACGTCATTAACTGGCTGAAGGGTGATTTTCCTGTTCGTGCCAATGGTATGGGTGGAGCTGAAGTGCGTGTCGGTATTGATTACGGTGAAATATTCGATCACCACACCGTTGAATTTGAATATGCTGACGGTTCACGGATGTACAGCCAGTGCCGCCATCAGGTTGGATGTTGGAATAGCGTCTCCGAACACGCCCACGGCAGCAAAGGGAATGCAGAAATCAACCGGTACATTATCAACGGTGAACGAGTTTTCCGTGGCGGTAAAAACCCCTATCAGGTTGAACATGATGACCTGTTTCATGCCATTCGAAACAACGTTGCCTACAATGAAGCCGAATATGGTGCCAAAAGCAGCATGACTTCCATTCTTGGACGTATGGCAACTTATTCAGGAAAAGTTGTGGAATGGAAAGATGCCATCAATTCAGGCATCAACCTTCTCCCTGAAAAATTTGCATGGGATGCAATGCCCAAGTCATTACCAGGACCGGATGGCATGTATGCCACAGCAGTCCCAGGGAAAACAGTGGTCATTTAACATTTAAGCATGTCTGAAAAGACTACAAAGGACGGTCAATTTGACCGTCCTTTTTTTGTGGACTTAATAGATCGCCATCGACGCAGGGTGTTTAGGTTATCTGCCTTATTCCTCGTCATTTTGCCTTTTCTAGTCGTAGAATTGTTCCTTCGAATGGCCGCCCCAGCTTGGGTTCATCCGAATACTGATCCATTCATAGGATTCAGTTCGAACAGCTCCTTATTTGAACTGGATCCGAAAAACGCAAAATACCTGATCAAAAAGGAACATCTGAGGTCCTTTGTTCAGAACAGTTTTTCGGCTATCAAAGATAAAAACACCTACAGGATCTTTTGCCTGGGTGGCTCCACTGTGCAGGGAAGACCCTATTCCATTGAGACCGCTTTCACTACATGGCTTAAACTGGCCTTGAAAACGGCTCATCCAGGCAAAAACTTTGAAATTGTAAATGTTGGAGGCGTTTCATACGCCAGTTATCGATTGTTGCCTATTCTTCAAGAATGCCTGAACAAATACCAACCAGATTTGATCCTGCTTTGTACGGGCAACAACGAGTTTCTGGAAGACAGAAGCTATGGTAACATCAAGAAGGCAGCACCATTGGTGAACCCCATCCTGAAAGGGATGAAGCATTTAAAACTAGTCCAATTAGCGATCCAGTTAGGCCATCGAAATGGGGCTTCAAAAACTCAAACATCCACGCTGGGGCCACAGGTAAACGCCATCTTGGATTACGAGCGCGGAATCCAACGATACCACCGCAATGAAAAGTGGAAATTATCCGTTGAAAGGCATTTCGAGAACAATATCGGGCGCATGATGCAATTATGCAAAGACAAGGGGGTTGCCATGATGCTGCTCAGTCCTTGTTTTAATTTAAAAGACACACCTCCTTTCAAATCAGAACATGCCTCAGGATTAAGCGAAGCGGATAAAAACAAATGGCAGATTGAAATTCAAAGCGCGTCTGAAAGCATGGGCCACAACCTGGATCAAGCAATCAAGCATTTGAAATCGGCAATTGCCATTGATCAAACATACGCAGCCACATGGTATTCATTGGGGCAAGCCTATCTTCAAAAAGGTCAATTCCAGCGAGCAAGGCAATCTTTCCAACAAGCTCTGGAACTGGACATATGCCCCTTGCGAATCAATACAAATCTTAGATCGACACTCAGGCAGGCAACTGAAAAATGGACTGTCCCCTACCTCGACCTTCAAGAGTTAGCCAAGGAACAATCTCCCTATGGAATACCTGGCAACGAATTCCTCATCGACCATGTCCACCCCACCATCCGCGGCCATCAAATCATTGGACTTGAACTCGCAAAATCAATTCTCAATGACAACTTCCTTCCTGATCAAGGTGAAGATTGGATTTCTCAGATAGATAGTGTTTTTGCGAGCCATCTTAATTCAATCCCTGACGTGTATTACCTGGTAGGTATGGAACGGTTGAAAGGACTCAAAGCATGGACTCAAGGCCGAGCGGATGGAAAACCAATTGAAAACCATCCAAAAGTACCCAACGGAATAGAATGGTAATGTGGATGAGATATATGAAGGAATACACTACCCAAAACTATTCCATTTAACTAAGCTGCGCCCATGCAGATTTCTGGTTCGGATATTCAAAAGGCAGTGCAACAGGCACTCGAGGAAGATGTGGGTACCGGGGATGCCACCACAGCGTCCATCATTCCACACGATGCCGTTGCGGTTGCTGAAATGCGGGCCAGAGAGGATTTGACACTGTGCGGTTTGGAATTTGCGCGAGTTGCTTTCGAGCAGGTGGACGAGGAACTTGAAATCGATTTACTGAACAAGGATGGCGACCGTTTGGAAACGGGGGATTGTTTCCTGCGCCTTAAAGGAAGGGCATCCGCCATCCTGACAGCAGAGCGAACAGCCCTTAATTTCATCCAACGCCTTTCAGGTGTGGCTACATGCACCCACCAATACGTCGATCGCATTTCACACACAAAAGTAAAATTACTGGATACACGTAAAACAACTCCGGGATGGCGATCTTTCGAGAAATACGCCGTCTCTTGCGGAGGAGGGACCAATCACCGAT
This sequence comes from uncultured Verrucomicrobiota bacterium, assembly GCA_964342825.1. Classification (GTDB taxonomy): domain Bacteria; phylum Verrucomicrobiota; class Verrucomicrobiia; order Limisphaerales; family AAA164-E04; genus AAA164-E04. The sequence goes on from CAYFHO010000047.1 coordinate 37,497, forward strand.
TTGGACTCTTTGACCAGATCATGGTCAAAGACAATCATTTGGCAACGCTGGGAGCCAATCACAGTCAAACCATTCCGTTGGCTATAAAGAAGGCTCGAAACATGTATCCTTCACTCAAGATCGAGATTGAAGCGGACACCCTGGATCAAGCAGAAATTGCAATGGATGCCGGGGCTGACATGATTCTGTTGGACAACATGCCACCCTCCACACTGGCGAAGGCTGTCGAAATTAATCGTGGACGCTGCCTTCTGGAAGCAAGCGGAGGTGTCACTCTTGGAGTCATTGAAAAAATTGCAGAGACAGGTGTGGATTTCATATCAGTCGGAGGCATTACACACTCAGCACGTGCGGTCGACATCGCACTAGATTTTCAATTACCTCAACTTTGATGTCCACGCTCAGCCAAATACTTCGCGCTTTACGCGGCGCGGGAGACACGGGTATAGCCGGTACCGAAATTTCCAATGCTCTGGGCATTAGCAGAGCTGCGGTCTGGTCGCATATCGAAGAGCTTAGGAACCTGGGATATGGAATTGATGCAGGTCCACACAAAGGCTATCGCTTAAACGAAATTCCAGATATACTGATCGCCGATGACCTCATGTCTCAATTACCTGAGAACAGTATCATTGGGAACCAAATCAGGGTTTTCCGTGAAACAGCTTCTACAAATCAGTTAGTGGATCAAATGGGACTGGCCGGTGAGCCAGAAGGCTTAGTGGTTTTTGCAGAATCGCAGACGCAGGGACGAGGTCGCCTCGGACGCAAATGGATTTCCCCGGCAAAAAAAGGCCTTTGGTTCTCGGTATTGTTACGCCCCCCTGTCAGGCCACCTCAAATGACTCAATTAACCGTCATCGCCGCAACGGCTCTTTCTCGGGCCATCAAAAAAACCACCTCCTTGGCACCAGAAATCAAATGGCCGAATGATATTCTGATCAATGGAAAAAAAGTCGCGGGAGTTCTCACCGAAATGAGCGCAGAACCAGATCGCGTTCTTCACGCGGTCTTGGGGATCGGGCTGGACGTAAACCTCGAAGCTCAGGATTTTCCAGATGATATCAAAGAAATCGCAACTTCCATACGTCAAGAGTATGGACAACACATTCTACGTTCCACTTTGGCGGTTCAATTATTGAAAGCCCTCAACGAGGATTATCAACGCATCCTTAACGGTCAGTTTAAAAGTGTGTCAGAGGAATGGGAGGCCCAATGTGTGACTCTACAGAAGCATGTTCGCATCCATCAAATGAATCAAACCATTGAGGGTTTTGCTGAATCATTGGACAACGAAGGCGCTCTCATGATTCGAAATGCCAGCGGTCGACTCGAACGCATCACGGGCGGCGATGTCACCATTGAAAAAACTTCACACTGATTGCATGAGCAAAAAGACGCAGACCAGTCTTCTGATAGATATAGGGAACACACATACCCATATTGGCTGGCATGAAGCGAATCGCTGGTTCGGTTTTTACGAATTCCCCACAGTTAAACTTCTGGATCATGATTTTAATAATCTACACCCTCCAACAGAACTTGAGTTTTCACCTGATTGGTCAGGCTTTTGCAGCGTCGTACCCGACGCTTCGGAGGCATTAAGACAGTATTTAAAAAGCCAAGGTCTCAAGAATGGATTCACCGAGTTAACCTGGAACAACCCCATCGGCCTGGGAATTGATTATCCAAAACCGGAAACCATCGGACCCGACCGTATAGCCAACGCCATGGCAGCAGCACATTTTTACGGAGCTCCCTCTGTGGTCGTTGATTTTGGCACCGCGGTCACCTTCGATGTCGTTGATCGAAACCGGAAATATGTAGGAGGCATCATTGCCCCAGGAGTCTCCGTCATGACTGATTACTTGCATGAAAAGACTGCCCTGCTCCCCAGAATTGAGATCAAGGATCCCGGAGCCATCATTGGAAAAAATACCGAGCAAGCCATGCAAATTGGAGCAGTACACGGCTATCGAGGTTTGGTCAGAACACTCATAGAGGAACTGAAATCAACTCTGGCAGAAGATCATTTACCAGTCATTGCCACTGGAGGATATGCAGAACTTATCGCTGGAAATATCAGTACCATTTCTGACATCAGACCCAACTTGACTTTGGAGGGACTCATGTTGATGGCTCAATGATCAAGTTCTCCACCGCTGGATTTGATAATGTTTCTTTTTAGATACATTTCCTTGTTTGAAGTCTGGAATTCCATTTTCAATCGAACTTTGACTTTCGACATATCCACCATTTTCCAATGTAGAAAACGCCATTTTCCCACCCTGCCTCCATCATGCGCAAAGCCAATCAACAAGTGCATTGCTTCGTATTGAATTTTGGAAGTTTCAGACTTGGGTTCGTAATAAAAAGTGCGCAGGGAACTTGAAGCTTGTTTGTGGTGATACACCTTGGGATCGAGGTAAACATGTCGCCCAGTGGGCAGGTGGGTTAAGATCAAGTCCGGATAACCCGAGCGTTGAACCTTACCTTGAGCATTTTTAGGCACACTGCAACTCCATCCGGATTGTGAATCCAACAAACTCATGAGAGCATCCTCAAATTCACGGCTTACTTCATTGATTCGTCGGTATTTCCTGACAGGACTATCGGCTTGATTCATTCGATCGACCACCTCAGAGGCCACCTTGCCTAGCATGGATAGCATTTCTTGCTGCCAACGATCACCTTCATCAAAAGGAATCACATCATGCCCCGTCATCTGGTGCACAAGCACCCCAAAAGGAATTTCAGCCATAGACGACTGAATTTGCGGAAGTAGTTTTGCATGAGATTCAATCGCCGGTTGAGCAATGAGAGCTCGGCACGGATGCAATAATGCAATGATTGATCCCAAAACAATCGAAATGATGAGTGGTCTATTCATAATCGTAAACAGATCCCCACTCATTCCGTTTCAGGCTTAAAGAATAGGAGTGAAAATTACTATGGTTGTCAAATGAAACAATAGGCCAAACGCATCTAAAAGTCTAATAATCTACCCCAGCATCACGTTATTGGATTCAGCCCACGCTCTGCCAATGTATTTGAGCTGGTCTTCCTGGTTGAGTGCCCTGCGAAGCACCTTGCCATCCAAAGCCACCATTTATTTGTACAGCTTCAGGAATGATGGTTCTTCAAGCCTTGAGGAAATTCAGGAATTTGAAATCATTGGGATTGTCCAGCTGCGCAATGGAGTAACCGGGCATCAGTTGATCCATCATCGTGGGATCATCACCAAAGTGACGTTGAAAGATTTCCCCAAAAGCGGCTCGGAAATCTGTTCGACGTCCGAGGTAACGATTTCGGGCACTGAACATGGCATTATCTTCCCAGGTCGTGTCATCACAATTATAAACCCCACCTTTGACGCCGCCACCGGCAACGAACATGACACTGGATTCGGCATGATCGGTTCCGTTACTTCCGTTTTCTTTGGAGGTACGTCCAAATTCAGTCATGGTCACAACGATCAGGTCGTCCCATTGGGATTGTAAATCCCGGTAAAGCGCCTGCATGCCTTGAGCCAGTTCAGCCAGCAAGTTCGGATGACTACCATTGAGTTGCCCCTGCCGTTGGTGAGTGTCATATCCACCTCGTCTCAAACCTATGATCTTGGCTGGGGTTCGCTTCAAAAGCATCGCCGCTTCTGAAAGTTTTTGCCCCATGGATGTATTCGGATAAAGGGCTCCGTTTTCAGGCATGTAATCTCCCTGGTCAAGTGCCCCTTGTACAACCGCCATGGTGCGTCCCAATGTCTGACCGGCTCCATGAACCAAACCCCGGTATGGCTTGAACGGATTTTCCGGTGACAGTCCGTACAAGCCCATCAAGCCCTTGCCATCTTTTGCATTCGGTGAGGAGGGTGGTGTTCCCAAAAACCGTTCTCCGGCAGGAAACCTGAAATCACGGGTTCTGCTGAAGTTGGGGATCATATTTTGTCCTTTGAGTGCGAGGAGCTGACTCGAATTCAATCCAGCTGCAACAAAGGAGTTGTCAGGATGATTCAGGTCAAAATTGGCATCAATGTGTCGATAGATAAATCCTTCTTCGGTATCGGCGTCTCCGGGGATCCCGTTTTGCCAGTAATGTTGACTGTCAAAATGAGATCTCGATTGACCATCATAACCGATTCGGTGGAGAACTGCCATGTTACCAGCTCCTTCTTGACCGTTAATCTGGCTGTTGTTGTAAATCTCCATCATGGGTTGCAATGAGGGATGGAACTGGGCGAAGCCATTTCCTGAATCAATCGCCAATCCTTCCGGAATGTACAGGCTCGGACGATTCCTGGTATTGTAATCTGAATCCCCCCGTGGAATCACAGTGTTGAGGCCATCATTTCCTCCCTGCAAAAAGATAAAGATCATTTTGCGGTCTTTGGGCAATGCGGCAGCCTCGAGACGCCGTTGAAACAATGAAGGTGTCACCATGTTCAGCCCGATGGATGAAAAGGCAAGGGCACTGGTTTGAAGGAATTTGCGTCGATTGAAAATTTGCATCTTTTTCTCTCCTTAAAAATTAGGTTTATTTCGGTAGGTTCAGTCCCTTGTCGCCTTATTGATAATGCATTTCAGGTATGGCCAGAATGATACCTATCAGCTCCCCTACTCTGCGCAGGTAATCACTTCGTTCCGGACTCAAAACAATACGACGCCCGTTATCCGCAGTCAGTGCGAAATTCATGATCAGATCTCGCGTATCCTTTGGCATTCCTCCATTGAACAGCAGTTGATCAAAATGATCGATGATCTCATCAGCGGTTTCGATTTGATTGTCCCTCAAATAACGTCGAACAGACCAGCTTCGCAGATAGTCATTGTCATCATGTCGGGTCAAACGAGTCGCAAAATTCAATCGCTCCAGCATCGCGCCGGTATTCACCCAGTCGAAACCATACTCGGACCAACCATCGGGATCGTCACGTGTAAAGAGATGCATGCCCATCTCTTCATTGATTTCCGGCAGATCATCCACCCGCACCATCCAGCCCAGGGCACGCCCTAAACTGTTGATGTATTCAACCGGGGTTTTGACCTTGGCATGGTAAACGGATTGGGTCCAAAAGGCATTGTCCTGATTGGATCGATCAAAAATGGAAGCCAGCACCGTTCCAATATGCCCCACGGGTTCAGCCTGCTGCCAGGCATCAATGGCTCGATCGACAATCGCGATCAGGTGCGAAGGCGCGGAGCCATCTTTGTAGCTGCGAAGCGTGATGTCGTCCGCCACGAATTTGTTGACCAGCTTCACACAAATGAATTCACGTGTGGAAGGATGATTGGCCATCATTTTGACCACATCCAGGGCGTCATTTAATCCATCTAGCCCCACTCGATCATCCGGGATCTGCATTTCCCATTCGGTTCCCTCAAACAACACCTTGGCTCCATAGTCATGGTCCGCAGGATTGAATCGGAAAGCCCATTGACCGTTGGGATCTCCAGGTTGAATGCTTTCCTGCGAAAGATTGCGGATAACCAAACGAGGCAATATAGAAAAATCCGAACTCGTGAAATTAACGTTATGCCCCTGAATGGAAAGTACATTGCTCTCGGGAGCTGGATTGAGGAACCTCTCGTATCGAGCCAAACTTATATCATCCGGATCCTCACCCGCTTCATGGCCACCACTAGCAGTTTTATCGTATGTTGGTGGAGTTCCAGTTTCGGACACTGGCATAGTGTCGCTTCTCCCCACTTCTCTTCCATTGATGTATGCAACATATCCATCATCATAATCGATAGATAGCACCAACTTACTTAGATCAGCATTGGCAGGAAGCGTGAAATATCGCCGCATATACACACTGGAATAACCTCTATTCCCACCAGCTCTTCGCATGTCATCTAACACTGTGGCATCATCTTCGTCACCATAACCAATACCAGTGGATCCTTCCAGCCACCGCGTATCGTCAAAGTCAACACGAGTCCATTCGGGAGCCAATCCCTCGCGATACCTGACAGGTTCACGGGTGCCTTTGAAGTAACGCCAACCTGGCCCTAAATCTACTATAGGTAAATCAAAGACTCCTTCACTGGGTTCAATGGGAGGATTCAGTGCAGAATCAGGGAAAGATTGTGTTTTATCCGCCCGAACTTTCCTCACCTGCCAACCGGTAAAACAACGTGACAATTCCTCGATGTCGGTCTGGGTATAACGATTATCTACACCGAAGGCAAAAAGCTCTAATATTTCACGAGCGTAATTTTCATTGGCCTCGCCCACCTTGTTGAGAACATTATCCAAATAGATCAACATCGAAGGACTGGTGGCACTATAGAGTAACAAGTCACCAAAAGCATCAAAGGCGTGTTCACGAAAGAACTCATATTCCTTGTATTCAATATGAGCCGCTTCCTGTTCTGCCTGTTGTTCAAACATGGCATCTTCGCCCAATGAATTTTCAAGATCATCCAGGTATTCTGCAGTCTTGTCGTAATCCGTCGTGAAGTG
>CAYFHO010000048.1:0-43622 GCA_964342825.1 uncultured Verrucomicrobiota bacterium
GAGATTCTATCTTATTTTTCCGCCTCCGTGGCACCCTATTTGGGGGGCACCTCAAAGATCTCCCAAAAGTAATGAAACGTAGCTGCGAAATAATGGCTGCCTACATGCCTGCCTCAAGTCAATATTCTGGGAACACATTCAGCCCCTGAACACAAGATGTCAAAGCGACCAGAATGCTGACGGCAAACAGAAAATCATGAAATAACTTGCAATGAGAGGTGGAAGGAAGCGATTTTTGAGGCTTGATTGAACTAACTGACATCACTTGGATTCAATGGTGCCTTGCGTATCTAGGGGCTTTCAGTCTTGGGTTTTCCAAAACCGGTTTCCCTGGACTGGCATTGGTCAATGTGTTGGTAATGGCAGAGCTTTTTGGAGCAAAGCAATCCGTAGGTTTAATTCTTCCCTTGCTCATTGTCTGTGATATCACGGTTTACCCCATGTTTCGGCGCAATGCGACCTGGAAACAAGTTTGGCCCATCCTCATACCCACTTTTATCGGAATAGTGGGAGGATACTTTTTGTTGGACAATATTGACAACGCGAGTGCTAGAAAATCGATTGGCCTGATCATTCTTGTGATGCTGATCCTCCAGCTAATTCGGGGATATAGGCAAGATTTTCTCAAGAAACTTCCCGATTCGGAAAGCTTCAGGTGGGGTAGTGGATTGACCATCGGTGTTTCTACGATGATGGCAAATGCAGCAGGCCCGGTTTATTCAATTTACGCACTCGTCCATAAAATGCCCAAGCTGGAGTTCCTCGGCATAGGGGCGCGATGTTTTCTGCTGGTAAACATTATCAAAGTGCCATTCATGACCGATTTAAACATCATCAATACCTGGTCTTTAAAAATGGATGCTCTCTTGTTGCCGGGAATTTTTGCAGGTATTTTTTTGGGAAAACGCCTGATTGATCGCATTCCTCAAAGGGCATTCGAAGTGTTGCTATACGCCTTCTCCGCCATCGCGGGTGTCCGCTTGATTTGGTATTAATAAGGAAACAGATTTTCCTGAAGCGTCTATGGAATTACGAGAACTCGCCGAGCGAATCCTTTTCAGTCCAGATCTGAGCACGAAATTAGACTGTCCGTCGCACGTCACTGACGAACATCCGGGATCTGCAATAAATTCACCAAAGGCCCCGCATCGAGATGTTCAACTCCAATTCTCGGAGCAGAAAGGCAAGTCGGAATTTCCCGGGCTTCATCATCTGGAAAAGGATTCCACTCGAGGAAAAATCCTTCATTTCTTTGCAAACCACGAACTGCTGGCAACTGAATTAATGGCACTCGTGCTGTTGAAATTTCCAGAGGCACCCGCAGCATTTCGAAGAGGGGTTCTTAAAACTCTGAAAGACGAACAAGAGCACACTCGTATTTATATAAAAAGGCTCGCCGAGATGGGAATTGAATTTGGTGAGTTTCGCGTCAATGGATACTTCTGGAAGATGATTGCTCCAATGCGGACGCCCATTGATTACGTCAGCCGTTTATCCCTGACCTTCGAACAGGCCAATCTCGATTTCTCGAAATATTTCGCCGGTCAGTTTGGAAAGATTGGAGATACACATTCGCAAAAATTACTCGAGAGAATTTATCATGATGAAATTGGACACGTGGGTTATGGACTGAAGTGGTTCCGGAAATGGAAGAATCCTGACCTCAGTGACTGGGAGGCCTACGAAAAGCAACTTGAGTTCCCCTTGTCTCCAAGGCGAGCCAAAGCCGAGCCTTTTAATCGAGAAGGAAGGGAACGTGTTGGCCTGGATTCGGAATTCATTCATAAGCTTTATGTTTACTCCAAATCCAAAGGCCGTACGCCGGGGATATACTTGTTCAACCCTTTTGCTGAGCAATACATGGCCCAAGGTCCGGGATTTACTCCCAACAAGAGACAAATATGGTTTCAAAAGGATCTTGAAATGTTGCCTGCATACCTTTGCCGGGCGGATGATGTCGTCCTTCTTCAAAAGGAACCAGATCTGGACTATTTGGTGTCGATGAAAGAATCTGGTTTCGAACTCCCTCAATTTGAGATCCTCGATCGCGGAAAGATTCATAAAAATTCTGAATTATGTGACCGAAAAATTGGAAGCCTACGTCCATGGGCCTGGAGTCCCGAAGCCTGGAAAGTTTTGAATCCGTTGATGAAAAACCTCACTTCCAATGACCTTCCAACTTCTGAAAATTGGCAAAGTCAAATCAGACCTTTGTTTGGCAAAGAATGGGCTATCAAACAATTGCATGGGTTCATGGAGCAAATCGGTTGGCCGGATTGGTTGTGTTCCGACGATTTGATCGGCCATGTATGTTCCGATTTTGAGCAAGCTAAAAATCGAATTCAGAAACTACGCAGATTGGGCCATGAAAACCTGGTAGTTAAATCGATCTTTGGTTCGGCTGGGGGCAATATGTTGCGTCTTTGGGAGCAGGATATTTCGGATAGACAATTTGCCTGGATCGACAATGTTCTAGCTCGAGAAAGCAAATGTATTGTCGAGCCATGGGTCCGGCGTATCTGGGATTTTTCGGTTCAATTTGAAGTAGAGAAGTCAGGAATGCGGTTGGTTGACTGGACTCATATGAATGTGGATGTCAGAGGCCAGTACAAGGGCTCCTTATGGCTGCCAACATTCAGTCGTGGTCTTCCCCGCCAACTTGCCCGCTTTGCTCATGAAGGTGCCCCGGACAGAATGAACCATCTCTTTGAGGAACTCATTGATTTTCTGAATCCAAGCCTATTGAGAGCGGGATTCTCCGGTCCATTGGGAATCGATGCCGCCATTTACACGGATGAGGCTGGCAAACCAAAACTAAAACCGATCATCGAAATCAATCCCAGGTTTACCATGGGGCGTATTGCTGTTGAATTGGGACATCGCAATACACCCGGATGTTCCGGATTACTACAAATTCATTCCACACCGGATTTAAGGAAAACTGGATTTGAAAACTTCAAAGAATGGGCATCTGATCAGATGACCAGACACCCTCTCAAGCTCGATGGTTTCAATCGAATCCAAAATGGAATGATCTTCCTGAACGATCCCAATGAGGCAAAAGGATGCCTTGCGACCTGGACGGTGTCCAAGGATATAAAGAGTTTTACAAATATATATTCACCAAACTGAAATGCGAACGCAATGCAACACAATTAGAAGCGCAGTTTTTTAGAAATATATCAAAACCCGACATGGAAATTTTTTGATATAAAAATCTTATTTTATATCAAAAAAGTCAACACGCATATCATCAGCATGATACGTTCGTATCATGCTGATGATATTGTGTAAGTTGAAAATCTGAATTCCGCCTCTGAATTTGATCATCTTGGACTTGGCATCTTTGTTGCTAAACGCACGGCCTATGCCCTCAAAATCAGTAAAATCGCTTGTGTCCAGCAGGTTAGGATATGGATGGATGCTAGGACTTGTAGCAATATTGAACTGCATGCCAGCTAAAACACATGCCGCTGGTCTGTTGACACTGCTTCATTTCAGCCATGATTCGGGGAGTGGAGGAGAAACTTTTCAGGGCAATGCCATACGCGACGAAGAAGTCTGGACATTTAATCCATCCTTAGCAGACGGCAGTGAAATTACAGGTCCATTTGTCGGGCCAGATGTGCTGAATGGAACGACGGATGATATTGATGCATTTACAATTTCAGGAGGTAAATACTACTTTTCGGTCCAAAATGGAACGGCTGTCACCGTGGAAGATGGGGCTACAGACTTGGCTACAAACCGAAGCATGATTATCGAATATGATCCCAATGCAGCTTTGGGTTCCAGGGCATCGGTCTTTTATGATCCCAACGATGACACTGCCACCTCCAATCCACAAACGGACGCAGTCAGTTTTCACTCAGACGGAAACTTACTACTCTCTTTTGACGCAGATCTTACTTTTGGAGGTATTGCGGTCGAAGACGGCGATGTAGTCAAATTTGACCCTGCAGATGTTTCGGGAACTATCAGTGTCTTTTTCGATGAAGACAATTTCCAGCTACTGGGAGGCGATGATAATGAGGATATCGTGGGCTTCGAATTTGTGAGGGAAGATATCATGTACATTCTGACAGGATCAAACGCCAGCCTGAATGGAGCAACAAATTTCGATGACAACGACATCGTGCGCTGGAATAGTTTGACCAGCACGGCGTTTGTTGAGCTTGAAAGTGAAACTCATTTTGATTCAAGCACAGGCGATTTCAAACTTAATGCTATCTACGCCGTTCCAGAACCTCGCACATATGCAATTTTGGCTGGGCTCGGTTTGCTGGTTTGGGGCGTATGGAGAAGATATCAACCTCGACTGAGGGCAGCCTAGTTGGTTGATTCTTCCTGAGATTCTTTTTCCTTGTAGCTGGCAACCACCCAATCACTTAGACGTTTATCTGGATCTTTGGCAGCTTCAGCATCGATCATGAATTTCTTTTGGCCTGTGTTTTGAGCAATCAGTTTGAGGCCGAACTGATAATCTTTGAATCGGTCCAACCAGAGATCACGAATAGGTATCCCGTTCGTTAGAGAGTAGTCGATGAGGTATTCACGCCCCCCATCATCGATCACGATTTGGATGCCGTGTGATTCCTCAAACCTGACCACGAATTCATCCAGAATCTTACCAGCTACTTCACGTTCTTTTTGCGACTGCTCGGCGAGTAATTTCTTTAACTCTTCAGCCGGGCAATCCACCACTTGCTTGGTGACTTCAAACCGCTTCACATCAGAACTGGGTAATTCGTATTTGAAATTTCGAAAGACTCGTTCGCAAACCGTCATCAAACCACGCGCACCCGTTTTCTCTTCGGCTGCAATCTCAGCGATTCTTCGGAGACCATCTGGTTTAAAGAGAATATCAATCCCATAGGCAGCAAAATCCTGTTCGTATTGACGAATGATGCTGCCCTCAGAAGTTTTGAGAATGTGAAATAAATCATCCACTTCAAGAGAATTGCACACTACACGAACAGGCAGCCGCCCCACAAACTCGGGCTCAAATCCAAACTCGATGAGGTCCTTAGTCTGAACCTGCTCCAGCATTTCGTCCTCCTTTTGATGTTCGTTTCTGGTCGCGGCAAACCCGATGGTCGCTTCACTGATCCGGCGTCGAATGATGGGTTCCAATCCATCAAAAGCACCACTAACGATGAAAAGAACATGCTTCGTATTGATCGTGGAGGCTGATTTTTTACCACGTTGAGATTCCATCATCGCCTGAATCTGACCTGCCATGTCATTTGGTGACCGGACAGAGACTTCGGTTTCCTCCATGAGTTTGAGCAAATTGGTTTGCACGCCCCGTCCGCTCACATCCCGTGAACCAGCCGAATTCTGAGACATGGCTATCTTGTCCACTTCATCCAAATACACGATTCCAAACTGGGCACGTTTCAGGTCATTATCCGATCGGCGATAAAGTTCACGGATCAAATCCTCCACGTCTGATCCTACATAACCTGTCTCAGAGAATTTGGTGGCGTCGGCTTTGACAAATGGGACACCAATGAGATCGGCAACACTTCGAATTAGATAAGTTTTTCCCACGCCAGTGGGGCCAATGAGGATGATGTTCTGTTTGGCATAATTGGGAGCTTCCTTACCTTCGAGCGCGAGTCGAACGTGATGATAATGGTCACAGAGTGCCACACTCAGAACCTTCTTCGCCTCGTCCTGTTGAATGACAAAGCGATCCAGATAGGCCTTCACATCTTTGGGTCGATAATCAAATTTAAGAAGGTCTTCGATGGAACTCTGCTTTTTCTCCTGTTCCTGCGTGGGTGTGGTTTCCGATTTAGGTGGGACACCTCCAAATGGAGAAAACCCGAGACCGGAAAAGTTTTGTTTCATGAAATCCGAAAGTTGCTTTTGAAACTCCTCAGGACTTGGGATGTCTTTCTTTTTGTCTTCGTTCCTCATTTTCAACAACCTTGACGGAAGTATCCAGAATTGCAACACCGGGATGAATCGGTATCTGGAGAAAACGCTTCTTGCGAATCCAATGGGCTTCAAGAATAATTGGTTTTCGATCACATCGCGATTTTCGGATGAGTGATCAACTTGATGCCCATGGATAAAACTCCGACAGTTCAAAACACCAAATATGGTTCACCCGCTTTCAGGGCTGGATTATATCCTGGTGATCGTCTTCTGGAGCTGGATGGGAAAAGGGTGGAGTCGATCGAACATCTCAAGAGTATGGTCAAAGGCCTGGAATGCCTCGAAGTACCCATTTCCTATCAACGCGGCGAACATACTTTCACGACCCCCTTGAAACTCGGTAACGATCGAAAGATCGGAGCTTCATTCACTGAGGGGATAAGCGACGTCACGGAGGTCTGGACCAAGGACAGTTCTTCAATCGCAAAGAAGAATGAATTAAAAGTCCTCCCCGAGTTCACCAATCAATACCCTAAATCATCTATTTGGGTGGCCATTTTCCAAAATCTGGGTTGGATGAGCCTTGCGGCACTGGTGCTTTCTCTTCTACTTCGTGTTTTTACCTCCGTCGAACTCGGAACCAATCTTGTCGTCACTTTTGCGTTTTCGTTTCTCTTGAACACCTTTTTTGCTCATCAACTTCAATCCTCACTGGATACACGTTGGCTGCAGGGTGAAATGCTCAAGACACTGCGGGAATCCAAGAAAACTGAGTGAGTCTACCCCTAAAATTCTGTTGATAAGTGAACTGGCACCAGGCATTAGACATAACTTGCTTTCACAGCTAAGGCTGGTTTAGTTTTTCACGCCGACAATCATGACACGACTTCCGTTCGAACTGTTATTTGCACTCAGATACCTGCGACCAAGAAGGACGTTCGTATCCATTATCACCTTGATTTCCATCATTGGTGTGGTGCTGGGTGTCGCTGTTTTGATTGTTGTTATCGGCGTGATGACCGGTTTTGACCTTCAGTTAAGAGATCGGATCATCGGATTTGAATCCCACTTGATCGTTAGAAAATTCGGAGGCCCCATGCAGGATTACCAGCAAGTGGCTTCCTACATTAGGAACCATCCCCGAGTTACCGGAGCTTCCCCCTTTATTGAGGGCCCCATTGTCATCGAAACACAACGAGGTGAACGATACTCTCAAATTGCCGCCCCTTTTCTGCGTGGAGTGGACAGTGAAACCAGTGAACAGGTGAGTGACATCAAAAACAGTGTCATCGTGGGTGATTTCGAAAGTATTGATGGAAACGGGTTACTGGTGGGTTCGGCTTTGGCGCGTCGTTTGTCGCTAAACATTGGTGATCCGGTGGCCGTTTATTCGATGAGTCTGCTTCGCGAAGTCAGGAATGTCCTCAAGAAAAAACCGGAGGAGCAAACTTCGGCACCTTTGGCTGATGATTATGTGATCGAAGGTATTTTTGACATCGGTTACTATGAGTATAATGCAAACGGAATGGTGTGCTCGCTGTTCAATGCACAGGATCTGTTCAGCTTGGGAAATGAAGCCAACGGGATTCACGTGATGCTGGATGACCCCGAAGCCGCTGCGGATGTGCGAGAGGCTTTGATGTCGGAGCTGGGAGAGGAATTTATTATTTCCACCTGGCTGGACAGAAATGAGGATATATTCAACGCGTTGGTGGTGGAGAAAAACATGATTCGTTTCCTTCTATTTTTCATTGTGCTCGTAGCAGCCTTCGGTATCACCAGTTCCATGATTACTTTCGTCGTTCAAAAAACCCGGGAAATCGGCATGCTCAAAGCCTTGGGAGCCTCCCCGAGACAGGTGGTTTGGGTGTTCATGAGTCAGAGCTTGTTTGTCGGAGTGCTTGGAGTTTCCATTGGCCTGGGTCTTGGTTTGATGGCTATAGAATACAGAAATGAATTCCTGGCTTTCATGAACCGGACCATGGAGTTTTCTCTCTTCCCTGCAAGCATCTATGGATTCGAAGAATTACCCGCCATCGTTGATCCAACCGATCTCTGGATCATTTGCGGTGGAAGTCTTATTTTTTGTGTGCTGGCAGGAGTTTTACCTGCATTCAATGCCGGAAGGCTAAAACCAGTGGAGGCCCTTCGTCATGATTGATTCACCTTTGTCTGAACCAGACTCAACAAAGTCTCCCAACATTCTGCTCGAAGGCAGGAACATCAAGAAACGCTACAGCATTGGCAAAAAACAAATCGAAGTACTGCACGGAGTCGATCTCCAGGTCATGCAAGGGGAGTTCTTATCCATTGTGGGGGCTTCGGGATCAGGCAAAAGTACCTTGCTCCACATTCTCGGGGGATTGGACAGAGCAGATTCTGGGCAATTGAATGTGGCTGGGGAAAACCTCACCACCATGGGCGGTAATTCGCTTTCCAGATTTCGTAACCGTTCCGTCGGTTTTATTTTCCAGGCTTATCATCTGTTTCCAGAACTGGATGCGGCTGAAAATGTGGCTTTACCTGGTCGCATTGCCCGCAGAAGCATCGGAGAGGTCGAAAAAAACGCCAGAAACTGGCTTCAGAAAGTCGGTCTTGAAAACCGGATGGATCATCGCCCCTACGAAATGTCGGGAGGAGAACAACAACGTGTCGCCATTGCACGTTCCCTGATTAATGAACCCATCTTGTTGCTGGCGGATGAACCGACAGGAAACCTGGATTCAGAAACAGGGGCTGAAATCATGGAGTTACTTCTGAAACTCAAGGAAGAATGTCAACTCACACTCATCATGGCGACACACGACAAGGAAATCGCCTCACGCACGGATCGCACTTTACACCTCGTCGACGGCCGTGTTGAAGACCGGTCCTGATGATTAAGATTGGAATTTTTCCAATTCCAGTTGAGCCTCTTCCCAGTCTGAGGAACGCAGCTCCAGTTGTTCAGAGATCATCTTCAACTCCTGGTTGATCTCAACGATTCGCGGACCATTCTGATAGGTTTCCGGTTTTTCCAATTCCTCGGTCAAGGCGGTTTGTTTTTCCTCCAGATCCGCAATCTCTTTTTCAACCTCATCCACCCTGGTCTTGTATTTGCGCAAGATGGCCAATCGTTTGTTGCGTTCCTCGGCTTCAAGCCGACGACGTTCCTTGGAGGATACTGGTTTAGCTGTTACTGAAGAGCTACTCAAACCTGCAGCCTTTCCGCCGGCACTTGTTCCCTCATTTAATCGGGCCTCTTCCTCGGCACGCTTGGACAGGTAGTAATCGTAGTTTCCGTGATAATGTCTTAAAGCTCCATGTTCGACATGCACGACATGCTCTGCGATGGATCGAATAAAATGAACATCGTGGCTGATGAAGATCAAAGTGCCGCTGAACTGGTTCAAAGCAGAGATCAAGGCATCAATCCCGGTCATGTCCAAATGAGTGGTCGGTTCGTCCATGAGCAAAAGATTGGGAGGATTCAACAGAAGCTTGATCAATGCCAGACGGGATTTCTCACCACCGCTGAGCACTTTCACTTTTTTGAACACATCGTCACCACGAAACAAGAACGACCCAAGCACCGATCTTGCATGCTGCTCGGTGATCGCCTGCTCAGTATCAAGCGCTTCCTCAACCAGGGTTCGCTCCGGATTCAACACCTCAATGCGTTGCTGCGAAAAGTAGCCTGCTTTCACTTCGTGCCCCAGCTCCCGAATCCCTTTTTGCACCGGCATCACCGCAGCAAGCAGTTTGAGCAAAGTGGATTTCCCCGCCCCGTTGGGTCCAACCAGAACAATGCGCTTGCCTCGATCAGCTGAAAAATCAATTCCGTTGTAAACTTGTAAATCTCCATAACTGTGATGGATGTTTTCAAGACGGATGACCCTTTGCCCACTTCGTTTGGGTTGTGGGAACTGAAACTTGAAGCCGGCCTTTTCTTCTTCAGGAGCCTCAAGGCGCTCAATTTTTTCGAGTTGTTTAAGTTTGCTTTGAGCCTGCGTGGCTTTGGAGGCTTTGGAGCGGAATCGATCCACAAATTTGGTCAGCCGTTCGATTTCGCGTTGCTGGTTTTTATAAGCGGCTTTTTGTTGTTCCAATGCCTCGTCCTTAAGACGAACATAATCATCGTAATTCCCGCGGAAACGGGTTAGTTGCCCCCTTCTCAATTCAACGGTCCATTGAGCCAGGCGGTTCAAGAAAGCTCGATCATGGGAAATAAACAGGATCGCACCGGGATAGTTCAAAAGATAATTCTGGAACCACAACACGGAATGCAAATCCAGATGATTCGTGGGCTCATCCAGCATCAAGAGGTCGGGCTCCATCACGAGAAGCCGAGCCAGGTGGGTACGCATGATCCAGCCACCACTCAAGGTCTTTAGCGACCGGTTGAAATCAGTCTCTTTGAATCCCAATCCCATCAAAATTTTCTTGGCCCGGACTTCGAGTGTGTGTCCTCCGAGTTCCTCATAGCGGGCATAGGCATTTCCATCGTCATGGTTTCCCTCGGAATGACCTTCTCCATGATCTTCAGATAAAAGTTTCCTTAAAGCGGGAATCTCGGGATGTACATTGACTGCCAATTCCAATACGGATTCATCCGGCACTTCAGCACTTTCCTGAGGCAAATACCCCAGGGTTCGGTTTCTCTGCAGGTTTACCTGACCATGATCAGGCTCCATGTTTCCCAACAAGATCGAAAACAAAGTCGTCTTGCCGGCTCCATTGGGTCCGACTATGGCAATACGATCGCCTTCGTTGATTTGAAGATTCACTTCATCAAACAACGTTTTTTCACCGAATGCTTTACTTAAACTGCTGATGGTCAGCATAAAATTCTTTGGGGGAATTCAATTTAATGAGAAAAAGTCAAGGCCCGTTGAGGGACAAATGAAGCAATCCCTTCCCAACGGACCTTTCGAAAAACAAGTCACCCATCCATACAATCAAGATGGCAGGCGATGATTGATAACTAAACGGTCATGATTTCTTTTTCCTTCTTTTCGAGGTGAGCATCCAGATTGGCGACATATTTATCCGTCAATTTCTGAATTTCTTTCTCACCATGAGCACCCTCGTCTTCTGTGATCACACCTGCCTTGGTTTCCTTTTTGATCACGTCCATGGCATCACGACGTACATGGCGCACTGCAACACGGCCGTCTTCGGTCATTCGTTTGACGATTTTGGTGAATTCAACGCGTCGTTCTTCGCTGAGTTCGGGAAGATTGATGCGAATGAGTTTTCCGTCAACGGCGGGGTTCAAGCCCAGATTCGCTTTCTGAATGGCTTTTTCAATAGGCCCCACAGTAGTGGCATCCCAGGGCTGAATGGCAAGAGTGCGTGACTCCGGAGTCGTGATGCTGGCCACTTCCCGTAATCGCATCTGGGATCCATAGACGTCCACGAGCACATTCTCAACAAGACCCGGAGAGGCTTTGCCAGTACGCACACCGGCGAATTCGCGCACAATGACCTCTTCGGTCTTCTGCATCTTTTCCTCTGCGTTCAATAAAATTTCATCTACTGGCATATCGTTTTTCCAATCAATTTGGGTGCTATCGTTAACTCAATTCCTTCAAACACTAATTCGCATGATCAGGTCGTCACCAAGGTACCGACTTTCTGCCCCATGACTACTTTGCGAAGGTTATTGGCTTTGAATATATCAAATACAATAATGGGCATTTCGTTGTCCATACACAAGGAAAAGGCGGTGGAATCCATCACTCGCAACCGCTTTGCCAGCGCTTCCTGATACTGGATCTGAGCGTATTTCTTGGCATTCTTGTATTTCATCGGGTCCTTGTCATAGATGCCGTCCACCTTTGTGGCTTTGAGGATCACCTGGGCACCAGCCTCATTGGCTCGCAATGCCGCAGCGGTGTCGGTTGAAAAATACGGATTCCCCGTGCCACCCCCAAATATGACAATACGTCCCAGTTGAAGGTGACGCAGCGCTTTTCTCCGGATAAAAGGCTCGGCAACGGCTTCGGTCGAAATAGCCGTCTGAACACGTGTCTCCACTCCTTTCTTTTCCAATGCGTCCTGCATAGCCAGGGAATTGATCACGGTCGCCAACATCCCCATGTAATCTCCTGTCACCCGTTCAATACCCTTCTGACTTCCCTGAAGTCCCCGAAAAATATTGCCACCGCCGATCACAACCAGGACTTCCACGCCTAGCTTGTGGATCGCCACGATTTGGTCTGCAAGGCCGTGTACCGCTTCCGGGCAAATCCCGGCACCTTGCTCTCCGCCAAGGACTTCACCGCTGAGCTTGATTAATACACGGGTGTATTTGGGTTTCTTTGTCTTCTTCATGTAAGGGAGTATGGATTCATTGGCCTGTGGTTTTCGCCCGACAAGTATAAGTCTCTTGCAAAACGAGCCTTTCACATATCAATTCAAAAGGCCCTCGTCAACAATGGAGGGGAATGGATTGTAAAAAAGCTTGAACCTGCAGGCATCAAACAACACCAGGCAGAATTCAGAAAGTGCTTCGATGACATGGTCCCAGAGGCATTCCCCCGCCCCACTCAATTTCCGAAAGTCGCATCCAGCACTTGGGGCAAAACGGGTGGGTGAGAATGAAAGAACCTCATAAGCGGTCGCTGGTTAACCAAGATCTCGCTATGCGGGAAGAAGGATTAGCTCCCGCAAACCTAGATTCAGCCAGATGTGCGCCAATTTTCCTTCGTTATTACCGTGAAGTGCTCATACACTGAAAAGCAGTTACAGTAAGCCTAATGGCACATTCGGTGCAATTGTTGGCCTGTGTAGTTTTTCTCATTGGAAGGAAACTGCTAAAGGTTCCCTACGATTGGGCTAAACAGTAAAATAATAGTTAGCAACGCGAGGAGCCCAGCACCTAGGGCAAGTTGTCGCTTCCCCTGCCTGTAGGTAAATACAAGCGCAAAAAAGAAGATTCCGTCGATAGCAGCAAATACTATCTTTTTGTGATAATGAATGTGCAGCGCGTCCTCGGGAAGCCACGCCAATGTGAACAAGGATTTGACAAATTGAAGGAAACTGCCCATCGAAGAAACTACAGGTAATTCACTGAACCGAAAAACCTCTTTGATAATTTCGGGAACCATTACAACCAACGCAAGAATGTTGACTGTACAGCCTAAGATCAAGGTTATCCAACCTATCTGGGTCATGTGGGACAACACATTCCGATTCAAGCGATTTTTCGTCCTCACCTTACAAGATTAGGGGGTCACATCTAAATTTTCAAATTATTAATGCACCTTTGTAATTGCCTTTTAAGTGTTTTGTCCTCTTTGATTCTCCTTTCCAGCCTTCTCACTCCCGCGCTGACTGCTGCATAATCCATTCCACCAATTCTTTGGCCTAATTCTGCTTGGGTCATTCCGCAGTATCGATGACCAATGAACAGCAGCATCCACTTTCCCCAATCTCCATGGCGGTGTAACCATGCCTCTTTGGGTTCACGCTTCACTTTCTCAACGGATTCGATCGCTTTCTCGAATGGCACGTGGCTTCTAAACCGCCATTTTCCTTCGAGTTCTCTTACATTTTTCTTCCCTAAACTTTCTTTGATGCGCTCCACGAATTCACTGGAGCCAAGGGCTATTTGTTCTTTGAATTTTTCAAATGAGGTCTCCTGAACTCCCCGACGCAATTGGTCTTTAACCATTTCCCTGTACCGCTTTCGCTGTTCTTTTCGGCCTTTTCCGGCGGCACTCAAAACAAAAGAAGTCCGAAGCCATTCTGGAGCTTTTGCATATCCGGCATAGCCGCGCAATGAACTCCATGGATATAGGCGCAGCGCACGTAAACGGGAACTGACTTCTTCAGGAGTCGGCGGTGCAACTGATCCCATTGCCTTATTTTTACCCCTCCTTTTGCTCATGCCAAAAGCACTTGTCCGGACTGGATTCAGGTGAATGTAAAGGGTTAGTTGCCATAGCCATTCTCCAGCATCTACAGGCATACTTTTAAATCGCCCCTGGAATAGTGGCCCTACTCGATTGTAGCGACGGTTAAACCATGAGCTGTAAGATTGCCCTAGCCATTTCATGGATTGACTTAAATTCGAAAGAGGGGTGCGTAATGCCAAATGATAATGGTTATCCATCAGGCAGAAAGCGTGGGTTTCGACGTTAAACTTCTCCAGAAGTTCCCCCACCAGTTGAAGAAAATACTCACGGTCTCGATCATCATGAAATATCGTTCGACGCTCAATACCGCGATTCATCACATGATACCAGCCCCCTTCTTGATTCACTCGTAATGGCCTTGCCATGCGATAGACAATAATCGAACTCTCAGTATTAATTCAACTTTTTATTGATTTTCGAGACGTGACCCCATTGATTGATCAGTCGGCCTGTAAATTCATTGCAATCACAACCACCAAACAATTTTACTTAAAGGCATTACTCCCTCAAGTTGTATGTTCATATACCAATACACATACACCGCCATACACCGCCATACACCCCATTAATACAATTGTCGCACATGCAACCATTGTGGGAACATGCAATTTGGGAATTAACACTTTTTTATAAAATCCTATTATTATAGGTATATTCAATGTTATGTATACTGGAAACACAACATTAAAGTAGCATTTCAAAATCTCTATAAATTCACTAGAGTCATGAAAAATAATTGATTCCGGGTCAAGATAACCAATTAAATAAGGTTTTATAAGTAAAATAAGACATACTATTAAAGCAAATATATGCAATGAATTGACGAAATATCCATATTTATGTAAATAGCGGTCTATTTTGCTAATCATACGACCATCAACTCCTCAACAACATCTTTCATTGAAAAGCGCTTTGGAATCACCTTCTAAGGAGCGCTGGCCAAATCCACACTCTTGGAAGATTGATTCACATTCCCAACTGGAGCCACTGTTTTTCGTATCCAACCACCACCCACGACGAGATCGTCCTGATAAACGACGCATGCCTGGCCGGGAGTTATTGCACGCTGGGCAGTATGTAGGTCCACTCTAGCGGTGTAGTCATCGACTGGGACAATGGTGGCTTCGCAACCTGGATGATTGTAGCGAATTTTAACCGTTGCCTGTATGGGGGCATCCAGTGTTTCAAAGGGTATCCAATTACATCGGTCCATCAAAAAGGATTGCTTGTCGAGTGCTTCCGCCGGTCCGACAATCACTTGATTCTTTTCTGCATCCAGTTCAAGAACGTAGAGCGGATTCGGAGATGAAATCCCCAGCCCTTTGCGTTGACCTATGGTATAAAATTCAATCCCATCATGCTTTCCGAGCACTTTGCCTCCCTGATCCACAATTTCTCCCTGATGCGTTTCGGCCAGATTGGCTTTGGTCAGAAATCCTTTGTAATCATTATCCGGCACAAAACAAATCTCCATGCTCTCCTCCTTGTCCGCAGTCCGAAGAGAACAATCGCGAGCCACATTCCGACTATCGTCCTTGGTTAATTCTCCCAATGGGAAAAGTATGTGACGCAACAGATCCTGCCGTAGTGAAAAAAGGAAATAACTCTGATCCTTTCTGGGGTCCAAGCCACGTTTGAGTAACATTCG
Source organism: uncultured Verrucomicrobiota bacterium (assembly GCA_964342825.1). Taxonomy (GTDB): domain Bacteria; phylum Verrucomicrobiota; class Verrucomicrobiia; order Limisphaerales; family AAA164-E04; genus AAA164-E04. Next base: position 15,436 of record CAYFHO010000048.1, read on the forward strand.
TGAACCATCTTCATTGGGATGCACTCGAGCATAATGTCCGGTCGCTATCAGATCTGCACCCAGCTGTCTCGCCCGATCAATCAAGGTGCCAAACTTCAATTTCTCATTACACATCACACACGGATTCGGAGTACGGCCGGCTTTGTATTCATCCGCAAAATATTGAATGACCTGTTTTTGAAAATCATCCGATTCATCAACGAGGTAATAGGGAATATTGAGTTTGTTGGACACACTTCGCGCATCCATCACAGCCTGGGGACCGCAGCATTTATCCTCTGCCCGAGAAACACAATCCTGAGGCCAGAGTTTCAAGGTAATACCAATCACGTCATAACCTTGCTCGATCAGGACGGCAGCCGCAGCGGAAGAATCCACTCCCCCACTCATACCAACTACAACACGTTTTTTTGCATCAGAATTCATGTCATTCAAATGGTGTCCGATGATGGTTCACACTCATCATTCAACCACCTCAACTTAGTAGATGTTCATGGGGATGAAAGCAAAAATCTCTGCCTCATAGAAAAGAGAAAAATGGAACCAAAGTCCAAGCAGTTATAGTCCGGGATAAAGGATACCCAGAGTGATGAGGGCATAGCTGGTTGCCAGTGCTGGATCCTGCTCCAAACCCTCAACAGTTTTATCCCGCCAGGAACCATCTCCTTGCTGGAGATTCATCAATTGCAAAGCCAGATCATGCCTCCAATCTTTAGGGGCCTGCTCACCTGATTTGATTTCGTGAACGCCCAAGGCAGTCCAGGCCTTGGCCATGGATAGATAGTAGGCCAGCAAATCGCGCTGACCTGAGCCGGGATTCTCGCTCAATGCGAAATTCTGATTCAACCACTCCTTCGCAGCTTCTATTCGTGAATCCGACGATTCCAAGTCCAGATACAAATACGATAAAAGCCCTGCAAAACTGTAACAGCCGGCAGGATTTTTTGAATCGGCACCCATAAGACTTCCTGAAAACCCTCCATGTAAGTCTTTGGGATTGGTTCGTGATTCATTTACTCCAGCATTCCGAGCAGATCCAAATTGATATTGCTCCACCAAACGGACCAAAAAGTCATGATGAGAATCCTGAGAATTGGCAGCGCTTACTTCCACAATTGGGCGAGTCAATCGCAAAGCTTCTATGGATCGCATGAGAATTGGCAACGGAGGAGTGTGAAGTAATTGTTGTTGCCTTAATTCATTTCTAAAACCACTGGCATTCTTAAATGAATGTTGAAATGCACTCATCTCATCAATGAGAAACTGACGCCCATTTAAAATGATCGCATCCAACTCTTCATCCTGAGGCAACATCATCGCAAGAATGGAAGCAGCCGTATCCAAGCTGCTCCTGGCACCTTGACGATAAATGCCTCCATCTTCCTGAACACAGGATCGCAGAAATTGATAGCCGATGGCTAGCAGAGGTTCTTTCTTTTCACGATGATATTCCTCGGGATCCCTTTGGAGAGCCATGAGGGCGTATGCCGTCACCGCAAGGTGATTGGAATCTGACCAGAATCCAGACGGATCCTGATGGTCCATCAGCCACTGATTCCCCCGATCAATGGTACGTGCCACCTCGCGACGCAAAGATAAATCAATGGGTTTACCGGATATTGAAAACGGCAGGCCTTGGGCATCAGACTGCTGATCCAGCAACATTCCAGCCACCAAGAACCATGAGAAAACATTGTTGATGCTCATACGAATCATGGCTTTGATTCCTTTTGCTGGGCAAATTGCGTAAAAGCTTTTTGGAAACTTTGAGCGGATGCTTCGATCACCTTCCAATCGCGGGCTTCGATGGCGGCTCGAGGGAAAAGAGGGGATCCCAATCCAAATGCATTCGCACCCGCCTGCAAGTAGGTTCTCATGAGATCGACAGTGACGCCACCCGTCGGGGCCACACGAATCTGAGGAAGCGGTGCCTTGATGGCTTTGATAAAACTGGCACCCAAACCATCCGCGGGAAAGATCTTCGCAGCCAAGGCTCCAACTTCATGGGCGCGAAATATCTCAGTCGGAGTGAATGTACCAGGTATGAAGGGAATCTCTGATTCCCGGCAACATTGAATGACCTGAGCGTTTAGATTCGGCGTCACAATAAAACTTGCACCAGCGGTCACAGCCATTTCAAATCGCTCAATACTCGTGACTGTACCAGCTCCGATCTGCATATCTGTTCCTTTACTTACTTCGATGGCGCGTTTTATTTGGGCTTCTGCTCCTTCGGTATTCATCGTGATTTCCAAGGCCCGAAGCCCCCCCTTACCAACGGCCTCGACCACAGGTTCCACCGTCTCTAATGAAAACCCTCTCATGATGGCTATGAGTGGCATTTCCCAGAAGGCAACGGTATCAAATGGAGCATTATTCCTCATGAGAGCTGAATCAATTAAATCCTTAATGATTGTTCGAGGGTAAGAGCAATCGTTGCCCTTCTGAAGAAGCCAAGTCCATCAAATCTGGTTGAACCATACTAATCCTGTCTGCTTCCCCACAGAACTCAGCGGCGCGTAAATATAACTCACCAAAGCGACTACCAGCCGCGATAAGCACGGGAATTTCCGGAGAATGACGGACCTTTAACTGGCACCATTCTTCACCGATTAGAAGTCCCATCAAGAACCAGATATTATCTGAAGCGGCTGACCCATTTAAAACTCCTCGTGTTCTTGTCTGAAAAAGATTACCCAACAATCCAGATTGGCGGGCAAGTTGGACGCCATTTTCAAAGGCATCATGTTGGGATTCCGAAACCATTTTAAACTTCTGTTCAAACACGCATTTCAAATCCGCTGTGGCCTGCAGGATACTGTGGCGGCCAAGGACATCGAGCAACTCACCGGTCATAAATGTTTCAATGGAAGTGATCGAGGCATTCTTGACATGAACGTGCTTGGAATGAGTTCCAGGAACGATTGCCAGACACTCAATCAACATCTTTCGATTATTTTCATGAGCGAATACCCCCATCAATTCAGTTTCTTCCCCACGCATCATTTCAGTGTCGGTCTGAATACCTGAAATCAATCGAGATTGAATCAGTCTGCCACTGTCCGTTGTCAGTTGCCTGTCTCGTGTCACGGCTTGTGAACCGTCCAAGGGAAAAGGAGTTTTCGCATAGGGCAGCTCGATCCAACCGATTGAGGAAGTGGTCATCCCTGAAATCATCATGGTCATTGTGGGCGGAGGGCCTTGTGCCGAATCAAGCAGTCGATCACACTCCGATTTCAAAAATGATTTGAATCGATAGTCTCGATCCATTTGATCGGATGGATCGCATTGCAGGAAGACAGATTTGACCCCAATGTCCTTTTTCGTTTCGGCTAACACTTTCCCTTCTGGAATGCTGACCAACCTTAAACGGAAGGAAGAAGTCCCCCAATCACAACTGAGAAAACAATCATGCTCGCCCATGAGCTTCTGATGATATTGATTCGAGACATTCATAAAACTTCGGGGCAAATATCAAGGAATGTCATTCCATAAAATCACATTGCCACAAACTCAGGCCTTGGATACTGTTGCGACCATATTTCCAATGAAAGCAAAAAACATGTCATCCACCCGCGCCCTCATGAAGAATGCTATCCGGTTTTTATGTGCAGTTGCCTCGATCGCGCTTCTGTTGACACACCAACATGCCAAAGCGCAGATCATGCTTTCGGGCAATGAGAACAAGATTGATTTGGATCCGGGTGCCCCGGTAGTTGTGCCTGATGCAGAACCCGATTCGATTTCAATTTTGGACTTCTCAAGCTTCCCGCCAAAGGTATCCCATTTTATGGATATCCCAAACTCAGTGATTGGCCCTCCCTCAAACATCGCGATTACACCAAACGGCACACTTGCTCTCATCGCCAATTCGCTGAAGATAAATCCGCAACATAAGAGTGAATGGATTCCGGAAACCTACGTGCACTTGATGGATTTAAGCGGCACGGAACCAAAAATCATCGGAAAAGTAACGACCCAAGCTCAACCTTCCGGCATCTCCATCACTCCCGATGGTAAAATCGCTCTGATTGCCAACCGGGCAACTGGAAGTATCACATCTGTAAGAATTGATTCCAACAAAACGGCTCATGTGATCGAACACATCCAAGTATGCGAACCTGAACTCAGCCTGTCTGATGTAGCCATCGCCCCTGATGGGGCCACTGTTTTGGCCAGCGTCCAAAAAGGGGGCTACCTGGCGGCTTTGAGATTGGAAAACGGAAAACTCACTTCCACTGATCGTAAATTCTCTGTTTATGGTCAACCTTACCGTGTGGTCATTACACCCGACGGTCGTTATGGTGTCACCGCAGGTGCAGGGACTGGTGACCCATTGGATCCAGATGCCCTCACCATTGTTGATTTACAAGCGGATCCACCTGCAGTCGTTGATCACATTACGATTGACCCCATTACAGAATCACTTGAAGTCAGCCCCGATGGTAAACTCATCGCTGCCGTTTGCATGTCGGGCTCCAACTTGGCTGCAGACGATCCGAACCGAACCGAACTTGGAAGCATGGTCATCCTAAAGCGCACGCGAAAAGGATTTGAAGTCAGTCAACGCCTGCCTACCGGACGAATTCCCGAAGGAGTGGCATTCACTTCAGATGGAAAATACCTTGCCGTGCAATGCCATCCATCCAAAGAGATCTGGGTTTACCGGGTTCGCGGAACCAAGGTGAAAGACACGGGCCATCGTATAAAAACACCTGGATACCCTTCTTCGTTAAGGGCAGTTATCCCCTAGAAAAACAATGCAGAGCGCATGAGGCAAAGGTATGGTGAGTCAGGCGACTCCGCGTTGACTGCCGCGAATGAACTGAACCAAGTGGTCTATTTCGGCAAAACCGGTTACTTCGTTTTCCAAACGATCAACGGCATTGCCGGTAGAAAGCCCTGAACGAAACAAAATCCGATAAGCCTTTTTCAGGGCCTGTTGAGCACCTTCGGAAAACTCATTTCGTTCAAGTCCAACCTTATTGACTGTTTTGCTTCTTGCCGGGTTTCCGTCAGCCAGCATATAGGGAGGCACGTCCTGCACCACTTTGGAACAACCTCCTATGATGGAGCATCTCCCAATGCGACAAAACTGATGTACCGCGGCCAATCCACCGATGACAGCATAGTCCTCAACTTCAACATGACCGGCGAGTGTGGCCACATTGGACATGATGATGTGATTTCCCAAAATCACATCATGAGCAATGTGAACATAGGACAGCAGGTGATTATCAGAACCAATCTTGGTGGCATCTCCATCTCCGGTTGCGCTGTGAATGGTCACATTTTCCCGAATGGTATTCCTGTCCCCGATCACGGTCCAAGTCGTCCCACCTTTCCATTTCAAATCCTGAGTTCGAGTGCCGATGGCGGCAAATGGAAAGATTTCGTTTTCTGTCCCCAGAACTGTGTGACCATCGACAACAACATGCGAATGCAAACGATTTCGAGGACCCATCTTAACGTGCTCACCAATCACGCAAAAGGGACCGATCTCACAATCGGTTCCAACTTCAGCGGAAGGGTGGATGATGGCTGTCGAATGAATCATGAGCGATTAGCGGACTATTAATCAGGCTTTAGCCATCATGAAAGTGACAACCCCTTCGCTGACCGTATCACCATTTACTGAACAAACACCCTTGGCTTTTCCGATTTTCCCCCGACTTTTCATTACTTCCACATCAATCACCAGCATGTCTCCCGGCATCACCGGTTTGCGCCATTTCACAGAATCAGCGGCCATGAAGTAAGCGATTTTGCCCCAGTTTTCAGGTTTATTCAGAGTCAAAATCCCCGCAACCTGGGCAATGGCCTCCAACTGCAAAACACCAGGCATGATGGGATGCCCTGGGAAGTGTCCCTGAAAGTAGGGTTCATTGATGGTCACATTTTTGATCGCCTGAATTTTGTTGCCTTCCATCTTGGTCACCCTGTCCACCATTAAAAACGGATAACGATGTGGAAGAATCTTCATCACTTCATTGATATCCAATGAAGAAGCATCAGGAGGAATTGGAGGAGGCAATTCTTTTTCAGGTTCCACAATGGCCTTGGTTTCTGCAGCAGGAGGAGTGAATGTTTTGGTTGGGACTTTGGGTTTGTTGGCAATGACAGACAATTGTCTGGCCAATTCGCAATTAACCTTATGGCTTGGTCGAATGGCAATGATGTGTGCCTGAATCGGGCGACCAATCAAATACAGATCACCGATGATATCCAGAATCTTGTGCCTGACAAATTCATCACTGTATCGCAATGGCTCGTTTGTCAGAACCACATCATCGCGAATAATGACGGCATTTTCGAGACTTCCTCCCTTGATCAAACCATTCTTAATCAGGAATTCAATCTCTTCGTAAAAACAAAAAGTGCGTGCCTTGGAAATTTCAGTTTCCCAGGTTTCAGGGTTAATTTCCGTCGAATAATACTGAGTAAATTGACCTTTGGCATCAGAGCTGGTGCAACTGATTTTGAATCCGTCGTAGGGAAAAACCGAAAGAATCGAATCACCCACTTGAACCCCCATAGGTTCTGTAATCTTCAGGGGTTCCCTGTTCTCGGCTTGCAAAGAAAGTCCTGCCTTATTGACTATGGAGCAGAAATCACGAGCACTTCCATCACCAATCGGAGGTTCGTTCGCATTGAGTTCCACAATGGCATTGTCCACACCCATGCCTGAAAAAGTGGACAGCATGTGCTCAACGGTGTGGAGCTTGATATTCCCTTTGGAAAGAGTGGTGGATCGTGTGGTATCACTGACATTGTCAATGCTTGCCTCGATCTCAGGGTTGCCCTCCAGATCAACGCGACGAAATCGAATCCCGGTATTCGCAGGTGCGGGAAGGATCTTGGCGGTTACCTTATTTCCGCTATGAAGACCTGTTCCACTAAATTCTACCGATTCACTGAGTGTCTGTTGCTGATGCACGTTTTTCATTTAACAATTCAGAAAGACATAAGGCAAGCCACCTTCAACATGCCTATGATGACAAGTAAAAGGCGGACCCGAAGGCCCGCCTGCAAATTAAACCGGGGGAACTCAAATCGAGTTATCCCTTGGCACTTTATTCTTCTGACTCAGAAGATGCTTCAGCGGAATCCGAGTCCGATTGGCTTTCTTTTTCCATCTCTTTGTCGCGCTCTTCCATGGCAACTTTACGAGACAGCTTGACACGACCTTTGTCGTCTATCCCCAGAACTTTGACCCAGATCTCATCGCCCATCTTGACGATATCTTCGGTTCGTTTGACACGGAAATTTGCCAACTCACTGATATGACAAAGTCCGTCCTGCCCGGGCAACACCTCAACAAAGGCGCCAAAGTCTTTGATCGAAACCACTTTGCCGCGGTAGGTCTTACCTACTTCGATTTCGGCAGTGATGCCATCGATTTCAGACATGGCAATGTTCAGACCTTCTTCAGATACAGAGTAAACTTTGACAGAGCCATCATCCTCGATGTTGATTTCGCAACCCGATTCTTCGACAATGCGTTTGATGTTCTTACCGCCAGGACCAATAAGGGCACCAATCTTGTCAGGATTGATGCGAATGGTTGTGATGCGGGGAGCGTACTTGCTGAATTCTTTACGAGGTTCAGCCAGTGTTTTGGCCATGGTTTCAAGAACAGCTGTTCGAGCTTCCTTGGCCTTCTCCAGAGCCTCTTCCATGATTCCCAGCGGCAAACCACGTAATTTGAGATCCAGTTGAAAACCGGTGATCCCGGCTGCACTACCTGCGATTTTACAATCCATGTCGCAGAAAGCGTCTTCCCAACCAATGATGTCAGTCAGGATTTGGTAGCGATCAATGTTGTCCGAATCGTCGGTCTCGGTACAGATACCGATACTGATACCGGCAGCCGGACTCCTTAGAGGCACACCTGCATCCATCAAAGCCAGGGAGGCTCCACAGACGGTAGCCATGGATGAGGAACCGTTGGATTCAGTGACTTCACTGGTGACACGCACCGCATAAGGGAATTCTTCTTTTGGAAACAGAGGCTCAATGGAACGCTCTGCAAGGGCACCATGACCAATTTCACGACGGCCAGGACCCGAGATACGGCCTGTTTCACCGACTGAGAAATTGGGGAAGTTGTAGTGCAACAGAAATTGTTTTTCTTCCTGACCACCAGCATAAGCATCAAAGGTCTGGGAATCATCGAGTGTTCCCAAAGTCGCTGAAGCGAGAGCCTGGGTTTCACCACGGGTGAAAAGAGCGGATCCATGAGCTCGTGGTAGTAGACCAACTTCAGAATCAATGGGTCGAATGTCGTAGAAGTTGCGTCCATCCAATCGCTTTGATTCGTCCAGGATCAATTTACGGACTGCTTCTTTTTGAATCTTGTAGAAAACATCGGAAAGCACGGGGCCAGTGACAACATCCTCGCCGAATTTTTCTTTCAACTTGTCTCCCGCTTCAGTGGTGATGGATTTCCAACCTGCTTCACGCTCTTTCTTAGCGGCGATCAGAAGTGTTGGAATCACTTTGTCACCAATCAAGCTGCGAGCTTCGGCCGTCACTTCTTCAGGAACGGTCATGGTGACAATTTCGCGCTTGGGCTTACCAATGGATTCGCGCCATGCGACCTGGGCTTCAATCATTGGCTGACAAGCTTCCTGGCCAAATCTAAGAGCAGCCATGAAGTCAGCTTCAGTGATTTCGTCGGCACTACCTTCAAACATCACCACGTCGGTGGCATTGCCAACATAAATCAGGTCCAAATCGCTTTCCTCACGCTCGGTGTGAGTCGGATTCGCGACAAACTCACCATTCACGCGTCCCACTCGAACTGCCCCCAAAGGACCTGCCCAGGGGATGTCGCTCACTGTCAACGCAGCAGATGCCCCGAGGATGCTCATGATATCGGGATCATTCTCTCCATCTGCACTCAAGAGGATGGTTTGGATCTGCACCTCATTGAACCAGCCTTTCGGAAAGAGCGGGCGAATGGGTCGATCTGTCAAACGACAGGTGAGGATTTCTTTTTCACTCGGACGTCCTTCTCGTTTGAAATATCCACCGGGGAATTTACCGGCTGCTGAGGCTTTCTCGCGATAATCGACTGTCAATGGAAACCAGTCTTGGCCTTCGCGTGAGTCAGTGGCGGCAACAGCAGCCACTAGGATAATTGTGTCGCCCATCTGGACGGTGACGGCACCGTCTGCTTGACGGGCCATTTTTCCGGTTTCAAGGATGATCTCCTTGCCGCCTACTTTAATAGTCGTTTTTTCAGACATAACTGTGTGGAAGTCAGGTAAAATTGAAACACCTTCATTCCGTTGATGCCCGTTGGTCCTGAGGAACTTCTTTCAATGTCCTTCAATTTAATTGGAGACTGAAAGAAATTTCCCTGGCCCAACGGGAACTTGTTCTTGTTTCTTGAAGCGTCGTTACTTGAAGTGCCGACAGCTGGTTTGTGAACGCTCCTCCCACAAATCAGGACAGGCAGGTAAACCTGTTCCTGCCTGTCGACACTATTAAAATGGGTACCGGAGTGAATGGATCATCCGGAGCTTAGCCAGCCTTAGCGACGTAGATTCAATGACTGAGTCAATGCTACGTAACGCTTGTGGTCTGTTTTGTTGATGTAGTCCAACAGTCTACGACGCTTGGAGACCATCATCAACAGACCTCGACGGCTGCTGAAATCCTTCTTGTTGATTTTCAAATGCTCAGTCAGTGAAAGGATTTTCTTGGTAAGAATAGCGACCTGGACGTCGGCTGAACCGGTGTCCTTTTCGTGTCGTCGATAAGTTTCGATTGTCTTTGATTTTGCTTCCATACAACTTCTTGGCTAAAGCCTCTAAAAAAATTTACAAGCAGCGCAGTGTAGTGCGCAACGCAGGCCTGTAAAGGAATTTTCGCGAAAATTTCCTTTGCTTACACAAACGCTAAACGACACATTAAGCCCATATTGATACAAAACAACACCAAAAATGGCCTCTTCCAGTGAACTTTCCTTGAGCGTCCGCCTTTTCTTGAAGGCTTACCGTTGGCGTAAAATCAACCCAACACCTTGGACAACAATAAATAAACCTCTCTCGGACTGCAAACTTGCCATTGGCTCCAGTGCTGGCTTTGTTTTACCGGATCAGAAGCCATTTGACGACACATTCAAAGGAGGAGACCCGTCCTACCGCTGGATACCTGTGAACACTCAAGTCAAGGACCTGATCGAAACGCACCGGTCTCAATCTTTCGACCACTCAGGCTTGGAAAAAGATCCAAACCTTGGATTTCCTCTGGACCATATGAAGGCTTTTGAGGAGGAGGGAATCCTGGGCTCACTCAATCAGCGCCACGTGTCGTTCATGGGATCCATCACAGCACCTGGAAGGTTCGTCTCCAAGTCTGCTCCCGAATTCGCCCAGGCTTTGGTGGAAGATGGGGTGGATGTTGCCCTGCTGGTTCCCGTGTGACCAATGTGCAATCAGACCGTGAGTCTGGCCGCAGCGGAATTGGAAAAACGTGGGATTGCAACGGTTGTCCTTCAATTTATGAAAGAAATCGCCATCAAAGTGGGACCACCAAGGGCACTTTGGGTACCATTTCCGCATGGCTTTGCTTTAGGCAGGCCTGGAGATATTGAAGGCCAAAGGCAAGTTTTGAAATCAGCACTCTCACTTCTGGAAAAGAAGGACATCGCACCCCCTTATCTGGAGGAATACGAGAAAAGCTAGGTTATGTTGGCTTCCTCTTGGACTATTGGAGAAATTCCGTATTCACACAATTCTTGGGAGCCTGCCCTGTTAGGATGCGTCGCAGTTCCATCGCAGCTTTTTCCCTCATTTCGATCAGGCCTGCATCTGAATAAAACGCAGTGTGCGGAGTGAGGATCAAATTCACAGGAGGCTGAGTGTCTTCCTGCCAAAGTTGCACCAAGGGCATGTCATTACTTGCAGGTTCCTCGGGAAGAACATCGATACCTGCACCGGCGATGCTTCCGTTGCGCAAAGCTTCAGTCAAGGCATCCGTATCAACCACCGCTCCACGGGCCGTATTGATGAGAATGGAACTTGGCTTCATGAGTGCTAAAGCATTCCGATCAATCAACTGCCTGGTTTCACCCGTTAATGGAGTGTGAACAGAAACCACGTCGCATGATGAGAGTAACTCCTCTAAATCAACCAAGGGGACACCCAATAATTTGTCCGTCCCTGCCCTGACATATGGATCATAGGCGACAACATCCATGCGAAGTCCCTTGGCTCTCATGGCAGTGGCTCCACCGATGCGTCCAAGACCGATAATGCCCATTTTTGCTCCTGCAACACGGAATATGGGTTGAATGGCCCGCATGTCCCACGGACTTAGAGACCGGCGGATGCCTCGTTCCACCTTGATGAGCCCCCGATTACAGGCCAGCATCATGGCTATAGCGTGATCGGCAACTTCATCGACACCATAATCGGGAACATTACAGACATAAATGCCCCGCTCACCTGCAGCCTTTCGGTCTATGTTGTCAAAACCAACCCCACACCTCACGACCGCTTTGCATTGGTGTAATTCCTGGACCACTTCAGGGGTAATTGAGACTTCGTGGCAGAGAATTAAACCATCAGCATCGGTCAGTTCTCCCAATAGCTCCCGAGTGTTCTTGGCCAACAAGCATTCCACGTTGGCCACTCCTTCCAGCACTTTGGATTCGATACTTGCAGGCGGTTCGAGATAATCGGTGATGACGACGCGTTTCATTCACCAAATGGTGCATGAGAAAGAAGCTTTTGACAATCCAGGAAGAATAGAATTGAAAAGACGCACCCTGGCATGGTGTTCTGGATTTCAGTAACGAGATAATCGCCCAATATGGCATAATGAGTACAATATATCTTGACCGAATATTCGGGACTTCTAGCATGGGCTCGCGGATTAATGATGATGGATGCGGTATTAACTTTAGAGGATGGAACGATTTTTCGTGGAAAAGCGTTTGGTGCCAGGACTTCCCTGTGTGGTGAAGTCTGCTTTAACACGTCCATGACAGGGTATCAGGAAATCCTTACAGATCCCTCATACAAGGCGCAGATCGTTACAATGACCTACCCCCTCATCGGGAATTACGGAATCAATACGGTCGACATTGAATCCTACAAACCTCACCTTTCCGGCTTTGTGGTTAGGGAACTCTCTCCCATAGTAAGCAATTGGAGGGCAGACACAGATTTGGATACCTACCTCAAGGAAAATGGAATTCCGGGAATCGAAGGAATTGATACAAGAGCATTGACCAAACGACTGCGAGTCGAGGGAGCCATGAACGGATTCCTCTCTACTGAAGAGATTTCTGATGAAGACGCCGTTAGCAAGGCCAAGAACTGGCCTGGGTTGGTGGGTGTGGATTACGTTAGGGAAGTGACTCATGAGAAAGCTTTCATATGGGATGAAGATGACAAAATGAGCGCTGACTTTCGCTTGATCAGAGGCACGGAGGGCGGTGACCCAAGGGCTGCATCAAATCCACTCCCCGAAGCAGACATCAATATCGTGGCTTTGGATTTTGGCATGAAGTACAACATCCTGCGCAGACTCCGCCAACACGGATTCAGAACTCACGTGTTGCCCGCCAGCGCAAGCGCCGATGAAATTAAATCTTTGAACCCTCAAGGAGTTTTCTTGTCAAATGGACCAGGAGATCCCTCTGCGGTTGGTTACGCCGTGAACACAGTCAAATCATTGATTGATCACGGTTACCCAATGTTTGGCATCTGCCTCGGACACCAGATACTGGGTCAGGCGTTGGGAGGGACAACGTTCAAGATGAAATTTGGACATCGGGGTGGAAATCAGCCCGTCAAGGATCTCGAAACCGGTTTGGTGGAAATTACATCCCAGAACCATGGATTTGCTCTGGACGCATCTTCCATGGGAACACAAGTCGAGGTCGATCGCATCAATTTGAATGACCAGACGGTGGAAGGATTGAGACATAAAACGAAACCGATGTTCAGCGTTCAGTATCACCCGGAAGCCTCCCCCGGGCCTCATGATTCCTCGCCGCTCTTTGCGAGGTTTCGAGAAACGATTGGAAGTAAAGGGAGCTGAAGTATTTAAATAGATAACCCAGAAAACGGTTTGACTTGTGTCTTATCCTCAGGATAATGACTCCGTCAACCACACCGAATATGGCCAAACTTGTCGTTATAAGCGAAGGATTTACGGGGAAGACAGTGGAATTGAAGGCGGACAAAGTCACGATTGGCCGTTCAGAGGACAACTCTTTTCAGATAGCTGAAAATTCAGTGTCGAGCAGGCACTGCGAATTGGAACTCAAGGACAACACCGTCCACATCAAGGATCTGGGTTCCACCAATGGCACCTTCATCAATGATAAAAAAATCACCGATGGGACCCTCAAGCCCGGACAGGTGCTGAGATTAGGTTCCATTGAATTGAGATTTGCAGGTGACAAAGGCGGAGATTCCAGTGCGGTCGCCACAAAAACAGTGACGCTCCCGCAAGGAGGAGTCAAACTAGACGACCTCGAAAAAGGTTCCAAGTCGGGCGGAAAGGATGACAAGACATTTGCCAAGAAGAGCAACAAGGTCAACAAGCTCTTCATCCTGGTTGGAGTCATTGCAACGATTATTCTTATCGCTTCGGTACTTTTTGCAATGAGCAAGCTCAAAGGCCAATAAACACACTTTACCCCATCTAAGCGAAAAGGCTTCTCTCATCAGAGAAGCCTTTTTGCTTTTTTCGCCCTAATTCAGATTCAAGACAACCGGCTGAATCCAAGCGCATTCCACTTCACCCTCACGGTAAGGGTTTTTCATCTGTTTGGTAGAAACGACCTTGGCACGCACGTATATTTCATCTCCCTTAAAAGTATACGAAGGGGATGTGCCGTTTACTTTCGCAAAAACCTCGCCAACCGAATCACTATACTGATGAGTCACTCGAACCGGTGTACCATTGCCTGCCCGATAAGGTTCATGCTCAGGATCGAATCCCTTACGAGTGCCTATGAAATAAGTTGTGTAGTGAACACCTTCTTCGCCATCAATCGACAAATGCAATCCCTTGGTGTCCTCATGAATTTCGTTGAGGGCCACGCCCGATGAGGCATAAAAATCGCCGACCTCCATGGCTCGAATTAAATGTTCAGGGGTTAAGTATCTGGAACGCACCATCACCCACCCCCGGCCTGCATTACTTTTACCAACTGCCTCTTCGTGATAGTGATGGGCGTCATCGGTTGCGATTCCATACATCACTGGAAGGTCAAGCACCCCCAAACGCCAAGTTAATACAATGTCCCAGAATCGCTCCAGGCTGGCGTGTGTTTCATCACCTTCATTTCGGACGGAAGGATGGCCATTATAAACTTCAAAAAACTGCTCTCCCTTCAACTGCATGAACTCCTCAGCAGTGACAGCCCACCCAAAATTTGGGTGGTTTAAATGAGGCATCATCAATTGCCCGGTCGCTTCTCTTTGGGCGAGAATGGCATTGATATTGTTCTGCATCACTTCCAATACAGATTCCCCACCCTGCGGTTGAATAGTCTGGTGAGGATGTGTGACGTTGATATGAATTGGAGCTGTCAAATAGCGATCTGTGACTTCTTCACTCTGAACAATCAGGAATTGTCCTGGTTCGTCGAAAAGAGGACGATATTCCGATAAAGCTTTGAGGCGAACCTGCAATTGCCCCTCATGAACCCGGGTATCCACCCAGTCAGCACCCCACCTTGCCACATACTTTTCGAAAGCTTCCGGCCCTCCTGCATTGGATACCACACTGGACCATCTTTCTCCGATTTGGATGACATTATGATCTGAAAGCACTGCAAAGTGGTAACCATGTGCTTTATACCATTCCATGATCATTTCAGGATAATCATCCCCATCACTCCAAAGAGAATGAGTGTGCAAATTACCACGCCACCAGCGCGGTTCAGGGCTATCAGAGGCGTGTAGTGAATTAAGTAAGCAGGCAAGAGACAAGGCAAACAACAGTGGTTTGGATCGAAACAGTGAGCGCATGCAATCGGTTATAATGAATTGCCAGCAGTCGTGCAAAACCATAAAGAAGCCGTTCCTCCAAAAAACTTGGTGCAATTCGGAGTGAATAATATATGGTCAACGAAGCTCTAAGAGATAATGCGTATGACAAAAGCAACAAAAACTTTGAAAACCTGTGTGGCAGCTTGGACCCTTCTGAGCGTACTTTTTACCTCAACTTCATGCCTTGCGGATGACGGGGATGCCCTTGGGGATGCCCTTTTTGAAAAGGTTCAATCGGTAAGTCAGGTAAGACCTTACCCTGCTGAATGGCAGACCAAGCAACCCACTCAAGAGCAGGTGGCTGCCTTCCAGAAAGAAAATAGTGAGATGACATTTCACGCGGCAACTCTCGCAAGAGAGTTTATCACCAAATTCCCAGATCATGCGAAAGTGGATGATGCAAAGGCATCCGAAAAGCAAATGCTCCGAGCCGCCCTCGAATTTGGTCATGATGAGGCAGCTGCCAAGTTATTGAAACTGGATTTACCGGATAGCGAACGCTTCCAAATTCGCAGCATCGTGATCCAGCAAGAAGCGATGTCCAAGCAATCGGAAGGACGCGAAGCGGTGTTGCTGAGTTTTGAGAAAGGCGTACGCCAACTCGAGAAAGAGTTCCCTGGTAATGCAGAAATCCCCCAGATGTTGATGTATATCGCTGAAAACCTGGGCGGAGCCAAGGGTAAGGAAATTGCAGCTAAACTTGCTGAAACTGCTTCGGACGAACAAATCAAAGCGGCTGCCCGCGGTTTGCTGGAGAAATTAAGCCTTCTGGGCTCCAAGGTAGATTTAAAATTCACCGCAGTGGACGGCCGTGAAGTGGATCTTCAAAAAATGAACGGCAAGGTCGTATTGGTCGATTTTTGGGCAACCTGGTGTGGACCTTGTGTCGCGGAATTACCCAATGTGAAAGCCGCTTACGAACGACTCAATCCGAAAGGATTTGAAATCATCGGGATCAGTTTCGATAACACCAAGGGCAAGCTCACGAGCTTTGTGAAGAAAGAAAAAATGGCATGGCCTCAATACTTCGACGGACAAGGCTGGCAAAATGCATTCGGCCAACGATTCGGAATAGATTCGATTCCTGCCATGTGGTTGGTCAATAAAAAGGGAGAATTGGTCGATATGAACGCCCGTGCGAATTTAGAGCAAAAAGTTGAGGCCCTGCTGGCTGAGAAATAGACGACTCTACTCTACCTAATTTTAGTCAGTCATCAAAATGGAACGGTCCAAGCCGTTCCATTTTTTTATACCCTGATGCAAGAGGCAGTGATTTGTCCCCCAAAACATAAATCCGTGTCAGAACCTTTAGTGCGTAAACGGTCCGGATATACGCCACAGTAGGTGGCCTGTGAATCATCCCCTTTGAAAGCGATGGGCAATGGATATTTGCAAGGATTGCAAAAGGATAGATCAGGTTCGGGGTTTCCCGGTTCCAGATGCGGTAAATTAACATTCCAATGACTTCCGGTATCCAGTTTTTCTGTTATTAACCGTGAAAAAACCTTCCGCACTCGTTTTCCGGCCACGCTCCAATCGATTGGCAAGTGTCGTTTGATGTAGTGAGAAAAGGCCATGGAAGGGACGCCTAGCAGGGTCGCCTCGCGCACAGCTGCAACTGTGCCTGAATAATAAATATCAACTCCGAGATTCCCACCCTGGTTAACCCCTGAAAGCACCCAATCAAAAGAAACATCGTCAAACAAATGCTTGAGAGCCACACGCACGCAATCGGCGGGTGATCCAAATACGGCCCATTCACGATCACCTCGTTGTTCGAGTTTGATGGGTTTCCGAGTCGTGATCCGATGCCCGCATTCCGAGGCTTCCTCCCCTGGGGCAACCACCCAGATTTCTGCATCAACGGCATTCTTCAGGCAATTCAGTCCGTTGGCATCAATTCCATCATCGTTGGTTAAAAGAATCTTCATTGGCTTTTTAAAATCCGCTCACTAGTCTTCAACGGCTCGAGCGCCCTATGAGTATGGATATTTCAAATCAGATGATACAGGCGGCACGTCGTTTGTGCGAAAGTGTTGATCAGATGCAATTCCCTGCACCCGTTGCCTGGACATACAATCCGATTAACTACGGACGAACGGCTCATGAGGACTACCTTAAACGCTATGCATCAAACCGCAAACGATACGTGTTCCTGGGAATGAATCCCGGGCCATTTGGGATGGTTCAAACGGGGGTGCCTTTTGGAGAAATCAGCTTTGTCAGGGATTGGCTTGGTGTGACTGAAATCAAGAAACAACCTGAAAAAACACATCCCAAACGCCCAATCCAAGGGTTCGCCTGCCCACGTTCTGAGGTCAGTGGCAAACGATTGTGGGGCTTATTCAAAGAAAAGTTTGGAACCGCAAACGCCTTTTTCAAAGATCACTTTGTCGCCAACTATTGTCCACTGGCTTTTCTGGAAGAATCTGGACGCAATCTGACCCCGGACAAACTTCCCCTCGCTTTTCGCAAGGAGCTTTACTCCCATTGCACTTTACATCTGGAAAATATCCTTCGGATTCTCCAACCGGAAAAAGTGATCGGCATCGGCAGGTTCGCCTTCCAAAGGGCTGAAGAGGCGGCATCTCCTTTGGGAATCGCAACCATGGAGATCCTTCACCCAAGCCCGGCAAGCCCGGCTGCAAACAAAGATTGGAAAGGGAAAGCAACCGACAAATTAATTCACTCGGGCGTTTGGTAGGCAAATTATTTCTCGCGTTCTATCAGTCGGAAGTCTCGCGATTGGCTTTCCATTTTAAAGCGGTAGGTTTTAAAGAAAACTCGAACATCAAAATAGGCAGTGATTCTGTCATCAACCCATAGTTTGGGTGCCAGTTGCTTCTGATGAACATCCAAACGGATATCTCTCAACAAACCGGCAAAACCTCCTAAAAAAGATACCTGCTCATTCAATTTCATTTCAAGCTTCGAAACCCGAAACTCTTTTTTATCCACCCAGACGGTGGCATATACTTCGTTCATTAATCGATCCACAAATCTGTTCTCCAGTTTGTGAGCCCTGTTGGGTTTTAAATCGATCACATAAGCCATGCGATCCCTGTGAAGCTCCTCTCCTTTCAATGTTGCCAGGAACTTGTCACGAAATAGATCCATATTTTTGGCCATTAAGTCGTCTTGCTCGGAATCTTGACCACTTTGGCGATGAAGAAACTTCTGCTGCCTTTCAAGGTTATGGGCCCGGTCCTTGGCTCGATCACGTTCCGATGCAGGTTTGCCGTTGATTTCAAGGAGTTCCTGATCGCTCCCGTCGGTATAAGCTTGATAGGTTTTTGTCGTCTTTTTACGAATGGAACCATCAGGTTTTAGATCGAAGATTTTTGCTTCGCGGATGTATCTGTATACACTTTCCTCTCCCATCGCCTCCTGCTTGGATTCCTTTACTCTCTCAAGGATAACATCGACAGAAAGATGCTTATCTTGCCCTGAGGAATCCCAGTCGGCGGACCATGCCAATGAGTGAATGACAAGGGCCAACAACAGGGCGGTTATTCGGGTAAAATGAGATAAGAAATCCATGGGCTGAATAAGACTTGGCGCGAAAAGTAACACCGCAGTTTTGATCACATCAATGTAATAATATGCGTTGGCGGCATAGACAGTCCCTTAAGAAATGCTTAGAATCGGATATTCATGAACCCAAAGCATCAATCCATACTTGGAGTATTTGGATGTGAAAGATCCCTGAAGTTGCCTCATACCTCATTGCTTCTCTTTTTGGCAATGCTACAACTATCCGCTGAACCAGATTTGCACCACCTCACGTATGGGGAAACCGGGGATTCTGGATCGCAAATCAGAAAGGGCTGGCTTTTGGTAAATGAGATGGGTTGCTTCCAGTGCCACGATGAGCCAAATAACTTCCCGAAAAAGATCCCCTCGTTCGATGCGCCCGACCTTGGCAATGTTCATTCCAGACTTTCCCCTGATTTTGTTTATCAATTCGTTCAAAACCCTGAGCAATTCCATCCTGGCACACGTATGCCTGACGTGATGAATCATTTGACAGTTGAGCAAAAAGAGGAAGCAGCCAGGCACATCACCGCTTACCTGTGGCAACATCAGGCCACGCCCCGTTTAAACGAAGCCATCAGCAAAAAGGACACTTTACCAAAAGCACGTGAGGGGTATCAGCTTTTCAATTCGATTGGATGTTTCGCCTGTCATCCTTCCTTCGGTGCACATCCGTTGAGCGTACCAGCTTCATTGAAACACGTTGGAAACAAATACTTGTTTGAAGGTTTAAAGAATTTTCTTTTATCCCCGCAAGAGATCCGAAGAGGCTATCGAATGCCTGATTTCAAACTCACGGACGACGAAGCAGAAAAGCTTTCGTCCTATTTGATGCAGGATTCTCCAAACAAAATAGGGCAAAAACTCGATATTGAATTGGGCAAGCCCGAATTAGGTAGAGTTCTGTTCAATGAATTTTCCTGTTCAAACTGTCATCGAAGCTCAAAAACCCTGGAGATGAGGTCAAACAACATTCCAATTCCTCCACCCGATTCACTGAGCAATGGATGCCTAGCTGAATCGCCACCCGAGCATTCCCCAAGATACGGTTTGAGCTCATTGCAAAAGGATTTGATTCGTTCAGCACTCAGAGCAGATTCCAGATCCACGGATTTTAGTGAAAAAAGAACTACCGAAGATTACCTGACATTGCTGAAATGCAATGCCTGTCACGAACGCATTCCGTTACCCGGTCCCCACCCCGGGACCATCGCTCACTTTGCAACATCGGGAGAGGATCTGGGAGATGAAGGTCGTATTCCTCCTCGCCTTAACGGCGTTGGGAGAAAACTGACCAGGAAAGCACTTCGCAAAACCATCCTGGGCGAATTTGCTGTGCGTCCCTATATGGACACACGCATGCCCAACTGGGGGATAAAACATGCAGAAAGATTAACCGAACTCCTCGCCCGATCCGATGAGAAGTCTGGAGAAAGACCAACTCCACGCCTAGGTCAGGAAAATCAAGTCGGTCGAAACATGTGGGGACGTGCCCTGATGGGAACGGGTGGCCTGGGATGCATACAATGCCACCCACTCAATGGAAATCAATCCCTGGGAATTCGGGCCATGGATTTGGTACATGTCGCCCAGCGTCTACGCGCACCTTGGTTTCGTGATTACTTGTTGAATCCTGCGGAGTTTAGACCAGGCACCAGGATGCCCTCCTTCTGGCCCGATGGCAAACCCAGCATTTCAGGACAAGGTGGGAGCACCGAAAGACAAATTGACAGCATCTGGGTTTATCTCAATGAACTGGATCAATCGCGATTACCAGAGGGTATGGAATCCAAAGGAAATTTCATCCTCAAACCCGAGCATAATCCCATCGTATTCAGAACCTTCATCGAGGGAGCAGGTTTACATGCCATCGCAGTAGGATCCCCCCTACAATACCACGTTGCCTTTGATTCAAAATCATGCCGTTGGCACTTGGCCTGGTACGGTCCATTCCTGGATGCTGAATCCACATGGGATGATCGATTCACACCTCTTACACCCGCACTGGGCAAAAAGCTACCTTGGTTTCCAACTTCTAAAAACCTTTGGATATGGGATAAGGTGTTGGGAGAAGAGATTGCACTAAAGGCCAACCCCCGGTTTTCAGGATATCGTCTCAACAAAGAAGGTATCCCCAGCTTTCATTACAAACTTCATGACATGGAGATATCGGATCAGGTCGAAGCCATTGCAGAGGGATTGCACCGGAGAGTGAGGTTTGAAAACAGCGGAAGAAATTTTCGTTGGCTCATTCTTGAATCCTCCGACTTGACTCAAATTAATGGAAAACGATTTAAAACCGGAGATTCGTTTTTCATTAATATCCTGGAAGGAACAACGGAAATCGTAAAAAAGGAAAATCAAATGCAATTTTGGATGATTCCAACCGAATCAGGATTTGAGTACACCATCACGCGAGGGCAGATCCATGAATAATCTCATGATTGGACTGATGCTGTTCTGCCTGGTTTCCAATGGCCTTTTCAGCTCACACCCCGTACGAGCTGAAGCATCGTCCACACGTGTGGAATCAGAGCCATACGTTCTCGAAACTTTCAACATTCCAGAGTCTCTTAAATTGGAAGTCAGCGGTCTTTCTTTGATACCTGATGGAAGACTCGCCATAGCCATTCGCAAAGGAGAAATCTGGATTGCAGACCAGGTTCAAGACCCGGAACTCACACAATTCTCTCGATTTGCAAGCGGACTTCATGAACCACTCGGTTTAGCTTTTCGTGACGGCGCATTCTACACCGTTCAACGTACGGAATTAACAAGAATACGGGATTTGGATGAGGACGGCATTGCCGATGAATATTGGACCATCGCCAAAGGATGGGGAGTGACGGGAAACTACCATGAGTACGCCTACGGGCCGCAGTTTGATCTGGACGGAAATGCTTGGATCACTTTGAACATAGGTATCGGAAAAGGAGTGGTACCTGATGACAACGCCTGGCGTGGATGGAGCCTGAAAGTTTCACCGAACGGCAGTTGGGTACCAGTCTCAGGGGGATTTCGATCGCCTAGTGGAATCGGAATGAATCCGCTAGGAGACATATTTGCCACAGATCAACAAGGAAACTGGTTTCCAACCTGTCCTCTGATCCATGTTCGGAAGGGCGTTTTTCATGGCCATGCGGAAGCGCTGTCCCACAACCAGCGCCCAATGTCATCGATAAAATGGAAAGGGAAAATCCCTAAGGGTATCAGTGTGGTCGATGCAGCCCGTTTGATTCCACCCTTTGAATTACCCGCTGTTTGGTTTCCCTACCGTAAAATGGGTATGAGTGCTACAGATGTACTTTGGAACACTCATCAGGGAAACTTTGGACCTTTCGACGGGCAAGCGTTCGTGGGTGAATTCACCATGTCCATGGTGCTGCGAGTGCAACTGGAAAAGATCAATGGTGTCTATCAAGGCGCATGCTTTAGATTCTTTGAAGGCCTCCAATGCGGAGTTCTACGCCTGGCCTGGGGTAAGGATGGCAGCCTGATCATTGGACAGAGCAATCGAGGCTGGAACTCATTAGGCAACCGATCTTACGGCATGCAGAAATTATCCTGGACCGGAGTAAGGCCGTTTGAGATGCAAAAGATCAATGCGTTACCTGATGGATTTCGTATCACCTTTACCAAACCGATCAGCGAAAAGATCTCCATCGGAAAGGATCGAATCCGGATCCGCAGTTTTACATATCACTACCATCCAAATTATGGCAGTGAAGAGATCGAAGTTGCGCAACTAAAAATCTCCAACCATTCGCTTTCCACTGACCATCGCGTTTTAGATTTGAGAGTGGAAGGTCTGAGAGAGGGATTTGTTCACGAAATTGAATGCATCGATTTCATTTCCAGGGATGGTGTGACACTAAAGAACTCTCTGGCAGCTTACACTTTAAACAAAATTCCTGAGGTTGATCGTAAAAAATAAAATATTTTGTCACGTTTTCTAAATCAGGCGGCACTTAGGTGTTATCATGAACGATGTTTTGCAATCCAATGTCAGAAGAAGCCTCGAAGGCGATCAAGAAGCTTTTGCAGCTTTGGTAACAGAACACCAATCTCTGGTGTGCAGCCTCACTTATGCCGCCTGCGGGAACGTTCAAAAAAGCGAAGACCTTGCTCAGGAAACCTTTATCATTGCCTGGAAAAACCTCTCCAAATTACGAGATCCAAACCTTTTCAAGAGTTGGCTTTGCGGCATTGCCAGGAATGTCATACGTAAAACACTGCGGGCTACTTCAAATAAAGTTGAAGGGAAACTATCGTCAGAAGACAAGCTGGAGCAACTCGAATCAGGCGATCCCGCCCCTTCAGAACGGGCATCAATGATGGATGATTCCATTCTTGTATGGAATACCCTGGAAAAACTGCCTGAAAATTATCGAGTGCCAATGATCCTCTATTACCGCGAGGAAAATTCAATACAACGAGTTTCAGAGTTGTTGGACATCAGCCAGGAGACAGTCAGACAGCGCTTATCAAGAGGTCGAGGATTGTTGAAGCAGGAAATCACCAAACACGTGGAAGATTCCTTGTTTAATACCCGACCTTCCAATGCTTTCACCCTTGCAGTCGTCAGCGCTTTACCTGCCTTCACCTGCACAGGTATGGCAGCGGCAGGTGTCGGAACCTCAACAGCAAAAGGCACGGCATGGTTTTTTGGGACATCCTTGAGTACGATAGCGCAAGTCATGATGGGGCCACTGATTGGATTACTTGGCGGTTGGTTCGGATATAAAATGTCCATGAAAGCTGCCCGATCCGATGAGGAACGAACCGAAATCAAAAAGATGTCTTTATGGGTATGCGGATTGATTGCCATCTTCGGAATTCCTCTCATTGTGGCCATTTACATGAGGACAAGTGGGGTGATCCTTTCCGATAACGTCTTCATTGCAATGATCATAGCTCTTTGTATCTGTTATGGTTTTGGTTTGTTCGGCCTCATTTTCTTCTTCAACAAACGGCTGGCAACTATCAGGGGTAAAACAATTGAGCAAGATCCAGTGCAGTTCAAAACGGAAGTCGAAGCTTATGAATATAAGTCAGCCAGCGGTTTTCTGGGCCTTCCATGGATACATATTCACAGGGGAAGCTACTCAAACGCAAAGCGTTCGAAAGCCGTTGCAAAAGGATGGATCGCTATGGGAGACATTGCTTTGAGCCCTTTTTTTGCCGCGGGCAGTATTTGCGTGGCTCCCATCGCTTTTGGCGCGATGGCCGTGGGAGGTTTGGCATTTGGAGGCTTGGCTCTGGGCTTGTTCGCAGCGGGTGGTTTTGCTGCGGGTTGGTTGGGAGTAGGAGGATTTGCAATAGGTTATCAGGCAGTGGGAGGGCTAACCATGGGATGGCAGGCAGCATTCGGTGGCGTCGCCCTTGCTCGGGAGTTTGCCGTTGGAGGCATCGCGAATGCCATGGAAGCAAACACAGCTCTGGCGGACTCCTGGTTTAAATCACAAACTTTCCTGAGTCACCTGATATATACTGTGCAGCACCGTCCCTGGATTTGGTACCTCATTGGCTTCAGTCCACTGGTTTTCATGATGTTCGTGAATTTCTACAAAAATCTCTTTGGGAAAAAGAATACAGAATCAGTGCCTGAAAACCTTTGGATCATCGAGTGTCCCAAATGCCATAAAGCTTATCCACTCGAAAAAGCGGGTGGTTTTCGTTTCATGGCTAGCTCATTTGAGAAACGTACACTTGGATTCTGCCGCTCCTGCAGAAGATTACGTTTCATGTCCATCCGATTTCTCAAAAGATCGCAAAGCTGAGAACTAAGCCCTTTCAGGGATTTCTGGATAATCCAAGGAATCGCAATCAGATTTACTTTTCCGTGGAGAACAGATTTATTCCGCAGCAATTTGCACTTTGGCTCCTTCCACCTGGTGGCTATAATGGCTGCCATGGGGAAAGCTGAATTCGTCCATTTACATCTGCACACCGAATATTCACTTTTGGATGCCGCTTGCCGAATTGATCGGCTGATGGATCACGCATCAAAAATGGAATTTCCGGCCATGGCTATGACAGATCATGGTGTGATGTATGGGGCCATTGAATTCTATCAGGCCGCAAGAAAATCCGGTATCAAACCAATTATTGGTTGCGAAGTTTATGTGGCACCGGGTAGCCGACTGGAAAAAAAATCCAGTATCGGAGGAAAAGAAGTTTACAACCATCTGGTGTTGTTGGCTCAAAACGAAGCCGGTTACAAGAATCTGGTTCGACTCGTATCCGATGCACACCTTGAAGGATATTATTATAAACCACGAATCGACAAAGAAATCCTGGAAGCGCACAAGGATGGAATCATTGCCCTCTCAGGGTGTCTGGCTAGTGAAATCCCCACATTCATCAAACACGATAAATTGAAGCAGGCTCGAGATGCAATTGACTGGTTCAAGCAAGTGTTTGGCCGCGAAAATTTTTATCTGGAGCTTCAAAACCATGGTATTCCTGAACAACAATTGGTCAATAAGCACCTGATCAAGTGGGCAGGTGAATTTGGACTCAACACGGTCGCCACAAATGATGTTCATTATATTAAGAAAGAACATTCTCACGCTCATGATTCGCTGATTTGTATTGGCACCCAATCGCATCTCAACGATTCGAAACGTATGAGCTATGTCCCGGAACAGTTCTATCTTCGTTCAGCAGAAGAGATGAAGGAACTGTTTAAAGAAGTTCCTGAAGCAGTCAAAAATACGCTGGCAGTCGCCGAGAAATGTGATTTGGAGATTAACTTCGGAGAATTGCATTACCCGGTTTTCGAACCCCCGGAACACTACACTCGAGAGGGCTATTTACGTCACCTGCTGGCCAAAGGAATGTACAAACGATATGAACTGGATGTTCGTGTGGATGGTGAGAAGTTCGTGGTGGATAGGGTCGTAGATCCATCGAAGTTACCAACTTTCAAGGGCCCCAAGGAAACGAAAGACTTACCTGATTACAAACCCGAAAAGGCGATGGAAGATCCTGAAATCGCTGCTGCGGCCAAAGTACTGACCGACAGGCTTGATACGGAAATGGGCGTCATTGAACAAATGGGATTTGTGAGTTACTTCCTGATTGTCGGTGATTTTGTTCAATATGGTCGGGAAAAGGGAATTGCTTGTGTTGCCCGCGGGTCTGCAGCGGGTTCACTGGTCACTTACCTGCTTGAAATCAGTAATGTGGACCCTATTCGTTACGGTTTGCTGTTCGAAAGATTCCTGAATCCCGAACGCGTCAATCCTCCCGATATCGATATTGATTTCGCTGACGACCAAAGAGCCGAAGTCATCGAATACACTCGACAGAAGTATGGTCGTGAATGCGTCGCTCAAATTGGCACCTTTGGAACCATGGGTGCAAAATCAGTCATCCGTGATGTCGGGCGAGTCATGGGTCTGAGCTACGGGGAAGTTGATCGTCTTGCCAAAATGGTTCCAAACGACCTCAAAATTAACCTGACAAAGTCTCTGGAGAAATCTCCTGACTTGAAACAGGCCTACGATACGGAGGAGGTCACTCGAGAACTCATTGATACGGCCTTCATTCTGGAGGACATCTCGCGCAACTGTTCGGTTCATGCAGCCGCTGTCGTCATTGGCGCTGAACCTCTCTACAATGTCCTCCCTCTCAAGCAAGATGATGAAGGGGGTATTGTTACTCAGTACGCCATGAATCCAGTTGGGGATCTTGGCTTGCTGAAAATGGATTTTCTGGGACTCAAAACGTTGTCCGTTATTCGTAACTGCTGCGAGATGGTTAAGCTCACAAAGAATATTGACCTGGATGTAGAACTCCTTCCTCTGGATGACCAAGAAACCTATGATCTTCTCAATAAAGGGAACACCGTTGGTGTGTTTCAATTGGAATCCGGCGGCATGCGCGATCTTTGTCGAAAGTTCCAAATTGCATCCGTCGAACACATCACGGCTTTGGTCTCACTGTATCGACCAGGCCCCATGGATCTGATCCCTGATTTCATTCGCAGAAGACACGGAGAGGTCAAGATAGAATATCCGCATCCACTACTCGAACCCATCTGTAACGAGACCTATGGCATCATGATCTATCAGGAACAGGTCATGCAGGCAGCCCAGATTTTGGCCGGTTATACCCTTGGTGGTGCGGATCTTTTACGACGAGCGATGGGCAAGAAAAAGGTCGAGGTGATGCAGGAACATCGAAAGCTTTTTGTCGAAGGTTGTTCAAAGCTGAATGATATACCTGCCAGCAAAGCCAATGAGGTCTTTGATTTATTGGAGAAATTTGCGGGATATGGATTCAACAAATCTCATGCCGCTGCCTACGCAGTTGTCGCTTACCAGACCGCCTATCTGAAAGCACACTATCCGGTTGAATTTTTGGCCGCCATGATGACAAATGACATGGGGGACACCGCCAAATTGACCATTTTAATTGATGAGGCCAAGCAAATGGGCGTGGATGTGCTTCCACCCGATGTCAATGAAAGCCGCGTGGTGTTTGCCCCGGCACAAGGAGGAAAGGTGATCCGGTTTGGAATGGCAGCCATCAAGGGTGTGGGTGAAGTGGCGGTTCAACAGATATTGAAAGCAAGGGACGAAGGTGAAAAATTTACCACTCTTTATGACCTCTGCATGCGCGTGGATGGGCGTTCCCTGAATCGCAAAGTGTTGGAGGCGCTCATCAAGTCCGGTGCTTGTGATTCGCTGGGCCTGAACCGAGCTTCCTTATTTGGACTCATTGACAAAGCGTTATCAAGGGCCGCCAGTGTGGCGGCGGACCGTTCCAAGGGACAAACATCATTGTTTGGGACCATGGACGAACCAGAGAATATTGAAATAACCGATGCAGACTTGAAGGATGAATGGCCTGCCAGCGAACGTTTGCTGGCAGAAAAAGAATTACTCGGATTCTATGTTTCCGGCCACCCTTTAAATCCATTTGAAAGCATCCTAAAGAATTACAGTCTTGGTAATTCCAAAACAATAGCCTCTCTGCCGGAAAGAAGCATGACTCGAATCGGGGGAATGATCTCTGCGATTCAGCAAGGGTTTTCCAAAAAAAGTGGAAAACCATATGCAATGATCACGCTGGAAGATTTGGAGGGAACTGTCCAGATCCTGTGCATGAATGAAAACTATGACAAATATCGACATCTTTTCGAAGCAAACAAGCCCCTGATGGTGATTGGAGAAGTAAACAACGCAGAAGACAGACCTAAGATTTTCCCACAAGAGCTAATCCCCCTGGAAGATGCACCTAAAAGATTTACACAGCAAATTCACTTCAGAATACCATTGGACACTTTCTCGTCAGAAAAGCTGGAAACTCTGGTTCACCTGGTGGAATCCCACAAAGGTAACTGCCCGATCATTCTTTGCTTCATGAAACCCAATGGAAAATATGCTTTCCTCGAACCTCATGAAAAATATCAGGTAAAACCAGGGACAGAAGTCCAGCATGCCATTGAATCACTTTTTGGAGAACAGGCCTATTATGTCAAGGTCGACAAAGAACTTCCCGAGCGTTCAAAGCCCAGATGGGAGCGAAAACGAAAAGATGAATCTGAGTGATATTCAACCAACTACCTAACCCAAGTTCGTCACCGAGGTGGGAATTGGTAGTGAATTTCATTTAATTTCG
>CAYFHO010000049.1:0-42972 GCA_964342825.1 uncultured Verrucomicrobiota bacterium
TTCGTTTTGAAGGTGTTTCAAAACAGACGGGGCAACTTACCCTCACAACCGAACAGGGGATGCGTCTGCAAGTCAGCAGCCAGGAAGGAGTCGTTCAATTGGATCCCGATGAATTAGGGTTGGGAAACAAGGAGGCGGTTGTTTTTCGGCTGCTGAATCAGGATTGGAATATGCAGTTTGATATCATGCAACTCCCGCCCTGGATACAGGTGGACGGAATGCAATATGTCCAATTGTCTGAAGGCAGGGCCGAGGTGCAATCACGATTCAAATATCAAATCAAAAATTCAGGCATACGAGAACTCCAAGTCGGATTACCAGCCATCGCCGAGGGAGTTCGATTTCAAGGGGAACATATATCAGATTTTATCTCTGTTGACCTGGAGGGCGACGCCAGTAAGTTGCAATGGAATGTGGAATTGGATCGTCGGATGATCGGTGAATACGTTTTAACCGCCATTTACACCATTCCAATGACAGTGGATGCAACGGAGTTTATCATCCAGGGCGACCAAGCTTTAGATGCCAGACTTCAGAGAGGCTTTATGGCGGTTGGGCTTGAAGGACGACTTCAAGCTTCCTTGCAAAATTTACCCTCGGAACTGCAAGTTGCCGATTGGCAATCGATTCCGTCTGAATGGACTCAATCCGTCCAGGCAGCATCCACTCGCATGGGATTTCGTTTGATTCAGCCCGAATACAGATTACAGCTCAGCCTGCAGCGCCATGAGGTAGCCAGGTTGCTTCCTGCACAAATCCAGAAAGCGAATCTTCGTTCGGTGATTTCAGACAATGGAATGGTGCTCACTGAAATTCGTTTGGAAGTGGATCCTGGTGATAAGCGGTTGCTTCCGGTTACGTTGCCAGAAGGCGGGACTTTTTGGTTTTCATTGATCAATGGTCACAGTGTCTGGCCATGGGAATCTGATGGGCAGATATTAATTCCATTGGAAGCTGCGGCAGATCCGGACTCGGTATCCGTGGTTGAATTCTTATTTGCGTCTGAGCTGGGTCAAGCCGGGCAATCTCGACTGCGTTTTGAGTTGTCGGGTCCAGAATTTGATCTACCTCTTGAAAACGTGACATGGCAGGTTTTTCTCGATGAAAAGTGGCAGTTAAACCGACATGAAGGTTCGCTCCAGCTGGTCCAGACGCAATCTCAAAATGCAGGTTCCAAGTTAAACTGGGATCAGTATTTTCAGACACAATCCCAAATCCAACAGGAACAGAGTCGAACGGCTGAGGAACTGTTGAATTTGGGGAATCAGCTATTGGTCAAAGGAGATCCTCGTTATGCAAGGCAAGCCTTTGAAAGAGCCTACGGGTTGTCCAAACACGATGCCGCCTTTAACGAGGATGCCAGAGTTCAGTTGCATAATTTAAAAACTCAGCAAGCCTTCCTAGGGTTGAATTACAGAAATAATTATTTACAGAACCAATCCGGTGTCGGCGAGCAATTGATCTTGCGAGGGAATGCCAATAAGGATTCGTTGCAATTCAAACCTGAAGATGTGGAGCAGTTGATGTTTATGAATTCTGATGATCTGAATACTGCTTTTAGCACTCAGGCTGAAAGGATTATTCGGCAGCAGGAAGCCGCCGTCGAAAAGCCCGACCTCTTGAGAACAACCTTTCCGCAGCATGGAAAAGCATACACTTTTCAACAAACCGTCCAGGTGGGTGATTGGTCGAAACTGGAATTGACCATTGATGCGCGGAAAGTGGTTTCAGGGCCTAAAACCGGATTTCGTATTGGTGTTTTCTTAATCATCGGGCTAGGGGTTTTGATCGTCTTATTGTTGGCGTCACCAAAAGGCAACAACCACCCAAGCGAGGCATAATGAATGGCTTAACAGAGTTTGATTTCCTCCAGTTTCATGAGTTGAACTCAGTCCGTAACTCTGGATAATGGGATTATGTCAGATGCACCTGATTTGATAGATCCAAACTTCCCCAAAGCTTCGAAATATCATCCAGATTGGATCCTCGCTTCTGCAAGCGGGGGCGCGAATAGTCTTTGGCTGACAGAATGGCTGGCCCGCGACCTTGATCTCAAGCCGGGGATGCGAGTTCTGGATCTGGGTTGTGGCAGGGCTGCTTCCTCCATCTTCCTGCATCGTGAATTTGAGGTGCAGGTGTGGGCAGTCGATCTATGGTTCAGTCCCAGTGAGAATTTGCAGAGAGTAAATGACGCCGGAGCAGGTCAAGGCGTATTTCCCCTGCGTGCTGAAGCGGGTAGCTTGCCTTTTCCATCCGGTTTCTTCGATGTCATCGTTTGTGTGGACTCGTTCAGTTATTTCGGAACGGATGATACTGCTATTACCAAGCTCAGTCGTTTTCTTAAACCTGGTGGTCAAATCGGTATTGTGGGGGCAGGCTTGATGAAGGAAATTGAGAATGACGTACCCTCTCATCTTAAAACTTGGTGGGAACCTGAGTTATGGAGTTTGCATTCACCTGGGTGGTGGAAACGTCATTGGGAGCGTACTGGATGCGTCGATGTTGAAACAGCCGATACCATGGAAGAAGGATGGAGGCTATGGAAACAATGGCATGAAATCATTGCGCCAGACAATCGAGTGGAAATTCAGGCAGTTCAGGAAGATGCTGGCAGATTTCTGGGGTATGTCCGTGTCATTGGGCGAACGAATGAGGATGTGAGAATGGAAGATCCGATGGTGAACATTCCGTCAGATTACGAGCAAAAACCATTACTCCGTACTGATGATTAAACGATTGCCAAACACATGGATTTAATGAATGTTGGCTGAATCATGAGGTATGAGTTTCGACGGGATCTAACTCCGAAGGGTGGGTTTACCTTAATCGAATTGTTGGTGGTCATAGCCATTATATCGATATTGGCCAGCCTGCTGCTACCCGCGCTTTCCCGTGCCAAAGGCAAAGCCAACCAAATAAAATGTCTCAACAACCTGCGTCAGCTTCATTTAAGTTTGCAGATGTATGTGGACGACCATGACGATAAATTCCCTCCCAGGATTTCAGGTGTTCAGAATTGGGTTTCTTCATTGAAGCAATACTACCAGACACCTGCTGTGATCAAGTGCCCTTCCGACGGCTTTTTCATCAGTCACAGTTATTTGATCAATGGATTTAATGATTATTTTGCGGTCAATCTTTCTGACGAGGAGTTTGCAGAGTTCAAAAAGTGGAAATCTCCGATCAGCATGAAAATGGGAAACATCCCAGAGCCTTCCAATACAATCGTTTTCGGAGAGAAACGTAAAAAATCTCCGCATGCACATATGGATTTTTATCAAGGAGAAGGCAATGACGTGCAAGAGATTGATCAAGCCAAGCACGGAGGAGGTACCGGAGAAAAGTCAGGAGGATCAAATTATGCCTTTGGTGACGGAAGTATCCGATTTATGAAGTATGGGACCTCTCTCAGTCCAGAGAATCTTTGGGCTGTCACTCCCCAATGGCGTAATGCTCCTTCTCCGCTTGATTAAAAACAGTGGGGCCGGCCGTTTAATGAGTGACGCGCAAGATGCCGGTGGTCAGGATTCTTGCACGCAGTCCTCCGTGACCTTTCAACGCTGCTTCAGCCCCTGGGGCAAATCCCTGGTCCATCCAGTAGCAAGGACGACATTCTTCAGATCCTTCAAACAGGATTCCTTGTAAAACAAATTGTTTCCCGATCCATTGGTTGAGATCCACTCCCCTTGTCAGAACATTTCGTCTGAAGTTTGAGGGTAATCCGCCTGATACCTCCAATTCTTTACAAAGTCTTTCGTAGATTTCCATCTCGAAAAAAGTGATTTGCCCTTTGTAATTCTCCTTGTGATTGAAATAACGATCTCCCGTTAATCCGCTACCTCGGACACATTCAACTTCTCGGACTTCGACAATTTCGTGGGAGCCTGGAGGTTTGCCATGATGGCCAACATAATTATGGCCTGGTGAGATGTAGATGTGTTCTATCTGGCAATTTAGTTGAACCGGCGATGCATCCATATTTTGTTGGCTCTTTCTACCAATAATTGGGGAGGCCGGGAAGAGTTTCTTCAAGGATATCGTGGATGGCTTTGCGGGATTCGACTGTAAGTTTTGAGAATTCCGGCTGGTTGTTCTCACCGGTCAATATTTTCCAGAGCTTGTTGTATATTTCAGTCTTGAGCTTATCTGGTAGAGCTTGGAACGCCTCGCTGTAAATCAGATAGCTGCAAGGGTATTCAAAGAGTCTTGATTCCAGGTTAAAATCCCTGAGCGATCTTCCTTTGGAATCCTTGGGGCCCATGCTGGTAAATGCTTTGACATAGTCGGGAGAAGATTCAATGGCATCTGTTAGCGGAGCTTCGTCGACAAAGAGCATATACCGAAGAAAGGCATCTATCTTGTGTTTTAAATATCGAAGATGCCCATAGGCGTTGAGCATGAGTTGAGCTTCATACTGCATGCGAGTAATAAAGTTATGCATGTGTCCCTGGTGCTCCAAAACCATTAAGGCGGTAATGTCGCTGGTAGCACGCGGGTAGGGTGAAGGATTGAAAAACTGTTTTAATTCCTCCAGGTTGCCCAAATAATTGGGTGATTCCTCCTGTTTCTTAAATGCTGCCTTACCAAACAAATTTCCCCGATGTATCTGGTCGCCATGTTTTCCGGTCACATACCATCCCCCCCAACGGTCTTCAAATGGGGTTCGGTGACTCACCTGACTGGTGCCCGAAATGAGATCCACGACTCCTATTTCATCGACCTCAAAAGAACGAATGAGATGTCCCGGCACTCCCATGGTTTTTGAGGAGGCATGGCATTCCAAGCATTGATCGGTTCGGACAAATTTTGGTTTCGTTTCTGGGTTTTGTTCCAAAGTGTAAAATACTCCACCCAATTTTTTGTCTACTGCTGAGATCTCCAACAAATCTGAACCCTGAACGTATCCAACATAGGTGTTGTCATCAAAATACAAAGCTCGAGGCGTCGAGGGGGAAATTTTGTGTCTCTGAAACGAAGTTTTTGAAAACACCAGAACTTGTGACTCAACCGGAATATTCAATGCTTTCAGCAATGACATTAAATATCCTTGCCCGTCGTCAGTGAATTCCAGATCCACTTCATCTCGGTCGATGGCTTCCTGCAGTTTTGCCACCTGGCTGGTATCCTGCTGATCTCCATAGCCGATGGTGTCTTCCTCAAATGGCATCATGTGAGTGGCACCTTGAAAATCGTCGTTTCCCCTTGCAACAAAAAGGAAACATGAGAGCAACAGATAGCATCCAATACTTAGGGAATACCTTTTGAAAACGGTGTAATAGTTATCGATGAAACCATGGGGCCATTGGTCTTTCATAATAATCGTCGCCCATTGAAAGACTTGAGGAAAGATTCAACTATCCCAATTTTGCCGCTATTTGGGCTTTTTTTGGTTTTTGAATGAGTGCCAGCGATTCCTATTCTGATGGAGGCGCACCTGTACTGGATCGGATGACCAATTCAGCTGGAATGACCTTGGATTCCACTGGATCGCCTTTCAGAAGGTTCTCCATTAAATCCATGGCAACTTCACCCTGTCTCAATTTCGGTTGACGCACCGTGGTAAGAGGGATCCGGAAATGTTCGCTGGTTAATATGTTGCCAAAACCCACGATGGACATTTGCTCGGGAACTCGAATTCCATGATCCATCAAGTGTCCTGCTGCACCGATCGCCACCAAATCATTGACGGCTTGAATTGCAGTGGCCTGGGTTTGCTCCGAAAGCATTTGGGCGGCTGTTTGTGCTCCCTCCTCAACGGTTCCTCCCGCCTGGAATACTAATTGGTCATCCCACGGAATTCTTGCTTCTCCTAAAGCCAGGCGATACCCCTCCAGTCGATCCTTCGCCCAGGGGGCTGCCAGAGGACCCGAGAAAAAGGCAATCCGGCGATGGCCAAGCTCGATCAAGTGTTGGGTTGACTTCATCGAAGCGTGAAGGCTGTCCGTCTCTACATTGGCAAAGTTCTCACAAAAAGGTGCACGATGTCCCAGAATGACACATGGTGTTTCGTGCTTTAAAATTTCCTGGTAAGCGGGTGCTGATTCCTCGAATCGGTAGGCAGGGGAAATGAAAAGTCCGTCAACGCGACGCGCAAGAAAACGTTTGATGCAGGCTGCTTCCCGTTTGGGGTCGTTGAGTGAATGTGCAAACAAAATGTCGTATCCGCTGCGATAAGCCCTCTCTTCGATGGCCATCATGACACGGGCATAGATCGGGTTGGTAGCCGCTGAGATCACCAGCCCCAGTAAGCGGGTTTTACGATTTCTCAAGCCCCGGGCGGTTACATCGGGGACATAGCCCATTTCGTCAGCCAGACGTCGAATACGCTCTTTAGTGGCGGAAGAAATATCGGGTGCATCCCTCATCACTTTGGAGACCGTCATCACAGACACATCTCCCGCTTTGGCTATATCCTTAAGTCGAATCATCTTCCTGTAGGTATTGTAAGGTCACCTCAACAAGGAAGATCCTACCGCATGACATCCTGACTGACAATGATGGGTTTATAAGAATCCATGGATTCTTTTTTCCAAGATTGATGTGTCCGGTGCATTCATAGTATCAATGGTTGGAGATGAGCAGAGTATTGATCATAGGAGCAGGCGGGGTCGGGCGCGTGGTGACCCACAAATGTGCGCAGTTACCGGAAATCTTCAGCGAAATTTGCCTGGCCAGTCGCACGCAATCCAAATGTGATCAGATTGCATCTGAATTAGATCGCCCCATTCAAACAGCCTCGCTTAATGCCGATGTGGTGAGTGAAACGGTCGATTTAATCAAGAGTTTCGATCCGAGTCTCGTTATCAATGTCGCCTTGCCTTATCAAGACCTTGCGATCATGGATGCTTGTCTGGAGGCTGGTGTGGATTATCTGGACACTGCAAATTACGAACCTCCCGATGAGGCCCGGTTTGAATACAAGTGGCAATGGGCCTATCAGGAAAAATTTGAAAAAGCGGGACTCATGGCATTGTTGGGTTCAGGATTTGACCCTGGTGTGACGAACGTTTTTTGTGCTCATGCCCAAAAACATCTTTTTGATGAAATTAACCAGATCGATATTCTGGATTGTAACGCAGGTGATCATGGGTACCCCTTCGCCACCAATTTTAATCCAGAAATAAACATTCGTGAAGTCACTGCAAACGGTCGGTTTTGGGAGGAGGGGGGATGGAAGGAAACGGATCCGTTATCTGTAAAGCGTGACTTTGATTTTCCCGAAGTAGGCGTGCGTCGAGCCTATTTGATGTACCATGAAGAATTGGAATCCTTGGCTCTGAATATCAAAGGGCTCAAACGGATTCGTTTTTGGATGACTTTTGGGGAATCTTATTTAACGCACTTACGCGTTTTGGAAAATGTTGGAATGACAGGTATCGAGCCTGTCCAATTTCAAGGGCAAGAGATTGTCCCTCTACAGTTCCTCAAAGCTTTGTTGCCGGACCCCGCCTCACTCGGTCCACGCACCAAAGGGAAAACCTGCATCGGCTGCTTGATCGATGGAGTCAAGGATGGGAAACCAAGACGTGTCTTCATCTACAACGTCTGCGACCATCAGGAATGTTACAGGGAGGTTAAATCCCAAGCGATTTCCTACACCACAGGTGTCCCTGCAATGATCGGTGCCAAACAGATCCTGACTGGCCAGTGGAAAAAAGCGGGCGTTTTTAACATGGAACAGCTGGATCCTGATCCGTTTATGACTGATTTGAATGCCTATGGGTTGCCTTGGAAAGTGGTCGAAATGCCCGCAGAGGACTCCGATTCCTGATCAGAACCTGAAAATGGCGCCCACTTTCAATGTCACTTCAGTCTGTCGCAAAGTCAGGGTCAGGTTTTCCGCCAGGTAATTTTGATTAAACACCGCAAACAGTCTCGAGCCGGGTTGGTATTCCCAAATCAAACGACTGTTGTAGCCGACGGAATCTGACAAACTGTCATATTGCACCAGATGCGCCCAAACAAGATTGGTGGTGAAATTGATCAATGCCCTTCCGGCGCCAATATGAGCATCCGCAACACCCTCGGGAAAGCTGACGTGGTTGTATGCATAATCCAGGCTGAGTCCCAAACGTTTCCAAGGGTAGTATGTGATCTCAGATCCCATGCGCCACCGGTCTCCAAGATAGAAGTCTCCATAAGATGCATTGAGTTCACCCGAAATGATTCGGCGACTGGCAAAGTCGATCCCCAAGCGATATTGGTTCCACCAGTATTCTCCCGCGGGGATCGTCAAGTCCTGTAAGATGGTGAAATCTTCATCCGGACCATCAAACTCGCGGATGTAACTCATAAAGACCTCGTCACCCGAATTAAATTCCAGCCATAGCGGAGTGATCCGATGTTCAGCAGTCTCCAGGTTGTTGGATCTGTCGGTGTAGTGCTCTGTTCTGTAGGTGACATGATATTGTCTGAGCCACGGAACCGTGGTGGGGCGAGGATTCCAACCTGTATAGGTATAGTATCCCCGAACGTTTTTTCGCTGAACAAAACCCAGGGCGGGATCAAAGGCATCTGAAACTTCAATGAATTGAGCATTGGCACGTATCAAGTCATTTGGGTAAGCCAGCGTAGTACCGTAGGCAAATCCAGAATCTGATGTTGGACCATCGGTCTGCGTGCTCAATGCAAAGACATTGGCTTCAAGAACCTTGCCATTCAGGAACTCCGAGGTTCGATACCTTAAATCGGGGCCTGCCAGGAAATTATCGTTTGCCGAGTTGGGATCACCCATGGTGGTAATCATTCCCACGCTCGATTGTTCCCAGATGTCTCTAGCCACTCGACCGGCAAAAACGTTTTGCACCCCCAATCCATTATGATCCTCCAGTACGGCATCCGTGATACCCATACTGTATTTCCCAACTCTTCCCGCCATTTTGGCTGCGATGATCAATGGCACCGTTTCTCCGTTGTTGTCACGACCGATGCGCCTTGTGAAAAACGGAATGACAGGTCTTCCGAGACCCGTGCTACGTCCGGTAACTGGAAGGCCGCCATACTCAAATACACCACTATCCTCTAGAAAGAAGGCCCGTCGCTCGGGAAAGAAGAGGGGGAAGCGAGTGAAATTCAATTGTCGCTGATCGACTTCAGCTTCAGCAAAATCTGTGTTGTAGCTTAACGTGGCACTGAGATTGGGGGTGATTCGGTATCGAGCGTCGGTTCCAAAGTCACCGGAAATATCGGTTTCATCTTCTGAACGGCTCATGCGGGCCAGAGCATATGGAGAGATTTCGATTCC
The DNA here is from genome assembly GCA_964342825.1 of uncultured Verrucomicrobiota bacterium. Lineage (GTDB taxonomy): Bacteria > Verrucomicrobiota > Verrucomicrobiia > Limisphaerales > AAA164-E04 > AAA164-E04. The sequence continues at coordinate 9,245 of CAYFHO010000049.1, forward strand.
CAGGCCCTGTTTTAATCCGGTCAAACCCAGGATGTCACCAGCTTGACTCACGTGGTAGGTGTGTAATTGGGGTTTTGCTCCTGTCCAACGTCCTCTCTCCACTTTCCTCGCAATGGATCGACTGATGTTGAATCCCCAGACATCGGTTTGAGGATTGAAACTGAGAGATTTGAAAGGAATGGCCAATTCTGCTTTCCAACCCTCTTTGTCAATGCTGCTGGCTGCTCGCCACACGCCATCCCAGTTTGAGTTTAGAAAAATATTGTTGCTGACAATTTGATCAAACAAGGCCCCATTGGGGTTGGTGACGAAAATGTATCCATTTCGCTGATCGTGAAATGTATCAATCGCCATGTAGAGGTAATCGTCACTGAAGATGGAACGATTGTCTCTCTGCATCACGCGGGCGTTGATCTTGTCCGGTTCGGAATCAAAGCACCAGATTCCGATGTAGAGGTTTTGGTCATCATAAACAATCCGGAATTCCGTGCGTTCGGTCATTTCGACACCCTGCAAAGGGTCGTATTGCCAAAGTGGACCGGCTGCCGGTGCGTTTTTCCATAAGTCCTCATCAAGCCGACCATCGATGTCAGGACCTTCATCGACACGAATCGCTCGAATGGAAGGTTTGCCCTCTGGCTCAGTTCGTGGTGAGTTGTTGGATTCTTCCAAACTCCTTTTATCTTCAGAATCACCCAGCAAGGAATTCGACCCGTGATTCAAGCACAGCCCAAGGCCAAGGAATACGAAGAGCATCCTTGCTAATTTTTGATTTTTTTGGGTGCCAGGTTTGTTCACTGATCCTTGATTGTTAACGAAAAGGCTGAATTGCTTAACAGAGTTGATCCAGTGAGACAAGTTAAGGTAGATCTTTTTTTAGGATCAACGCACGTATTTGACATATCCCCACGCAATGATGGCCAGCAATTGGAGAACAGCAATCGACCAGAAGATCCATTGAAAGGAACGCTTGATGGTTTTGTGGCGGAACACTTTTTGCCCCATCCAAGCACCGATCACACCACCAGCCAGAGCCAATGCGTGCAAAGTTCCTTCTGGTGTGCGAGATTTCTGTTTGATCGCACGCCACTTGTCCCAGCCATAAAATCCAAAGCAAACAAAATTAATTGAGGACAGGTAAGCCAACCAAGCAGGTGTATTGAGCATCCATAATGCCAGCCCGAGAATGGTTGTGAGAAGCAGGGCTGTGAGGACTTGTTTCTGAAAAGCTGAACGCATATGGAGAGGAGTGTATGAATGCTTGCCTGAAATTCAATCGAGATTGACTTTTCATGTTCGTTTCCCTGCTTTAATTTAATTTCATGAAATCTCCACTAAGGATTTCGTTGGCCTTTCTGCTTGTATGCATCCACTCATTTGCTGAAGGAAACGCATACAAACCTGATTGGGACTCACTCAATGCGCGCCCCGCTCCTTCGTGGTTCGGTCAGGCCAAATTCGGGATTTTTATTCATTGGGGAGTTTATTCTGTCCCGGCTTACTGTGATAAGTCGACTTACTCCGAATGGTATTGGCATTGGTTGAAGACCAAATCGCATGGTGGGAAGGTTTCTGATTTTCATGCCGCTCAATATGGTCACAATTTCCGTTACCAGGATTTTGCCAATGAATTCAAAGCAGAACTTTGGGATCCGGAGGAATGGGCAAATTTGTTCAAAAGATCTGGAGCGAAGTATGTCGTCATGGTTTCCAAACATCACGATGGGTATGCACTATGGCCCAGCAAGCTGGCAAGCCAGACACGAGGGTATGCTTGGAACAGTGCCGAATCAGGCCCGTATCGCGACTTATGTGGAGAATTGGCTCAGCATGTTCGCAAGGCAGGGTTGAAGATGGGGTTTTATTATTCTTTGATGGAATGGGAACATCCTTTGTTTGAGACTGATAAATCTCGTTATGTCGAGGAGTACATGATTCCACAATTCAAGGATCTGGTGACTCGTTATCAACCTGACATAGTTTGGCCTGATGGGGAATGGGATGAGCCGGATACTTTATGGCGCAGTCCGGAACTGGTGGCATGGCTCTATAATCACTCAGAAAACGCCTCCGATTTGGTGGTCAATGACCGTTGGGGAAAAGCGCTGAGAGGTCAGGTGGGTGATTTTTATACCACAGAATACGGTCACATCGGCGGAGGTTCACCCGGATTGCGTCAGGATAAACCTTTTGAGGAATGCCGTGGTATCGGCCACAGCTTTGCCCTCAATCGACTTGAAAATTATGATGATTACCAATCGCGTGAGAGTCTGATACGGATGCTGGTTGATTTGGTGTCCAAAGGAGGTAACCTGCTGCTGAACATTGGTCCTGATGCGGACGGAACAATACCTGTCATCATGCAAGACCGGTTGATAGCCATCGGAGAATGGCTGGAAGTTCATGGTGAATCGATCTATTCAACGCAAAAAGTGGACTATCCTCAACCTGAATGGGGACGCCTGACCGGAAATCAAGACCGACTCTATTTGCATGTGTTCCAATGGCCTGTTGACCACATTCTTCATTTCGGTTCAATCGAAGCAGCCAAAATTAAACGGGCATTCCTGTTGCATGAAAATACCACGAAATCCCTTGAATTGATTTCTGAGCAGGAAGGAGGAATATCCATCAACTTACTGGGGCACTTACCGTTTTCCAAAGCTGCCTCAGTGATCGTGCTTGAATTGAACAAGGGCTAGAGCCATTGCGCTTTAGTATTTTCTGCGGGTAGAAACCACTTCCAAATTTGGAGCAATTTTCACTTTGATGGACTATCTCATCCCAAGTAATCCAAGGGAATGTCGATCATCTGGATAGTGGGTTTTTTCCGGACGAAATCATCAATTCGAAGCCAGGTCCCCGACCATGGGAACAAACCGAACATTCATTGTTACTTCTTCAACCCACTGGTTATCACGCCTAAAAATCCGAACCAGTTTTTGATTGTTCTTCTCACCCACTGGCACAATCAATTGTCCTTCTGGTTTCAGTTGATCCGTCAGATGCCAGGGCGTGAATTCTGGAGCGCATGCGATGAGGATGCTGTCAAAAGGTGCCTCATCTGGCCAACCGAGATGTCCGTTGCCTTGTTTCAATTCAACATTCTGACAGTTCAGACGCTCCAGAGCTTCCTTGGCATGTATCATCAGAGGCTCGATATATTCGATTGAGTAAACTTGGGAAACCAATTTCGAAAGAATGGCTGTCTGATAGCCCGAGCCGGATCCAATTTCCAGGACCTTATGATGAGGTTGTGGAGTCACCATTTCAGTCATCAAGGCAACCATGTAAGGTTGAGAAATGGTTTGTTCGTAACCTATGGGCAACGCGCAATCTTCATAAGCGCGATGCCGATATTCAGCGGGAATGAACCAGTGGCGTGGGATGGTCAACATGACATCCACGATCCTTTGATCAATGCCCTTGCGACCACTACCTGTAAGTTGTTTTATCAGCTTGTCTTCCTGTATATGCATTACCGAAACTTAATTTCTTTTGATATACCTCCATTAGCAATCTAGGATTGATGCTATGAAAAAACAAGTGGGAGAATTTTCTGAGGAAAAAAAACTAAACCATGGAAATAAGGCCATTTGCGATGACCACATCGAAAACAACCTCTGGTTAAGATGTTCATACCATTTGCTATGCCTCAGCCTCCTGCTTTCAACCTTAGCTCCAGGCTCTACGTGTATCGCCGGGGAAAAATATGCCGTTGCATCTGTCCATGAATTAGCCTCTCGAGCAGGCATGGATGCGCTCGAAAAAGGGGGGAATGCGGTTGATGCCGCCGTGGCTATCGGTCTCACTTTAGGAGTGGTTGATGGATTTAACTCCGGGATAGGTGGGGGCTGTTTGATGTTAATCCGGACGCCACGAGGGGAGCTGATTGCACTGGATGGACGTGAAAAGTCTGCTGCATCAGCGCATCGTGACATGTATCTTCGTGACGGTAAAGCGGTCCTGGAGTGGTCACAAAAGGGTGCTTTGGCAGTAGCAGTGCCGGGAGCATTGGCAACATTTGATCTGGCTTTGAAACGATATGGAACTTTGAGTCTTCGCGAGCTTTTGCTTCCCGCTGCCGAAATCGCCGATGCTGGATTCAGGGTCAACCGAACTTTTTATGGAAGAATTGCCTCCGTCGCTCAGGATTTAAGGGAATTTCCAGAGATCAGTTCGGTATATCTGGATGAGGATGGTCAACCTTTCGAAATCGGTGAAATTTTCGTGCAAAAACAACTTGCGGATTCTTACCGCAAAATTGCTCAATCGGGCATCTCCTCCTTCTATGAAGGTGACATCGCGTCCTCATTAGTCGATTGGATGGTTCAAAATGGCGGGGTGATTTCCATGAAGGACATGGAGGATTATCGCCCGGTGTTCAGAGCGCCGGTTCTGTCAACCTACCGTGAGTATGAAATTGCAGGTTTTCCTCCTCCAAGCTCTGGAGGAATTCACATTGCACAGATCCTTAAAATTCTTGAGGCGTATCCAATAAGTTCCATGGACCGACAATCCGCCGAATGGGTTCATTTGGTGGTGGAAGCAATGAAACTCGCATTTGCAGATCGTGCTTATTGGTTAGGCGATTCGGATTTTACCAATGTTCCTAAAAGTTTGATCAGCGATGATTATGCCAAAGAATTGGCCGCGCGGATTCATCCTGAGAGATCTTCTTCAGTTCCGAAGCATGGGACACCGCCTCATGCGGACAAACCTTTGTTTGGTAGTCATACAACTCATTACAGCACTGCTGATGATAAAGGTTTCTGGGTTGCCTGCACTGCAACCATCAACACCACTTTGGGAGCCAAGGTCATGATTCCAAGTACGGGAATTGTTTTGAACAACGAGATGGATGATTTCTCAGCTCAACCTGGTAAACCAAATTTCTTTGGCCTGGTGGGAAGTGAAGCCAATTCGGTGCAACCTGGAAAACGTCCACTAAGCAGCATGAGTCCAACCTTAGTAACTAAAAATGGGGAACCCATACTTTCCATCGGAGCAGCTGGTGGACCTACCATTATTAGTCAGACACTCGTCCACCTCATCTTGATGTTGGATTTTGGATTGGGGGTCGAAGAAGCTCTGGCTCATCCGAGATTTCATCACCAATGGAAACCTGATCGAATTGTCATGGAATCTTCATGGCCTGAAACGATCATTCAATCCTTAAAATCTAAAGGTCACGATGTTTTGGTTGTCAATCATCTGGGCGCCGCCCAGGCCATTCATCGCAATGCTTCTACAAAGACCTTTGAAGCTGCTGCTGATCCTCGTGTTGATGGGGGCAGTGCTTTGGAAAAATAACGATAGTCATGACTAAAATTACGCTCAGTCAAATTCAGAGAGCCGCGAAAATGATCCAACAACAGGCTCATGTGACTCCTGTTTTCAGTTCAGTGACACTCAACGAGCTGGGGGGAAACGAAGTTTATTGCAAGGGAGAGCATTTACAAAAGGTCGGTGCCTTCAAGTTTCGTGGTGCATACCATGCGGTATCTCAATTAACCCCTTCACAACTTGAAAAGGGTTTGATCACTGTGAGTTCGGGGAATCATGCACAGGCCCTTGCACTCGCCGGCAAGCTGCACCATGCAAAGGTTCACATTGTGATGCCAGATACAGCTTCAAATGTTAAACGAAAAGCTGTTCTATCCTATGGTGCCATGATTCATGACTGCGGTAATCTTCAGTCAGAGCGGGAGGAGGCACTGTCGGAGATCCAGAAGGAAACAGGTTCAGTTTGTGTTCACCCCTACGATCATCCCGACGTGATTGCAGGGCAGGGGACCGTTTGTCTTGAGTTTCTCGATCAGGTTTCCAAGTTGGATGTATTGGTGGCACCTGTGGGCGGTGGTGGATTGTTGTCAGGGTTGGCTGTGGCAGGTAAATCCTTATCTCCAAGTCTTAAAATATATGGCGCTGAACCACTAGGGGCGGATGATGCCGCTCGATCATTTGCGTCAGGAAAACGTTTACCACAGTTGGATCCCAGGACCATGGCTGATGGTTTGCAGACAGGTCTTGGAGAACTGAATTGGGAAATCATCAAAAACAAGGTGGATGGAATCTGGACAGTATCTGAGAGGGAGATTTTCGATACAACCTTATTTGTTTGGGAGAGAATGAAGCAGGTTGTGGAACCAAGTGCGGCAGTGGCTTTGGCAGCAGTCATGAGCGAACCATTCCGGAATCGGTATCAGGGTAAGCGGGTTGGTGTGGTATTCAGTGGAGGTAATGTTTCTCCGGATTTCTTTCAACTGCACAAGCAATCTTGACGCAGTGCATGTGCTTGGGTAGGTTGGCAATCAAGAATGGAAGTTCAAAAAAACATGTTTAATTACTTGGTGCCATACGTGGTTGAAGAAACCGGACGTGGCGAACGCGGTTATGATATATACTCACGCCTGCTCAAGGACCGCATTATTTTTCTAGGAACACCTGTCGATGATCAGGTGGCCAATGTAATTATTGCCCAGCTACTTTTCCTCCAAAATGCCGATCCCAAGAAAGATATCCACCTTTATATCAATTCTCCAGGTGGAAGCGTGACTGCGGGGTTGGCTATTTACGACACCATGCAGTTTATGACCTGTGATGTGAACACCTACTGTATCGGACAGGCCGCAAGCATGGGGGCTGTTTTGCTATGCGGCGGCACCAAAGGAAAGAGATTTGCTCTACCCAATGCCAATATCATGATCCATCAAGTGCTTGGTGGCGCTCAAGGTCAGGCTTCGGACGTCGAAATCCGTGTTAATTACATGTTGAGGTTAAAATCCCGGCTCAATGATATTATCTCTTTCCACACAGGCAAAGATCGTGAACAGGTTGAAAAGGACTGTGATCGTGACAATTACATGAGTTCTGAGGAAGCCAAAGAATACGGGTTGGTGGACGAAGTTGTGAAATCTCAAAAAGAAGTCGCCGATTCTAAAACAGAATCCCAATAACTCCGACATATATGGCCCGTCCTACTCAATTAACCATGTGCAGCTTCTGTGGTAAATCACATTCAGAAGTGCGCAAACTGATTGCAGGTCCTCAGGTTTATATTTGCGATGCCTGTGTTCTGGTGTGCAAGAGCGTTCTTGATAAAGAATTTCGAAGTGACAAAAAACCTTCCTCTGCACAGCTCAATTTGCTGCGCCCAAAGGAATTAAAGGAGATTCTGGACGATTACTGTGTGGGGCAGGATGAGGCCAAGAAGACCTTGGCGGTTGCTGTCCACAATCATTACAAGAGAATCCAGGCTGAGGTTGAAGGCAGTACCGAATTGCTGGATCCGGATCATGACTTACAGGATGTGACCATCGAAAAAAGCAATATTTTGATGGTGGGGCCCACCGGTTCAGGAAAGACATTATTGGCCAGTACGCTCGCAAAGGCATTGGACGTACCCTACGCACTTGTTGATGCAACCAGCCTAACCGAAGCCGGATATGTCGGTGAAGACGTGGAGAATATTATTCTTCGACTGCTTCAGAGTGCTGATTTCGATGTCAAGAGCGCTGAAATGGGCATTATTTACGTCGACGAAATCGACAAGATTGCCCGCAAAACTGAAAATGTTTCCATCACACGAGATGTGTCGGGCGAGGGGGTTCAACAAGCGCTGTTGAAAATCATGGAAGGTACGATTTGCAATGTACCACCTCAAGGAGGCAGAAAGCATCCCCAGCAAGAATACATTCAGGTAAATACCAAAAATATCTTATTTATTTGCGGAGGAGCTTTCGTCGGATTGGACAAGATTGTCGAACGCCGTGTTGGCAGCGGTAAAATGGGCTTTCACCATGGTTCCAAGCAGGACGTGGCGCAGGAACAAGCCCTCAAAAATACCGCTTATCATGCCATGGAGCCAGAGGATCTGGTCTCCTATGGTTTTATTCCAGAATTCATTGGGCGAGTGCCGATGACAACCGTTCTGGACGAGCTTTCAGAGGATCAATTGGTCGCCATTTTGACCAAGACTCGAAATTCCTTAACAAAACAGTATGCCAAACTATTGGCTCTTGAAGGCGTCAATTTGGATTTCACGCAGGATGCGTTGAAAGCGCTGGCACGTCAGGCTATTAAGAAGGGAACAGGTGCTCGTGCCCTGCGGGGAATGCTTGAAAAATTAATGCTGGATGTCATGTACGAGGCCCCAGGTCGCGACGATATCGAAGGCATCAAAATTACCCGAGCCACTGTGGAAGGCAGGAGTAAGCCTCGATTCCGGCTAAAACCCAAAAGCGCTGAAGCCGCCTGATAGAATAGCACGATCCCTTGTCGAATTGGTCATTTGATTAAATAAGGAAGGGGTTGTTATTCCTTCCAAGACATGGAGTCAAAAATTACAAACGCCTCACCTGTTGCCCGCCAGGTTGCCAACATTCCCCGATCAGGTATTCGGGACTTTTTTGAATTGGTTCAGGGTGTGCCTGATATCATTTCACTAGGTGTGGGTGAACCTGATTTCGTCACGCCCTGGAGAATTCGGGAAGCCGCTATCTATTCATTGGAGCGAGGTCGAACTTCTTACACTTCCAACCTTGGATTAATCAAACTCAGGCAATCGATCTCACGCTATGTGGAAAAACATTTCCATATTGGGTATGACGCAAATGAAGAGGTTCTTGTAACGGTAGGGGTCAGTGAAGCTCTGGATATTGCATTACGTGCCTTAATCGATCCAGGTGATGAAATTATTTATCACGAGCCGTGTTATGTCAGTTATGCTCCTTCCATCGTCATGGCACACGGCATTCCTGTGCCGGTCAGATGCCAGGCTAAGAACGCATTTTCCCTCGATCCCGAGGAGTTGTTGGCTGCTATTACGCCAAAAACCAAAGCAATTGTTCTCAACTTCCCCACGAATCCGACGGGAGGAACCCTTGCCGTAGAGCAGGTGCAACGAATTGCGCAAATAGCTATCGAACATAATCTGGTTGTCATCAGCGATGAAATATATTCTGAGTTGACCTTTGAAGGCCGCCACGTATCGATTGCTTCCATTCCAGGGATGCGTGAAAGGACCATATTTTTGCATGGATTTTCCAAGGCATTTGCCATGACAGGATTCCGGATTGGTTATGCCTGTGCTCCCAAACATTTATTGGATGCCATGCTGAGGATTCATCAATATTGTATGCTTTGCGCTGGTATCACCAGTCAGGAAGCAGCCATTGAAGCACTTGACCATGGATTTGATGAGGCCATGGCGATGCGAGATCAGTACCTTGCGCGTCGAAATTTTATTGTGCAGGCATTCAACGAGATGGGGCTGGATTGCCATTTGCCTCGAGGAAGTTTCTACGCTTTCCCTTCCATTCAAAGCACGGGTTTGACATCCAAGGAATTTGCAGTTCAACTCCTGAATGAAACCAAAGTTGCTTGTGTTCCGGGTACCGCGTTTGGAGAGAGTGGAGAAGGGTTTTTGCGATGCTGTTTTGCCACTTCCTTATCTCAGATAGAAGAGGCCATGGAGCGTATGGCTGCTTTTTTGAAAAAGCTGTAATTACTTTTTTCGCTGGTCATTATCCGAGTATATCTGGCGAATGACTTCCTCGATTGGAACCTCTTCAATGTTCAAATCGGCGACCGGCAGTGTGTCGAGTAGTGACTTGCACGCCTGAATGACGGATTTTCTCTTGACCCTGATTTGTAGTTTTCCATCTGAAAAATCTTCTACCAGACCAATGGAATGACATGCTTCGGGCAATGGCAGGGATGGATCATTTAAGAGAATATTAATTCGTTTTTCATCGACAAATTGATCAAGTATCCCTCGAAGATCACCATCGTAAAAGAGCTTGCCATGGTCAATGATCAGGACTCTTTTGCAAAGTTCCTGAATATCGGCCATGTAATGACTGGTCAGAATAATTGTCGTTTTTTGCGTTTGATTCAGGTGTTTGAGAAAATCACGTACTGTCTTCTGGGAAACGACATCCAACCCTATGGTAGGTTCATCCAGAAATAAAATTTTTGGCTGATGGATCAGTGACGCTATTAATTCCATTTTCATGCGTTCACCAAGTGACAATTCACGAACCATGACATCCAACTTGTCGGCCACCTGAAGCATATCTGCCATGTCACTGACAATTTTCTGCATCCGGGATTCGGCTATGCCATAAATTCGTGCATTCAGAGCGAGAGATTCGCGTGCCGGAAGATCCCACCAAAGTTGGTTCTTCTGTCCCAGCAGCAATGCAAATTGTCTGCGATATTCATCATGCCTCTCCCACGGTGTGTACCCAAGCACATCAGCTGTTCCCGAAGTAGGGTAAAGAAGTCCGGAAAGCATTTTGAGAGTGGTCGTTTTTCCGGCGCCGTTTGGGCCCATAAATCCGACTAACTCACCGGGTTGAATATCAAATGAAACTTTTTTAACGGCTTCGGTTGTTTCGTATTTGCGATGCACCAAACCTTTGATGGAACCCCAAAAACCAGATTGCTTCTTATAGGTCTGGTAAACTTTGGAAAGGTCACGGACTTTAATCATGGCATTTGTAGGCAAACTTCGTTGGTAATCCCAAATTCCAGCGATATTTTGCCACGATTTCAGGTCATAACTTCAATTTACAGCGAGTGTCCGAGGTTTTTAGCAGGTCCGGAAAGTGGTAACACTCCAAGTGCGTAACTCCATGAAGCCCTCGGGTGGAGCTTATCTCAGCTGGCGTTCCAGATAAAGAACAGCCTGTCTGACGCTGGCATCCATTTCCATGCGATCCTTCACCAATCTACATGCGTGTAACACAGTTCCGTGGTCTCGTCCACCAAACGCGGAGCCGATCACATTAAGTGAACTTTCCGTTAGTTGACGGGATAAATACATGGCAACCTGCCTTGGGAAAGCGATATATTCAGGGCGTCTGCGACTGGTCATATCAGCAAGACGAATATCGTAATGTTCCGCCACTTTTTTTTGAATGGCTTCGATATTAACCGAGGTGCGCCCTTCTTCCTGCAAGGCATCCCGAAGCAACTGCTCTGCCAATTCGACGGTGAGATCTTGCTTGGTTAATGAGGAAAATGCCGCAACCCGTAATAAAGCACCTTCCAGGCGTCGAATATTTGCCCGAATGTTGTTTGCAATGTATTCGACGATGTTGCGCGGCAGGTCGACGCCGAGTGATTTTTCTTTTTTGAGCAGAATCGCCAACCGGGTTTCAACATCAGGTGCCTGAAGATCAGCAGAGAGTCCCCACTCAAATCTGGAACTTAAGCGTTGTTCCAATCCATCTATTTCACAGGCTGGTCGGTCACAACTTAGGACGATCTGTTTGTGGGCTTCGTGTAATGCGTTGAAAGTATGAAAAAACTCCTCCTGGATCCGCTCTTTTCCGGAAAGGAACTGGATATCATCGATGAGAAGCACATCGGTCATTCGGTATCGTTTCCTGAACTTGACCAATTGATTGTTCTGGATGCCGTCGATGAACTCGTTGGTGAACTTTTCACACGAAAGGTATGCGACGCGAGCATTTGGCTTTTTAGCCAGGACATGATGACCGATGGCGTGCAGCAGGTGAGTCTTGCCCAGACCAACACCACCATAGAGGAAAAGCGGATTGTAAGATTTGCCTGGCGACTGAGCTACAGCGAGAGCCGCGCTATGTGCCATTCTGTTGTTTCCGCCCACGACAAAAGAATCAAATGTGTAAAACGGATTAAATCCATTCCGCGATGGATCAGGTTTGGATTTTTTTTCCAATTTTCCGGACTCAGGAGTCGCTGTATGAGACTCTGATTTTTTTAATCCGGGTTTTCCAGAAGCAGACTGGGCGGAAGTGGGCTTTTGGGTTCCAATTCTATAAGCAATGCCGAGTTTTTCATCTGAAGAGCCGCCAACGACCTCTTCCAACAGGTGGTGATAATTATCCTTGAGCCAGACTTCACAAAAATCGTTCGCGACCTGTAAAATCAGAACGTTGTTTTCAATATGGAGGGGAACGATTGGAGCAAACCAAAGTTTAAATACTTCATCGTTCAGCATGGATTTGAGCTTTTTAACTGCCCTGTTCCATATGATTTCCGCCTCGTTGCGCATGATGTGTTTTAAATTCGAAAATACGTCAATTATTTAACTTTATTCACTGTCTGCTGATACATCGTTGAGACACCTATCAATTACAGCTAATTATGCCAATTTTTATTTCGATACACGATTGTATCGGTATTGTAACCTTTTAGTAACATGTTTAAATTTAATACAACATGTTAATCAATAACTGGATACGTGCTTAACTAAGATTTGTTCACCCTTGAAACTGGGTGACATCCGGTCCTAACGACCCTTGCACAATTGAAGAATAAAGGGGTTACCCCGTATTCATCGAGAATAACATATTCACACTTATTCACGAGTTATTCACAAAGGCCAAAAAAGCTTGATTTAGCTCATTTTAGTGATCCAGAACGAGCCTGAATCTACTCGGATTCCAATTTAGTTGGTTGCCTCTCAAGACAGAATACTCCCTCCATTCGTGAGCGTCTTTTGGCGAGGCAGGAAAGCATCATACCCCTATCTGTCGAAGGCATGCAATGGGCAATCTGAAGAAAATTTTTGGATGGATTTTTCGTAGTTTAGGCCTTGACTTCTTCCACGATGGCGTCACTGGTTGAAAACCCCACGACCCGCACTTTGGTTCCGGATACGATTAAATTTCCATCTGTGATCACATCCAGAATCTTGTCTCCAAATCTGGCCTTGCCACCGGGGCGAAGTGTTGAAAGTGCGACTCCCTCGGCTCCCATGAGTAGCTTCTCTGCTTCTTCCTGTTTTTCAACGCTGTCATCGCCGCTCGTTGTTTCGGAAACCAGCTTGTGATAGATCTGCGTCTTAGGAAGTATGGCTCCAAGAACCAAAATTGAAACTGCTGAACCAGAAATGGCAGTCATCATCACTTGCAAAGGATATTTCAAGTTTCCTGCCGATGGGATTTGCCAGACGGGTAATGTGGGATCCATGTCTACAAGCCCCATCAATATAGACCAAAGCATCAGCATGATCCCAGCCAGTCCGATCACAAAAACTCCCGGTATGAAAAACAGTTCCAGGATTAATAAGAAGAGTCCAACCACAAAGAATGCGGCCCATTCCAGTCCAGATAATCCCGCTATGTAACCTCCAAGGAAATAAATCGCAAATGCGGTCAGGCCAAGAATTCCTGGGAGTCCGAATCCAGGTGTCTTGAATTCAAGGTAAATGCCAATGATTCCAACGATGAGTAAAATCGGGCTGATTTTATTGATCCATGTACCGGTTTTTTCTGCTCCTGTTGGAGTGATTCGGACTTGTTGTGCTCCTGTGTAACCCAATTGATCTATCAATATTTCCAATGAATCCACAGTACCTTTACTCAAGAGGAATCTGGGAGGTTCGCCATAGGAGGCCTCTGCTTCTGTATTGGTCAAGGTGAGTATCTGACCTTTTTCGGATAATATTTTATCTCCTTTTTTTAATTCCTTGGATTTGTCGATCATTGCTTCAACCACCGAGGGATCATGTCCGTTTTGCTCGGCGGTGGCACGAATGAGTGCTGAAATTCCAGAAGTCATTTTGACTTCCATGGTGTTTGGCATTTCACTCGCTCCTCCTCCCGGACTCATCATAATCGGGGCTGCAGCGCCTATGACGCTGACTGGAGCCATGTAAATTTCCTGGGTTGCCACCGAAATAAACGCCCCTGCTGAGAACGCCTTGGAGTTTACGTAAGTGACTTTACGCCCTTTAAAGCGATTGATGATTTGAATAATTTCCTCAGTGACATCCACACGACCACCATTGGTATCCATGTCCAGAATAAGGCAGTCAGCATCTGCTGAAATGGCTTCTTTTACTCCGCGGCGAACCAGATATGTCAAGGGAGGCATAATATCTTCGCGGATAGGGATGATATAAACCTGGTTCTGATCAGTAACTTGATTCGCGGTTTCTGCTGATCGTGCCGGCTGGGACAGGCCGGTTAAACAGACCAACAAAACTAAAAACCATTTAATCAACATCATAAATTGATGATACATTGCCCGCGTCCAGACTTCAACTGCCCAGTAGCATCATATCGAAGCGAAAGTATGGTTAAATTCCAGACTAATCTGTTTGCGCTGAAGTCAGATTTAATCGCTCAAGCATGGATTGTATTTCTGCTTTTGAAACGCCCAGCTTGTCTGCGTTTTCAAACAGGGCTCCAAATTTCGCTGGAAAATGTGGAGGATTAGATCGTGTAGACAGACCGATCACATTTATTGGTTCTATTGTTGATTCAACGAGGGCCTGGATTGTAGCCCATTTAACTTCTGGTGAATCTTTCGACTGGTGAATTTTTTGGATTTTTTCCAATGTTGAAATGATCTTTTTTGACATTTCGGATTGTTCACTCAGAAGAAATCCTGATGATTGATGATGCCTTCCCAGGCGTCTTGCAGTTTCTGAAAAACTAACGATTGCGAAATAGATCAATGTTGTTACCGCAAAGTGTCTGAAGTCATTCATGGTTGCGAAGAGAGTTCCAATCAAACGATCCACTAAATTCAGTTCATGCCTGGAAAGTTTGGCAATATCTCTCAAGGGAATCAAAAGTCCCTGTTTTCTCAGTTCTGATGGTGCAAGGAATTTACCCAATCGTTGAATACCCAAGAGCGTCAAAGGAAAGCCGGTTGAAAGAAGTGGATCTACAAATCCAGCAGATGAAGGAAGCATGATCCATCTATTTCCGTGGGATTTTTCCATTTGAAATCCTACACGATCGATTCGCCGAATGGGGTAGATTGGGTTTACGTGTTGAAATAATTTCCCAAGTTTGGGGTAATGTTTTAACAAATGTTGCCAGATGAAATCAGGCGTTTTTTCTTTTAGATACTCGTATGAAGATTCTTTTAGGATAGCTCCGGCGCTGACCGTGCCGTGATCAAATCTCAAAGACCAAACCCAACCATCATCAATCATATGATGGATGGCCGCATTTTCGGGAGGATATGGAAGGGATCTTTCCTGGTTGAAGTCCTCTATGGAACCTATGGTCGCAACTTCCTCGAAATGGCTGTATACGGCGAAGGTATCGGGTGTGTGTTCCAGTGGTGAGGCTTTGAGTCTTAAGAGGCGTGCTACTCCGTTCCCACCCCCGGTTGCATCAATCAACAAACTGCCTTTGACTTGGAGTTGTCCACCTTCATTTTGAAGAGTTAACGAGATTCCATCTTTCTCTTCACAAAGTTTCAAGGCTTCAGTCTTGTCCCAGTATTCAATTCCAAGGGATCTGCATTGATCGACCAGGAAAGAGTCCCAATCGGCCCGCCACCAGTGTGTGTCTGCGACGAAATTGGACGGGCTGGCCGCTACGAGTAATTCTTTGTTCCATAGACTTGAAGGCTCAACCTTCTGGTCAGTGCAATGGTTGTAAAAGCCAAAACCTCGTTTTAAACCAACCTTGAGGTCGGGGTGCAATCGCTTCCATTTTCCCCATTGTGAAAAGTCGAGTAGAAAAGGGAGGTGGAACTCATTGGCAATTTCCTCCAGCAGCAAGTTAGTCAAAGGTGTCGTTGATTCCCCGATCATCATTCGAGGATGTCGGCCTTTTTCCACGAGCAAGACATTGCATCCATTCTTGCGTGCAATCATCGCGGTCAATGCACCGGCGTATCCAGCACCCAGCACAATGACATCTACCTGCTGTTTTTCCGGATTCAATGACACTTTAAGCAATGAGGTTTAACTAGAATCCTTTGTAACTGGTTCATTTGAAGCAGTCTTCGTTTTCTGGAATCAAAGCACTCGTCGCATGACTGAAATTTTTCCAAGTCCCACAAATCGACAAACACCCGCTTATTGCTTTGGAGTAGAGCTTGTTCGAAGCAGGTCTCTAATGTTGCCAGTGAAGGTTGTGTGAAGACGCCCATGGAAGTTAATGATTTCATCGCGCCTGTCGTGCTTCTGGTGGGAATCAGGGTAACGCTGCTAGCGTTTTGCTCGAACGCAAATTGAACGGTAAGAGTGCATAATTCCACTGCCTGGTCGGGATCAGAAAATGGTGGTTGGACCATGATAAAAGCCCTGTGGTCGATGCCTTCAACATTCATGAAATCGCAGGCTTTGGCATAATCATCAAGCGTAAAACGTTTGTTCAGCTTCTGTAAGATGCCATCATCCGCAGCCTCCAAGCCCATGGCGATTTCAAGGTGAGGTTTCAACAGTTCGTTAAATTTGGCAACACGGCCACCGATCAGTTTGGGGTGGTTTTCCACAATCACTCTTTCAAATTTCGATACACTCGATGCGATTGCAGTATAGTCCTCAGGATAAATGGCTCGTGTGTCAAAAAAGCTCCCACTATTGTAGATCTTGATCTGTTGAATATTGGAATTGCTATTGGCGTTTATTCTTCCAAGCGCTACCTGAATCTGAGAAGGAGCGTGACCTGGTGGCAGAGGAGTTAGAGTAGTATTTTTCCATAAGTCACACATCACACAATTCCAGGGACACTCCCTGTTAATCAGGAAGATGATGCCTGTATTCAGCAGATGCCCATCCGGCCCCAATTCCTCTTCCACCAGCACATCCGGAATGGTGTTCTCTGTGGGGCGTGATACTGGTTCGCGCCGTTCCCTGATCCAATTGGAGCGAGCTGGAGGCGTTGCAGGGTAAGCAGAGCTTGGTTGCATTTTTTTAAAGCTCCTTCGTAACGTATTGCTCCATGGATTTTTGATTCATACGACAAACTCTGAATTCATCCAATACATCGGAGCCAATCTTACGGTAAAAATCAACGGCAGGCTTATTCCAGTCGGCAACCAACCATTCAAAACGAGTGCATCCTCGTTCTAATGCGAGGTTGGCAAGGTGTTTTAAAACCTTCTTTCCAATTCCTTTTCCACGGAAGGGTGGTTTGATGAACAGATCTTCCAGGTAAAGCCCATGTTTTCCTTCAATAGTTGAAAAGTTGTGGAAATAAACCGCGTATCCTACCGCCTGACTCCCTTCATAAATCAGTGAAACTTCCGCTGCTTGTTTTGAGCCGAAGAGTGATTCGGTCAGTGATTCTTCCGTCGCTTTCAACAAGTCAGGCATTTTCACATAGGTGGCCATCAACTTGATGAATTCAAGAATCAGTGGAACATTCTCCTTTTGTGCTGTTCTGATTTCTATAATGGAAGTCTGATCGTTTTCAGGCCTGGTCATCCCTTTTTCCCTTTCGAGGGGTTTTCAGGACGTATGTTAATCAGTGCCTCGGCGGCGGCATTGAATTCCGCTTCCTTCTTGCTTTTTCCGCTACCCCTCCCAAGTTCTTTTTCACTGTGCAAGACGGCACATTCGAAAGTTCGATCATGGTCCGGACCGCTTACTTTCAGAAGTTCATAATGGGGAGGCTGGTTGGATTGTATCTGGAGATATTCCTGCAACTCACCTTTGGGGTTTTCCAGGTTTGGCAGTATTTTCAATTCACCGAAATGTGAGCTGAAACAATCCAGAACAAATTCTTTGGTTCGCTCGTAACCCGCATCAATGAATACGGCCCCCACAATCGCTTCAAAGGCGTCTGCTAGCGCGCTCGGTCGCTCCCTGCCGCCGCTCAATTCTTCACCTCGACTCATGAGTAAGCTGGATCCGAGATCAATTTTTTTTGCGAGAGTAGCCAGAGTGCGTCGATTGACCAGTTGCGCACGAGCTTTGGTCAGGGGGCCTTCGTCATGATCTTGATACCGGTCATACAGTTCCAATGTAATGATGAGTTGAAGGACAGCATCTCCCAAGAATTCGAGACGTTGATTGTTATCGATCGATTTGGAATCCACACCTGAAAACGATCGATGTGTCAGAGCAAGTTGAATCTGATTTTTGTCCTTAAAGGTGTACTGGATGTTCGATTCTATCTGGGGAATCAATGCCTCAAGATCAGACTTGTTCATGTAACTCCTCCTCTTCCTCGGTGGTTTTTTCTAAGTCTGTCTCGTTCGTATCGGACAGGGAAGGCTCTGTTGCTGTCGATGCCTCAGGATTGGATTCTGCTCCGGGGTTTTCATCCTCGGGGAGTCCCTTTTCCATCAATTCAGCGACGTCATATTGGATGCGCTCCAACTGATCCAGGCTAAGGTCGGGTTCCGTGATGGTGAACACATCTCCCGTCTTGGGTTGCTCATAAATGAAAATGCGTTGCCCCTTTTCCCGGATTTGGTCCCTTACCTTCAAGATGCGTTTGCGTTCCAGCATGACTGCCAGGATATAAAGCGCCCCTCCGTACTGAGGCAGTTTTTTTTCCGCCAGCTTCTTGAGTAAGGATTCTGCTGTATCTTTTCTGATTGCCTCGGGAGGTGGGGGAGGGGGAGCCTGGTATCGCCCTCTCCAATGTGAAACAAAGCCTTTGGTCGCTCCAGAGGCATCTGAAAACTGATTTTTCCAACAAACATCGCAGACGTCCTGCCGTTCGTAGGTCCCTTTTTGAATGAATAAAAGGCTGTGGTAGATCTGCTGGTCCTCGAAACTATTTTCACATCCGTGGCAAATTCGGGACCTGGATTGAATGTTCCAGTCGTTCATTTTAGCTTACAATTCTGTGTGACGGTAACGAGCACATAAGCCAATGAATGGAAACGTCAAAACGAGGGTCCTTGGGTGGCAAAAATGGACACTCGTTTTGCAGCATCTTTCTTCAGATTCAGCTTGCGTGCATTTCTATGCCTGTTTGGATACCATGTATCCGCAAGGTGATCAATCATTCAAACAAGTTTGTGTTTGCATTTTTTATATGATTTGCATGTTGAAACATGGTAGATCAAAGGATCAACGATGAGACCTTTTAAATTCGTTCTGGCGCCTCTTTTATTGTTGGTAGCCATGTTTTGCATTTATGGTTGCCTGGCCAGTTTGGAACTTTCTTCCGATTCCAAGTCGCAGACAACTTGGATGCTTGGTTATGGATTGGTGGGATCCATCAGCTTTTTGACTGCGGTATGGTTGTTGGTTTCAGGTGTTCGCCAGGGAAAAGGTGTGGTGCGTGATTGGGAGGATTAAAATACCTGAGGTACTCCTTCTTCCATCAATTTAATTCGGTCACTGATCCCATGTTCGTCAGCCAATTCATTGAGCCATCGCGGAGGTTCGTCCATATCCTCAAACGATAATTTGAATGAACCAAAATGCATGGGAATCATCAGTGAGGCTCTCAAGTCTTTGAACACCTGGACCGCTTCGTCAGGCCCCATATGCACCCTGCGGAAGGAATCAGGGAAATAAGCACCAATGGGCAGCAGAGCAATTTCAGGTTTTAATCTTTTTCCGATTTCCTGAAAGCCATCAAAATAGGCGCTATCCCCGGCATGGTAAATGCGCCTCCCCGAGTGCTCCAGGATGTAGCCGCCAAAACCCCGATGATCGTCATGCAAAACGCGGGCCCCCCAATGTTTACTCGGCGTAAAGGTAACTTTCCAATCTCCATGTGAGTAACTTTCCCACCATTCCAGTTCGACTACCTTTTCGAATCCCAGCCCTTTGACCAGATCGCCCACTCCCCATGGAACGATAGCCATTCGTGCGGGTAGCTTGCGGAGGCTTCCTTTGTGGAAATGGTCGAAATGTGCGTGAGTAATCAGGACCACGTCCAGGGGAGGTACGTCCTCCAGTTTAATGCCTGCTTTTCTTACTCGTTTTTGCCAGAATAACCAGTTGGCAAAATTTGGATCCACCATGGCATTCATGTCCTGAAACTGAATCAGGAAAGAGGCATGCCCGATCCATGTCAGCGCCATCTGGTCTTCTCTGAGGCATGGGAAATTGGGCTTTTTATGCTCCCCGGTCCTTTTAGTCAGGAAAGCCTTCCATACCATTTCGTAGAAGAAAGTGGCCGGATTAAACGCCTTAGTGGGTGTAAGCTCTTTAAACGAACGAGGCAGCTTGCCTGAGGGACGTCCAGACATTTTAAGCGACTCTTTGTCAAATGCACTCATACACCTTCTTTCAAAGTTAAATCCCTTCACCAGACTTCGCAAGAGGCCTTCAATTTATGCACTCAGGCTTCCAGGCGGATTTTTCTCGGCCATTGCTGGTAGGCTTCCCAATAAGTCTTCTTCAATGAGATCTCGTCCTCTTCTGCGGAAGGTTGAATACGGTTGTTCACATCAATGGCTCTTGAAACAATTTGATGGTCTCCGGGGGATGCATGGCCCAGATCGATCCAGAAGAAGCGCCAGCAATATTGATGACGGGGAGTCGACTCGTCCCATTGGGCGCGCTGCCAGTCTCCGTTGTTAAATTTGACTTCGACACGGTCAATTTCTGTGCCATCACTCCATGCCGCACCATAGGCTCTCAATGGTATTTTGCCGTTTTGAGATGGGCCTCTGGTGACTCGTGCGATGATGGATTTAAGGTTCATGCGTGTGACTGAAGTCTCAACATAGGTCACGTCCTCTTCAATTTTTTCACCTCGAACGGTAACGTAATCTCGGGCCATGTAACGCCCCATGTAGCGTTTGTCACGCAGCTCGATACGGGTCAACCACTTTACGTTCGCGACACCGTACCAACCCGGAACAATCAGCCGAAGTGGGGCTCCGTTTCTAAACTCAATAGGGGCGTCGTTTCGATCATACGCCAGGAGCAGGGGAAGGCTCATGGCGTCTTCCAGAGTCATGCTTCGGCCAAAAGGCACTTCAATCTTGAGCTCTCTGGATGTACCTTCTCTCAGAACTTCTTCCTTTGTGTCCTTTCCATAAAAAACTATCTCAACTGCTTTCGGATCCATTTCACTCCTCTCCAGTATTGGAGCGAGAGGTGTTCCAGTCCATTTGCTGTTGTAAATGGCATCCATGAAACCCTTGCTGGCGCCATTTCCAGCACATTCCAGGGTCATATGTTGATCCTTCCTTGGGAGAGCGCGTATTTCTTCCATGGTCAAAGTCATGGGGTTGCCCACCATTCCGCCGATGGAAAGTCGAAAGTCTGCTGCATCAAATTCAGGCATCCCGTAGTGCTGTACGTTGAAGACCTGATCTTGGGGGGTGATCCATTCATCCAGCATTTCCCAATCCAGTCGATTGACTCGAGTTCGAGGCATGTCTTCAAATGGAACTCCTTCTTCGTCTTCGTGTTTTTGAGGAAAAGCCGCCCAGGTAGAGGTGGGTAAGGTTAGTCCCAGTCCAGCCCATTTGAGACTATCTGAAATAGCTTGCCGACGGTTTAGTTTCTTGTTTTGGAAGACAGTTCCTGGTTTGTCATTTGATGATTGCATGGCGACTCCTGGATTATGGATGTGTTTTGTGCTGGTTTGTGGACTTGTTGGATTCTGCCTTTAAGTGATCAGGCGTCAAGAGGATGTTCCATTTGATATGATCGAATTTGCGGATGTCTTTTACGCTGGTTTCCAGGAAAAGTTTACCTGAGGGATGCGAGATTCTCAGCTTGTAGGAACCTTCAGGGAATCCTGAAAAACTAAATGAACCTGACTGATCGGTTAGATGAAAATAAGGGTGTTTGAAAACATAAATCCAACCGTTCATGGCTCCGTGAAAGACACAACGGATATTTAATGGTGACTTTGCGCCCTTTGCCACTTTGGGTTCATGAACATGCTCCTGATCTTTGGCCAGATTCACATTGAATGGAGGTTGGTCATCCAGGCACATGACATTGTGGTAAGCTTCTTCGCTGTTTCTGAAACGAACTTTATCCCCGATATGGATAGCAAGTGTTTCTGGAATAAACATGAAATTTTCCTGATCCATGAGGTGTGTTTTAGCCTTACGTTCAGGTTTTGATTTAAATGGAATATCTGGATCTGCAGGAACCAGCTCAACAACGGCTTCAGAAAGGAGTTTTTCTGCGCCGTGGAGATAGTAGCGCCCGAATCTCCAGGGCCTTGATGAGTCAGGTTGGTATTGAATTTTGCCGGTGAGTTTGGTGGATGGTTGAGAATCAGGATTCTCGGCTCGATTATCTTTAGCTAGAGTTACCGTTGCCGAGCATTCAAACAGTAATATTGCAAATGCCAGAACATTCAGTCCAATCGGGCCCATTGATCTCATGATAGCGTGATTCGGGAAAATTTTGCTGGCAAATCTGCCTGCTCTCCCTCATGATATCAAGCAGTAACCCAGTGTCATTCTACCGTGCGAATATCTATTTTTGCACAGCCGCTTCAGGTGTCATCATTGTTCACCTGTGCGCTTTCAGGAGTTTGGCTCACTTGGAAAGGAAAACAAATGGCAAAGGATCAATCCAATTCCGATTTCTCGGAAATGTCTCGACGTGGATTCTTAAAAGGCATCGGCGTCAGCGGCGTCACTACCGGAATCTTGTCTGAAACCAGTGTTCATGATGCTCAGGCAGGGCAAAAGGGGCTCAAGGGGCCGGGAGAAATACCAATCACGCTCAATATTAACGGGAAAACTCATCGAGTTAAAGTGGAGCCAAGAGTGACTCTCCTGGACTTGCTTCGTAATCGACTCGACATCACCGGTGCCAAAAAGGTTTGTGATCGAGCCACTTGTGGTGCTTGCACCGTGCTTTTGGATGGGGATCCAGTTTATGCGTGCACTTTACTGGCTGTTGAAGCTGAGGGCCGGTCGATTACCACCGTGGAGGGCCTGGGTTCCTCTGAGAATTTAAACTCGGTACAGGACGCATTCGTCCAACGAGACGCTCAACAGTGCGGATTCTGCACACCTGGATTTGTTGTGGCTGCGACAGCTTTCTCCAGAGAGCATCCCGATGCCTCCATTGATGAAGTCCGCGAGGGACTGGGAGGAAACCTTTGTCGATGCGGGACTTATGCGGGCATGATGCTGGCTGTGTCCGATGCTTCTAAACGCAAAGGAGGTTCCAATGGCTAATGTCGCATGGCCCGAAGAGGGAAAAAGGAGTGTTATTGGCAAGAGAATCAGCCGAGTTGACGGACCTGCAAAGGTTACGGGTGAAGCCAAGTACGCTTATGATATCAACCGCAAAGGGATGCTTCACGCAAAAGCCATCACCTCCCCCTATGCGCACGCCAAACTGGAAAAGGTGGATTTATTGGCAGCTGAGTCTGTGGCCGGTTATGTGACCGCATATGTTAATGAAGATTTAGTTGGGGAAGAGCTGAGGTATGCCGGGCAAGTCATTGGGGCCGTGGTCGCAGAAACCGAAGAACAAGCAATCGAAGCTCGAAACAAGGTCAAAGTGCTGGTCGAAGTCTTGGATCATCAAGTCGAAGATTCCAAACTTGAACTGTTTGAGGGAAGAGTAGGGGAACGTGACAGTGGTGACGTTGAGAAGGGTTTCTCTGAGGCGTCGGTTGTTTCGGAAGGGGAATATGGATTGGCCTTAATTACCCATTGTTGCTTGGAGCCTCACGGTCAAGTCATTGAAGTTTCCAAAGAGGGGGAATTAATGGCCTGGCCTTCGACCCAGAATGTTTCAGGATATGCCGGTCAATTCGGGGATGCTGTCAATATTCCCCAAAACAAAATCAAAGTCGATTGCCAGTACATGGGAGGAGGCTTTGGATCGAAGTTCGGAGTCGATACCTGGGGCATTATCTGTGCTAAATTGGCTGAAAAAACCGGACGGCCCATTAAGCTCATGTTGGAGCGTGATACCGAACTCAAGGTTGCCGGTGCACGTCCTTCTGCCTACGCCCGTGCCAAAGTGGGCTTGATGCCCAACGGGTTGATTCATGCCGTCGAAGCTGAGGTCTGGGGTACTGGTGGAAATGGTGCCTTTCGAGCCTTACCGATTCCTTACGTTTTCACCAAAGTAGAGCACACCAAGCTTCATACCAAAGGAATTCGAACCCACACCGGTAGTTCACGCGCATGGCGTGCTCCCGCTCATCCGCAAGGTTGTTTGATCACCATGTCTGCTGTGGCTGATGCTGCCGCTCAATTGGGCATGGATGAATTGGATTTCTTTATGGCGAACGCGGAATTGACAGATCGCCCCGAGGTTTATCGCGAGGAACTCCGCATTGCTGCGAACATGATCGGCTACCGCGAGAAAGCCCATCTTCGCCAAGATTCAACATCTGGCCCCATCAAACGCGGGCTTGGAATTTCTCTCCACACATGGGGAGGCCGAGGGCACCCTTCTGAGTGTGATGTATCAATACACCCTGATGGTACGGTTGAAGCGAAAATCGGAACACAGGATCTCGGGGTTGGTACTCGCACCTGTGTTGGCATGGTCGTCGCGGAGACTCTTGGTCTGCCGCACGAATCCATTCATGTTGATATTGGCCGCAATATTTACCCAAGATCAGGCGCCTCTGGTGGCAGCACCACCATCGGGGGAATCTCGGTTTCATCTCGAAGAGCCGCCACCGATGCATTGAATGCTTTATTGGCTGCAGTGGCTTCTCGTCTGGGGACTACAGCCGACAATTTGGAAGCCAGGAATGGCTTGATCCAGCAAGTGGATAAACCCGAAAATCGCCTGTCCTGGAAGGATGCGTGCGCCGCTCTTGGAGCCAATGTGATTCAAAAACGAGGTGTCAATAACCCCAATGACAGTGTCAAGGAAGGTTTGATTGATGCTGGCGTTGGAGGTGTCCAAATCGCGGATGTTTCGGTTGATGTTGAGACTGGAGTGGTCTCCATCAATGAAATGGTCGCCGTTCAGGACATTGGTTTGATCATCAATATGAAGCTGGCGGAAAGTCAGGTCCATGGGGCTTTGATCATGGGGATTACCTACAGCTTGTTCGAGGAGAGTGTCTACGACGCCAAGACAGGGCAGATGCTCAATGCGGACATGGAGTTTTACCGCCTCGCAGGAATCAAGGATGTTGGAAAACTGAAAGTTCACATGATGACGGGCAAAGGTTACGACGAGAGAGGAGTGATTGGGCTGGGAGAACCCCCTGTTATTTCACCTGGTGCTGCCATATCAAATGCCGTGGCTAATGCTTGCGGAGTGAGGGTGCCACATTTGCCTTTGACTCCGGACCGTGTCATCAACGCCATTCAACAGGGAGGGAGCATCGCATGAAATCATTTGAATACGTGGCACCTGAATCCATCAAGGAAGCCGTCGAGCTATTGAGCAAGGGGGATCCAAGATTGAGTTTTGGACCTCATGGTGTAACCGAAGTTTTGGCGGGAGGGACTGACTTGATCACTTGCATGAAGCAGGGGCTTACAGAACCTACACGCTTGGTCAGTCTCAAGAATATCGCTGAACTAAAACGCATTGAGGTCAGCAAAGACAGGATCACGATTGGGGCGATGGTTTCGCTGAAAGATCTGGCTGCACATCCGGCAATTCAAAGGCGATTCCCGAGCATTGTGACGGCTGTCAAGGGAGTGGCCAGTGCTCAAATGCAGGCCATGGGCACCCTTGGAGGTGATCTTTGTCAAAGACCGAGGTGCTGGTTTTACCGAAATGGCATGGGATTACTTGCCATGAAGGACGGGGTCTCACTTGTGGAGCAGGGAGACAACCGTTACCACGCTATCTTTGGGAACGACGGTCCTGCAATGTTCGTCAGCCCTTCAAGTTTGGGGCCGGTTCTGCAATCCTTGGGGGCCTCAGTGAATGTTGCCAGTGGAGCTGCTTCCGGGGCGGTTAGACCAGTGCCAGTTTCTGAGTTCTTTCAAACTCCCAGGACGGAACAGGAACGGGAAACCGTATTAAAATCAAACGATCTGTTGGAATCGGTTTCTATTCCCATTACGTCGATGAAAAACGCGACTTATGAAATCCGCCATCGATCTGGTTTGGACTGGCCATATGTCACTGCATCAGTGGCATTCAGGGATGAAAATGGCAGGGCTGCCGGCGGTTCTATTGTCCTGGGCCATGTGGCTCCTCGTCCATGGGCTGCAATACATGCTTCCAACTTGCTGAATGGATCTGTCATTGATGACCGTTTGGCTGAGAAATGTGCGGAAGCTTCCATTCGTGGGGCTCGTCCTCTGAGTCGCAACGGTTACAAATTACACATGGTGAAAACTGCGGTTAAGAGGGCTGTCTTGGAAGCCGCAACAATTTGAAAGGAAAAATATTCATGAGTGAAAATACTTCCAATACCGTGGTTCAAATTCCTTGTCGACACCTTCGTAGCAAGGAGATGTTTCATCAAGAGCTTGGAGAGACGGATGAGCATGATTGTGCCAGCGGGCTATACTGGTGCGGACGTTCACAGGAATCCTTCGGCCCGGATGGTGATGCGGTGGAAAAATGCAGTTGCTCTCCCGGACGTTCGTGTTATCAATCTTAGGATAGGCTCGTTGGTAGTCTAGCGCTCGAAAAACTATTTCTATATGGATGATATGATGATGGTTAAAAGCTTTAGAAAACTATTGATTACATTCGGTATGGTCGTTTTGACCACCTTCGCAAGCCACTCCCTGAACGCCATTACTGGTGACTACCTTGAAGTAAGGTCGTGTGACGTTTATACCGGTCCCTGTTTTTCAAACGCCGAAATGGGGCTTGTTGGAAAAGAAGGGATTCTTGTTTGGAGCATTCGCGAAGGTCAATGGAATGGGGTCGATCTTTCGGGGTTGAGTGTTATCGCAGTGGTTCGTACCGACCAAACCATGGGTGATGTTCATTTTCAACCTCGCAAAGGTAAATCGGTTCTCATTGTTGATTCCAAGGCAAACAAATCTCAACGAGATGCGTTGGTTAAGTTCGCCGCATCCAGGGCTGGGGATTTGGTGTCCGAAATCATTTCAGTTCAAACCTCGAGCATCTCAGCACAGATGGGAAACTGCTCGAAGAATGGATGCAGCTCCGTGAAAGCTGAAGGTTTGGTGGAAGTATCGACCCGGTGTGTTGGTAAACACGACCATATATGTGGCAATGAAGAATTGTATTACCCTCCCTTAACCAATGTCGAGAATGCCACCGCTGCCTACACCGAATGGGCATCCTACAAAGGCAGTGGTCTGGATGTAACCTGGGGACTGACCGAGCAAAGGGGCACCTACCTGGCTGCTTTCGAATATTAATCAATTTTCTTGCGTCTCTTTGGGTCGGGAGTCACATGTCTCTCGACCCTTTTGCTTGTAGACGTTCAATAGGTTCCATTTTTATGAAAACAACGACTCAAACAGTATTCAAACTCGCTACCATGCTCATTCTATTTTGCTGTATGGTATCCTCCAGTGCGGCTGAATTTAAGTTAAAGGTCAGCGAAAATAAGATCCCTGATCAAGTGGCAACGTCCATCGCTTCCACTTTGGAAGGTAAAACTTACGAGATCATGAAAGGCGATGACTTGATCTATCGCTTTTGGTTTCGTAAGGAAATTCCCCTGTCTTCAAAACCTGACACTCCCGAAGATGCCTTGGCTGCCTTTATTCAGCCTGAGTTGATTGGCATTGTCGAAGTACCGGAGGAGAGCCGTGATTACCGTGATGATGAGCTTTTTAAAAATATTTTCACTATAAGGTATGGAATTCGTCCTGATGATGGAAATCACTTGGGAACTTCCGATTACCGGCATTTTGCGGTGTTAATACCAGCTAAGATGGATAAAGAGCTGGATGGAATTGACGGATATAAGTCACTGGTCAAGAAGAGCAGCAGCGATACCATATCGGATCACCCTGTGATTCTGAGTTTGCGTCCCGTAGATGGCGAAAGTGGTAAACTGCCTTCGTTAACCGAACCCGCCAGGCATCACCATGCCTTGCGAGTCGAGCTGCTTGGCAAAGTCAAGGAGAGTGAGATGACTGCTTCCGTTAAATTTGATCTGGTTTTTGATGGTTATGCGGAGTTCTGACCTCCTTTTTTGTAAATCATTCAGGTAAATCTCCAATCATATCCATCATTCAGCATAGAAAAAGCGCCACGGAATTGCCGCGGCGCTTTTCTGATTTGGATTAAGAGTAAAAATCTTAAACGGCTTGTTCGCCTCTTTCGTCGGTGCGGATTCGAACGGCCTCTTCGATGTTGGAGACAAAAACTTTGCCATCACCAATTTTACCTGTTTTGGCAGAATCGATCACTGTTTTGACGCCGGTCTCAACTTGATCATCGGCGACAACAATTTCGATTTTGATCTTTGGTAAAAAGTCGACGGTATATTCGCTACCTCGATAGATTTCGGTGTGGCCTTTTTGTCTTCCGAATCCTTTGACTTCACTGACGGTCATGCCCTCAATGCCAACTTCACCCAAAGCTTCTTTGACGTCTTCCAATTTGAACGGCTTAATAATCGCTTCAATTTTCTTCATAAAGGAAATGTGCTTTCTGTTGTTTTGGCTGATCTGATTGACGTGCCATACGGCTTCGTTGGTCCATCATTGCCTTTTGTTAATATTTAATCTCTAGGAAATTTGATTCGTGGGCAATCATTTTTGGAATGAAACCCACTTTGTTTTTTAATGAGACGGACTAGCTATTGTATCCAGATTCCCCGTGACATGCTTGATCGAGCCCCATTACCTCTTCTTCATCATTGACTCGCAAACCGATGGTTTTGTCGATAATGAACAATGTGACGACTGAGACGATCCCGCTCCACACGATTGTGACAATTACACTTTTAACCTGAGCAAACACTTGGGAACCAATTCCGGCAATGTCAGTGAAGGTGCCGCCCATGACAGGAGCTGCACAAAGGCCGGTTAAAACGGCTCCAACAATTCCTCCAACTCCGTGAACTCCGAACACATCCAGGCTATCATCGTAACCCAGCTTGTGCTTGATTGAGGTGGCTGAAACATAGCAAACCACACTGGAACAAAAACCAATCAGAAGGGCTCCCATTGGGCCGGCAGTTCCCGAAGCCGGGGTAATGGCTACCAGACCTGCAACGGCACCCGTTGCTATACCAACTGCCGTGGGTCTGCCATTTTTGAACCATTCAATGAACATCCACGTGGATGCTGCCATGGCAGTGGCAAGTTGTGTAACGAGCATTGCCATACCTGCAACACCGTCTGCCGCAAGTTCGCTACCGGCATTAAAACCGAACCAACCGACCCAGAGCATTCCAGCACCAATCAGAGTCAACGGAACACTGTGGGGTTGCAGAGCTGAACTGCCAAATCCACGTCTTTTTCCCACCATGATACAGGCCACCAGACCTGCTATTCCTGCATTGATGTGAACCACGGTTCCCCCGGCAAAATCCAGGACACCCCAAGTATGGAATAATGCACCTTCTCCACCCCAGGCCATATGACAAATTGGCAAATAGGAGAAAGTCACCCAAATGACAGTGAATACCATCATGGCACTAAATTTCATTCGTTCAGCAAAAGCACCCACAATCAAGGCTGGAGTAATGACAATAAACGTCATCTGAAAAGTTACAAAGACGGTTTCTGGAATTGTTCCTGAAATGGAGTCGATGGTGACGTTCTTCAAAAACATATTGTCCAGATTTCCTATATAGGCCTGCAAACTACCTCCGTCGCCGAAGGCCAGGCTGTATCCATAAATCACCCAAATAATACTCATGATGCCGACCATCGCAAAGCATTGCACCAGAATGGACAGTATGTTTTTAGATCTGACCAGTCCGCCGTAAAACAGTGCAAGTCCAGGTATGGACATGAAGAGGACCAGCGCAGTGGCTGTGATCATCCAGGCGGTATCACCTGGGCTCAAAGTTGGAGTTTCTTCAGCTGCTGATTCCACCGCCTCCACAGCTTCTTCAATAACTGTGTTTGCGATCGTTTCTTCGGCTGCATTTAATTGGAAACCAGTCCATAACAGGACGCTGGCAACAAGTGATAGGGTGAGGGCTCTCATGGTGTTCATCTACATTTTTTGTGCCACACAAGGTTTGGTGACGATCGTTTGAAAAAGCAGCAGGTATGCCAGACTGGTTTTGTTTGTTTAACTTATCTATGTAACCAGCACGTAAAAAACGAGTAAGCGCAATTGGCTTATTAAAGAAACATTTTCCTAAATGATGCATGTGTTTAAAAAAGCTCACATTGTTGGTTTTTTACCATAACTAAATGGTCTTTAATCGACACTTTGTTAAAAATTTGGGGTCAGTCCCAACTATGGGAACTTTAGTTTCCATAGTTGGGACTGACCCCAATGGAAGCGCGTTGCCAATTGAGGGAAATGGTTTTATGAGATGGTGGTTATGGATATTAAGGTAGGTATAATCACTATTTCCGATAGAGCTTCGCAAGGTTTGTATGATGATTTAGGTGGACCAGCATTGAAGAAAGCTTGTGAGGGTTATCAGTGGGAAGTTGTAGCTGACAGTTTGGTGGCAGATGAAAAGCGGGAAATCCAAAGAGCTGTCTTGGAACTGATCCGTCAGGGGGCTCATTTGGTTTTAACTACTGGAGGTACCGGGGTTGCGCTGAGGGATGTGACTCCCGAGGCTGTTCGGGAAATAGCCATTAGAGAGCTACCCGGATTTGGGGAAGTGATGAGGATGGAGTCCATGAAAATCACCCCCAATGCCATATTGTCCAGAAGTCTGGCGGTGGTCGTTGAGAAAGCATTAGTTATTTGTTTACCAGGCAAGCCTTCCGGCGCTGTTGAATGCCTGGGCTTTGTTCTCGGCGCCATCCCGCATTGCATCGAAGTAATTCAGGAAGTGCCCACTAGCTGCTAATTGATAATTTAGAAATTCAAGATTCTTGTCAGCTCAGCTGCTTTCGCTTTGTGAACTGGTTAGCCTGGGATTTAAAAATTTTAGGTTTCTTGAATCTTTCCAGAGGTAGGGACGTCGAAGTTCATTAACTTATGCTGATCCATTCGTGCTTCCTACTGGTTTGGAGCATTGAAACATTCCGGTTGATTTTAGATTTAGAACTTGGTTAGGTCAGCGACCTTTAAATGAAAATATTCAAGGCCATTGTGTTTTGCATGTTGGGATTGGTGCTCTTGATGTTCGCCGTTCTCACTCCAGCCTATTTGCGTTCTGTGGATTCAGGCGTCTTGAGCATTGCCGGTGGCGAACCTAAATTGGTCAGTGAAGGATTTTCATTGCTGAGCCTGGAAAAGTCAGGTTCAGCCGAATTATTATTCCTTGGTGCCAGATTGAATTCTCTACAGGGATTTGAGGAACTTGAGACAGCATTGTCTCGCTATCAAAAGCAAAATCCAACAGCATATCAACAAGGCGATTCAAACGCGCTTATTTCTCAATTACTCGACCAACATCCTTCAGATTCGGATTTTGTTCTTGGTTGGATGGTGTCTAATTCTTTTCGAAAATCGGTGCTTGCCCATCTTGAGAAGTCCAACAGACCAGGTGTTCGGGAGATTTTACGAAATCGATCACTTCAGTCCCTTTCTCTTTTTTACCCCGTTTCAAGCGCCGGTGGACAGCCTTTTGAATCGGCCTTGTTGCTTGCTGGTTTGTTGTATCAGGAAGATCACTTAAGTTCGGAATTCCGTAGAGAGATTGAAACCCTTGCCTCTGAAGCGAACAGAGGGCTCGATCCGCGTCGATTGGAATCGGTGTGCCTTGACCTACTTTCCCTGAGCAAAAGAATGAATTGGGGACAGTTGACTTCATTCATGCAAAGAGTGGAATCTGCTTCCGGACTTCGCACATTGACGCATCATGCAACCCGCTCAGAGGACATGCTTGCGATTATTTTTAGTGCTGCTTGGTTTTCTGAATCTGGTGATTTGTTGGCTGACTATCTGCGGCGTTTTCCTGAGTCTGGTCCAGGTGATATCAAGAGAGCCATTTCGCATGGGCAGGATGCGCTCAGGCACTTGCTGAACCAGCAAGAACCGGTCTTTGTTTCTGGCACACGCGAGTGGATGAGAGGCGTGGGGCTTTTAAGTGCTCCTTCCGCTCACCTGTCCAAGTTGGCACTGCGTTTGCCCATGATCGCGTTGTTGACCAAGTACCTTCTTTATCTTTTCGGCAGTTTTTTCATTTTTCGATTTCTCTACCAGCTGAAACCGGAACCCCAAGGGCAAACAGCCAGTATGCAAGTCGAAGGAATCGGGTTCTTAAGACAACAAATCCTGGCTCTTGTATTTCTGGTTTTCGTGATTGCCTTTGGAGAACCTTTTCTTGCGCAGGATACGAAAAAGGTGGAAAATCCTGTTAACTGGCGTTTCCCGGTGATGCAATCCGCCGTGACGAAACAAGTAGAATCAATTATGGAAACAGAAATCAAACAAATAACCATCCTGGCCCTGGTCCTTTTTTTCCTGGTACAGGTCTGCATCTACGCACTGTGTCTGGTAAAATTGAAAGAGATTAAAAAGCAGGAAGCGCACAGCCGTTTAAAATTACTGCTACTGGATAACGAGGAAAACTTATTTGATTCAGGCCTTTACCTGGGGCTAGGTGGTACTGTTCTGTCCTTGGTTTTTCTGGCACTTGGGATCGTTAAACCAGGTTTGATGGCTGCCTACTCTTCCACTTTATTCGGCATTATTTTTGTTTCAGCATTGAAAATATTTCATGTGCGACCCTATCGGCGGAAGCTGATTGTCGAAAACGAGGCTGAAAAAGCATGAACAGACCTTTACTCATCATTATCTGCGATTTTCTGTTGATCAGCCTGCTTTCATTGGCTCGCTTTGATCAGCAGCCGCCCGTCGAAACGGAAGAACCAGAGTTGACCGAAGCTGACGAATCACAGGGAGCGCAGGATATGATGGAGGCCCTCAAAATGGCCTTGGAGCAGGAGCGTCAGTCCAAGGATGACCTCACCCGCGAATTGCAATCCATGCAGGATAGCCTGCAAAACAAGGAGACAGTTCTTGCAGAAAAAGAAACTCGCATTGAATCCATAGAAGACAATCTTGAAAATGTTGAACGCAGGGCCAACCAGCTCCAGCGTGAGCGCGAAATGCTCAAACAGCAATATGATGATACCCAAAAGAATGTTGCCTTCCTGCAGGAGCAGTATGTGAACGTTAAAAATGAAGCCAAACAGCTTCAGGAAACCCTGAGTAATTCCACCGTCCAGGCAACCGATTCCAAAGCGAGGCTGGAGACTATTGAGTCAGAACTGCAGGTACGACGCCAGGAGGCACAGCGCATGCAGGACAAAATGGACGAACTGGAAAAAGAGCGCAAAGCGGCTGAAGAACAGAAATTTCAGTTGGCACTTGAATTGAAGCAGTCGCAAACCGCGGAAGTGATCATTCGTGAACACTATGACGCGGCAAGAGATGAGGTTCGTATTGCGCGTGCGGATGTTGAGTATTCCAGAGAGCAGGTCGCTCAAGCCAAAGAAGAGGTTGCATTGGTTCGAGATGAAAAAGAACGCATTCAAGACCACGCCGATGCTCTGGCTGTCGGTGTGGATAATCTTACGGCGAAATCTGAGGAAATTCGCGAGGATATTCGAAACAATACTCCACTGGCTGCCAATACCATTTACAACGACTTTTTTGAGAACAGAATCACCACACGATTTTACGCAGCACGAAGTGGAGTTTTTGGTCAGACAATCGATAGGGAAAGTGAGACCAATAGTGTTATGGTGAGGGATGGGGAATCCATTTATGCCCTGTATCATGTGGAGGGGACTCCTTTCCGCATCTGGCAGGGAGAATCTGACTGGGAACAATTGACCGGTGTGGTGAATCGTTCCGAAAAAGCTTACTCGATTGCCTTGATGTCCTGTATCAAGGCCGATCCACGTATCATGGTTGTGCCAGTGGGAAAAAAACAAGCCGACGTACTCGGTGGAAAAATTTACTCTCTGGCAGAAAATCCTTTCAAGTTTCAGGAAGCCGTGTTGGTTGGGGCTCAGGAAGGTTATTATGGTGAAGCCGAATTCAAGTTGGATCCCCAGAATCCTGATTATGTCAAAATGGAAAAACAGGCATTCCGTAAACTTGTCGGAAAATTTTCCCC
>CAYFHO010000050.1:0-41861 GCA_964342825.1 uncultured Verrucomicrobiota bacterium
TCCGGTGCATACGGTCGAAAATTTCCTGAAGCTGGGAATTGAACTTGAGGCTATGGATTGCGACTCCATTTGCATTAAGGACATGGCTGGACTCATCTCACCTTCCGTGGCGGCGAACCTGGTGAAAAGCCTGAAGGAGAACGTTAAAATTCCGATCATTTTGCACAGCCACAGCACAGCCGGCATGGCTGCGGCCTCCTATTATGCGGCCATTGAAAACGGAGTTGATTATGTGGATACATCAATCGCCCCGTTTGCCAATGGAACCGGCCAACCCGATACCTTACTCATGCAGTCGATGCTTGAAACCAGCCGACGCAAACCCGACTACGACGTGGATTTGCTGGCAGAGATTGGAGAACATTTCAAAAACGTTTACGAAGAGCTGGACGCTTTCACCAGCACCAAGAACGAAAAGGTGGATTCAGACATTTTGGTTTATCAGGTTCCTGGGGGTATGATGAGCAATTTCAGGAATCAGCTCAATGAACAGGGAATGGGCGATCGTCTCCTGGATGTGATGAAGGAAATACCTTATGTGAGGGAAAGACTGGGATGGATACCTCTGGTGACTCCAACATCTCAAATTGTTGGCACGCAATCCATGTTGAATGTGAAATTCGGCAGATGGAACATGCTGTCTCAACCCGTCGTAGACATCCTGCTTGGTAAATACGGAAAAACACCAGGTCCGGTCGATCCCGAATTAAGAAAAAAAGCGGAAGCACAATCCAAACAGGAATCCATCGACTGCCGTCCGGCAGATTTACTGGAGCCGCGGATGGATAATCTGAGGAAAGAATTGAAAGAAGCCGGGTTGCCTGTAAACGACGATATGGCAGTGCTTCATGCAATGTTTCCTCAAGAACTCAAAAAACACATTGAGAATAAAGGGACCGCTCCGGCTCCACCTCCAAAGAAAAAGGAATCGACAGCATCAGCCACAAACGGTCAGGCCGGAAGAAATACTCGACCCAAACAATATGCAATGACGGTTCAGGGAAACCGATTCGAGGTAACGGTTGAGGAACTCAATTGACCTTCAACTCTTCCAGGCAAAAGCGCCCCTTACAGGGCCGGTGTCCGTGAATTTGTGGAAAGTGGGGAGGAGTTATAATATTTCAAACATGGAATGGACTCTGCATTCCTGATTTTTTCCTGTGCCTTTCCCTGCTTTTACTTATGCTCGTCGCATGAAAAGACCCTGGTACCGATTGCTACATTGGCAAATCATCGTTGGCCTCATCCTTGGAGTTCTGTTTGGAGTTCTTGCAGCTTCCCAAGGTTGGGGGCAATGGACGAGGAACTGGGTCAGCCCTTTCGGTGCCATCTTCATTAATCTGCTCAAACTAATCGCGGTTCCTCTCGTGTTGACTTCGCTGGTGACAGGGGTTGCTTCTTTATCCGATGTTAAAAAACTCAGCAGGATGGGAGGGAAGACGATTGCTCTCTATATGGGGACCACGGCGGTTGCGGTCGTCATCGGGCTTGGATTGGTAAACCTTTTTAAACCCGGAAAAAATCTGCCCCAAGAAACCAGAACCCAACTTCAGTCTTCTTATCAAAATGATGCTAACACAAGGCAATCTGCTGCGAAGCAGGTAAAGGAAAGAGGCACCCTGGATTTTCTGGTCGATATCATTCCCAATAATTTTTTCGCCTCAGCTTCCAGCAACAACAACATGCTACAGCTGGTCTTTGTGTCCTTATTGCTGGGTGTAGGACTCACTATGACTCCTGACAAGCAAAGTCAACCGGTCCTCAAGGTGTTCGATGGATTGATGGAAGCCGTGATACAAATCGTCCATTTGATCATGAAAATGGCCCCTATTGGCGTCTTCGGTTTGATGGCCAATACAATTGTCACCATGGCTCAGGATGATCTGGGACAGGTTGTGGATCTGCTGGGCGCATTGGGAAGTTATTGTCTGGTGGTCGTAGCTGGATTAGCTTTGCACTGCTTTTTGATCTACCCGACTCTACTCAGGATTTTCACCAAAATCCCCTACAAACGATTTTTCTCCGGGATAAGCTCGGCCCAATTGCTGGCATTTTCCACCAGTTCCAGCGGAGCCACCCTTCCTGTCACAATGGATCGATGTCAAACCCGGCTGGGTGTTTCTGAAGAAGTCACTTCTTTTGTGCTTCCGTTGGGAGCCACGATCAACATGGATGGAACTGCCTTGTATCAGGCAGTTGCTTCGGTTTTTATCGCTCAGGCGCTGGGTATGGATCTTACCTTTGCAGCTCAAGCAACCATTGTCCTGACGGCGGTGTTGGCTTCCATTGGGACTGCGGCAGTACCGGGTGCAGGCATCATCATGCTGGTGATTATCCTCGAGGCGATCCATGTTCCAAGTGAAGGCATCGCCCTGATTCTGGGTGTGGACCGCATCCTTGATATGTTGAGAACAGTTACGAATGTCACTGGAGACGCCACAGTGGCAACGGTCATTGCCGCAACAGAAAATCAGCTGGAACTGCCCTCAGAAAATTAACATCAGCAACGCATTTCCGTTGTAAAATACATCCGCCAAAACCATGAAATGGATCAAGCGCATCATCGGAGGAGTCCTACTGTTGCTGCTACTCCCGTTGTTGCTTGCAGTTCTCCTTTCTAAAACGGCAGGTACCCCCCAGAGCCTTGCTTTATCTAACGGTCTCAACCTGAACATAGAACATATCAGTTTCGGAGATCAGCATACATATGGCCCCCCAGAATTCCCTGTAGGAATTCTTAAACAAATCATCCCCAGTTTACCGGTCCTACCCACCATTCATCACGGCACGAGCAGTGACAACCTGGTCGTCTGGTTGAGTTTGGAAAACAAAAAGAAGAACTGGATTTTACCCATGACCAATCTGGTCAGTGTGGTTGCCCGGGATCAACATGGTAGCCGTTTTGTTTCTGGCAACATCTTGACCGTGGATGATAAGCGTTGGCGTTACCGTCCAAGATGGGGTGGAAATCAAACACCACCACCAGGTTCCAATTGGTTCATGTCCTTGATCTCGCTGGAACAATATCCAAGGGGGGAAGCAACATTTGAACTCGACCTCGTGGATCAACACGACGAGATCATGGCAACATTGACCATTCGAAACCCCTCTATCCGTGAAGAGAAAAAATGGACACCCGACTCTTTTCCAATCACGAAAAAAACCGATCAAGTAGAGATCAAGTTGCTTTCATTCACCAATGCATGGCGGATCAACCGGTCTGGAAGGGTTTACAAAGAACTTCCACAATTCCATGCCAACTGGGATTTTTCAGGAATTGATGGATCCGGTAGATATTGGCAGGCCGATTCAGGAGTGATTGAGGACAGTTTTGGCAACATTTCCATCATTGGTGGAGAAATGGAAGGTAATGCCAGTCTTCATTCAAGAGCGTGGGCGGTCACTTTTGATTTTTTCCAACGACCCGAAGCTCCGGTTTCACCGGATCAAGTATGGGAACTGTCAATGGATATCCCTAAAAAAGGAACTTCCAAAGCGATGAATCTTTCGAAGACATTGTTGGGAACCTTGATCGAATTGAAAAGCCTCACGGGTCCCAATACGAAAGCCTCATTTGTAGACGGCATTCCTAAGACTCAAGAAACAGAAGAAAACGCTTCGGGTACCAACATTTCATCTTCGTCCAAATTCACCGGTAAAGACTGGATTTATACCACCACCATACGCACCGAGGATTTAATTTTGGGATTCCGATATCCGTCTGAAAACCACAAACACCGAATCAACATTTTGTCCAGGAACGGTGAGAGTAATTACAAGCCCATGCAGATGAGATACCAGTCAGGCTCAGACTACTATTTCACCATGCAACAAAAAGCATCCGACGGCCCGCTGGAAGTGAAGATCGTCATTCAGCCAGTCTTTCAAGAAACCTTTTTTGTTGCTCCTAGATTGGATCCTCCAGTGCATCAGTTCACTCGAGCTAAAAAAATCAAGGATCGGGATCCGGAAACACCCGAGCAAGTCATTGACTTATCCGAATTCTACACGCAAGGACTCAACGACAGGGTCAATCTCATCGGATCAGTCGGCAATACTTCCATTGGACTATCGTTTGGTTTACCCAGACTGGTTCCAGGTTTAAGCACATTGAATGGAATTCAATGGGATTTACGTGGAACGATCACTCTCACCGGCAAGGCCTTATACTATTATTACCTGAAGTACCCGGAAACTGTCCATGGAATCCCAATCAACCGGCGAGCGGGTAAGCTTCACTTTTTGCATGGATGTCTTTGGATGGAGAAACCCGGTCAGCAAATCGGAAAGTATGTTGTTCATTA
The DNA here is from genome assembly GCA_964342825.1 of uncultured Verrucomicrobiota bacterium. Lineage (GTDB taxonomy): Bacteria > Verrucomicrobiota > Verrucomicrobiia > Limisphaerales > AAA164-E04 > AAA164-E04. The sequence goes on from CAYFHO010000050.1 coordinate 4,305, forward strand.
TGAAGATGACCACTCTGAAACGATTCCTCTGGCTTACGAGGAGAATATCGCAAACATTCTCGTGCACCCGAAATTAACCATCCCGAACATTCCTTCCGCAACCCTGGTTGAGTTCGACCTTCCATCGCGAAGCCAGCACAACGAGGGAGACTCGCAGCCTATATACCATTTTACCTGGAGCAATCCTCATCCAGAAAAGAAAATCCGCTCGATGGAGTTTCATTCTCTCCGAACCATGTCCGCACCCATACTCATGGGATTGAGTTTGGAGCCCTAGATTGAGCGTACATTTTCACATAAAAGTCGGTTCTCCGCCAAAACACGCGTTTATTTTGTAGATTTTGTAACCTTTTTGTCACAGATTCAGTCCAAATCTTTGCCCATGAATACGGATCCCAGGTCATTGCTAAACTTTTTTGCCGCTCAAAACGCGGAGATCGATGTTGTATGGTTTATTGTCCATTTTTTGCTCGCCGCGCTTCTGAGCTACCTCCTGAGCAAGGTGTATGTTTACTTTGGAAATGCTCTTTCGAACCGGGAAATGTTCGGCAGAAATTTCATGATCCTGAGCATGACCACGATGTTGATCATCACCATTGTGAAATCGTCCGTGGCGCTGTCATTGGGATTGGTGGGGGCACTTTCCATTATCCGATTTCGTGCGGCCATCAAGGAGCCTGAAGAACTGAGTTACCTGTTTTTTGCCATTGCCATCGGATTGGGGATGGGATCACAACAAGCCTTGATCACCGGCGTAGCGTTTCTGGTGGTCGTAGCGATTCTGGCTTTGAGACATTTCACCCGGTCAGGGGAAACCAAACCCAACCTTTACCTCACACTATCCGGTAAAAAATCGGAGGAAGACTGCATTCCAGAAATCACCAAGGTCCTTGCGCAGGAGGCACGGGATTTTCGATTGCGTCGAATTGATGAGAGTAAAGAGCTGTTCGAAATTTCATTTCAAATTCAGTTTAAAGACATCGAACACATCCAAAGCTGCCGCACGGCACTCGCAAAAATTCACCCTGAAATAAAGATCAGTTTGATCGATGATCGGGGTATCGGAGGATGACCGGTGAGTATCTCTGATGTTGCCAGATCGGATACGGCCGCGCACGAACCGAGACAAGGGTATCGGTTCGAACGAAAATATCATATCCAAGACCTCCCACAGCCTGAGATAGAGATGTGGATCAAGCGATCCCCTGCCCTGTTCTTTGAGTGCTTTCCACCACGCTATATCAACAACATCTATTTCGACACCCCCGACCTCTCCAATTATCACGAAAACCTGAGTGGCCAGGCCGCTCGAACAAAAATTCGACTCCGATGGTACGGCGACTTTCTTCAAAACCAGAATAAAACAACACTGGAGTACAAAATTAAGCGCGGCATGGTAGGTACCAAGAACAGCTACAAATTACCTGCATTAAATCTGGTCCCTGGATTTTCCTACCATGATCTGGAATCCTATTGGGATCAATGCGAGATACCGGAGCATGTCCGGCATGACCTGGCTCTGGTGGTTCCAACCATGTGCAACCGTTATCACCGAAAATATTTTCTCTCGGCAGATGGAATGTATCGAATCACCATTGATACGGAGTTGACCTTTATCGCTATTGATCGATTTGACTGCCAATTCAACAGGGTTCGGAGCCTGGAGGAGAGTGTGGTGGTTGAATTGAAATATTCAGGAGATATTTCCACTCTTGATGAACGTCTGGTAAACTTTTTCCCTTTCAGGGTCACTCGTATGTCCAAATACGTCACCGGGGTGGAACTGCTCAACGCATAAAAGATCAAGAAACCAAACAATGAGACCTGACCAAAACCATGCCATCTTCGCTCCCTGGCAGTTCATTGCCATTCTCATTGTTTTGTCAGGGATTGGCCTGCTCTTGAATCCTGGTCTACTGAATTATTACACAGGAAAACCTGACTTTCTCATCTCCGAATTCCTTGCGGTGAACGAGTCTCAACTGGCTGATGTGGATGGCGATTTTTCAGATTGGATCGAGATTTACAACGCATCGGAAGAAACACTTTCCCTGGCGGGATGGCATTTGACCGACGATTTCAAGGATTTCCGAAAGTGGACCTTTCCACAGGTTCAAATGAAACCCGGACAATTCCTGATCGTTTGGGCTTCTGGCAAGAACAGAACTAACTGGGTTGATGACCTTCACACCAATTTCAAATTATCAGCCGATGGCGAATACCTGGCACTGATCAAACCCAATGGAAAAACCATCGCTCACGAGTATCTGCCCAAATTCCCGAAACAAAAACCCGATGTCTCCTTCGGCTTGAATGAAGAACATTTCCAGGAACACCGATGGCTCAGCAAAGAACCCTTACGTGATTATTCCTTCTTTGGTTCCCCCACTCCACAAGCACCGAATCAAGGAGGCTCAGTAACTCACAAGGGATTAAAATCGGAAGCCACCCAATTGGAAGGAGATCCTCCAACCCTTCCAAACTAGAATTCATTAGCCCGATAGGTCCTTTTATACGCCAAACGTATTTACTGAAGTGGAGCTGATCCCCCCACAGATGGGATTGCAGGCCCTATAATAACCCCGCAGATTCACTCCTGGAATATTTAAAAGAACAAGATTCAGATCAAATTATTCTGAATTAACCGTGCCTATCCGTGCGAGCTGTGACAAACTCCAGTCATCATGGCTGAAATTGGGCGACTCAACTCCTTGGAAATTCTTCATTCCACACCTCAAGGTTTTTACCTCGACGGTGCGGAACATGGAGAAATCCTTTTGCCATCGCGTTATGTCACCGACGGAATGGAAGAAGGTGCAACAGTCACGGTCTTTGTTTACCGAGACTCAGAAGATCGCCTGATCGCCACGACCGAGCGTCCCAAAGCAATGGTGGGTGAATTTGCAGGCTTAAAAGTCACGAGTGTTCATCCGAAAGTAGGTGCGTTTCTGGATTGGGGTTTGGCGAAAGATTTGCTGCTACCTTACCGGGAACAGACCAAACCCATTCGTATAGATCAAACGGTCGTCGTCCGAATTATTCTGGACCCGAAATCGGAACGAATAATAGGCAGTGCCAGACTCAATCGCTGGTTGGAAAAACAAACCCCCAGATATCGTAAAGGGCAATCTGTCAGATTGCTCATTTCGGAACGAACCCCAATGGGATTGAATGCACTGGTTAATGAAACGCATATGGGACTCTTGTATCGGGATCCGTCGGTTGCCCATCTGGATCCCGGCGACCGCGTGAAAGGTTATATTCAACGTGTGCGGGATGACGGCAAAATCGACCTCACTCTCAACCCGGACCGTGGTGCCAGGGTGGTGTCCCTTTCTTCACAAATTCTGGACCAACTCAAGAACAACGATGGTTTCCTTCCGCTAAACGACAAAAGCAGTCCGGACCTCATCCGAGATCATTTTGGAGTGAGTAAGAAAGTTTTCAAACAAACCATCGGAACTCTCTTCAAAGAACGAAAAATCACTTTGGAGGACAACGGGGTTAGAATCATTGAGGAGTCTTAAGAATCCCTCTACCACCAATCATGAATAGGATCTGGGGGGCCGGGGAGCCCGGAGTCATGCGCTGCTTTGGGGAAACGGAATAACTCCACATGTGAATCACCAAACAGCATGTTGAATCGGTGTTCACCTTTAAGGGAACGTTTCATGTTGGCTTTCAGGCTTCGAGTCTATTTCTGATTCTTTCTATCATGTTCATGCGTTCATTTAGAATGGCTATGATGAGCGGTGGCTGATTTTCACGGACGAGGTGGAAGACGTAATGGTGTTCGCACCTGGAGACCTGGAGTTCGGGTCTTGTGGACAGAAAAGTTTTCAGGCGCGCTTTTCCCAGAGCGATGGATTTGAGATGGAGACTGATTTTGGATTTATAGCGGTGCGCCTGTTCGATGCCTTACCGATCGATGGTGTAATCAAAGATGGCTTCAAGATCATGGAGAACATCCGGGGCGAGCTGATATGATTCAGGCATTGGAAGGAGCGAGGCCTTTCTCATCACAAACGGATTGGAAAACTTCCTCGATTGACTGGGAACTGCCCCTCTTCTGTTCAGCACGATGGATTCGCTCATCAAGAAAGGACACAAGTTCAGACAAGGCCTGAATCTCGCCTTGTTCGGGGGAACCGAGTGCGCGTTCCAGAACATAATCCTTGATGGACTTTCCCTGAAGTGCAGCCAAAGCTTTGAGCTTTTGGTGATCTTCCGTAGAAACATCGATTGAAATTCGACCCATGAGGAAAATATACCAGATAACCCACATTTGCACAATAACCACATTTGTGGGTTTTATATGAACCAGCAGGCTTGAAAGGGGAAAACAATGGCGGAAATCACTGGGATCAACAAGATTTGGCTTGATCGCAGAAATAAACCAAAGTTCACCACCAATCATGAATCGGATCGGGCGGCCCAGGTAGCCCGGAGTCATGCGCTGCTTTGGGGAAACGGAAGAACTCCACATGTGAATCACCAAAAAGCATGTTGTAACGGTGTTCTCCCTTGAAGTTGTGCCATTGACTTTCCCGCTCATCCGGATCTCGTCCCAGCCACCATGGCCAATCGCCAGTGAACACCTTATTGGAAGTACCTCTGGTCATTTCAGTTGATTTCATGGGCGTGGCTTGAGGGCTTCCTTTTGGCGCATTGGAGTTGCCGGTTACGTGGCGGATCCTCAGAATATCCACGGACCAAGCGGTGATGTAACTATTGCCCCAACCTTGAAAACAGGTCTTGGTTCCTTCCGGAAAGGTATGTATCCAAAAGGAATCTCCCTTGTCTGAGGGGCAACGATAAGATTCAAATGAGGAAACATAAACATTCAAGGGACGTCGTTCTGAGACTACATGCCCACCATGTAGGATCATGGTTCCAGTGCTTCCACCCAGCGTCCCCCAGTCTTCATAGACTGGATAAGTTTCATTATTATCATCAGCATACATGGCAAACCCTATTCCCTGCTGCCGTAAATTGTTGGTACAAAAAATCCCCTTGGCTTTCTCTTTTGATCTTGAAAGTGCAGGCAACAACATTCCGGCCAGGATGGCGATGATTGCGATCACCACCAGAAGCTCGATTAGGGTGAATCCTTTTTTAAAAACGGGGAGTTTTCCAATCATGATGCTCGAGCCAACCTGATTCGATTAATGTTCCGGGTGATAATTCTCGGAAAGTAACTTGGCCCTGTTGCGCATTTTGGCAAACCGATTTTCGTTTTGCAGTTTTAAATTCCTTTTCTCATAAGGATCAGATTTCAAATGAAACAGCCATTCCCCATCAATAGGAGAACGAACATACTTCCAGTCACCTTGCCTCAAACCCAACCAAGGTCCACGCTTCAATTCGGCATGTGCACCTAGTTCCCAAAACAATTCGCGTGGATGGTGCCAGGATTCCCCTCGCAATATTGGCATCAAATTTATTCCATCAAGCTGGAATTCGGCCAAACTCATTCCAGCCAATTTCGCAAGCGTGGGAAACCAGTCCATTGCCCATGTAGTTTCATCAGACTCGGATCCAGGCTGAATCACTCCCGGCCATCGAACCAGACACGGCACTCGAATGCCTCCTTCAAAGAGCGTTGCTTTACCATCGCGATAGGGTTGATTGTTTCCGCCGTAATTGGGATCCCCACCATGATCGGTCATAAAAATGACCATCGTGTTTTGGCTTAACCCGGAATCGTTCAATGCCTTTAATACGCGACCGATCCCGTCATCCAGTGCCGCCACCATCGCAGCAAATTTCCTTCGTGTTGGATCTTTGATAAATGACACACGATCCAAGTCTCTCGGATGGGGTTGGAGTATATTGATGGGTACGTCTTTTCCGTCGTCCCAGCCTTTTCCGAAATGCGGTGCGTTGTAAGGAAGAAAAAGAAAAAAGGGCTGTTCTTTAGAGCGTTCACCAATGTATTTCACCGCTTGGTCTGTAATGTCATCGGTGGCGTATCCAGTAACATCCAATAGTTCCCCATTGAGGTACCAGTCGGGAGTATTGCCATAGGACATGGTAAAAAAATCCACGCAGCCCGCTGTGTGTCCGTAAGCAAAATCAAATCCATGTTGATTTGGAAAATAAGTTTGATTGCCATGACCGAGATGCCATTTACCAATCAGCGCTGTTTCATAGGAAGCAGACTTGAGAACAGATGCAATGGTTCGTTCCTGACTTTTGATTCCCCTGTCCTTATCCTCGTCCGCCAGGAACATCAGAGCAGACAACAGGCGATCCTGAGATCGACTTGGATTACGTCCGGTCAGCAGCCCAAACCTGGAAGGTGTACAAATCGCGGATGCTGCGTAAAACTGATTCAATTTCATTCCCTCCCTGGCCAATGAATCAATATGGGGTGTCGGGATCTCACTGCCATAACAACCCACGTCATGAATTCCTTGATCATCAGAGAAAATCATTACGATGTTGGGACTTTGACTGGCAGCCTCAGTGGTGCGAACCAGGAACAGGAAAAATCCGATCAATACAAATGGACCTAGAGGATTCAATCTGGTGATCATGAATAGAGGCTGCTGAATCCAGATCAACAAGGCAAGACAATCCACTGTTCCTCCATCCGAATCATCGCATGCATTGAATCAAACACACCCGTGTGGAAAAGATCACCGCATTGACTTTGACAATTCCTGACCAAAATGATGCAATCAACTTTTCCACCAACGCACGGCATTGATTACAAGGGACAAAATTTACAACAGAAGATACATTATGCGAACGGTCTCACCTTATTCTGGTTCTAGTACAGGCAAGTCTGCATTCACACTCATTGAATTGTTGGTTGTGATAGCCATCATTGCCATTTTAGCCAGCATGTTATTGCCAGCACTTTCAAAGGCAAAAAACAAAGCTCAAGGTGCCAGGTGCATGAGCAACACCAAACAAATGGGTCTGGCATTCACGATGTATGTGGACGACAACAACGAGCATCTTCCAGACAAAGATTGGGCTCGAGGTCCCTACCGCAACAGTGCCGGCCTGAATTGCGGGGGAGAATGGCAGCAAACACCGGCCATCCAGCTGTCGACTTACCTTAATGCTCCCGAGGTCTGGGTTTGCCCAACCAAGAAGAGGGGCATTTTTTACAAAACGGAATCAGGCACTTTCAATCCAGAATATACCGGTTTCTTGAGTTATGGTTTTAATTACCTTGGAGTGTTTGGCCTGGACGTCACGAGGTCCACGCCAACCTTTCGAAAGATGGGATGGATTCAGCGCCCCACTGAAACCGTTGCCATCACAGAAATTGGCGGTTCAGTTGATCCTGCTGAAATTGGCGGCGGCATCGGAAATGAAAAAGCGGACGCAGCATGGTTGGATCATTATTGGGCTATCAATAGCTTCCCCAGAAACAGAGCGGCAAATGCGGGCACCAACCACCGATTCCAATCTCAACACGGCAAACACAACCAACGCGTCAATAGTGTCTACGTCGATGGTCATGCTGAATCCAACAAACCAAGCCAACTCCGGTGGGGACAATTTTATGCTCAATATGAAGGAACGGTCAGAGTTGGACACAGCTGGGATGCTCCTGTCGGCTCGCCTGAATTAGATAGTGTTCAGATACGCGTGGATTAAAAACAGATTCACTCATGAACTGCTCGTTGTTGTGAAGTGATCTTGGAAAGCGATCAACTTTAATGACTCTGGAAATCCATGAAGTGAGTTATGTCGAGGGCCAATGGTAATGAATGCACCTGACAATTGAAATTCAAAGAAGGCCATGAAAATAGGGATTATTTCTGATATTCACGATCAGCTTCACCAATTGAAGAAGGCATTGGAAATACTGAATGATGCTGATGCATTGTTGTGCTGCGGAGACCTGTGCTCGCCGTTCATCATCAAAGCGCTGGGAGAAGGATTCAGTAAGCCGATTCACATCGTTTTTGGAAACAATGACGGAGATCTGTTTCGGATCACTCAGAACAGTCGAGCTTTTCCGCATATCCAATTGCACGGAGAATTGGCGACTTTGGAATTTGATGGCGTGAGATTTGGCATCCAACATTTTGACAACATCGCCAGGTTACTCGCGGATTCCGGTAATTTTGATGTCATGTGCTTTGGTCATAATCATCAATTCGAATTGTCCCAAAAAGCATCATGCCAATTAATCAACCCTGGAGAAATCTACGGAGGATTGTCCGGTCAATCGACCGCAGTGATTTACGATACAACAAATAGAACCCCTACCCGAGTGGGCATTCCATTCAATCCATCATGATTCGCAAAGCATTCGTGATGTCCATCAAGCCCGGATGTGAAAAGGAGTATGAAAAGAGGCACAATCCAATCTGGCCCGAATTGGCTCAAGTTTTGAAAGAACACGGAGTTCTCTCTTACAGTATTTTTATGCACCCGGATAAAAAGCAACTGTTTGCTTACGCTGAGATTGAGAACGAAGATCGCTGGAATGCCATTGCCAAAACGGAAGTCTGCCAAAAATGGTGGATTTGGATGAGTGAAATCATGGACACCCATCCTGACTTGAGCCCGGTTGCTGAGGAATGCAGGCAGGTCTTTCTCCTGCCACAGTCATGAAAGCTCCTGACAGAAATGCAAAAATCAAGGAAATGGAACTCTCAATTCTACATTGCCAATTTACTCAAATCAGAGTACCTTTTGTTAAGTCATTCCATGATCACAGAACAACTCACGAAGCTGAAATATGACTGACGGTGTTCAACCCCCATCCGGTCCGGACCGTAGAGGATTTTTCCGAGGGATGCTCACCATCATTACAGGCGGGCTGGCACTTTTGGGCCCCATTGTGGGAGGTCTGGCACTGCTGGTAGATCCCCTCAGACGCAAGGGAAAAACTTCTGAGGGAGGGTTTATTAAGGTGGGGCAACTGGCATCACTGCCTGGCAACGGAGCGCCAAAAAAATTCGACATTCTTTCCGACAAACAGGATGCCTGGAATCGATACCCCAATGTTCCGGTCGGTTCCATTTATCTCCGACGTACCGAGAATGACCAAATCACTGCCTTTAATATCATTTGCCCGCATGCGGGTTGCTTTGTGCAGATTGATTCGAAAAAACCCCAATTCAACTGCCCCTGCCATGACAGCCAGTTTCATTTCGACGGCACCAAGGCTAATCCTGATAACCCCAGTCCAAGAGGCATGGACCCGTTGAAGGTCGAGATTCGGAACGGGGACGAGATCTGGGTACAATATCAAAATTTCAAAACCGGGGTATCCGAAAGAATTCCCACTACCTAATGCGTAAACTGATCAAGTGGATAGATGATCGTACGGGGCTTGAAAAAGTCATACGTTCAGCCCTGTTCAATGAGATTCCTGGCGGTGCCAAGTGGCGATATACGTGGGGAGGGATTCTTTTGTTCATGTTTGCCGTGCAGGCCGTCACCGGATTGGCCCTCTGGATGTCCTACAGCCCCAGCACACGGTCTGCCTGGGAAAGTGTCTACTACATCCAGCACGTCATGCAGCTTGGATGGTTGGTAAGGGGTATTCACTATTATGCAGCGGAAGCCATGGTCATTCTGGTTCTGCTCCATGTGGTTCAAAAAATTTGGTTCAAAGGATATGCCAAGCCCAGAGAATTGATGTTTTGGATTGCCATGGCGATGGCATTTGTCGTGGTCAGCTTTTCACTGACCGGTTACCTTTTACCATGGGATCAACAAGGTTACTGGTCGGCAAAGGTACGAACACACATCATGTCACTGAGTCCGGTGATTGGTCCTTACCTCGAGAAATTGACCGTGGGTGGGGATCAGTTTGGGCATCATACCCTCACTCGATTTTTTGCCATTCATGCAGGAGTCCTGCCGGTCGTGTTCGGCGGTCTACTGCTCGCTCGAATGGCCTTGATGCGTCGATACCGTGAACAAGCTTCCCAGGAGCAAAATCATTCAAACACTGCCGAATCATCCTTCTGGCCGGGGCAAGCCCTGAAAAACGCCCTGACATGTCTGGTCGTGATGGGCTTTGTCCTGCTTATGACTCTGAAACCTCAATGGTTCGGCTTCACACATCAAGGCGTGGGTGCACCTTTGGCGGCTCCTGCCGACCCTACAGACCTGTATGCGGCAGCCAGGCCTGAATGGTATTTCCTGTTCCTTTTTCAATTCTTGAAATATTTCCCCGGTGAAAAAGAGATCCTTGGCGCCATCATCATTCCTGGCATCATCGTCGGTTATTTCATCATCATGCCCTGGGTGGCAAAAGTGAGAATTGGACATTACTTCAATATCCTGGTGAGTGTTTGCCTGCTGGCAGGGGCGGGATGGCTGACCTGGACAGCCAAAAAGGGGGATGCAGCCAATGCCAATTACATCGCTGCAGAGGCACAGGCCCAAATGAAGGCCATAAGGGCGGTTGAGCTTGCCTCTGGCCCGGGAGGAATCCCGAAGGAGGGAGCCCTGCACCTGATCCATCACGATCCAAAAACTCAAGGACCTAAATTGTTTGCCACGCATTGCTCAAGTTGCCACCGGTATGATGGGCACGATGGAACAGGCAATTCCGTGGAGGATCCGCCCAGTGCTCCAGATCTGAAAAATTTTGCATCACGAACCTGGCTCAAGGATTTCCTGTCTCCTGAACACATCACCTCGGATCGCTTCTTTGGAGGCACTGCTTTCGAAGATGGAGACATGGTGGGATTCGTTCAAAGGAAGGTCACAAAATATGATGATGACGAAAAACTTGCACTAGAACGGGCGATTAAAGCCTTATCAGCTGAAGCAGGTTTGACTCGCCAGGCAGAGTTGGAAGCACAGGAGCGTGAACTCATTGAACAGGGAAAGGAAGATCTTGGGTACGAAATAGGGTGCTCCGATTGTCATGAGTTTTACTTTGAAGACGAAGATGTGGACGGACCAGATCTGACCGGATACGGATCACGAGAATGGATGATCGGGTTTATTTCCGATCCTACTCAGGAAAGGTTTTATGGCGAGAACAACGACCGAATGCCCTCTTTCTTGAAGGAAGGGATTCTCAACTCGACAGAAATTGAACTCCTGGTCGATTGGCTGAGGGAAGAATGGTATGAGCCTTCGACACAATAAAGGGATGAATGACAGCAACCGGCCAACTAGAATGGGGCTCAAACGCACAGGCCGGAAGGAAAGATCACATTAACAAAATTCAACTTTAACCTGATTTTGCTGGTATAGAGCTTTCAGTTTTTTTAAAAGACCCGTTTTGAAAATAAGTTACCAACCTAACAAGGTAACCAATCACGAAAGAAGAGAGTGTTTGCCAAATGAAATTCGTGCTGACAACGCATAATATAAAACTAACCAAATCGATCGAAAACCATCTGTTGAGTCGTATCGATAAACTTGAACATTTGGACCGATGGGCTATCGATGCCCGGGTCAATCTTGAACACGACAATACCCGATCCCCGGAAAAGCAATTCAAGTGTTCCATTCGCCTGGGCGTTAAAGGAAACGACTTGTATGCAACTGATTACGAAAACGATCTTTACGCTGCTATTGACCTGGTCACCAAAAAAATCGAACAGCAAATCAGAAAGCGTCACAGTAAAAAAAAGTCAAAAACACAAAGCGAAGCGGCGCGTGACAAGAGACGCCGCCAGTCCTAAGGATTCATTCCAACGCGAAGATGTTTCATTTCGAAGGCCGCTTGAATAGGTTCAAGCGGCCTTTTTAATCCGTAGTCAACACCTTCCTGCCGGCTAAGGATTTATTTAAAATTAGATGAATCAGCCCGAAATCATTCGAAGTCGCTCCATAGTGCCCATAACAAAGCCAGCCATCTTGAATGGAGCTTTGGTCGTGCAAGAGGGAAAAATACTGGCAGTGGATGATTGGGACACCATACGAAATCTGTATTCGGGCCCCAATATCGATCTGGGTGAACAAGTAATCCTCCCAGGGCTTATCAATACCCATTGCCATTTGGATTACACTTTGATGTCCGGCAAGTTCACCAAGCCCCCTTCGTTTACCTCATGGATCCAATCCATGGTGCAAGAAAAACGTCAGTGGAGTGAAGCTGATTTCCAAAATTCATGGGCTGTCGGTTTTGGCAAACTGTTAAAGACAGGAACGACCTGTATAGGCGACACCGTTTCTGATCCAACGAGATTTGAGCCACAACAAATTGGTGATGGCCCAAGGCTAATCCCCTTTTATGAATGCATCCATCTTGACGGAACAACCATGAACCGCGAGCAACTGGAATTGATAACCGATAAGATTAAAAACTTCAGAACCAAAAAATTCTCTAGAGCTGGAATTTCGCCCCATGCGCTTTACACAACATCAAAGGAACTCTGGCGAACCATTCGATCAGAAGAATGTCTAAGGAGCGCCCCCATATCCATTCACTTGGCCGAATCGGCTGAAGAATTTGATCTTTTTTCAAATAACAGCGGACGGATGTACGAATGGTTCAACACCTTGGGGCATTTGCCAAAATGGGGTAAAGGCAGCCCCATCAGTCTGTTGGAGCAATCTGGACATCTCAGTAAAGGGATGATTGCCGCACATGTGAACATGCTGGGCACGGGAGATCTGGAGCGACTTGCGGAAAATGATGTTCAAATTGTTCACTGCCCAAGAAGTCACGCCTATTTTGATCACCCTCCCTTCCCCATCGGAGATTTCCAATCTCGCGGAATCAATATCTCCCTTGGAACCGACAGTCTGGCATCCGTTTCCGACGAGCACTTTCCTGAGAGCTTGAGTCTTTTCCATGACATGCGATTACTCAGCGAAGGAAAAAATGCTGTTAGACCTGTGAGCATATTGGAAATGGGCACCATCAATGGCGCCAAAGCTTTAGGATTGGACCAAGTAACCGGCAGCCTCGAGCCAGGCAAATCGGCCGATTGGATCAGTTTACCATGGGGCGGTGATTCCAAGGGATTCTATGAACAAATTATTGGACACAGCGAACATGTTCAAAGTGCGTGGATCGATGGGAAAAGATTCGATTTTAATTAGTTTGAATGAGATTTCGTACGTATACGTCAAATTTTCCAGTTCGCAGGTATCTTGGGCATTGACCGTAGCTGTGAATAGGCTACGATTCTGGACAGCCTCCTAATTGAAGAATTGTTATTTAGATTTTGAGTCTTATGGAAAACAATCAAAAGCAAACACAGGTCGGCGGTGAAGATTCCCGCCGAGGTTTCATCAAGAAGGCTTCAACTGCCGCCGCAGTCGTTGCTTCTTCTAACATCGTCAAAACCCCCGTTTACGGTCAGAGTCAAGCTCCATCCACCGGACGAGTCATAGGCGCGAACGAACGTGTCAATGTCGGCTACATCGGTGTAGGCGGTCAGGGCCAAGCCCATGTTCGCAGCATGAAGGGCCATAAGGGCGACAGCAATTTGGCTCAAGTCGCAGTTTGTGATGTCTCTCAGTCACGAATGGATCAAGCTGAAGGCATCATCGGTGAAAAGGTGGGACGTTACGTGGACCACCGCAAATTACTGGAAGACAAGGATATTGACGCTGTTTGTATTTCCACTGTGGATCACTGGCATACGCCATGTTCCGTGGACGCCATGAATGCAGGAAAAGATGTCTATGTGGAAAAACCCATGACCCGCTATCTGCATGAAGCTTGGGAAATCCAGGACACCGTTAAACGAACAGGTCGTCTGGTCCAGGTTGGATCACAGGGTTGTTCTGCACGAAAATACCACAAAGCAGCTGAAATCATTCAGTCAGGTATGATCGGACCTCTCGTCATGGGAACCACCTCCTACATGCGTAACAACCCCAAAGGTGAATGGAACTACACCATCCGTGACTGGGCTACACCTGATGACATGGATTGGAATCGCTGGATGGGTGGCGTGAACAAGAAGATCCCTTTCAATGCAGACCACTACTTCCGCTGGCGTAAATACTACCCATATTGTGCAGGATTGTTGGGTGATCTGCTGCCTCACTTGCTGCATCCATACATGTTGGCCACGGGTGCTCCTGAATATCCTTCACGAGTTGTCAGCCTGGGTAACAAAGCTCTGCGCACAGACAAAAACACTCCCGGCACCTACGAGCGTGACGTGGATGAAAACGTTCAGGCTATCATTGAATTCCCAAGCGGATTCAACTTGGTAGTCGCAAGTAGCACTGTCAACGAGTACAACATGACCGAAACCATTCGCGGACACCATGGCACCTTGCTGATGGGCGGACTGGGAAGCGTGAAGATCGAACTCCGACCTGAGCGCAAGTTCTCCGATGAAGTGGATCCAGAAGTCTTCGAAGATCTGCTACCTGGCGAAGCCATTTCTCACCATGAGAAAAACTGGATCGAATGTATCCGAACCCGTAAACAACCCAACTGCGGAATCGATCTGGCGGTGAAAGTTCAAACGGTTATTTCTCTGGCAGAAATGTCTGATCGCTTGAGCATCATGTGTGTTTATGACGAGAAGAACCGCAAGATCACGACTGCAGACGGCAAGGAAGTCAAGCCAATCACTTACGGCACCTTGGATCTGTCTTAATTCAAATTAGATCAGACCTTTAGCAAAAGGGTTCCACCCATTGGTGGAACCCTTTTTCATGGCCAAACCTTCTTCCTTATTTTCTGACCAATGAAATCCATACGCGCAGCCAGAATGGCCATGGCCACTCGCTTTGAAATTGTCCTGCATGGAGAGAAAGAATCGTGGCTCCGGTCGGTTGCTGAGGAAGTTTTGGATGAAATTGAAAAACTGGACTCAAAACTCAGCCTCTATAACCCAGCCAGTCAAATCGCAAGAGTCAACCGCCAGGCTGCCGTTTCTCCTGTAAAAATAGACCCGCTGATCTTCAATCTTCTTCAAAGGTGCGCCTCATTATCCCAGGCAACCAAAGGTGCATTCGACATCACCATGGGGCCATTGATTCAATGCTGGGGTTTCATGAAGGGAACCGGGGAACAACCCTCTGAAAGCGCCATCCAAAGATCACTGGAACTGGTAGGCATGCAACATGTTCAACTTGATCCATCGGATTACACCGTCGGTTTTGACAAGGAGGGAGTCATGCTCGACCTCGGAGCAGTTGGTAAAGGATACGCTTTGGAGGTTGCTACCGAAATTCTGCAGGATTACGAAGTGGAGAATGCCATCATTCACGGCGGAACGAGCACCATCAGTGCCATTGGCAAACCTCCAGAAGATGATGCGTGGAATGTTGCGGTCCTGAAACCAGAGAGAGATCCTGCCTTTCCATACTATGTGGCAAGTGATGATCCGGCTTCTGATCTGGAGACCGAAGATATCCTCACACTTGTGCCTTTGGTGGACCAGAGTCTGTCAGTTTCTGCTGTCTGGGGTAAGTCTTTCCAGACTGGAAGCCGGACTTTTGGACATGTGGTGGATGGAAGAACTGGATATCCAGCCAAAGGTCATTGGATGGCTGGCCTGGTTTGCGACAACACCACCGATTCAGATGCCCTGTCGACAGCCATGCTTGTGGATGGAATGAAGGCTGTGCAAGCCATCCAATCCATTCATCCGACAGCGAGCTGGCTTCTGGTCAACCAGGGAAAATCTGAGTCAGATTACGAGGTCCACCTCAAGGGTTTAATACTCAAATCTGATGATCCATCTGCTTCCACAAATTGAGGGGCATTTGATTATTTACCTCGGTTTTCCCACCAACCGCCACGAGGGACATAATCTGGATCCAGCACCGCAGCGTGGCTTCGCTCCAGGGCTGGCAGGGTTCGCGTGCGGGTTTGGATCTGTTGTTTGCGGTGAAGTTCTTCATTAAATTTAGGATTCAGGAAAGGCATGCGAGCATCGGTCTCCTGCATCCAAGAAACCAATTTCTGGAACATGCTCTGCACTTTATCCTTATTTTCAGAGGATAAATCGTTTTGTTCTCCTTCATCTTCAGACAGATGATACAGCTCGCATCGACCATCCTCATGGTAGTAAATCAACTTCCAATCCCCTTCACGCATAATGGAAGAAGGTTCTCCACCTTGATTACCATAATGCGGATAATGCCAGAACAAAGGACGTTCCGGGATCTGTCCACCTTTCAATACCGGCACTAAACTGACCCCATCCACATGCTGATCCGGACGCTGAGGTAGTCCAACCATTTCCATTAACGTCGGGTAGAAATCCGTGCCAATAGCAGGAGTATCAGTTACCGATTGCGATTGAACAACTCCGGGCCATTTGATGAAGAAAGGTTCACGAATTCCACCTTCCCATTGCCTCCCCTTGCCTCCTCTGAGAGGCAGATTGGAAGTAGCCTTTCCGTCACCAGCAGAGACTCCCCCGTTATCTGAAGTGAACACCACGATTGTATTATCTTCCAAACCAAGTCGATCCAGTGTGTCCAGAACTGTTCCAACCGCCTGATCCATGGCTTCTACCATTCCCCCATAGACAGGATGATCCTGCACCTGGCGAACGGGAGATGTGCGATCGATAATAAATCTGTGATTGGGATTGGATTGTTTTTCTGCCTTGTCACGATATTTGGCCCACAGGGCCTGAGTCGTTTCCAGGGGTGCGTGAACCATGTAAAAGGACAAATAGGCAAGAAAGGGGCGATCCTTGTTTTCTTCGATGAATTGAGCGGTTTCACGTCCAAGTCTGAGTGGAAGGTATTCACCCACAGGACCAGATTTCATTTTAGGATTGGTATAGGGGGAAAAGAATCCTCCCGGAGGGGAACCACGATGGTGTCCTCCTACATTGATGTCAAAACCATGATCTTCAGGAAAACTTCCCTCACCCCCCAAATGCCATTTACCAGCGAAAAACGTACGATACCCTCCAGCACGAAAGGCTTCGGCCAGGGTGGTTTCGTCCTTTGACAACTGATGGTGGTAGTGAGCGGGGAGAAGCTTGGTGTTTCGTTTCCAATCTGTGCCGGCTGCCGCGCCAATCCAGTCCGTAATGGCTAATCGTGCCGGATATTTACCTGTCATGATGCTTGCTCGCGATGGACTGCATACCTGACATGTGGCGTAACCCTGACGAAATCTCATCCCTTCACGACCGATGCGATCAATATTGGGGGTTTCATAAAAGGTGCTTCCTTGAATCGACAAGTCTCGCCAACCTAAATCATCTGCAAGAATGAACACGACATTGGGTCGATCAGATGCTTGAATCCTATTGACTGCCAGAATACTCAAAAATATCAGTAAAGAATAAGTATAATGAGGGAAACGCATCCGGAGAGCTTAGCGCGGATCTCCAAGGAAAATCAACCATCGGTTTACCTTTCATGGGATGATTCATTACGGCATCTTCTGGGCTCAAACAACATTTCTAACTTCAACCATTGCTAACAATGAACTATTTCAATCTCGGTCATACATTTGCCTCAAATCGTGTCACTTCCCTGGTCGCGATTACCGTATTTTTTGAAATGATACTGATCATCCATGCCGCAGATCCAACCGACCTCATTCAAAAACTTGAAGAAGTGACCAACGCTGAAATTTGCCATTATCAGTTAAGAAATGTACAAGGCAAAAGGATGGATTGCCTCAAGGTATTCCAGCCCTCAGCTCCGGATCAGAAGGGTATTTACTATGGAGTTTATCACCGCCTGGAGAATGGTAGTTTCAACACTTTATTGGCCAAATCCAAAGATCTACAAAACTGGAGCGATTTAGCAAAATTTGATGAACATGCCTCACAACCGACCCTGTCAGAATGTGATAACGGCAGCTATCTTTTGGCGTATGAAAAAGACGCCCCGAATTCCTGTTGGATTCGATTGCGGTATTATAAGTCTTTGAACCATTTGATTGAAAACCAGCACTCCGAGGAAACAGACCTTCCCAGAACCCTCGCGCCAACTGCTGAAGGAACGCCGAACATAGAGTCAGTCAAATTAGGTAAAAACGGAATGGAACATTCACTGATCCAACTTCGATTTCATTACTTCAAGGATGTGCAAGTCGATCAACTCGCACGGGGGACTCTGACCAACTTCAACACTTGGAAAACCACGCCATCTGAAAATCTTAACACTGCTTTCAAAGGTCGAGGCTGGAATGGAAACCTGGGTGATCGCGATAGATTCGACTGGCGTCAGGATACCTATTATTTGCAGGAAACACAGCGAGTCAAAGGAGATTGGAGTTCCTGGAGAATCAGTTTATGCGATGAAAGTGGCAGTCCGATCAAGACCCTGTCATTCCAAACAGATCGAAAATCAAAATCATTCGCAAATCCAAATGCCACCTGGGTGACTGATGGCTTGTACAAGAGAAAACTGATCATCACCTTATTTCTTCCCAGTGAGGGCAACCACGCGAGCGAAGCAGGAACTTTACTGTATTCCATTCCCTTTTCTTTATGATGGTATTTCGAGGGCATCTAGTTAGAATGCTCTTAATCTTGAAAGAGCAAGGTGACCGGGATCAGATCATCCTCAATCCATTTCATACAATTATGAGTAACAAAGAAAGCAACGGTAACCCAACCGTAAAATCCGAAACTTCAAAAAACGGAAAATCTAGTGTCACCGAAAAAAAGGAGGCAGCAAACAGGGTGGGTGAACTGCTCCATCATCTCGGTGAGATGCGTCATGATCCGGCACAAATCAAACATGCCTTTGAAAGCGGTAAATACCCCTACAAAACAAAACTTAAACGCAGTATCTACGAGAAACACAAAGCAGAACTGCAAGTAGAGCTTCTGAAGTTGCAGAAATGGGTGGAGAAATCCGGGGAAAAAGTGATCGTCCTTTTTGAGGGGCGGGATGCTGCCGGTAAAGGAGGGACGATCAAAAGATTCATGGAGCACCTGAATCCCCGGACGGCTCGAGTGGTTGCTTTGAACAAACCCACGGATCGTGAAAAATCCCAATGGTTTTTCCAACGGTATGTTCAACATTTACCTTCTGCTGGAGAAATCGTTTTCTTTGACCGATCCTGGTATAACCGAGCCGGCGTTGAAAGGGTCATGGAGTTTTGTTCCCCTCAAGAATATTTGGAATTCATGCGCCAATGTCCCGAATTGGAAAAGATGCTTGTACGCTCCGGCATACGGTTGTTCAAATATTGGTTTTCAGTCACTCAGAAGGAACAGAGACGCCGCTTTTCCTCAAGAAAGAACGACCCATTGAAACAATGGAAATTGTCCCCGGTCGACAATGCTTCTCTGAATAAATGGGACGACTACACCGAAGCCAAGGAAGCCATGTTTTTTTACACGGACACAGCCGATGCCAGTTGGACCATCGTTAAATCAGATGACAAGAAAAGAGCTCGACTGAATTGCATGCTGCATTTTCTGAATGCGTTACCATACGCCGACAAAAACAGTCACGTTGTAAAAAAACCGGATCCGCTCATTGTCGGATCCAGTTCCCACGTCATCGGCCAATCCAACCAGATCCTTGGTAAATCCCTGCATCCTGAAACGAGACTGACCGGTAAAGGGTAACGGTGAAATTTACCTGAAACAGGGGTGTAAGTCTATTTAGAAAGCCCTAAAGACAACCAGTGGATCATTCTCTCATCTCACAATTCCTGAATTCTAAACCGTCTATCATCAAAGATGATGAGATTGGCCCCATTATTATCTATGACTACAAGGGAAGACTACTCAATTACCAGATCTGGGTGACGCCTGATGAAAACCAGATTTCCATTTCCGCAAGCCCTGGCATGCCGTTTGGAGGTGATTCATTCTACGAATTCTATGTGCGCTGTGACTCGATCAGAGTGTTTCAAAATCCCTATGGAATTAAAAATCAAATCTCGCTTGCTTTTGGGGAAGGTGATGTAAAAGAGCCGAAAGACATCCGGATGACAGTTCACATGCGCGAAGATGGCGATCTGGTCGTCTGGCCTAGATCCTTTCATTAAACCTCAGCACACTCAATTTTAGCCAACATGTTTCTAAACAGTTTAGATGTAGCATTCCTGTGGAAATAAAAACACCCAACCGGCAATTTCTTATCGGTGTTGTCGCATTTGTGGCAACGATCTTGTTTGGATTAAGCGGCTATGTACTGGCGGGCTGGCCGTTGTTGGATGCCCTCTACATGGTCATCATCACCATCTTCGGGGTTGGTTATGGGGAGGTGATGGAAATGTCCCCCAACCTGAGAATTTTCACCATTGTCTTTATCGTCCTCGGTTGCACCAGTCTGATTTATACCGTGGGTGCCTTCATCAATTGGCTTACGGAAGGGCAGTTACAAAAAGCATTAGGAAAACGAATTATGGAAAAAGAAATCAACCGTTTGGAAGATCACACCGTGATTTGTGGTTATGGTCGGGTAGGACGACTGCTTGCATCGAGCCTTCAGAAGGCGGGTCGATCCTTTCTCATTGTGGATTCATCAGAAGAGCAGATTGAAGAAATCAAAGAGATGGGGTATTTATTTATTACTGGAGACGCCACCGACGAGCGTATCCTGAAAAAAGCCGGCATCCAGCGGGCCGGCGTCCTGGCCACGGTCATCCCCAACGATGCAGTCAATGTATTTATCGTTCTCAGCTGTCGAGCCCTGAATCCGGGACTTCGAATTATTGCTCGCGCAAACTATGTCAGTTCTGAAGCCAAACTGTTGCAGGCAGGAACCGACAAGGTGGTCATGCCTGCCAACATTGGAGCTGATCGAATTGCCCACCTCATTTTGCGCCCGAATGCTCAGGAAGTTTTAGAACAGGATTTAAAAGATAATGCCTTTGTGGAGGGACTTCAGGAAATAGGCCTGGAAATCAGCGAGATAGACATGAAAGAAACCCCACATCTTGTTGGGCAAAGATTGGTCGATTTGGAAACCAAGGGTAAAAGCACCTTCATGGTGATTGCAGTTCGCCGAACTGGAGGTGGCACGATCATTAAACCTGCTCTTGACCTCAAACTGGAGAATGAAGACACCCTGGTTGTCATGAGTCATGAAGGATTAAAACCCGATTTCATTTTATCCCCAAACAAGCACCCAGAAATAAGATATCGTGGGGCCATCAGTTAGCGAGGACCTTAGTTGTCGCTGTCTGCTGGCATGGGTAGAAAATCCACTTTGGCACTTAATTCTGGCGTTAAATATGAATCGGGATTTTCGATTTGAACTTTGATCTGCAAGGTTCCTTTCTGGCGATTGGCCTCAGGAGCGATTTCGGCCACTTTCCCCTGGTAAACCCTGTCGAGATAAGCCTCGGGACTGATTTGACAAGGTTGGTTCAGTTGAATTTTCGACAAGTCAGACTCGTTCAATTCGATCTCCACCTGCAAATCATTGGGATCTCCAAGTGAAATGAGAGCGGTGCTGGGTCCCCGTGTTCCACCAAAACTCTGTGGCGTGACCAATTCGTTGGGATCGACGAGTTTTTCAAGAACAACCCCATCAATGGGAGATCTGATAATGGTCCAATCCAGATAAGTTTTTAACAAAGCAAGTTGTCCTTCGAGCCGTTTTACTTCCGCCTTTGCTCCAGCAAGCTTCAGTTGAGCATCCTCAAATGTGGCCCGCATCTCGACGTTCTGCTCCACGAGTCGACGGGCCCGGCTGACATCGAGTTCGGCCTGCTGAACCTGGACCAAGGCAAACTCCATGGCACCCTGCCCCTGCAGGATTTGAGCCTGGTACTCCGCATCATCCAAAGTTGCAACCACCTGACCTTTAGTCACAGAGTCCCCTTTCTTGACATTGATGACTTTAACGACCCCCATAAATCGTGGACTCAGTTCAATGCGTTCACGATTGATGATGTATCCACTCACTGTCAGCAAAGAGTCGGGAACAATGCCTGGAATTTTGTTCGCAGAAAAACCAATCTCTTTCTCCTTGTTTTCCAATGGTACCGATGAGTTATTCGGCAGATCTGTATCCGGATGTTTGGTTTGGTTTGAGGCAGATTCACTCGTTGCGTTTTCCTTTTTACCGACAATACGCTGGTTGTCACTACTCCGCGGCCAGGCAAACCAGGTGGCAATACCCAGAAGGAGAACGATGACACCATAAATCAATCCAACGGCTGAACGTGACCTTTGTTTGGCATGTTGAGGAATCTTAAGCTGTTGAATGTTCTCTTTCTTCATAATGATTTAAGGGCATCAATAACGGGAGTTCTGGAAGCTTTAATGGCAGGGATCAGGGTTCCAAACAAACCGATCAACGCTGAAAAAACAACACCTTGAAGTGCCAATAATGGGGTGATCGTAAATTCAAAAACTGTTTCGCTGAACGATTCAAAACCTATCGTCCCCGTGGCATACCCATTGATCGGTAAAGCCAGCAGGCATCCCAACAGACCCCCGATGCCACAAAGAAGAATCCCCTCAATCAATAAACCAAGCACGATCGTTCGACGCCGAAAACCAAGGACACGCAATGTACCAATCTCCCTGGTGCGCGCTCCAACCGTGGCATACATGGTATTCATTGCTGCAAGGATGGCACCTATCGACATGGCGGTTGCCAGAAAATTACCCATCCACTTGATCGGAGTAGCGGTCATGGTTTGTTCCTTGTAATAATCCACTTCACTTTTAACCAACAATTGAAGTCTCTTGTCTTCCTCCACCTGTTTCATCAGAGCCGCTCTGCCCTGATCATGCACCGGACGAATCAGGAGACTGGAATAAGAATCTCGATCAAACAGCGACCGCACCTCATCAGCATCCGCCCAAATTTCGGAATCAAAGGCACTGTTGCCGGCATCGAACCAACCAACCACAGTGAGCCAGTCAGGTCCTGTCTTGAAACGTTGACCAAGCTCAAAGTTTTCAAAACGAGCGGCAAGGCGCTGACTGACCACCACTTCTCTTTTCCCTGGAACAAACCAGCGACCTTCTACCAGATGAACCTGTGGTCTTAATATTTTCCCCTGATCACTCGTTCCACGCAACATGGTGTTCGCTTCCCCTTGACCATTTTTTCGAGGAAGGTTGACCAAAGTAAGAACATCCGCCGAAATCATCGTCTGCCCCTGATCATCTCGCATAATGGATTCGGAATAACGAAGAGACCTGAATTGTTCCAGGTTGATGACACTACTCGACTCCGATTGGGATCCTTTGCGAACAACCAAAAGATTCCGAGGATCTCCAGTATTGGCACTGCTGGTTTGCAGACCAACCGCAAGAGCCTGAACCACGACATAAACGGCCACCACCATGGAAATCCCGAGGATGGTTGCCAGAGTGCTGCGCCATCGCAGCAAAACGTTTCCTGCATTGTATTTAACGGGCAACATGATAGATCAGTCCAAAGTTTTTAATCCGTCCACAACACTCATTCGGCAAACCGACCAACCAGGTGCGACACCGGCGAGCACACCCAATACCATGGAAATCAAGAAGGCGGTTCCCAGCATTTTATGTGTCACTTCAAAGAAGATAAACATGCCACCAGACAATTTCTGAATATCAATGCTAGAAAATAACCAGGCGGCACCCCCGGCACCTATGACGGCTCCCAGAAGCGACAGGAAAAGACTTTCCGCAAGAATAAAAGCCAACAGCTCGTGACGACGGTAGCCAATCGCCTTCAGAATGGCGAGCTCACGAAACCTTTCCCTGATGGCCATACTCATCGTACTGACGGTCACCAGTAACAGAGTGAACACAATGGCGGAACAAATCGAATCAATCAGCATCTGGATATTACCCCACATGGAAACAAATCCCATTTGAAAGGCACGTTCACTTTCAGCTCGCACTTCCGCAGATGTGTTTGAAAAAGTTTCATTAATCGTACTCACCACCTTGGGAGCAACTTCTGCAGATCCCGCTCTCACCCACCAAGTTCCGACTGTCCCGGGATCATCAGTCAATTCATCCAGATATTTGTGATGAAAGAAAACATTTCGGTCATCCATCGTTCCTTCGTAGGTGCCGACTATTTCCATATCGAGATCCACGGGATAGAAAGTACCCGACAACAACATCCGCTCGCCCACCTTGAGATCGTATCGTTTCATGGTATCCACCCCCACAAGGCAACTGCCACGATCCTTAATCCATGCACTGAGGTGCTCGTCCGATGTTTTGGCCTCTACAAAAACATTGGTGAACCGAATGGGATCAACTGCAAATTGTGCAAAGGTGGTGAACGTTTCATTACGATACAGTCCTCCAAAATAGGTAAAGGGAGTCACTGCTTCCACTCCGGGAATTTTCTCAATTTTTTGCAATTGCCGAAACGGCAGCGGCTGAGCCAATGAAACCTTGTTTCGAACAGCAATGCGCAAGGAAGCGCCTACATCTTCGGGTGGAATGGTTAATTCTCGGAGTGTTACCTGCAGGGTAATAAATAAAAACAAACTGACCGCTACACTCAGAGCAGACAACATCGCGCGTCGCTTATTGCGCAATGTGTTTCTCAAAATAAATGAAGCGGTGGTCATACTGGCAACTCGTGAAACAGCCTGATTGTATAGATTCTGTTCTCAATATTCACGGAACAAGGGTGTCATCCTTTTCAAAGCGTCCCTTTTCCAAGTGAATACTTCGTTTACCAAAAGCAGCAGCCTTAGGATCGTGAGTAACCATGATGACCGTCTTACCCGCCTCGTTGCTCAGCGACTGCAAGATTTCCAATACTTGCTGCGCCGACTCAGAATCCAAATTTCCGGTGGGTTCATCAGCCACAACCAGGGCAGGATCGGTCACCAGTGCTCGTGCAATGGCCACACGCTGCTCCTGCCCACCGCTGAGTTGTTTGGGCAAATGGTGGGACCGATCTTCCAACCCAACCAGTTCTAAAGCGGATTCCACCAACTGTTTTCTTTCCTTTTTACCAAGTCGGGTCAATAGCAATGGTAGCTCAACATTTTCGAAAGCAGTCAATACGGGGATCAGATTAAAACTTTGAAAAATGAATCCCACGTTTTGGTTGCGCCAGTCGGCCAGTGCCGATTCATTCAGAGTCGAAAGGTCCAGATCCTGAACCTTGCAGCTTCCTGATGTCTGCCGATCAATTCCGGCAATGATGTGAAGCAGAGTCGATTTCCCGGAGCCGGATGGGCCCATCAATGTCAAGAAATCGGAACTTTCAATATCCAAATGAATATTGTCCAGGGCGGTAACTTGAATCTCACCCTGTTTATAAACTTTGCTCAGGTTACGAATTTGAACGATGGATTTCATCAATATACGGCGAAGGAACTCATTTGGTCAGAAACCCCTGCTCTTTCAACCAAAAGAGACAATCCTTGGTCCAGGGATGACCATTCCCAAGGCCAATCCCGTGCCTGCCCTTTTGGTAGACATGGAGGTCAAAAGGCACCCCGGCTTTCCGCAATGCTTCCGCAAATTGAAGACTATTTTCCACTGGCACCGCTGTGTCCTCCCAAGTATGCCAAACAAAACATGGAGGAGTATCGGAAGAAACTTGCAGTTCGTTTGACAACAACCAAACCAAGTCTTTGGATGGATTTTTACCCAACAGATTTCGTTTGGACCCTTCATGGGTAAAGGCCCCCAGAGAAACGACTGGATAACAGAGTATCCCAAGTGCCGGCCGGGAGGAAATTCGATCTATTGGATCACGTGCAGAAGGATTCCCATCATCGAAATGAGTCACCAGCGTTGAAGCAAGATGCCCTCCAGCAGAAGATCCCATGATTCCAATCCTGTCAGGATCAATCCCCCACTCCGCGGAATGATACTTTGCCAAACGCACAGCTCTGGCTGCATCGTTTAGCATGACAGGATGGCGGTATCCATTGGAACCAAGACGATATTTCAACACCAAACCAGCAATGCCATGTTCTGCCAGCCACTCAGCATATCCTTTGCCTTCATGCGGCGCCAAATGCCCATAGCCTCCTCCTGGGAAAATCACCATGGCGGCTCCGGTTGCCTTGGATTCTTCGGGCAGATACAAGGAAAGTGTCGGCTTATCATGATCGGCATGACCGAGAGCACCTGGAGCTCCGTCTTTCCATAACAAAATGGTTTCACCGGCGAACGCTTGTGTCAAAAACCCAGCCACCAGAGCAAGCAACGTCATCCATATTTTAGACATGGAACTCTGATAAAGGATTTCATTTAAACTGACAAACTGAAAAGAGCGCAGTAGGCTGCAAACCATCATCATGAGCAAACCTGTCATCGCAATCACCATGGGGGATCCTGCCGGAGTTGGGCCGGAGATATGCCTTCGCGCATTGAAGGAAACTAGCGTCCTTCAAAGATGCACTCCACTGGTTTTCGGTGATGCTGAAATCCTGAATCGTTGTGCCAGGTCTCTTGGACTTCCTTTCGAAAGCCCGATCATCAGTCAGTCGGATTTTACTTCACTTGAGGCTATTCAAGAGGCTGGTGTCATAGACATTGCTTCCCTGAACCATGAGGCATTTCAACCCACCAGGGTGAATGCTCAAACAGGCCAAGCCAGTTTCCAGTATATCCAAACCGCCATTGATGCGGCTCTAGAAGGTAAAGTATCGGCGGTGACCACATCTCCTATCAATAAGGAAGCCCTTCACCAGGCGTCCATCCCCTATCCTGGCCACACGGAGATGTTTGCTGCACGGGCTGCCTCGGACCGCTGGTGTATGATGCAATATTCCAAAGCGATCACCTGTACCTTCGTGACGGTGCATGTGGGTTACGCGGAGGTCCCACAACTGTTGACCACCGAGCGGATCCTCGAGGTGATTGAATTATCTCATGAAAATCTTCAACGCATTCGCAAGAAGGAGCCAAAGATAGTTGTCTGTGGCTTGAATCCCCATGCCGGTGAACACGGTCTATTTGGTGACCGTGAAGAAGAACTCATCATCCTGCCTGCGATTGGAAAGGCTCGTGAGAAGGGAATGAATGTGGAAGGCCCCCTACCCCCCGACACCGCCTTCCTGCCATGGAAACGTGAATCTACCGATGTCTTTGTCTGCATGTATCACGACCAGGGCCATATTCCGGTGAAGGCATTGGCATTCGACTGTGCGGTCAACACCACCTTGGGATTGCCTATCATTCGCACCAGTGTCGATCACGGAACGGCACTTGACATCGCCTGGCAGGGCAAGGCCAGTCCAAGCAGTCTGTTCAGCGCGATTGAACTGGCAGTGCAACTGAGCCGGGAACAGTCTTAGCTTGTAGAACCCGTCGGTACTGAAAAATAAGCGATGGACGACTTTATTAACCGTTTGCGCCGATTTTCTGTTTGAGGCTTTCAGCAATGGGCTGGTTCCATTTCTCCAGCTCCGTGAGGACCGGACCTTCCAGCAAGAGTCGGACTTTGGGTTCAGTTCCCGAATATCGAAGCAGCACCCTGCCCCCATCAGGACTCAAAGCCTTTTCGGCTTGTTTGACCAGCTCAGGGATACCTTCCAACTCGGATAGGGGTGGCTTGGATTTGACGCGAATATTGGTGATGATTTGTGGAAACCGTTTCCATTTACCGGTGAGCTGGTGCAGCGATGCATCCTTTTCTTTCATGATGGAAAGAATCTGCAAAGCGGCAATCAACCCGTCGCCAGTGGTGGCGTAATCGCGGAAAATGATATGGCCACTGGACTCACCTCCAAAGTTATAACCGTTCTTGAGCATTTCATCGATGACATTCTTGTCCCCCACGGCCGTTCGAACAACCTTACCTCCAGCCTTATGAATCACCTGGTCCAATCCGGCATTACTCATGACGGTTGCTACCAGGGTTTTCTTTGCCAATTGGTTGGTTTCCAGCATATGGATGCCTGCAATAGCCATGATGTCGTCACCATCCACTAATCTTCCATTTTCATCACAAAGAAGCACACGGTCAGCGTCACCGTCGTGGGCAATCCCTATGTGGGCACGATGTTCCCAGACCTTTCGACAAATCAGATCTGGATGCATGGATCCGCATTCTTTGTTGATGTTGGATCCATCAGGTTCGTCTCCATATGTAAACACCTCGGCTCCCAGCTCACGAAGCACGCAAGGAGCCGCCTTGTAAGCGGCACCGTGTGCACAATCGATCACTATACGCATGCCATCCAAGGTCATCCCTTTGGGTAGAGAGGATTTTGCATACTCGATATAACGCCCGAGGGCATCGTCAATACGCACGGCTTTACCGATTTCACGGGCGTTGGGAACGATCGATTCGATGTCGCCACTGAACACCATGTCCTCGATTT
Source organism: uncultured Verrucomicrobiota bacterium (assembly GCA_964342825.1). Taxonomy (GTDB): domain Bacteria; phylum Verrucomicrobiota; class Verrucomicrobiia; order Limisphaerales; family AAA164-E04; genus AAA164-E04. The sequence continues at coordinate 32,368 of CAYFHO010000050.1, forward strand.
CATTTTCGATATTGTCATCGAGCTTGAATCCATCCGCCCGGAAAAACTTGATTCCATTATCATCGAAAGGATTGTGAGAAGCTGTGATTACAATTCCGGCATCTGCACGAAGACTTCTGGTCACATAGGCAACTCCCGGAGAGGGCAAGGGGCCTATGAACAAGACATCCACCCCCATGGAAAGGATGCCTGAAGAAATGGCATTCTCCAGCATGTAACCCGATAACCGGGTATCTTTGCCAATGACAATCTTGTGTTTGCCGTGGCCTCTTGCTTTGGATTCCATGTTCTTGAAAACATGACCGGCGGCGCGTCCAAGCCTCAAAGCTGTTTCAGCCGTCACAGGTTCAACATTAGCCCGCCCCCTGACACCGTCGGTTCCAAAGATTCGTTTGATTTTGTTGTTTTTGCTCATGGGTACAAAAATAATTTAATTAAAATTGGGTAGCATCCTCCTTAATTCGCTTTTTCTACGCGAATACTCTGTGGCTCACAATGCTTAAGCTCAAACTCGGGCGGAATTTCCACATCCAGAGTCACCGCAAATTCATTCTCGCTAGTTTGCCGTGTAAAATCAGCAACGACACGTATCTTACCCGAATCAGTGGATTCCAGCAGTGTTGCCTGACCTTCGACTTTTACACGAACGGTCTGGGGGTTGATAACATACCGGTTGGTGTCGGTGGCCGAGGTTTGCACAATGATTGGGACTTCTGTGAATTCGCGGCTGGCCCATAGGCCCTGATCCGCACGACTGGCTTCGTCTTCTTCGACAACGGCAAGCCGAATCACCACCCACAAACCTACGGCCATCATCAATGAAGCCAGTTTCCAGAGAAAATTGGAAAATACTCGATTTAGGATGGTTTTTGGAGATGCCATAAATCAAGCAACCGTCTTCTTTTTGAGTGTTTTTTGAAGATCCTTGATTTCCTCAACGCGTTTTTCGGATTTGGCTCCCTTGACAATGAGAGTACTAAGCACGGAACGTAATTCTTCCACCGACAATCCCCTGACCAGTTTTCCACGATGAGCATAGGAAATCATGCCTGTTTCCTCTGAAACCACGACCACCACCGCATCTGTTTCTTCACTCAATCCTATCGCAGCCCGGTGTCGGGTCCCCAGCGATTTCTGCAAATCCTGACGCCGGGTCAGCGGGAGAATGCATGCAGCATGCGAGATTCGATCACCCTGTATGACCACACCCCCATCGTGAATGGCATTGTTTGGAAAAAAGATGGTTTCGAGCATTTCCGGTGTTGCCTCACAATCAATGGGCACACCTAATTCAATCACCTGGGATAGATCATGACTTTGCTCTACCGCGATTAGCGCCCCGATCTTTACATCCGATAAACGATCCACCGCTTGCACAATCACCTCAATAGTTTCACGTTGTTCCCGGATCAACGCGAAGTTGGGGAGATTTCCAAGCCTGGAAAGGAGTCGGCGGATTTCAGGATGGAATAGAATCAGAATGGCGTAAGCGGAGAAACTGAAGAATTGAAGTAACATCCAATTGAGAACCGTTAATTCCAGCGCGGTGGTCATCACCAGGAATCCAAGCAAAACCAGAAAGCCTATGAAAACACCCCATCCATGAGTCCTTCTCACAAACATGAGAATGAAATAGATCCCCACTGCCAGGATGGAAATTTCCACCACCGGCCTCCAAAGAGTTTCCCATGAGGCATCAAAATTCATTTCTATGATTGCAAGGCTTCCCACATCCTCAGTGCCTGCACCGTCTCGGCAACGTCATGCGTTCGTATCATACCAACGTTTTGTTGCATTGCCCAGCACGCACATGCCAAACCTGCCGGTATTCGTTGGAGCGGGTCATCGATTCCAAGCAACATTTTGAACATTGACTTTCTCGATACCCCCAAAAGCTGAGGGCGTTCGAGTGATTGAAATCGATTCAATGAACGCAATAATGCCAGGTTGTGATCCAAGGTTTTACCGAATCCTATGCCGACATCCAGCATAACCTGTTCCTTTTTCACTCCCGACAATTGAATCCTCTCCAATCGGTCCCGAAAAAAAGCAGTCACTTCCTCAACCACGTCTCCATATTGGGGATTCTGCTGCATGACGCCCGGATTCCCCTGCATGTGCATGGCGATGTACCCCGCCCCCGATTCCGCCACCCAATCCCACATGGAGGCATCGGTTCGGCTGGCTTCGACATCGTTGATAACCACAGCCCCTGCCTGGACAGCATATCGTGCAACAGCCACCTTGCGAGTGTCGATGCTCAAAGGTGCGGATGTTTGAGCGATCAAGGCCTCAATCACGGGAATGACACGTCGTAATTCCTCAGATTCCTGGACTTCTTCAGCATTGGGTCGCGTTGATTCTCCCCCGATATCAATGATATCCGCTCCCTCTTCAAGCATTTCAAGAGCGCGATCTACCGCTTTCGATACATCGACATAGGTTCCACCGTCGGAAAAGGAATCTGGCGTGACATTCAATATCCCCATTACTTTGGGGGCTCCTTGAAAGGTCCATTGATGATGACAAATCTTCCAGATCACTGATGTTGGTATGAAATTAAAAGTTAAACGCTGACATATGCTACTCGTTTCAATGCGGCAATCGGAGGGGCATGTCAGAAACAATCCACGTCATGACCGCAGAGGCCGCAACACATTGATTGAATTCTTTGAGGTCCAGTTTATCAATCGTATCGGCATCGGTGTGATGATACCAAAAGTATTTGGTCCGATCCACGTCCAAGCCCATGACGGGAACCCCATCCGGAACGAGTCTCATGATATCCGAGGCAGCCGCTCCCCATTTGAGTCTCTGGGCTTCGATGGGTTGAAGGAGTGAACCAATGGCTCTCAGATACGGCATGGCGCGTTCACTTCCGGTAAAACTGAATCCCTGTGGCTTAAAAGTGCCCGTATCGGATTCAATAGCCAAGACATGATCACCAAGGGATTCCTCGTGCTGATCGCGGTAGGTCCGAACACCTGCCATTCCGTTTTCTTCATTGGTCCACAAAACAACCCGAATCGTTCGACGAGGTTTCAAACCCGATTTCAGAATGAACCGAGCAGCCTCCCACATCGCCAGGCAACCACCCCCGTCATCCATGGCTCCTTCTCCCACATCCCAGGAATCAATATGCCCGCTGATCAAGATGATTTCTTCTGGCGACTCGACACCCGGAATTTCGGCAACAACATTACGTGAGAGAACAGGCTCCATATTTTGAGCTTCCATATGCAGTTTGACTGTCAATCTTTCACCCCTTCTTTGAATGCGCTCAAATAACATCGCATCCTCGAGGGTGATAGCGGCATGAGGAATGCGAGGAACATCGTCATCATAAACCATCATTCCGGTGTGAGGTGTTTGCATTGAGAATGGGCCCACGGATCGAATCAAACTGGCTACCGCCCCTGCTTTGGCCGCTTCAATCGCACCGCGAACACGAAAGACAACCGTCGCTCCATACTCAGTGAATGGTGCATTGAACAGGACTATCTTGCCCCTGGCTTCTTCCTTCTTCTTGTTCAGCTCCTCAAAACTCTGTACAACCAGTACATCGGCAGTGATCCCCTCAGGCCCCGTTCCAACACTGCCTCCCAGCCCGAGCATCGGACATGCCTTGCGTCTGGGACTCAATAGTGTCAATGATTCCTGTCCCCGGACCCAACGGGGAACGATGACAGGTTCGCCACGGACATTGGAAAACCCATCCGTTTTCATTTCCTGCAGAGCCCAATCAATCGCTTGCTCCAGTCCCGCCGAGCCGCTAAACCTTGGCCCAAATCGATCACACATTTCAGCTAGCCGATCAAACCCATGGGAACTGTCCATTGCCTTCCGAATCAATCCTTCAGCAGTGTCCTGATAGGTCAAGGCCACATGATCTGGCTTGAAACCCTCATCAGACCAACCGTCCAAACCTCCAAGGATAAGAAGGAAACTCAGCAATAAAAAACGGACATCAGACTTCATGACGACACCATAATGGGAAGCAAGAAGGCAATGCAATGCCCATAACTGGCACAAAGCGAAATGTGTCGAATTCAGGAAAAATCCATCCTAGAGAAGCTGACACGTAACTTTCCTGACACGTTTAGCCCCATGTTTCCCTGGTAGAAGTTTAGCCCCGACAAGCTTGTTTGCACGATTTAGGAAATTAAATATGGAGAAAAGAAAGTATTTTTACGACATATATCACAAAAACGCGACACGTCATTACAAAATATTCTCTACTATTTAGTTTTTAACTTGTTACATATTTTTTTCTTAATTTTTGTATTGATTTTCTAAAGTATTTACCCAACTATTAACCACAATATTTCATTATTCCCCAACTAGAGCTACAAGCTCAAATAGCGCCCTAGTTGTTGGAAGGACTAATGAAATTCAAACGGATAAACATACTTCAAACCATGAAACTCAAATTACTCGTCGCGCTTTTAATCATCAACGTTTCCAACATCTCACGAGCAGCCCAACCAGTTGATCCATTACCAAATGTGAAATTACCTGCTGGGCAAATAAAAAAGCTGGGGGCAGATTTCATTATGGAACTAGTGGGCACAGGGATTAATTTGGCAGTCAATTATCTTACAGATTATTCGAATGCCAGTTTTCAGCTGGAAAGGGCTTTTTGGAGCGAAGGAAGATCCCATTTGTATGAAGATAAGGATTATCAAACATTTCGCAGAATTGATTGGATTTCACCCACCAGGGCAAACTATTTAACAGAGGATATCGAAATCGAAAGAGAAACTGGTCGCAAAACTACCTTCCCAGAATCAAGGACGCCTTTTTCAGATTACGAAGAAGCAAGACGTTACTGGAGATCCTATTTCAAAGACGGCAACAAGTATCAAAGGATTGAAGCCTGGGCCATGCAAATCCAACACAGACTAAGAAACACTTATTACAAAGAAGCTAAATTTGCCAGTAAACAATTGGAATTCCCCGCATCAGTTAGAGTTTACGCTCGTCTAAAACGCATGCCAGCAGTGGAAATCAATGGCAACAACCACAACTTCTCACCTGGGTATTATACAGGTCACATGGACATTGCAATACCTTCAAAGTTGGGTGTATCGAATAATTTCAATCTCATCACAAGAACGAATACGAGACTTGATTGCGATCATGTCCCCGAATTATGGGTCCCGGGAGAAGATGATCAAGGAAACAACAACACCCAGTGTCCATGATTAATTCTCAGCGCTCACTATGCAACCTGCAACCATGAACAAACAAAAAAATCTGGTCATTGGACTATGTGTTGCGTTGATCATTGGAATAGGCCTGGTGTTAATGTTTCAATCTAAAATCAAGAATGAATTGGAACAAAACTTGGAGCAAAAAACTGCTCCAAGGAAAGTTCAAAGTGATAATCAGCTTGTCGATATTGAAACGACAAATAAAGCGAATGCTTTCTTAAAAACAATTAAAGAAAGTTTACGTCAAGCGAAAGATTTCCCCTTCCAACCCACATGGTCTGGGGAGGTTTACGACCCTGAGCAAGAAGTAGATGAAAATTACCAAAAAGCATTACAAACACATGTAATGTTGAGGAATTTTTACACTTCTGAAGTAAGGCTTAGCCCAGAATTTTTGGAAATGCATAAAACATTAACGTTCTGGGGAATCGATCCAGACCCCATACAATGCATCCAATTATTTGATGCTCTTAGAATGCTCGAATCTGTGGATGAATCACTAGATACTGACCCAAAATTAACACCACCACAAACGACAATCGGATTACAAAAAATAAAAGACCGAAGAACTGCTGCTTTTGCAGTTTGGATAAAAAATACCTTTAGCATTGAAAGCACAGAATTTCTGGAAAAGTTAAAGATGATCAAACCAAAAGATAGTTTTGGGGTTCCCGACACTCGCATTGAGCCGTTTGAACCGTTACTGATCAATTAAAAGTAAACCTCGTGTCACCGTTGCACTCATATTCATATTCTCGATCATGGTGTGGAATGAAGTTGATATTTTTCAAGAAATCAAACCCAAAAAATGTGCCAGCAATCCGAATAAATGGCGTCAACTACAACTTCTCACCTGGGTATTATACTGGCCACATGGACATTACAATACCTTCAAAGTTGGGCGTATCGAATAATTTCAACCTCATCACAAGAACGAATGCGAGACTTGATTGCGATCATGTCCCCGAATTATGGGTCCAGGGAGAAGATGATCAAGGAAACAACAACACCCAGTGTCCATGATTAATTCTCAGCGCTCACTATGCAACCTGCAACCATGAACAAACAAAAAAATCTGGTCATTGGACTATGTGTTGCGTTGATCATTGGAATAGGCCTGGTGTTAATGTTTCAATCTAAAATCAAGAATGAATTGGAACAAAACTTGGAGCAAAAAACTGCTCCAAGGAAAGTTCAAAGTGATAATCAGCTTGTCGATATTGAAACGACAAATAAAGCGAATGCTTTCTTAAAAACAATTAAAGAAAGTTTACGGCAACCGAAAGATTTCCCCTTCCAACCCACATGGTCTGGGGAGGTTTACGACCCTGACCGAGAAATAGATGAAACTTACCAAAAAGCATTAAAAAAACATGTAATGTTGAGGAATTTTTACACTTCTGAAGTAAGATTTAGCCCAGAATTTTTGGAGCTCCATAACTTACTTGCCGATTATGGTTTTGAAAATGATCCGATCATTTGCATAAAATTATTCACTAATTTACGGATGCTAGAAATGCTCCGAAAGCCTCTAAACGCAGATCCAGCACTCATCGACCCACACCTAAAAAAATCAATCACAAAGCAATACGATGAGTTACAACGCCACGTCATAAACATTGTTACTCTTAACTACCAGATTAATAGCCCTGATTTTTTAGAATCCTATATGAGAATTCCCCCAAATGAGGGATTTGGAACACCCGATACACGTCTCGAAATTAATGAACCCTTGCTAATTAGATGAGTAATAAAACACCCGTCATTGTTGCACTACTTTTCATTCTGTCGATCATGGGGTGGAAATTAGTGAACAACTATCAAGAAATCAAATTGGTAAAGGAAAAACAGAACTATAAATCTTCTATACAGCCGTTGGACCATGATGAGAAACTCTCAACCGAAAGTGAGTCGGTAAACACCCAAAATCAAGTTAAGAAGGATCACTCGAATTTAGAAAGAAATCCTAACCCATCCAGTTTAGAAAAGGCAAAGGGAGTTGTAGCCAATCCAATTGAACCATTGGAAGATGGATTTGAATGGACCGACGAGTATTATGATCCTGACCAGTTGGAGGAACCCGGATATCGGGAGAAGGTCATGGAGCACCTAAGAGCCAAACACTACTACAAATCACCTCAACGGCAAATGCCAGCATTTCGACAATCACAAACTTTATTAGATCAATGGAATGTTGATTCAAATTTAGAAAACACCGTTCTTCTCCATGATACGGCAGTTGAATGGCATCGAAATCTGTATTACGCGGAACGGGAAAGTGGCCCCGCCGCAGGACCAGATGCCAGAGAGAGAGTCGCTTTCATGACAGAATTTAAGAAGAAAAGTATTCGTGATAGATTTAAAGATCTGTTTGGAATCGACGACAAAGAATTCATGGATGCTTTTACGAAAATAAAACCCGACCGCCCAATTTTGGGTCCTAAATTAGTCATTGAGCCAGGGGAAAGATTAATGCGCGTTGTTGAATAGCTTTACTGTCTAGTCTGAACCAATTTGAAATCGAAGAAGCTGATCAAAAAACGAATAGGCACCCACCAAAAGATCAAATCTCAAGCAAATGCCATTTTCCAACTACTGCCTGCCGTATTTACCATACCTTTGCCATCCTCTTGTCGATTGACCGGGGGTTTATTGTCGTGTTAGCTCTTAGGCATGACTAAACCACTGAAGGAGAATCTCCATTCTCGTTTTGTGCAGGCACCTGTTTCCAGGCGAAAAATGTTACAGACCGGCACTGGAATTTTTGCTGCGGCCTTATTTCATCAGAATTTTTATACTCTATGCAGCGCTGAATCACTTCAACTAATCACCAGGACTTCACGAGCATTGGGAACAAAGGTTTCGGTCAAGTTACTCCATCCAGATATCGATGCAGCCCAATCGGCCTTGGATGCTGCTTTTCAAAAACTCCATCATGTAGAATCGGTGCTGAGCCTTTACCAGCAAGGCAGTCAGGTCAATGAACTCAACCACCTGAAAGTCATCAAGAATCCTGACCCGCATTTCGTTCAAGTCCTGACACGATCCTTGCACTGGTCCAGATTGTCAGATGGAGCATTTGATATCACGGTTCAACCGTTATGGAGATTATATCAGGAAGCTGACAAAGCGGGAACTTTGCCCAGTCCGGAGGAAATCTCGGAGGTACAAAAGAAGGTAAATTGGCGTCAACTAAAACTGGGGCTCCGGGGGATCGAGCTGAAGGGTGAAGGAAGCGCCATCACTTTGAATGGGATCGCACAGGGATATGCCACGGATTGCTTCAGGCGCACACTGGAAGAATCCGGAATCAGGCATGCCTTGATCGATTGCGGAGAAATTTCAACCATGGGCCAAAATCCAAAAGGCAGTTCCTGGTCGGTGGGAATCCAAAATCCCAGACATGCCGATGCTTTTTCGGCGGTTGCAAAGGTGCAGGGAAGATGCCTGGCCACCTCCGGAGATTATGCCACTCATTTCACAAGTGACTACCGTCACCACCACCTGTTTGACCCGCAGACAGGAAAATCACCACAGCAACTGGCCAGCGTCTCGGTGCTTGCTCCGGAAGGGATTGATGCAGACGCGCTATCCACAGCGGCTTTCGTTCTTGGACCGGATCAAGGGATGGAATTGATCCAAGGAACTGACTCCATCGACGCATTCTTTGTTTTGAAAAATGGCGCAACTCTGAAAACAGAAGGATTTCCATGCGACATGTAAGCAATGTTGAGCGATTATGGTGCAGACTCTTCCTCGGGTTGATGACCTTCTGTATAGCCCATTCAGCCCTGTTTGCTGACTCCATTGAATTCATGAGTGGAGCCAAACTGGAAGGGAAGGTCATCTCCATCGACAAACAAAACCGAAGAGTCCTTTTCGAATCGGTCATTGCAGGCAATAAGCGCACCGGAACTTATCCCTATGACAGCATTCATCGAGTGAATTGGAATGGTAAAGATTACGTTGTCACCCCAAGAAGCACGCCTCGGAGTGACCGTTCAGATTCGGAAAACACGGCCCACGTTGAAAGAACCCCATCAGATGTCAAAACTTTGATCAATACGGTGGGACGATCGACACCTGACTGGCTTTCCAAAACCCCCTTGAATTATCCAAACTCCCTTGACCTTGACTGGCCACTTCCCGCTCCCAAACCCTGGAACAGTTCGAAGAATATCGGTCAGTATATCTGGGATCGAATCAATCCAAATGCGCGTCAATGGCTGTCAGCGGGCGGTCAAATACAGCCACCTAGGGGCGAATCAAATGCAGCCACTT
>CAYFHO010000051.1:0-40378 GCA_964342825.1 uncultured Verrucomicrobiota bacterium
TGATGGCAGAGGTGCTGTCAGTCAAAGATTGCTTGTAAGAAAGACATCGGCCCGGTATCAATAGTCAGCCTGTTTGTGAATGGTTGAATACCCCCATTCATTTGGCTGGCTTGATTATTTTGCAATCAGATCTACCTATGCACCCGATGAATCGTCCATATTTCCACTCGCTTTGTTCCAGATTTTACTTAGCCGTCCTCGCGGTCTGTATTGCCTGGCTAGTAACTCCAGTTTCAGTGTGGTCGCAGCAAACGATCAACGTTGATATTCAAACGGACGCGGCCGATGCGTACTCTGGCAAAAATAGCCCAGGCCAGACCAATCCAAAGTGGAATCATGTGAGCTCAGAACAGGTTTCATCCTTGGTGAATGCTGCAGGATCTCCCACCGCGGTTGGGTTGACCTTACAACATGCCAATGGCCGATGGAAGACGGATTGGACTTCTCATGATTTGCTGGAAGATTTTTTGTTTCGAGACGGTGGCGCAGAAGCTCAAGCAATTATCAGAGGACTGACAAGTTCGAAACGCTATAACTTACACGTCTACACCGGTGTGGAAGGTGGTCAGTTCCGAGTAGGAGGTCAGATTTTGCATGGAGTTTACGACTTACAGGGAGTCAACAGAGATCCTGCCTATGTGCCCGGTGCTTCCTTTGTCAGGGGAAAAAATGTGGTGGTATTCAATCAGATTGCACCCGACGCTCAGGGGCAGATTGTCCTGTATTACAAGGACTCCCCATTGACTACTGCTCCCCATGGGAACATGGCGGGATTTACTCTGGAAGAAGTACTCGATTTATCAGTTCCCATTCATATCGATATACAATCAAGCGGCAGTTCGGCTGCTTACACCGGAAGTTCCGCATACTCTGGTGGAACTTCTCAGTGGAATCATATTTCTGCAGATAGTGCCCGCAATCTTAAAGACTCTTTTGGAAACATCACTCCTGTCAGCATTGATATGTGGGGAGCCAACGGGCGTGAGTCCACATCCTGGACCACACATCCCTTGCTGGGGGATTATCTTTATCGGGATGCAGGAGGGACTGCCAACGCAGCCTTCACGGGGCTGCCGCCAAATTCGGCCTTCGACGTGGTTGTTTATGCCGGACCAGAAGGGATTCAGGTTTCCGCCGGTGGTCAAACAGCAAGGGCAGCGTATAATGGCAGAGGGGTGGGGGGGGATCCTGCTTACGCTCCGGGAGCAGCTTGGGTCCAGGGACAGAATTTTACCGTCTTGAGAGGAGTCTATTCGGATGCCAACGGAAGATTGCATCTACGATATACTGATAACACACAGGCTGCAGGGGGGTATGGATTGTTCTCTGGATTGTCCATTGGCAAGGCAGGCACTTTCACAGGGCCCGCATCCAATCCCATCACACCTCCAGCCACCAATAACGTGCAATCCGTGGTCAACGTAGCTCAACTGGGTAGTGCTACGCCAGCCGCCGGAGGTCAGCTCGTTGTTTCCGGTTTACCCGGCGGAGCTTCCCTGGTCTTGAGAGCTGCAGATCCAGGTCCACCGTTGAAGGCTGCGTCAGGTGAGTTGAACTGGCTTGGTTTCACTTTTCCGCTTTCGACGGCGGAATGGATTCCTGCAACGGGAAAAATGAGGATGACCGCGACCTTTGGTCTTCCATTTCCACTCTTCACAGACGATTTCAATAATCCCATTCAGCAATCGGTTACCTTGGAAATGGATGCCACTGGGAAAATCAGTGTTGTGGGGGGGAATATTTTCATTAAGGAACTAAAAGCTGGGAAAACGCTTCGCCTGGCCAATCTCGCACTTCAATTCAACGCGGATACACAGGAGGTAGGGGGTAGCGTGGAAGTATCCATTGGAAATGGAAAACCTGACATTTGTTCTCCGGGTGAAAACACCTATCCATTCGTGGGTGGTTTTATCAAATTCCGCAACGGCCAGCTTGATACATTGACCGTGGGAGGAAGTAACTTAAGAAAACCTGTGGGGCCTGCGTTCCTGGATCTCATTCAGGCTACGGTGCGGAATTTAACTAATCCCAATGGGATTTGGGAAATAGAAGGTCGCATGGTTTTGAATGCCGGCTGCCCCATTACCATTAACCATGCCGCAGATATTTTTCCGGTCACCTTGGATGCCAATGGGAAATTCTCCAACAACAGAACCTTTTCCCTCTCGGGTCAGGGAAAGATTTATAACATCCCGGTCGCTGATGCAGGATTAACCGTGAATCAAAATAGTGCCCAGGTGACAACAAAACTCAATTTCGCTGGAGCCCTCGTAGCGGACACACAATTGAATATCAATGGAACAGGTATTTCTGGAAGCGCGACTGGTAATTTGAAGGTTCCCAACTACGTAGGATGGGGTTTGGGTGGCCTGACCTTTGCCAACACGACGGCAGCGTTGGATCACAACGGAATTCGAGGAACTGTGTCCGTGGTCGTTTCCCGTGGTTCCGCGGGCTATTGGACAGGTGGATACAACAAACGCGTCGGTTACACGGGGCGTGCTTGCGCTCCTTGGCCCTGGCAGCACAGGTGCTGGAATGTCAATCTCTGCTGCGTGGACCTCTGGGTGCCCAGGGTCTGGATTCCTGCCATTCCTGAAGTAAGGTCCAGTTTTGGTTATTCTTACAGTTGGACGACAAGAAACCTTGCCTTTTCTAAAAAATCAGCAGAAGTCAGAGATCCATGGGATCAGGGATTTCGTCCTCGCATCCCCAGTCCTGATGGCAATGGACAAATCACTTTAATGACCAACTGGGATCGACTTGATCGCAGTTCGACAGGATTCGGCGGAAGGAGTTTTGAAATTGGATCCAGCGGGAACCCTGAATCGGTAACTGTTGTTCCTGAAGGAACACCCGGTGCCATATTCCGGCTGACATATACCGCAGAAGAAGTGGAATCACCTTCCTTTCAACTGACACTGCCTAGTGGTACCATACTAACCACCGACATGGGCGCATTGCCCTTTGGATATGAAAATGCAGCGGGATACAGTCGAGCCAATTCGGAGGCCCGGGAGGTTGTTATTGTGCTCCAGAATCCAAACCCAGGTGAATATCGAGTGGTGATTGACAACCCTGAATTATTGGGGGATTTCAGCATGGATGTTTTAGGGGAAACGACACCTCCTTTCGGTGAGATCGTCTTGATGGAGGGTCCGACTGAAGATGGAATTGTCGATCTATTCTGGTTTGCTGCCGATATTGAAACTCCGACTGAAATATCTTTTTTCCTTCAACCAGATGAGACAACCGGAGGTGGCATTCTTCTTTCATCTGACATTATCGAGGAATCCACTTCTGAGGATGATATCGGATATGAAATATTTGATTTGGAATTCATAGATGCCCCTCCCGGTTCATACTACATCATGATGAAAGTGGATGACGGCAATAATGAGCCGTATTACTCCTATTCAGATTATCAGATTGAATTTGAAAACCCTGATGCGCCCGAACCTGTATTGTACGTTGCCAGTGCCCCTGGAGATGGTTCGATTTCTCTGGAGTGGCTTCCAAGTGAATCCGATGATATAGACCACTACAGCATAGTATATTCTGAAAATCTCGATTCCGATGATCTGGATCAAAGCATTCCTGTCGGAAGGGACACCACGACTTACACACTCGAAGGACTGTCCAATGGTACTCCGTATTTGGTTTCGGTGATCGCATCCAATGTGGAGGGTTTGTCCTCATTACCATATGACATTCACCGTGTTGTTCCGACCAGAGGACCTGGTTTAACGCCCCCGGTCATCATCTCTACACCCGATACGGATGCTACTGCAGAACAGCAATATGCCTACTTCCTGCTCGGTTTTGATGGGGATGAAGATCTGCATTTAAGCGACCTGCCTGCTGAATTTGAAGGAGGTGAACTGGATGATTCCAATCTGGCACCTGCATTGAGATGGTCACTACTTATGGGCCCCGAAGGGATGACCCTTGATCCCAGTGGCTTGCTCCTTTGGGTGCCCGGTGAAAACCAGATCGGTGAACATCAGGTCATGGTCAGTCTAAGTAAACTAAATCCCTATCCCACTTCAGATCCTGATGCAGAAAGATGGATCACCGCATATCAAGAGTTTACAATCACTGTTCTGGATTCATTTAACTTGAATGGTCTGGAGTCCAATCCTTACACCTTTATCAGTGTGCCTCCACTCTATACTTCCGAATTTGAAACTTACCGTTACAAACCCCAGCTGTTGGCCCCTGATGAAGAGAATGATTTCCTTGTCGTGTTTGGGCCGGACGGCATGCAGGTAGATGAAAACAATGAAGTTGTTTGGGAAGTGCCTGAGGATGCATTTGGGTCCCATGTTGTGATAAGAGGTGCTACTTCAGACGGAGAGATTGTCGAACAGGTTTACTTCCTGCATGTCCATTTGCCATGGAATCGTTTGCCCCAGGACTTGCACTTGGTGAATATCGCGCGTCAGAATGAGGACGTATTTTTAAACTGGTCGGGTAGTGCCGAGAAGGTGCTGATTCAAAGCTCTTCTTCATTGACCAATCCCCAGTGGGAGACGATCGCTGGTCCCATCGATCGCTCGGTTATTAACTTCCATTCCGTCAAAGCCTCTGAAGAAGATTCCGTTTTTTACCGAATTGTAGAATGGAATGACTCCGAAAACCCGAGAGAGAATTAACCGCTTTGCGTGAATATCGAGTGGCTGCGGATCAACTATTCAAGGGCGTGGTAGCCAGTTTGGTTCACCAGTGCAACTGGTCTGGTAGACTATTAAAGTTTTCGCAATCTTGATCTCTGACAGCCACCATGTCCTCACTGCGCACGCCACCCCAAGCAGGGCAGTAGAGTCCCGGTTCGATGGTTAGTACATCTCCGACAACAAGTGCGGGGCCTTTGAAATCCAGCAGTGGCGGTTCGTGCACTTCGAGTCCGACACCATGGCCCGTTCCATGCACCATGGCACATCGAGTATGAGGACTGTCCGCATCGGGCAAGCCGGTCTCATAACCATGACCCTGAATGACCCTGATCGTCTCCTTGTGAACTGATTCTCCTGTTACCCCGGATCTAGTGATCTTCATCGCCGCGAATTTCGCTTTAACCACAGTCTGGTATGCTTTCTCAATTTCGATTGGGATCGTTCCATTGACTGCCGTTCGGGTACAATCTCCATTGTATAACGTGGATTTGCTGCACGGAAAAATATCGATAATAATCGGTGATTCAGTCATTAGGGGGCCGGAGCCGTATTCATGGCAATCAGCACCTTGCGGTCCGCATGCCACAATGCTTCCGGGGTTACTGAATCCCTCATCCAACAACCAGTGATCTATCCTTGTCCTGAGGGATTCAGAGGTCAGAAGGACTCCGTCCAATTCAAGCTTGCCATCCTTTTGGGCCTTGGCTTGACAGACACATTTACAGGCTTTGAGCATGACTTTTTCCGTGGTGGCTTGCGCGTGCCTGAGGGCCTCTAATTCGGTTTCTGTCTTTGAACGGCGTTCCATGACCCCCATTTCCGGAGAATAAATAATCTCGATGTTCGCCTTTTTTAATTCCTCAATATAAATCAGTGATAACGACCTGTCGGAAATTACGGCACTCATACCCATGCGCCGCAGACATTCGACTACAGACTGTGCGGTTGCTGTCTCTCTATCTCCTGAAAGTCCTTTTTCAGGAGTAAAATCAGCAGGGCAGAACACTTCCTCAACACTTGCTTTCTGGCGGGCTCGCCCCATTTCGATGTCACGGCAAATCAAGAGAGAGCCCAAAGTTTTGTCTGCTCTTTCGTGGCAAATCCAGGCTGCTGGATCACCAACTGAAAATTGAATTCGGTGATAGAGGTTTTTATGGACAGTAGGTATGCCGGCAAGCAGCCATGCTTTTGAAGTTTCCATTTTCAGATGCTTTCACGACTGAACCATATAGGCAACATTGAAAATTTTTTAGCTGCTCCTTCCACTGATTATTATTGTGGTTGTCTTTGATTGGTCCAGCGACCGGGGCGAATAATCTTGCTTGATCGATCCAGAATGGGGTTGAATGAAGTCATTCTCTTTTCGATTTACGATCTCAATCTACAGGCCATGAAGTTAGTACAGGATCTCATCACCATTGAAACCAATTTCGAACCCCTCTTGCAGGTGGCTCAGCAAAAACAAGGTGGTTTATTAAAGTTGGCTCGTTGTTGGGTTACAATATCCTTCTTGCAACTGAATTCAGGTTGAAACTGCTCCCATGGCGATGAATTTAAAATTAGTTCGGTTATTTGCTGAATTAAACGAATCTCAATTGGAAGGTTTGCTTCGAAGCTGCCAGCCGAAGACCTATGAGTCGGATCAGATCATATTCAAGGAGGGTGATCCAGGGGATGGAATTTATCTGATTTCCGAAGGAGCGGTCTACATCTCCGTTCGCATGCCTAATCAACAGTTGTGTCAGCTCGCGCGATTGGAGAAGGGAGATTTTTTTGGTGAGATGGCCGTTTTGGATCAGGGACCGCGATCAGCTTCCGTGACAGCCATAGGAATGACCGAGGTGGTTTTTATTCCCCGCCAAATAATTTTGGATATATTCCATGAATCTTCTGAATTTGCACTGCGACTCTTCAACGAAACCAGTGCCAGATTGCGGGAATTCAATCATAAATATGTTGAAGAACTGCTTCAAGCTGAGCGGCTCTCTCTCGTCGGACGGTTTGCCAGATCTATCGTTCATGATTTTAAAAACCCACTTAATGTGATCCGCCTGGCTTCGGAATTTTCGATTCAAGCTTCTGTGAATCAGGATATGCGTAAAAGAACGCATGATCGTATAGCACAGCAGGTAGATCGCCTCAGTGGTATGATCAATGAACTGCTTGAGTTTACCCGAGGCGATCGTGCTGAAATCGTACTGTCCCCATCCAATTATGCTGACTTTATCCGAACGATTATCGAGGAAATGGGCGAAGAAACTTCGAGTCGTGGTGTGCAACTTCAGCTTGATTCAGAACTGCCGCAAGTCGAATTGAGTTTTGATCCGAGACGATTGAAGCATGTTTTTCACAATCTGGTCGCCAATGCGGCGGATGCGATGCCTGATGGCGGCGTTGTTTATTTTCGTATCCGACAGGTCGAAGACAGGCTTGAAACTGACATCGAGGATACCGGCCCTGGGATACACCCTGATATTGCCAGCCGGCTTTTTGAAGCTTTTGCAACTCATGGCAAAAAACAGGGCACCGGCTTGGGATTGTCCATTTGCCAAAAAATCATCCATGACCATCATGGAGAAATTCAGGCAGTGAATCAGGAAGGGAAGGGGGCCCTCTTCAGGATCTCCCTCCCCATCTGAATCAACGCGGTTTTTCTTCCTAGTTGTTATTCATCAAGCAGAAAATTTAACCTCATAGCAGACCGACCGTCTGCCGGCAGCCTGCATTAAGTGGTGAAGTAATCATGAAAAATTCAACTCATAGAGGGGCAGGCGATTGGGCGCTGTGGCTTGTTCGCGTTTGTTGGGTCTACACGTAGTCGAAAAGCTGGTTGAAAAGATCTTCATTGGATCGCTCCCGAGTATCGAATGGATCCCCGAAGATCGCCTCCGGGGTGTAGGTGAAACCCAATCTCTCGGCAACCTCCTCAATTCTCGCTTCTGTGTCCTGGGATACCCTTCGAGCAACGGTCACCACGAATAGCTTCCGGTGGTTGCTGATTCGGATACAAGGAATCACCTTGCCTGCGCCGACGATAAGGCTGTCTGGAAGGTAAATCTCCGCTCCATAAGTTGCGTCTTGAATGTGGAACTCTCCGGAAATACTGAAGTCTGCAGAAAACTCTTCAGTGAGCTTCGTGGCGAAGCTCTTGACCTCGGATCGGTAGGCTTGCCAAGCAGCATTGTCGAATCCAGATGGGAAGTATTCGCACTGGGGATTCACTTCCGCCAACTGTTTTAGGTTGAGACGCATTCTTTTTCGTTGCGAACAAAGAAAATTCCTGTCGGTTATTTCTTCTTCCTACCTTTTCCCAATCTTTTGATTTTGAGGTTGCGGTAATGGACTTCATCACTGTGGTCTTGAAGCAGAATATGACCTTGATGACGATAGCCAAAGCGATCCACTCTTTTAAATTTACTCTTGGCAACAGCTTCCAAAACCTTCTCGCTACCCAAGGTGTAACTCAATACCATGATCCCATTAAGCCAATGCTCGGCGTTTTGGTCCTGGATCAATACTCTGCTTTGATTGAATGAGCCAACGGGTTGAAGTACCCGGTTGCTTGCAGGGAAAACATCATAAAACGCTGCTGTTTGCCATTTAGGTCCACGAAGTGCATCCGGATGCTTGGAGTCGTCGATAACCTGATATTCATGTCCGATGGCACCTCCGCGTTCCTCCATGATAAAGTATTTCACGCCACTATTCGCACCGGGTGCAACTTTCCATTCCCACTGGAAATCAAACTGACCATATTTTTGCTTGGTGATGATGTCGCCCCCGCCACCTTTACTGATGTGTTTGATGCAATCATTTTCAATGACCCAACCTTTATCTGGAAAAGATTCCTTTTTGAATCCGCGCCATTGTTGAGTGTGCTTGCCATTGAATAAATTACGCCAACCGTCATTGCGTTGGGACTTGCTCAGTGCGTTTACTTTTTTTGCCTTGGGTAATGTGACAGGTTCGGGCAGTTCTCTGACCTTTATGTTTTTAAACCAGACTTCATCATGATGATGTTGGAACACAATATGTCCGGTGCTTTTCTTCATGAATTCCTTGTGAGGTGAAAATTTGCTTTTTGAAATCAAGGTGTTCACGCCATATGAATCCAGGTTGCAGGCAACAACCTTTACCCCATTGAGCCAGTGCTCCAGCGAATTTCCTGCCAGTATGATTCGTGAGTGGTTGTAATCCCCTACAGGTTCCAGTTTTTTATTCTGAGCCGAAATGAGTGCGTAAAGAGAACCGGCAGAGGTCAGGGGGCTTTTACCGTCCGCATGTTTCGAATCATCTAAAATTTGGTATTCCGGTCCTGTGTGCCAAGGGCGGTCTTTGGATTCATCGACTCGATACATGACACCGCTGTTGGCGCCCGGGGTTACTTTCCATTGAAATGAAAGCTCAAAGTTTCTGTATTCTTTCTTGGTGATGATGTCAACTACTTTGCCCTCTGCGATGGTCCTTAAAGTGCCGTCTTTAACGGTCCAACCATCCCCGGGAAAGGTATCCATCTGATACCCCCTGAACGAAGAGGTGTCTTTTCCGTCAAATAGCACCTCCCATTCTTCGGATTGCGCTGTAGTTAGAGAGACGATAACACCCAAAAGGGTAGCCAATTTGGCTTTACGACTGAGTTTGGAAATCATGGACATGACCATGACTTAGCCCAATCAATGAATTTATTGCAATCAATAATTCAGCCAGGGAGAAAGCCACTTTTCAGTTTCTTCCACCGAAGATCCCTTTCTGAGAGCATAGTCTTCAATTTGATCCTTGTTGATTTTTCCAACCGCAAAATATTTCGACTGTGGATGTGAAAAATATAGACCGCTGACACTGGCTGCAGGCCACATTGCGCAGCTTTCAGTCAACTTGATGCCAGTCTGATTCTCAACATCCAGTATCTCCCACAGCAGGCGCTTTTCAGTGTGATCGGGGCAGGCTGGGTATCCAGGTGCTGGTCGAATTCCCTGATACTTTTCTCGTATCAAAGCCTCATTATCCAGCTCTTCGTCTTTACCATAACCCCATTCGGATCGAACCTTTTTGTGAAGGAATTCAGCAAATGCCTCCGCCAATCTGTCGGCCAGTGCCTTCACCATGATGGAAGAGTAATCATCATGGTCCTTCAGGAAGTGATCCGCCCATTCGTCTGCTCCATGACCCGTCGTGACCGCAAACATGCCAATGTAATCCTCTACCCCGGAGCTTTCAGGTGCAATGAAATCAGAAAGTGCGTGGTTAAACTGATTTTCCGGTTTATGGATCTGTTGTCTCAAAGTATGCAATGTGGTCAGTTCCCTGGAGCGATCTGCATCCTGATAAACCACGATGTCATCCCCTCTCGAAACGGCGGGAAAGAATCCATACACTGCTTTGGCGGTGAATCGACGATTGAGGATGATGTCTTTGAGGTGTTTGTGAGCATCCTCGAAAAGTTCTCGCGCTTTTGAACCAACGATGGCGTCGTCCAATATCGCAGGATAGCGACCACGCATCTCCCAGGCATGAAAAAAAGGAGACCAGTCAATGAATGGAACCAATTCTTCCAATGGCAAGGCATTGATGGTCCTTGCCCCTATGAAGTCCGGTTTGTACGGAGAGTGACTGGACCAATCGATTGGGGTGGCATTCTTTCTTGCTTCCTCAATGGATTTAAGAGGTTTGCTGCCTCGTTGTGCATGAGATTCTCTCAGAGCTTCCTGATCTTGTTTGTTCTTCTCCAGAAAACCTGAACGTCGCTTTTCGTCCACCAGGTCGCGCACCACTCCCACTGCCTTGGAGGCGTCGAGGACGTGAACCACCGGGTTGGAATAATTAGGAGCAATCTTGACGGCAGTATGCGCTTTGCTGGTGGTGGCTCCCCCGATAAGCAGGGGCAGCTTAGATTGTGTGCGTTCCATTTCCTTGGCAACGTGCACCATTTCATCCAGAGAAGGTGTGATCAAACCACTGAGGCCGATCATATCCGCCTTAAACTCTTTTGCCTTTGCCAGAATTTGATCGGCGGGGACCATGACACCCATGTCTTCGACGACGTATCCATTGCAGTTCAGGACCACTCCCACAATGTTCTTACCAATGTCATGAACATCCCCTTTCACAGTCGCCATCAACACGCGTCCGGCTTCTTTCTGTGGGCTTTTGGCTTTCTCTGCTTCCAGGAACGGAAGCAGATAGGCAACTGCTTTTTTCATGACACGGGCACTTTTGACGACTTGAGGGAGAAACATTTTTCCTTCGCCAAACAAATCGCCCACAATGTTCATGCCATCCATCAAGGGACCCTCTATGACGGAAAGGGGTTTTCCATATTTTTCCAGTGCCTCAGCAGTATCCTGGTCGATATACTCGACCAATCCTTTCACCAAGGCATGGGCCAGTCTTTTTTCAACGGAATCATCCCGCCACGCTGCTTTTTCGGCTTGGGATTTTTCTTCCCCTTTGACGGTTTGCGCAAAACTGATCAGACGTTCTGTGGCATCCGGGCGTCGATTGAGTAACACGTCTTCTACATGCTGCAGAAGATCCTTGGGGATTTCCTCATACACGGCAAGTTGTCCCGCATTGACGATCCCCATGTCCAAACCCGCCTGGATTCCATGGTAAAGGAATGCCGCATGCATGGCTTCTCTCACCGGGTTATTTCCGCGAAAAGAAAAGGAAACGTTACTGATACCTCCGCTGACCTTTGCCCCTGGCAGGTTTTGCTTGATCCATCGAGTGGCTTCAATGAATGCGACTGCGTAGTCATTGTGTTCGTCCATTCCAGTGGCAACCGTCAGGACATTTGGGTCAAAAATGATATCTTCGGGAGGGAATCCAACTTTCTCGGTCAACAGTTTGTAGGACCGTTCACAAACTTCGATTTTGCGTTCAAAGGAATCTGCCTGCCCTGTTTCGTCAAATGCCATCACGACCACTGCGGCACCATAACGACGAATCAGTGCAGCCTGCTCCAGGAATTGTTCTTCGCCTTCCTTGAGGCTAATGGAATTGACGATACTTTTACCTTGAACGCACTGAAGGCCGGTTTCGAGAACGGACCACTTGGAGCTGTCGATCATGATGGGGACGCGAGCAATATCTGATTCGGCAGCGATGAGGTTCAAAAAAGTTTTCATCGCCTCTTCGGAATCCAGCATTCCCTCGTCCATGTTGACGTCGATGATTTGTGCACCATTCTCGACCTGCTGTCGTGCGACCGAAAGGGCGTCTTCGAATCTTCCCTCACGGATCATTTTCGAGAATCTCGGTGAACCCGCGACATTGGTGCGCTCTCCGACATTGATGAAGTTGGATTCGGGACTTACCGTCAGAGGTTCCAACCCACTCAACCGCATCTTGGTATCAACAGTTGGAACTTTCCTTGGGGGTAGTGCCTGTACAGATTCTTTCAGTTTTTGGATGTGCTCAGGCGTGCTCCCGCAGCATCCACCTAACAGGTTCAGCCAGCCCGATTCTGCCCATTCTTTTACCTTGGGAGCAAATGTCTCAGGTGTTTCGGAAAATCCTGTGGGCAGGAGCGGATCAGGCAATCCTGCATTTGGGTAAGCACTGACGGGAATGGGGGCGATTTCAGCCAATTCTTCTATCAAAGGTCGCATTTCATCCGGCCCCAGTGCGCAATTCATTCCTACACTTAGAAGAGGGACGTGACTGATGGAATTCCAAAAAGCCTGAACCGTTTGACCGGTCATTCCGCGATTGCTTCCTTTTTGTATGAACGTGACCGAAGCCATCAAAGGAATCGAAAAGCCAACGTCCTCCATGAGCTTTTCACAGGCAAAAAAGGCGGCCTTAGAGTTAAGAGTGTCAAAGATGGTTTCAACAATCAGGATATCAACCCCACCTTCCACCAATCCTTTTGCCTGTTCGTAATAAGCATCTACGAGCTCTGAATAAGTGATATCCCTGGCGGCTGGATTTTCATTGTCTGTTGCCACAGAAGCCGTTTTCGTGGTTGGCCCAATGGCTCCAGCAACAAAAGCGACTCTTTCTGGATGCTCCACCATGAAGAGGTCGGCTGCCTCACGAGCTACCTTGGCGCCAGCATGAGCCAGCTCGTATGCAAGGGATTCCATCCCGTAATCCGCAAGTGAAACAGCTTGTGCATTGAAAGTGTTGGTTTCGATGATATCTGCTCCCGCTCGCAGGTATTCCAGGTGAATGTCACGAATAACCTCAGGTCGAGTCAGGTTTAAGAGGTCATTGTTTCCTTTCAGGTCCTTGGCCCATTCTTTAAATCGATTCCCACGGAAATCTTCTTCTGTCAGTTTCCTCTTTTGGATCATGGTTCCCATGGCTCCATCGATGAACACGATCCTCTCTTTGAGAAGATTACTTAGCGTCGCTTCTCTATGCTTAACCCTTTTGTGAATCTCTTTCATGCCATCCATTACGTTTGGATCTAATCAGGTTTCAAGGGGTGTTTCAATATTAAAATCATCGTATCGGGATATGATGATATGAATGAGTTTTCTTGGTTATTTGCACGGCAGGTCTGATTGAAAAAACTTGCAGCATTCTTTACCAAAGGCGGAGTTGCGCAAGACCGTGTTGACATTTGGGCTGGATTGACGAAATCTGGTCTGAACGACACTTTAAATCATGTTATCCAGAATGCGAAGATCCATACAGTTTCTTGCAATGTCGGTCCTCACCGGCCTTTTGTTCATTTCGACGGGTTGTGGGCCGAGCGAGACCAAAGTTCAGATAGGAAATCGTGAACAGATCCTTCATCTCTCCAATGGTTCCGAGCCCGAAAGTATCGATCCTCATATTGTCACAGGTGTTCCTGAACACGGCGTCATTTCAGCATTAACGGAAGGTCTCGTTGCAGAAGATCCCGTTGATTTACACCCCGTTCCAGGAATGGCTGAGAGTTGGGATATATCTGAGGATGGCACGGTCTATACTTTCCACATCCGGGAGAATGCGAGGTGGACCAATGGGGATCCGGTCACCGCTCATGATTTCGTTCGATCATTCAAGCGTATTCTAACCCCCAGCCTGGCTTCTAAATACGCTTACATGTTGTATCTGATGAAAAATGCTGAAGCCTACAATCTGGGCGACATTAAAAATTTCGAAGAGGTCGGCGCACGTGCCGTAGACGATAGAACCCTGGAGATTACTTTGAACAATGCTGCCCCATATTTCCTTTCCCTGCTCAATCACTACACTTGGTTTCCGGTTCACCTTCCGACCATTGAAAAGCACGGCAAGCCTGATGATCGCGGGAATCCATGGACCAAGCCGGGAAATTTTGTGAGTAACGGTCCTTTCCGACTCAAGGAGTGGAGAATTAGTGAAGTCATTATTGCCGAAAAAAATCCCGATTACTGGGATGCGGACACTGTCAAACTCAAAGAAATTCATTTTTACCCCATTGAAAGTATCGAAACCCAGGATCGTGCCTTTCGCAATGGAGGCACGCACAATACTTATGAAATGATTCCTGCTAAAATTGAGCAGTATCAAAAAGAGAGCCCCGAACTTGTCCACATTGACCCTTACTTGGGTTCTTATTTTTATCGGATCAATACCCAGAAGAAGCCTTTCGATGATGTCCGGGTGCGCAGGGCACTGGCCATGGCCGTTGACCGGGAAAGTATCGTCAAAAACGTGACCCGAGGTGGTCAAATGCCCGCCAATTACTTTACACCTCCCAACACGGCAGGATATACGACACGAGCCCGAATACCCACAGACATCGAACAAGCCAAGAAACTGTTGGCCGAAGCGGGGTATCCTAACGGTGACGGATTTCCGAAGACCTCCATCATTTTCAATACCAATGAAAGTCACAGGGCCATAGCGGCTGCCATTCAGGAAATGTGGCGGAAGCATTTGAATATCGATGTGGAACTCATCAATCAGGAGTGGAAGGTTTATTTGGATTCCCAACGTAACGGAGATTACTTTTTGTCTCGTGCCGGATGGATTGGGGATTATGTGGATCCGAATTCTTTCATGGACATGTGGACAAGCTGGAGCCAGCAAAACCAGACTGGATGGTCTTCGGACGAGTATGATCAAATGATCATTAATGCGGGAAAAACGGGTGATGTTGAGCAGCGCCTTGAATACTTTCAGAAGGCAGAAGAAATCCTGATGGCCGAAGCACCTATCATCCCTATCTATATCTATACTCGAGTTTATCTCCTCGATCCAGGAGTCAAGAATTGGAACCCGACCATCCTGGATCATCACCCATATAAGCACCTCTATCTAGAATCGCACTAAAGAGTCGAACTGATTGAATCACGGAAACCCTCGAGTATCCTGTCACCCCTCACAAAATGGTTCGATTCATCCTCAGGCGCATACTTCAAACGATTCCGGTTTTATGGGCGGTGGCGACACTGACCTTTTTCATGCTGCGACTTGCTCCTGGGGGGCCTTTTTCGGATGAACGTGCAGTGAGTCCAGAAGTTCAAAAGGCACTGGAGGTTCACTATGGATTGGATAAACCTCTCCTGGTTCAATATGGGGAATACTTGCTCAATTTGGTCAAAGGTGACCTGGGACCTTCATTCAAATATCCCGGGCGAACGGTTAATGAGATTATCCAGATTAAATTCCCCAAATCGATGGAACTGGGTATTTACTCCATGTCCATTGCCTTGGTCTTTGGATTAACTCTTGGAGTGGTAGCTTCTTTGAAACCTAACTCGCTGCTGGATTACGTACCCTCCAGTCTCTCGATGGTCGGTATTTGTCTACCAACTTTTGTTTTGGGACCTTTGTTGGTCCTTGTTTTCGCTCTCAAACTAAAATGGTTCCCCTATCCTGGTTGGGATGGACCCGCCTACAAGGTCCTTCCCTCTGCAACCCTTGGTTTCTTTTATGCCGCATACATCGCAAGATTAACCCGAGGTGGAATGAGGGAAGTTTTAACCCAGGATTATATCCGGACAGCGCGCGCGAAAGGTGCCGCGGCGAGAATTGTGATTCTAAGACACGCCCTGAGAGGAGGGATACTGCCCGTGGTGAGCTTCATGGGGCCGGCCTTTGCTGGATTAGTTGCCGGCTCGTTCGTCATTGAAACCATATTCAATATTCCCGGACTCGGAAAAGACTTTGTCACAAGTGCCTTTAATCGGGACTATACCATGGTGCTGGGCTTGGTGGTTTTTTTCGCGACTCTGATTGTTGTTTTCAACACGATTGTGGATGTCGTGCAGGTATGGTTGAACCCTAAACTCAAACTGGAATAGGAACGGTTTCTGACATGGCATCTCCCGAGATTAAATCCGAATCTATTCAACCACCGTTGCTGGAACAGGCAGAGCAGGGGCATTCTTTATGGCAGGATGCCTGGCATCGACTGAGGAAGAACCACATGGCAGTAGCTGGCGGTGTGTTTATTCTGCTGATGATGTTGACTTCACTGTTCGGTCCCATGTTTGTGGAATATGGGTATCAGGAACAAAATCTGCAGCTTAGAGAATCCCCACCAAGTGCGGAGCATTGGCTTGGCACCGACAAGTTGGGGCGTGATCTGCTTTCGCGTGTATTGTACGGAGGTCGCATTTCTCTCACTGTTGGTTTGGTGGCGACTGCTGTCTCCCTGACCATTGGTGTCCTTTACGGAACCATTTCGGGTTATTGTGGTGGTAAAACGGATGCGGTGATGATGCGTTTTGTAGACATCCTCTACGCTCTCCCATTCACCATATTTGTGATTTTATTGATGGTGTTTTTTGGTCGTGACATACGTCTCATGTTCCTGGCCATTGGAGCGGTCGAGTGGTTGACCATGGCGAGGATTGTTCGTGGTCAGGTGTTGAGCTTGCGTAAACAGGAATTCATCGAAGCCTGCATTGCCCTGGGGTTGCCGATGTGGAAAATCATTGTACGTCACCTGGCTCCAAATGTGGTTGGCCCCGTTATAGTCTACTCAACACTGACCATTCCTGCTGTCATGTTACTGGAAGCATTTTTGAGTTTTCTTGGTCTGGGGGTGCAGGAGCCCATGTGTAGTTGGGGCTCCCTCATCAAAGAGGGAGCAGAGATCATGGAGGAAGCTCCCTGGCTGCTTTTATTTCCGGGTATACTTTTTGCCACGACATTATTTTCACTCAACTTTTTGGGAGATGGGTTGCGCGATGCCTTAGATCCGCGTGCATCCAAGGATTGAGTTATGGCTTTACTCACCGTCAATGATCTAAAGACATGGTTCCATACGCGAGCCGGGGTTGTTCGCGCAGTCAATGGTGTGTCCTTTTCGGTTGAAAAAGGCGAAACACTCGGGATTGTGGGCGAATCAGGTTCGGGCAAATCAGTTGCCTGTTACTCGTTGATGGGCTTGATTCCCAAGCCTCCGGGAAAAATTGAATCAGGAACCGCACTTTTCGATGGACAAGACCTCTTGGCTCTTTCTGAGAATGAGCTGAACCAAATACGGGGTAAGAGAATCTCGATGATCTTTCAGGATCCAATGACATCTCTGAATCCATACTTGCGTGTCGAGGATCAGTTAATTGAACCCCTGCTACTTCACGGAATGACCGACAAGGTCACCGCTCGGAAAAAGGCTCTTGAAATGATGGAGCAGGTGGGAATTCAAGGGGCGGCAAATCGAATGAGAATGTATCCGCATGAATTTTCAGGTGGGATGCGTCAACGAGTGATGATAGCCATGGCGCTGATCACTGAACCCGACTTGCTCATCGCAGACGAACCAACCACCGCTCTTGATGTCACCGTGCAGGCTCAAATCCTTGAACTGATTAAGGAAATGCAGGAACGACTGCACATGGGGGTGATTTTTATCTCGCATGACCTGGGAGTGGTTGCTGGCTTTTGTGATCGAGTCAACGTCATGTATGCAGGTCGAATTGTTGAGTCTGGTCCTACCAATTCCATTTACTATCATCCAAGCCACCCCTACAACCAGGCGCTCCAACAATCGATACCTGCTCTTCAACCCAAAGGAAAAGACCTCTTCACCATAGAAGGCCAACCTCCCGATCTGACTCGTCCTTTGGACGGTTGTTCATTTGCAGGACGGTGCATCCATGTCAAAGATCATTGCAGGACTGGGGAAATTACTTTGAAAGAAATGCAGGAGGGGCATTTCACCTCATGTCGTCGAGTTCAGGAAGGAGAATTGAAAATTGGCGTATGAATGACCCTCTAGTTCCATTCCTGAAGATCCAGGGACTCAAGACACATTTTCCGGTTGAGAAGGGTGTGCTATTTCGAAAGGTCATTGCAACGGTCAAGGCTGTTGACGGGGTTGATTTATGCTTAAAGCGAGGTGAGATTCTAGGACTTGTCGGAGAGTCTGGATGTGGCAAATCCACATTGGGTCGTACCGTTTTGCAGTTGCTTCAACCAACCGAAGGTAGTGTGCAATTGGAGGGAAAGGAACTCACCGGTTTGCGTGGGAAGGAATTAAGAGCCGCACGCAAAGATTTCCAAATGATATTTCAGGATCCTTACGCCTCCTTAAATCCGCGCATGACTGTTTATGACGCCCTTGCGGAGGCGATACTTGCACATCAGTCCGTACCCAAAAAAGACCTGCCCGAAAAGGTAGCGGGATTGATGAACAAGGTTGGATTGTCCCCAAGGTTTATCAAAAAGTATCCTCATGAATTTTCTGGCGGACAACGCCAACGTATTGCCATCGCACGTGCCTTGGCGGTGGAGCCCAAATTGTTGATTGCCGACGAGGCGGTCTCCGCTTTGGATGTATCCATTCAAGCTCAGATCATCAATTTATTGGCCAAGCTTTCCAGAGAGATGAACCTGACCATGATTTTCATCTCGCATGATTTATCCGTTGTGAAACACATCGCAGACAAAATTGCTGTGATGTATCTTGGGCGAATCGTGGAAACCGGACCTGCGGATACATTATTTGATCGACCAAAGCATCCTTATACGCGTGCATTGGTCAGTGCAGTTCCAGTTCCAGATCCAGACAAGGAGCGGGGACGTCAACGCATCTTATTACCAGGGGATCCTCCTTCCCCAATGAATCCTCCACAAGGCTGCACATTCCATCCCAGATGCCCTTATGCAACAGAAGAATGCCGTGTTTCCTTTCCAGATTGGATTCAAAAGGAGGATAATCACGAAGTGGCCTGTGTTCGATTGGAGGCGATTGAGAATGATCCTGATGCGATGGCTCGATCAAGTCAGTAATCATAAGATTTCGACCAGATCGTTTTTATTCAGCAATTTTTTAATCATGGGGCCAAGAGACTCAAAGCGAACGTTGATTTGGTTGTATCTATTTGTTTGCTTCATTGTTTTCATTCCATGCTTCCTCATGCCGCATGCGAACCTGGTTTCAGCAGCAGAATATCAATCAGCAGATTTACCGTCCGTACTTGTGTTTTTCAACGGTGAGCCTGTTGATGACCCGAAGGATTGGGAGAGTCGTAGGCAAGAGATCAAACGATTGTGGTGTGATACCTACATTGGACATTTTCCCAACAAAAACCCCTCCCTTATTAAGGCTCAAATACGAAGGCATGAAACAAGAGAGGATGGCGTCCAGACAAAAAATGTTCAACTGACCTTTGATACTCCCAATCATGCATCCTTTGAGATTAAAATACTGTTGCCGGAAAGTGAAACGAAGGAAAGTGCTACTCGGTTTCCACTATTGTTGACTCAGCCCCGGCATTATCAAATTGCTTGGGGAGAGGCAGCTGTCAGGCGTGGCTATGTGGTATGCTACTATCCAGGTGTGGACTATAATCATCGGGAAGAGAATTTCCCCGGGTACGAAAAAGTATGGCAGGTTTTTCAAAAAGAATATCCAACAGCTACCTGGTCATCTTCTCTGGCCATACAATCATGGCTTGCCAGTCGCGCTCTGGACTACCTTTTGAGTGAGCAATCAGGATTATCCATCGACCCTGGACAGGTTGGAATCATCGGGCACTCGCGTTATGGAAAACAATCCCTTTACGCAGCTGCATTTGATGATCGTTTTACAGCAGTTGTGTCTCGAAGTGCCGGTTCCCCTGCCGCAGCCGGATATCGATTTACGGGGCGCGAAACATTTATGGAAACCGTGATGGATGCTCCTTCTGAATGGGCTCTGCCATCCTTAAAGGGCTATTTTGGTCGGGAACACGAATTGCCTGTTGAGAGTAGTGCATTGTTGGCGTTGATCGCACCTCGTTATTGCTTGTTGCACACTGCTTACAATGATGGCAGCGACCCAACTTTCGCAGTCGAGAGAAATTACTTGGAAGCCCAAAAAGCTTACCAGTTCATGGGCGTTCATGAAAATATTGCATTACTTTATCGATCAGGAAATCACAATCCTATCACCGAAGAACATATTCAGATTAATCTGGACTGGTTTGATTACGCTTTCAAGCGTGGCGATGTGAACCGGTCAGCCTTCGGTGAGCGCCTTTTGCACTCCTTTGATTGGAACGAATGGAAGGCAAGACTATCTCCTTCCGACTTGGTAACACCGCCTGTTTCCAGTCCTTTGAAAGAGAAAATCGAATGGCTTTCTGGTTCAGCTCCCCAAGAATTTTTAGACGACAGGTCAGTGAAATTGACCTTTGTAAAGGATGAGGATCGGGGTGTTGCAACTTGGTCGAGGGACCGTTGGAAACCTGAAAACGTCAGAAGGTTGCCCGTTGTTTTCGGTCATAATATTCAGGGGAATCTGGCCTACCCAAGTCAGGTGAATGAACCTTTACCGGTTGTGATCTGGCTTCATCCTTTCAATTATTCGCATGGCTCAAATGAAGGATATGGAGTGGAGGGAACCACGATTTATTATCGATTGGCCCAGGCTGGCTATGCGGTTTTGTCTTTTGATCAATGTGGGTTTGGGGATCGTTTGCTGGAAGGGGCCTCGTTTTATGATGATTTCCCGGACTGGTCTAAATTCGGAAGGATGCTTCATGATGTTCGATCAGCCGTCGATTTTTTCGAAAACGGTAAAGGCTTGGCCAAAGGAGATATGCCCCCCATTGATCGAGATCATATAGTGCTGCTTGGTTATTCTCTGGGAGGAATGGTGGCGCTTCATGCCGGTGCCATGGATGATCGAGTCACGGCCGTTGCATCCTTCTGTGGCTTCACTCCATTTCGTACGGACACCGACAAGAAACCTACAGGTGGTATCAGGCGTTGGTGGGAGTGGCATGGCTTGCTGCCGAAGTTGGGTTTGTTTCACCAAATGGAACAAAAGATTCCATATGATTTTGATGAACTCTTGAATGACATGAACTCAAAGTCGGTGCTGATTTATTCAGCCATCCGGGACCGGCATTCTGATGCTGCAGAGGTTGAATCCTGTGTCAAAAAGGCAACTGGGGAGAAATTGACTTTCGTTCAATCGGATGATGTGAATCGATTTCAATCAGACCAACATCAGGTTCTTTTGAAATGGCTTCGAACTATTCGGTAAGTTGAGGTTATCAGGAGTTATCTCAATTCGTCACTCTTCCGCGTTATCAATTCGATCCAAACGTTGCCGTGCTTTTTCTGCCGCCGAAGTTTCCGGATATTTTTCAACCAGCTCCCTGAGAAGTTCGATGGCCTTCTCCGGCTTGTTCATTGGACCCGAGTAAAGATTCGCCAGGTGAATCGCAGACCACCCCCAACGGTCTGGAGTCAGCTTTTGAGTCAAAATTTCTTCATATTCCAAAGCTGCGGCAAGCGGATTTTTTAAATCTTTTTCGTAAATCTCAGCAATTCTGATGGCGGCATGCTGTTGTTTGGGATTGGCTGCAAGGTATTCGCGTAAGATCCTAATCGCTTCCAGGTAATCTCCTCTTGCCCATTCCTGTTCGGCTGATTCATAAAGATCTCCATCTTCCATCCCTCCGCCATCATCATTGTAGAGAGCATCCACGGCTCGGTTGGCTGAAAAGCGCGTCAGGTCATAACCTGCCAGTAAACCAAGAGCCAGCAGTGTGAGGACGAATCCACCTCCGTAGAATCCAAGACGATTGGAACTCGAAGCGGCCGTTTCTTCTGGTTTTTCCGGTGTGGATGATTCTTCGGTTGTCGATGCAGGTTCTGTGTCTGAATTTGTTTCGGTGTTCTCGGGTGTTGTTACTTCAGTATCGTTTGAGGTTTCGCTATTTTCATCTCCTCCCGCTGCTTCCTCAGGGTCCTCGTTTGGCTGCTCTACTTCGTTTTGTATCCGGTAGTCAGGGGTGTCTACGTCATCTATATCATTTGCTGCCCCCCTCATGGCACTTTGCTCGGTGACTCGATTGTACTCGGAGAAAAAGGATTTCCCGAAGTATAACAGGCAGGCTGACAGAGCGATATAAGCAACAATTTTAAGGACTTTCATGCTTTGATTTCTACGAGCAGACTACTGCTTTGCCATCATAGGGGAAAGGTTTTATTGATCCGAGATGTTGGAAAGCATACTGGCCATCAAGGATTAGTGTTTTGTTGACGTTTTGTTTCCAGTATTTGGCTTAACGCCTTGGCTGCCACCTGGTCCACAGGGTCGAGCCTCAATGCGGCACGAAAACATTTTTCGGCGGCCTCCAGTTTGCCTTCTTCCAAAAAGATAAGCCCCAAACTCCCATAGGTTTCCGCGTCATTTGGATCAATTCTTATGACATTACCAAATGCCTGTTTCGCAGCTTGATTTTGCCCTGATCCTCTAAGCATGGTGCCCATATTAAACCAGGCGTTGAAACGTTTGGGATCCAGTTGGACGACTTTACTAAATGTGTTGAATGCTGCAGATTGATTTCCGCCTGCCAGATACGCTTGAGCAGTGATCATCAGCAAATTGGGATCCTTCGTTTCTCGCCCCAGTCGACTGTTAC
The DNA here is from genome assembly GCA_964342825.1 of uncultured Verrucomicrobiota bacterium. Classification (GTDB taxonomy): domain Bacteria; phylum Verrucomicrobiota; class Verrucomicrobiia; order Limisphaerales; family AAA164-E04; genus AAA164-E04. The sequence continues at coordinate 22,469 of CAYFHO010000051.1, forward strand.
CAAACTGAACGAGAACCTCCTTGTTTTTTTGCCTTACTTTTTCCGCGAAAACCGTGCGAGCGCTTTCGCTTTCGAGAATAAACTGAAACCACAGCTCGGCCATTTCATCAGTAGATTCCGGGCCATAGGTAACCCGCTGTGGAGGGGAATGCGGATTGGATAGGTTTTCTGTGGAATTATCGTAAGTGTAATCCATGTAAAGGGTGGTTCCTTTAGGTAAGTGAACCGGTTCCTTGTAGATGTAATCTCCCTGCCAATTGAAATCCCAATCCTTGATCAGTATCAGCCACTTTTTGGTTCCATCCGGTAAAACGGCATAGCCTTCCATACGTCGACATAGATAATGGGCATGGGGAAGGATACGTGTCAGTTTAACGTCGACAGGCAATTCCATGCTGTCCTGCACCCTGTAAAATCCAATTGCTGGAGGAATGTCCAATGCCAGAGACGTGAGCTTTATTTTATAAGGAATGCTCTCAGGCGGGCCTTCGGCAAAGTGGACCCCTACCGAACATTTAAAATCTTCGGGTTTTCCCGTTGGTTTCATGTGAACCTGAATGACCAGATCTGTACCAGGGCGCAAAAGCCAGGGGATGTTTTTGGTTGATTCAGAATAGATCTTGCCCGGCTGCCAACTGAGAAACTGACCTTCAGGCATGCCCGCACTCATTGGGACTCTCATTCCCCCGAATCCCGGCTCAGAGTCGGCAAGGTCTTTACGGCGGGATTGCCTGGTTTCATCGATATAAATCAGAGCATGATGGACGACTCTCGGATTTCCCGGGCGAAATTCCAGTTCCTTGACATACCGTGGCTTTTCGATGGGCACAGATAGGACAAAATTTCGGTAAACATCTCGACCTTCAGCTGGCAGAGTGTAAGTTTCCGACATGGTGGCAATGGTGTCTGGTTCCCCCAGTTGCCAATCGTCCCTCCACTTTGGTGGGGTGGGGGCAGGGAATGATGCGCCTTCCAGGCTTCCTTGCTGGATCCACTTTTGGATCAGTTCTTTCTGGTTGTTGGACAACCTTCTTTCATGCTCGAAATTTCCATATCCCTTGGCTGGCAACCACGGGGGCATGTAACCGGATTCTATGACTTCTCCGATTTGTTTGGCCCTCTTTCTGACATCTTCATACGTTAACAATTCAAAAGGAGCCGACATTCCCTCGCGATGACAAGGTGCGCAATGTTCCAGAACAAAGGGCGCAATATGCTGGTTGAAATTCACGCTTTCAGTTTTCTCATCGGAAAGGACCCTTTCCCTCGATGTGTTGAAAACGATCACAAGGCAGCAAAGCGTCAATATGCTTTTTGTGAACCACTGGACTGTTGACCGGATGATTTGCACTGGGATTTCAAATAGTTATTTCAGTTTAGGTATGTAGCAACCCGTTGCTTTACTTTCTTTGATGGCAATTGGTTTGTTGTTAATGATGGAATCCAGGGCGTCTTTCAATTCTGTCTTTGTCGGTTTTGCTCGTCGCTTTCCGTAGGCTGGGAATCGATCATCAATGCGGCCACAGTACAACCTTTCGCCATTCGGGGCGAATACCACTGCTTCGGGAGTGACAGTTGCACCCGAGTAGGCCACCCATTGATGTTTTCGATCCAAAACAATGGGGGCAATCAACTGGTAATCATCTCGATGTTTTTTTGCAGCATCGATGGCAAGTTCCGGGTTGCTGTGAATCAATGTGAATTTGATGCCTTTGGTTTGATAAGTTTTCACGAGCCGAATGATTTCGGGGGAATAGGCGTTGGAAATAGGGCAATCTTCGAGGATGAATATCCAGACGACAGCTTTGGTATCAATTGATGCATGAACATGTTTTTTTCCATCGATATCGAAAAAAGATTGCTGCCAGAATGACTCTTTTTGAGCGCTTTCAACTGCCAATTGCGTGAGTAGCAAAAGCAGCCATCCCACCACCATCCATACCGGTTTCCTTTTCACTTTCTAATGGTATACAAAAAGAGCCCGATCATCAAATGATCGGGCTCGATAAGTTGGATAATATTAAACGTCCTTAACTGAAGGAACCTGGAATTCAGGGTTGTTTGGATCCTTCAGGAGTCGATTTGCTTCAGCGGCGTGAGCGCCCACATGTTTTTCAGTCATTGGATCAAAGGTCAACCAGGGACCAACAACATATTCGTTATCGTCTTCTGGTAACCCTACTCCATTTTTCATGACATCATGCAATTTCAGGAAGTGTTCGGCTGCATCGGTGTTGTCCCCGAATTTGCCTGCTTTAGCGTTGAATGGAACTTTTTGTCCCAAGCGATATGAATTATTGATCAAATGCCCCATGACGCAGGCATAGTGGGCGTCGACGACATTTCCATTTGCCATGTCAGGGTCACCGGATCGACAAGCCTGAATGAAGCTACCCCAGTTTCCGCCGGGTGTGACATCTCCATCGGGAATGTCAAGGTCCTGTCCTTCATTACTTCCTGCTGCGTAGTATTTGTTGCGAATGATTTTACCGCCGTCTTCAAAATAATACTCATTTTCAACCTGGCGTTGATATCCTTCGTAATTCACGTTTCTGACATTGAAGAAGACCTGTTGTCCGTTGGGATACTCTGCGATTCCAAACATCGTATTGGGTGTTTCTCCCTGGTCATTCCACTGAAAGCGACCACCAATCGCCATGGCCCTCACGGGGTGCGTTAGTTTTGGATCCAGAGCCCATCGGGCAACGTCCAACTGATGGGTGCCCTGATTGTTGAGGTCTCCGTTACCCGTGGACCAAAACCAATGCCAGTCGTAGTGGACGTAATTGTTGTGAAATTGATGGATCACTGCGGGACCGCGCCATAGATTCCAATCCACATTGGATGGGGCAGGGGAAGGTAACTCAAATCCGATGCCTCCTCGAGGCTTACAGCAATATCCGTAAGAAATTTTCAGTTTACCATATTTCCCGGCTTGAATCTGTTCATGCAAGCCGGCAATTTTTGGATCACTGCGGCGTTGGGTTCCATGCTGGATGACCACGCCATATCGTTTTTGCGCTTCAACCGCCACTCGTCCTTCTTCGACATCGTGACTTAATGGTTTTTCAACGTAAACATGCTTGCCCGCCTGAGCTCCCCAGATGGTCATTAATGAATGCCAATGGTTTGGGGTGGCAATAGAGATGGCGTCGACCGTTGGGTCATCCAGTGCACGGCGAATATCCTTGATGCCTTGACACTTGTATTTGCCCTGAACCTTGTCATTGACATAGTCAACGACTGTTCCTCTGACGCGCTCATCGACATCTGCCAGGTAGGCGATTTCTACATTTTCCTGGCCAAGCCATCCGCCAATGTGGCTTCTGCCTCTTCCGTTCAGACCTGCTACCGCGATCCGCAGACGGTTGTTTGCTCCAATCGCTCTTCCTGAAGCCTTGGTTCCACTTAACAACACTGTTGCCCCTGCAGCCAGTGAGGTTTGCTTGATAAATTGACGTCGATTAAATCCGTTCATGATATGGATATGATTTTTCAGTCAAAACACCCTTTTTAACGGGGTTTTTAGTTCTGTGAGTTCCTTTGGAAACTAAGCGAAATGTTCCCAGATGTAAATGCTTTGTTTGGAACTTGAGGTTTTGAATGTTACTTCAATGGGTTTTCATACCATGCAGCGTTCCTGGACCCTCGTCCGGCATTCAGCAGGTCAAGATCCCCATCCCCGTCCATGTCGATGGATCGGAGGTCATAGCTCTGCTGGGAATCATCAAGGGTATGAATTTTGAAACGCCCCTGGCCATCGTTTTCGTACCATCTCAACCATTCGCTTCCATATCCACAGCTTGCCACATCCATGTCTCCATCTTGATCGTGGTCCGCCACCGTCAGGCTATGTGGGAATATAATTTCAGTATCAATGTCGTGCATCTGCCAAGCTGGATTTTCAAACCAGATCAATCCGATGCCGTGCCCTCTGGATGCAACCCAATCTTTTTTACCGTCACCATTGACATCGGCAGGAAGAATGCAGGTTGCTCCCGGTTGGTTCTCAGCCAGAATGGTCTTTTTCCAGGGGTGATTGAGCATTTTTGGACCGGGGTTAGTCCAGAATGCAAACCAGTTTCCATCCGAAAATGGTTTGCCTTTCGCCCCAACCGCAATCTCTTTCCAGCCGTCGCCATCGATATCACCTGCTCCCATGTAATGACTGCCACCTCTTGCATCCTTATTCGCAAAAACGTGTCGTTCCCACTGGTTTGCTTGGAGTGGGTTTTTTGGGATGCTGAACCACGCCATAGAGTCTCCCAATCCTTTGTTTGGTTCGAAATTGTTAATGACGAGATCCTCCTTGCCATCGTTGTCGATGTCAGAGGTAAGGATGCAATGGATGCCGGTGATTTCTCTGTCAATCATGCGTGGAGTCCAGGCACCTTTCAGGGCATGAGTCGGTCCCGGGTTCTCCAACCAGAACGGGTGTTCATTAGCCAAAGTCCCCACCCAATCCATATCTCCATCCTGATCTGCATCGATGACGCTGCTATGGATGCATTGTCCTTTACCTCCCAAAAACTGATGCAAAACAATTTCCCGTTTCCAGTCAGGCGCCAAAAACAGACTCACCTTTCCGTTAAAACTTGCAATGACATCCAGATCCTTGTCCCCATTTACATCCAAGGCCACGGCTGTATTGCAATGACCTTGATCCATGATCACATGTTTGGTCCAGGTTGAAGCATTCAATATGGAAATTCCAAAAAGTAAGCAGGCCAAAGGTAAAGTGGTGGAGACGGTATTCATAACCCGAGTATTGAGGAACTCATTGAGGACTCAAGTATTTTCATTTTGTTCTAATCAGGATAAGCCCGCCCCGGGGGGGCGGGGACGGTGTATCTAGCTCTAAGCATTTCAGGATCCTGTCAGGCCTTGATCGAGCGGTTGGTTCTTACTTTGCCTGCCATGCAGTCGAGCGTCTGGAGATTGAGGGGGCCAGTGTGTGCATCTTTTAGGATGGTAAGGTTGAATTTCCCTGGGGCTTTTTGGTTAACTTTTGTAGGGGCAGATAATATCGACCGTTGGAAAATAGCTCTGATAGCGTTTCACATCTCTGGTCAGGAGAGGAACACCCGATGCGGCTGCATGGGCACCGATAAAGAAGTCAGGCAGCGGCGCTGTTTTATTTCCTCCTCGTTTCCGATACTCTCGGAATGCTTGTAACGCCAGGTAGAGTGCTTGCCGAGGCAGCTCTTCATAACCAATTCTCAGAACTTGGAGGATGTGATCGACTTCTTCGGCAGAAGTTTCCTGATAACAAATTTCGGCGTATATAATCGGGTTGACCCGCGCTTTTTCTATCCCTGTCAGGGTATCAATCGACCATTCGAACCAATGAGGATCCTTTCTGACAATGTCGATGATGATGTTGCTGTCGACAAGGACGGGTAGGGCTTCAGTCATCTCCCCTGAGCTCTTTCATGATTTCATCTGTAGTCTTTCCCTTGTAACGGTCCTTCCAGATTCCGACTACAGACTCAATCCGCTCCCGATAGGCTTGACGGGCAGCTTTCTTTTCAGCCTCAGTGACCACGTCCTCTGATAAACCTGCAGCCAGAATCGCTCGGGCTTCTGCTTCCATGGAGGTCTGTCGACTGGCAGCACGCAGACGCAACTTACGTTTTACGTCTTCATCAAGATTTCTGATGGTCAAAGTCGTGCTCATCAATTCATGCTAGCAATGCTGTCAATATTGCCCGGCTTGATGATCTTAGCTTAATTTGGATTCACTTGTGAAAATGCCAGCAACGCTCGGCACGTTCTAATCTTGTTAAAACTCAGCGGAAATTGGATAACGGAGGAACGATGGTTCCTGATTCGTTTCATTCATTTTATCGATCGCAATATGAAGATCGCTGGGCGGGCTTGTTGGATGCCTTGAATCAGGTTCCTGTGAGATGTCTGCGGTTGAACGCATTTAGTGATATCGTCGCAGATCCTGAGACCGAATTCATTCCTGAGCTGCTGCCTAGCTTCCTGCCTCTATCCAATGAAGAACCGATGGTGGATACCCATGGTCTGTTGTCATGTTATCGCATGGACCCTGCGTCCATTCTTCCTGCCATGGAGTTGCAGGTTCAACCTGGGGATGAAGTGTTGGATATGTGTTCCGCTCCTGGGGGGAAAGCACTGATTCTGGCTGAGGCTTTGAATGGATCGGGGCGCTTAACGGTCAATGAATGGAGCCGGGCCAGAAAAGAAAAACTTCGCTCCGTTCTGAAGTCGCATGTGCCAAAGGAAATTATGCCTCATATCCGCATGACTGGACACGATGCTTCAAAATGGGGTCTTTACGAGCCGAATCAATATGATCGTATATTATTGGACGCTCCTTGTTCCTCGGAGCGTCATGTGCTTCATCAGCCATCTGAACTCAAAAAGTGGAAACCCAGCCGATCCAGGCAGCTTGCTCAAAGACAATATGCCTTACTTTGTTCAGCCTTGATGTCTTCTAAAGAGGGGGGGCGTATCGTTTATTCGACCTGCAGTTTATCACGGTTGGAAAATGATGAGACCATTCGCCGTTTGCTCAAAAAAAAGGGTGATCGCATTAGGTGTCGAACAAATCTCAATCCCTCTTATGGTGAACCCACCGAGTTTGGTTGGCAAATTCTTCCTGATCATCAATCGGGATGGGGGCCGATGTACTGGTCAGTGTTGGAGCGAATTTAATGGATGATTGGCCGATGGCTATTGGTTTTTGATGGTTGTTTTTTTGGATAATATAGGTAGCTTTTCTTTATCCGGTCGATAAGGACTTTTTAATCTTCGCTATGAGTCGTTTCAAATTTTCATGTCCCGATTGCAATATTCACATTGAAACGGACGCTTCCTCGGTTGGTTGTGTCGTCAAGTGTCCTCAATGTTCTGAAGAGCTGGTTGTTCCCGCTTACCATTCAAGCATGGTTTCAATGCCTGTGGCTGCCCATTCCAAACATGCTCATCCTCATCATGCCGACAATGAAACCTCCAAATCAACAGCGGACACTGAGGATCTGAAAAATGCCTTGCCGGAGGAAGGGGATGAAGATGCGGGGGAAGATCACGGCGTTCCCGCCCATCACGCACTCAAGGCTCATGTGGGTTCACTTTCGTCCGATATAAAACTGGAAGTGGTGCGTTGGGCCTTTCGGCGTATTGAACATCCGGCATCATGGATGCGCCATGTGAAGAAAGGTGCACGGTTTCTCTATGCTGCGACTCGCAAAGGAAAGGTCATCGAACCTGTTCCCTATGATCATCCAGAAGCCAAACGATTTACCTTGCTGGGGGCAATACTTCTGGAACTCAAGATCCAGAACGTTTCGATGTCAGCAGATGGTCGAGAAGAATTCCTGGATCATGAGATTGTGAGAGCCTGCAAGGACCTCTTGGCTCAGGGCGATGATACTCATGATGTCGATGCTGATCCTTTGGGGATGCTTGACCATGGACAATGCCTGTCGGTCCTGCGTCAATTGGAATCGTTTTATCTCAACGAATGCGAGCATCTGGACGACATGATCGAATCCGCAAGACTGCCAGGTGTGACGATGACGGATTTGGTTCAGCGTGCCGAGCAGGGAACCATTGTAACCAGCAACGAAGTGCTCAGTGTTTTGTATCATGAAACGCACGTGCTGAATCGACGTATCGAGGCTCTTGAAAAACTGATTAAATCCCGGCTCGATTAAGGATTCCTCCCTGGGTTGACGTTTTTGCTTTCGTTTAAACGCAAAATCGGCTTTTTTCAGGGGCTATGATACCGCGTTATTCACGCCCCGCGATGCGGGACATTTGGACCGAGCAGAGAAAACTTGAGATCTGGCTTCAAATCGAATTGCTTGCCACAGAAGCCCTGGTTGAGCAGGGGACAGTTCCTGCCAGGGATTTCAAAAAGATGAAGGCTCGTTCTTCGTTCACCATCGAACGTTGCCGGGAACTTGAAAAAACATTGAATCATGATGTTATCGCCTTCACTACAAATGTCGCGGAGAACATCAATGACAAAGCTTCTCGCTGGTTGCATTTCGGGCTTACCAGCAGTGATCTGATTGATACCGCCTTTGCGGTGCAGATGGTCGAATCTCTCGATATTTTGATCAAAGATGTCATTGGGTTGCGCAAGGTGATTGGGAAAAAAGCGAAAAAGTATCAGTTCACCCCCATGATCGGACGCAGTCATGGAATCCATGCAGAGCCGACCACCTTTGGACTTAAAATGGCTTTGATGTTTGATGAATTCGGTCGTGCTGAAAGGCGTTTGAAAGATCTGAGAAAACATGTGGCTTATGGGAAACTTTCAGGTGCAGTAGGGACCAACGCCCATCTTTCACCCAAGGTTGAATCTTTTGTTTGTCGCAAACTGGGTTTGAAACCGGCCCCCATCGCAACCCAGGTAATCCAACGGGACGTTCATGCTGAATTTATCTCTACCATTGCATTGATCGGGGCGAGCATTGAGCGATGGGCGACTGAATTCCGTCACCTGCAGCGAACGGAAGTGCTCGAAGCCGAAGAATTCTTTGCAAAAGGACAGAAGGGTTCCAGCGCCATGCCTCACAAGCGTAACCCTATCACAGGCGAAAGACTGACAGGCCTTGCCCGCGTCCTGCGAGGGAATGCGGTTGCAGCAATGGAAAACGTGGCCTTGTGGCATGAACGGGACATCAGTCACAGTTCGGTTGAGCGCGTGATTTTTCCGGACTCCTGCACCTTGCTGGATTACATGCTCTATAAGTTGACGGATCTGACCGATGGTTTGATTGTGTATCCCGAAAACATGGAGCGCAACATGAAGCTTTCACTTGGTATGTGGAATTCTCAAACCGTGTTGTTGGCTCTGATCAAGAAGGGCCTCACCCGGGAAGATTCGTACGCTCTGGTGCAAAGAAACGCCATGCAGACGTGGAAGAATAAACACGCCGGTGATGTGGATGCAGATTTTAAAACGCAGCTCATGGCTGATCCTGAAGTAGCCAAACATTTCAAGAAAGGTGAGCTGGACAAACTTTGTTCCACAGATTTTCACTACAAGCAGATTAAGGCTCGATTCAAAAAATTGGGAATCAGTTAATGGCCATTGGCGCTGCACCACTTAAACATGGACCTCAAAGAAAAAGTGATCCTGGTCATTGGCGGAACCAGTGGGTTGGGGGAATCAGCTGCGAGGAAGTTTCTCGAATACGGGGCCAAAGTGGCGGTGACAGGCAGGAGCGAGCCCAAGATCAGGGCTGCCTCCGAATGGCTGGGGCAGAGAGGGTTGGCGATCCAAAGTGATGCCTCAGATCCTTTACAAATAAGCCAAGCTTTCCAAAAAGTGACTGAGCATTTTGGGGGATTGGATGGACTCTACCACGTTGCTGGTGGCAGTGGTCGCCGATTTGGAGATGGTCCAATGCATGACATCACAGACGAGGGTTGGAGTCAGACATTGCGATTGAATTTGGATTCTGTTTTTTACAGTAACCGTGAGGCATTGCGTGTATTCCTGAATCAGGGAACCGGAGGTAGTATCCTCAACTGTGGATCGGTGCTTGGTTTTTCCCCCTCTCCTCACTTTTTTACGACTCATGCCTATGCTGCCTCCAAGGCAGCCATGGTGGGGATGGTGAAATCCTCTGCAGCATATTATGCCAAGGATGGGATTCGAGTAAACATGATCTGTCCTGGTCTCATCGCGACACCCATGTCAGAGCGTGCTCAAACCAATGAACCCATCATGAACTTTATCAAGACCAAACAACCTTTGGATGGAGGTCGGATTGGTATGCCCGAAGATTTGGATGAGGCGGCTGCCTTGTTGCTCTCCGATGGATCACGATTCATCACAGGACAGGTGGTATCGGTGGATGGTGGTTGGACGGTGAGTGAGGGACAGGTTTGAAATCGATGGAACGACCAAATGATTGTCAATTGAGATGAATCGTTCGCCAAATGTATTGATGGTTGGTTCAGGTGAATATACCACCGGTTATGTTCATGGAGCTGCCAGTCAGTCTGACAAAAGCGCGGGTGTCGTGGCTTTGACGCTTTTCGATTTACGAGCTGCAGGAAAGGTGGATCGTTTGTTGATGGCGGGAACAAGCGGAACCAAATTTCCAGGTATCAGGCATCACCTGAGAGAAAAAATCTCTGATGTCTATGGCCTGGATGTTTCACTGGAAACTTTTCCAACTGATGAAGAATCTTCAGATCCTTTGGCTTATTTAAAAGCGATGGATCAGTTGAGGCAGGGGGATGTGGTCATTATCTTTACTCCGGATGATACTCACTTTGATATTTCCTTGGAAGCTATCAAGCGTCAGTTGCATGTTCTGATTGCCAAACCACTGGTCAAAACCCTGGCTCAACATAAAGCCCTGGCTCAGGCCGCTGCGGATGCAGGCAGTCTTGTGTGCATGGAGGTTCATAAACGATGGGATCCAATCTACATCGATGCCCGAGATCGAATACGTGGTTTGGGTGATTTTAGTCTATATCATGCTTACATGAGTCAACCCAAATCCCAGCTCGACAGCTTTCGTTCCTGGGCGGGTAAGTCCAGTGACATCAGTTACTACTTGAATGCGCACCATCTGGATTTTCTTTGCATGTCATTGGCAGGTCGGGCACGTCCAACTCTTGTATCAGCGATGGGATCATATGGCGTTGCAAAAACTAAATCTATCCACACAGAGGATACCATTACCATCACGGCACGCTGGGAAAATTTAACATCGAGTCATTTCGGAACTTCGGTTTGTACCGCTTCTTGGATTGCTCCCAAGAGTGATGTGCATTCTCAGCAAAGGTTTTTTTACCAGGGACACCTTGGGGAAGTGAATGTTGATCAAGCGCACCGTGGCTATTCCATGGCGAACGACGAGAATGGCTACAATTCACCTAATCCATTGTTCATGAAATACACACCCGACACGAATGGGAGATTTGCAGGTCAGCAGTCTTATGGGTATCGAAGTATCTCGGATTTCCTGGATGCGGTCTGCTCAATACGTGAAGGCAAGACTCTACCCGGTGATTGGGATCATTCCTTGGCGACGGTTCACGAGACCTTTCAAGTCACTGCGATGTTGGAGGCGGGCCGCATCAGTTTGGACCATGACAGTGCTAGAGTACGGATCGATTATGATACCCAGGGAAATCCAGACGCATTGACGATTTATTCTTAAGACTCAACAGGCAAGGCTGCGTTCATGCATGCAGGAAGCCTTCCAGTCGTAATCTAAATTACCCATCCCAGTCACTTGATGGCACCTTGATCCGATATAGATTGCCATGTTAGACAGACTCAATCAGACTTTTCCCATGGCCTCAAGTTGCGTCCTGTTGTTGATCAATGACACTCGATTTGAACGATCGTTCACTCGATGGTTGCAGGACGAGTGTGAGTTAAGCACCTCCTGGGATGAATGTGATTTTGATAACGGGCAAGTCGATTTGCTTCTCGTGGATCGAGTGCATTTAAAAAAACATGCCCCCCAAATAGTCGAACTCCGCGATGAAGCTCATCCTGTTTTTCTACCAAGCCTGCTTCTTCTTCCATTGAGAACATCTCGCATCCCGAACAAATTACTCGGGACAGCTGTGGATGATGTTTTGATGCATCCTTTTGGAAAGGACGAAGTCAAGGCCCGGGTGAAGAACTTGTTGCGCCTGAGGAGAATGTCTCAGGATTTAAAGAAAAAACACGATCAAGTGGCACGATTGTCAGTAACGGACGACGTCAGTGGTTTTCATAATAGTCGGTACTTGCATAGGCATCTGGACAGGCTCCTGGCGAATCCGAAAAATAAAAAGCGGCGTCATTCACTGATTTTTTTCGATATGGATGATTTTAAGTCAGTGGTCGATTCTCATGGTCATCTGCTTGGGGCCAAAACCCTCAAAGAGGTGGCTGAAACTGTCGATGGCTGCCTCGATACTTATGACCGAATCGTCAGATATGGAGGAGATGAGTTTGTGGTCATTTTACCTCGCCAGAGCAAAGAGGAGGCGATCAGGAAAACTGTTCAAATCAAGGAGGCGATTGCAAGTACCCCTTTCCTTCAGAAGGAGGGTTTGAACATTCATGTAACAGCATCATTCGGGGTGGCGACATTTCCTGAGGACGCCGGGGACAAACGCTCGCTGTTGGCTCAAGCAGATCAATGCCTGTTTGACAGCAAAGATCATGGGAAGAATCGAATCAAGGTTTATGGGCAGGATATGGATGGTTTCATTGTTTGATGCCGATTCGAAATTTAAATACAGCTTACCTCTTTTACATTTTTCCATGGCGTAAAATGGAAATTAACAGCCAGAAACCCATCACGGCCGCCATCACAAATCCAATCAACCCAATGACCGGAATATCATTCCAAGTGGGTGGGACTTTGGCATGGATCATGAGCGAAGAACCGATGATCAACGCCGCCAATACGACAGAGAACGACAAACGGTTGCTGACTCTGTCCCAGGACGAGGTTAATGGTTCCAATCCTCCGTGCTGAAAGGCCACTTTTGCTTCCCCGGATTTCAAATGTCCCATGACTCGTCGAAGTTCAGAGGGTAGGTCTTTGATCAATTGTGTCAGTTCCACTCCGAATTCATAAAAGCCTCCCATGACTTGTTTTGGATCCAGTCGGTTTAATCGAATATTCCGGATGAAGGGAGCCGCGTAATGGGTTAAATCACTCGCTGGATTGAGCTGGTTCAATAGGCTTTCCGTGTGGCTGAGCGTTTTGAGCAGTATGAAAATATCTGGCCCGAGTCGCAATTGATGTCTGCCGCTGATCGCCAGGAGTTGGCCAAGCATCTGACCAAATTGTATTTCTGATATCGGGCGGTAAAAGTGTTGATGAATAAATTCAGCAATATCGGATTCCATCTTCCTCAAGTCTGGATCTGTATCTGTAGAGCCCAATCTCAGGAGCGCATGGGTCACACCACCTTCATTGCGTTGGGTGATATTCCAAAACAGATCTGCCAATGCTTCCCGGGTCCTGAAGTCCAAAAATCCCATCATTCCAAAATCCAGGAAACAGACGCGCATATCTGTCATGATATGGATGTTGCCGGGATGAGGGTCCGCGTGAAAAAAGCCATGCTGAAAAATTTGTTGCATCACGCTATTGGCAATGTTCTCAGCCATCAGGGATTTTTGCTCAGGAGTGGCTTGTGAAATCCAATCCGAGATTTTTTTGCCATCCACGAAATCCATGGTCAGTACACGCTGATTCGAAAACTTCGTGTATACTTTGGGAATTAACAATTCTTCCTGCTCTTTGAACTGCCATTGGAAGCGCTGGATATGTGATGCTTCCAGAGTGAAATCCAGCTCTTTTGATAAGTGACTGGCAAATTCCTCTACGATGCGGCTTGGTTGATGGATCCGCCAGGAATCAAGATGGTGTTCCATCAACTGCGCAAAGTATTCAAGGATTTCCAGATCCTGCTCGATGACGTTGGAAATACCTGGACGCTGGATCTTCAGAACCACCTGTTTTCCGTCCTGCAGTTTTGCATGGTGCACTTGAGCAATCGAGGCCGCTCCCAATGGTGTCGGTTCGATACTTTTGAATATCGTGGCCGGATCCGTTTTGAGTTCTTTTTGCAGGATGGATTGAATTTCACTGAAAGGAATGGCCAAAGCCTGATTGTGCAAATGTGATAATTCAACAATATACTCATGTGGCAGCAAATTCGGCCTGGTAGAGAGTATTTGACCAAGTTTGATAAAGGTTGGTCCCAATTCTTCGCAGATGTGTCTTAATTTTTCAGGTTGAGACATGGAAGAAACACGATCATCTCCGGGGTCCAAAATGCTCTTGAGAGGTATTCCAAGGAGTGTCGGTAAGTGTAGTTTTTGAGCCAGGTCGTCATAACCATACTTTACGAAAACCCGTACGATTTCACGGAAACGTTGCAACTCTTTCATGCGACGTCCCATCGTTTCGATGTGTTTAATAAAAGCCATAAACTTCTTTTACCGAGATATACCTAACACATTTTCTTTCGGGACACGAGTGGTTAGATCACGAGGTGCCTCATCATCTCAACTTTATCCGCGCCTTTTGTTTCGCAGTATTTGACCTGGATTGACTTTTTAAGCATGATTTCCTCATGGGAAATACTTTCGGACAATTGTTTCGAATCACAACTTGGGGCGAATCTCATGGCGGCGGTGTGGGCGTTGTCCTGGATGGTTGCCCGCCTTGCATTGAACTTTCGGAAGCAGATATTCAGCCGGAATTGGATCGTCGTCGGCCTGGTCAGTCAAAGATCGTAACGCCACGGAACGAAAAGGATCAGGTGGAGATCCTTTCGGGAGTGTTCGAAGGAAAAACTCTGGGAACCCCTATCATGATGTGGGTTAAGAATAAGGATGCCAGACCCGAGGCCTATTCGGAGATGTCCGAGAAATTCCGCCCATCCCATGCAGACTTCACCTATCAAACCAAGTACGGAATTCGAAATTGGCAGGGGGGAGGTCGCAGCAGTGCCCGTGAAACCATCGGACGAGTTGCTGCGGGTGCTGTTGCCAAAAAGATTCTCAAGGAACGATTCGGTGTCGAAGTTCTTGCCTACGTCAAACAAGTTCAGGATATCGTTGCAGATGTTGATCCCGATACAGTTTCTCTTGAGCAAATCGAATCCAATATTGTTCGCTGTCCCGATGTTGACTGTGCCGAACGTATGATTGGGCACATAGATTCCATCCGTAAAGCAGGCGACAGTGTCGGAGGGATTGTGGGAGGTGTGGCAAGGGGAGTGCCCGTCGGCTGGGGGAGCCCGGTTTTTGATCGATTGGAAGCTGACCTGGCCAAAGCCATGTTAAGTTTGCCTGCCTCCAAAGGTTTTGATGTTGGATCTGGTTTTGATGGCATCAAGTGGACCGGTCTTCAGCACAATGATCCTTATCGCGAAGGTCAAGATGGAACGGTTGTCACCACTTCGAATCGTTCAGGTGGAGTGCAAGGGGGGATTTCCAACGGACAACCCATATATTTTCGAGTGGCTTTTAAACCCACCGCCACCGTCATGCATGAGCAGGAAACCGTGGACAGCTCTTTGAAAAACACGACTTTGAAAGGTCGAGGGAGGCATGACCCTTGCGTACTGCCTCGAGCGGTTCCCATGGTGGAGGCCATGACGGCCCTGGTGCTGATCGATCATGCACTACGGCACAAGGCTCAATGTGAATGAACTTCTCAGTTTAAGTTTTTTTTCAAAATTCGGGAATTTCTCCCGTTCTCGAGGTACACTTTACGCCTGATATCGGGAAGGTCATCTGCTTGACCTTCAGTGTAAGCCGCTTTTGCCTGGAAATAGGCGAAGGCCTGGGTGGATAACAAGAACAAGGAGTCCAATCCTAATTGTCGTGCCTGGTCCTCGATGAATTGAATCAATTTACCTCCAATTCCCTGATTTTCGTGGGACGGATTGACATAAAGAAAGGCCAACTCTCCCTTCTTTTGATCAGGATAGGCATGGAGAGCGACACAACCGATGGGATGATGATCGATTTCAAAAATATAATAATCTCCAATGTTTTTTTCGATGGCTGCACGTGTTCTTTTCAATAATTCATCATTGGCCACTGACCCACGTGTCATTTGCAGCAAGGTGGTAACATCCCGTTTTCGTGCAGGGCGTATTTGCTGATACTCGTTGGCATAGATTAATGTGCCAATTCCTTCATTTGAAAATACCTCCGCCAGCAGTCCTTCCGCAACTCCCCCGTTGATAATGTGTGCTCTGGGGACATGCCATCGACACGCTTCTGCGGCGTGTTGTGCTTTGGAAAGGATTTCTGGTGCAAACTGGGCGGCCTGATGGGCGAGTCTTTCATCCAGTTCATTGACCGCCATTTGACGGATCAATTCACCATTGAAAACCAAACCATCCTGAGTAGTGATAAAAATAAGTTTGGCTGCTTTGAGGGATTTGGCGACGGCAAGGGCGACTGCATCCGAGTTTACCCTGAACGTGTTTCCTTCTCCGTCAAAACCAAGTGGCGAAATGACGGGTATGATGTCTTGCTTGATGAGAAGCTCCAGCAACCTGTCGTCGACTTTCTCAACTTTTCCGGTGTACTGTTGATCTACCCCCCTGATGATGCCCTTGGGATGAGCTATGATGGCATTGGTGGATGCACCTCGAAGGTCGGAGATGGAGAGCTTCTCCAAAATTTGGTGTGTCACCATGCTTGACGCCTGGATGGCTATTTGAAGGGTGGTTTCGTCGGTTATACCCGTGCCATCGCTATTGCTTGGTGAGTGCTGAACCTGCTTTGCCCAGGATTGAATTTGGTGGGCAGCTCCATGGACCAGAACAGGGCGTATATTCAGTGAACGGAGTAGGGCGATATCCAATAGTAAATTGGAAAAATTCTCACCATCCACGACCGCTCCATCAAGACTGATCACAAAGATCCTGTCCCTGAATCGTGGAATGTATTGTAAAATGCCTCTTAAATCCGTGAGTTTCACAAGCTCATATCTTGTTTCATTCGATGCCTGAAAATCGTCAATCTGGGATTAATGCAAATCCAGTTTGCTACTGTCAGTCACATCCATAAGAAGCTTTTCCTTATAACACAATCCTTTTCATCTATTTCCAATCAAATCGAGAATGGACCCACCATCCGGCTCTCACTATGATTCTTGGTATGAGAACTCCCTTATTTCGAATCTTGTCAGTCATTTTGCTCTGCACCTTCTATTTCAGGGGGGAGATACAATTAACAGGTCAAGTGTCTCAACTGGAAGCCATTCATATTGTTGAAATCCATACAGGTGGTCAGGTTGATCGGATTTTCAAAGTTGGAGATTCGGACCAATCCAGATACTACGAAGTCCATGGTCAAGTTGGACGACAGAACTTTCAGGCCTTGGTTGATTCCATTCATGGACGATTGATGAGTATTCACCACAAGCACGAGGAGGGGCAAAAACTCGTATATAAATGGCCGGGTGTTCGAGTCGTGGCGCATCGTGGAGGTGCTTTGCTCGGCCCACCCGAAAACACATTACCAGCCATAGAAAAAGCCATCGAAGTGGGGGCTGATTTGATTGAGGTGGATATTCGTCAGACTGCTGATGGTCACCTGGTGCTGATGCACGATGAAACTGTCAATCGAACCACCAATGGCAGTGGGCGAGTTGACCAAATGACTCTGGAACAAATTCGAGGACTTGAAATAAAGCATGATGGACCTGAATTGATTCGTGTTCCGACACTTGATGAAGCCCTTGATGCGATGAAAGGTAAAATTGATCCCGACCTTGATTACAAAGAAGGGGACATTTCCAGATTGATCACCCTCGTCCGAAAAAAGGGGATGATTGAGCAGTCAACCATGTATGGTTCTTGGGACCGGTGTCGCGCTATCCAAGACCTGGAGCCTCGCATGCGGATACGCCCCACCGCCGATTATCCTCTGCAAGTTCCTCAGCTGGCGCGCGAACTCAGGCCCGCATTGATTAATATGGATTGGCATGGAGTGACAGAGGAAGCCATACGTTTAACCCACACCCACGGATGTCAGGCGTTTGTCAATTGTCTTGAAAGGGCAGACACGATGCTCTACGTCCAGTTGGCCGTAAGTGCCGGGGCAGATTATATACAATCAGACCGACCTGACTTAGTCGTCCGCTATCTTAAGGATATGAATCTTTACCGACTGTCAGATAAGAACGATGGAATTGCTGGTACTCCACTGCAGTCTGCTCGATTGAGGTATCCATTCCGTTAAAAAATTTTCACGCCAAAGGATCGAATGCCTTGAATATCACTCATCGAGCAGAGGAAGAATCGCGCCACTTGATTCAGGAGGTGTGGATGATGCGGAGCTTTGTGTGTCCGCGACTCATTGGGTAATCAATGAGTTCCGAAGGACTTTTACCAGGAGGGTCCCGGGGTTCAGAGCAGGTCTCA
>CAYFHO010000052.1:0-40140 GCA_964342825.1 uncultured Verrucomicrobiota bacterium
CAATAGTCACCTCCTCGTACTTCCCCTGCCCCACATCACCAACCCAAAGGTCACCTTTTATGGTTGTGACTGGTTATTTGATGGCGGTCAACTCTACAGGCACCGTTTGGTTCTAACTCAGTTTGCTTTTCTATTGATCAGTATTTGGGAGTTTTGGTAATCTGTTTATTATGATTATGTTGAGGGGTTTTTGTGGGTTTCTACTTTTATTAGGTTGTTTTGGAATTGGATGCACGACTTCAGTACGCGCGTTTTCACTTGATCGTCAGGTTCTTGACGTTGCCGCCCTACCATTTTCTCACCATGCGCCAGTCAAGATAGGTCTTCTTGGGTTATCAGATTCAGATCAAATTACAGAAATAACTATTTCATCTAATCGTGATTGGGTTGAGGGAACCGTGAGCATTCCAGAAAAGTCCATCATGGTGAGATTTCCGAGTGTGACTCAACAACTTTACCAAGAAGCTCAATTAACAATTCGATTAGGTGCGGAAGAACATGTTTTAGACGTCAGGTTTTTTCATTATGTAGGCGTTCAATCCTCTAAGGTAATTTCAGGTTCAAGAGGACTTGACGTGTATGTTTTATTCCGGGGAACCACTTTTCAGCCGATCACAAATAAACATTTCACATTTTCCGGTTTGGCCCATGTAGAACATGCAGAGGATGTTGTTAAATCATTTGTGACTCTTCCTGGTGACGTTCAAGATGTGATCCTTTCTAGAGATCAAGCATCTTTGTATTTTATGGATACTCAGGCCCAGGCTATTCAGGAAATGAAAATTCCAGAACATTATTTTGGGAGAAAATTCCAGTTACCCGAATCAAATCCTTGTTGTGAAAATCTTTTTAGAGCTGATTTGGAAATTAGTCATGACAGGTTTATATATTTTTCAGATGGGGAGGAGAATCCCCAACTCCATGTATTTGATATGGAGAGCAATCAAATTGTGCAGAGCATTTACATCAATGAAACTGGCTTGGGGTTTGGTAATTTTGCTATCAGCTCAGATAAATCCATGATGTTTGCTTGGGCGCAGAACTCTTGGGACTTTCAACAAGGAATAAATTCTCCATTATATCGATTTTCAATTCAGAATGATGGTTCCCTTACTTTCATAGACAATACATCGAATGTATTGATGGGAGATTTCTCACCAATAAAAACTACACAAGAGATTTTTGTTCCAACGAACAATGAGATCATAGGGTTTAAGGATCGTATTGTCCAATTGGATTCGTTTGATCATGTGAGTCAACGTTTTCCTGAGGATATTTATTCCCTTTCCCCAGATGGGGTGTTTGCAGCATCCAGTTCAAAAGTTTATTTAACAGAAACCGGTGAAGTTTTTGCTGAGTTTCCATTCCAGACAGAGATTCAGACATTCCTTTCCGTTCAACAAAAACTCGTTTTAACCCACCCTAACACCTTGGATGTCTTTTACTTTGACTTCGCCGTGGTAAAGGGGCCTGAACTTCTCAATGTGGGAAGATTTCCTGAAAATAATGCCTTAGCTCAGCCATTTATCAATCTAGAATGGGGACATGTCCCGGGGAATTCCACATATAAAGTCTTTCTCTCTGATAATCGACAAGACATTGAAATGGGTGACCCTGATATTTCCAGATTGGTAGGTGAGACAAACGATAATTTTATGAGCCTAAAGAATCCTTTGGAATTGGGTGCTACCTATTATTGGAGAATTGATTTACTGGTCGATGACAAACGTTATCCCGGCCATATATTCAGCTTTGAAGTTCTTCCTTTTGGATTAAGTCAGCGCAGCATCAATGCCCGCATGCTTTACGGAGCAAATGCCCCACAGATAGATCTTCATTTGACTGGGCATGACTCAACAGACTGGTCAGTCCATTCGAATGAGGATTGGATTTCGATCACTAATAAAACCGGAACAGGATCAGGCACTATTTCGGTTACTCTCAATCCTCGAAAGGATATACAACCAATAGGTGAGATTCAATTTTCGAATCAGGGCCGTGTTGTTTATTCAATGCCTGTAAACCTAGATATTGACGCATTGTATTTCCGTCGATTGATTTCTTCGGACGTGAGTCCATTTGTTTACGGATTGGCCACCGCAGGAAGAAAGCAAATCAATGGGCACGCATACTTAGTGGAAATTAATACAATAACAGGTTCCATTGATCGTGTCCTTGCAGTTGGTGATCATGCTACTGACATAACGGTCCGAACACTGGATGATACAATTTTTGTTGTTGATGGTGCGGAGGGGGTTTTAAAGAAGATTGATATTGGTTCATGGCAGGTGGTCGATGAGGTTAAGCTTACTGCAGTGGAGTGGCCCGATAGAACGAGTGACAGTGTCAGTTGGATATCAGATGTTTCAACGGAAAGGATAATAATCGAAGACTGGGTGGCTGGATTAGCTGTTTACCTAATGGACACTCAATCAGGAGAGATGTTATCTCGGCTGGGTCATCGAGACGGTGCTGGTTCTTTTGATCAGAGTAAAAATCGTTATTATTTCAGAGAAAGGTCCGGTAAGAATTTTCAAATTGTCCAGTATAACTTGTTTCAAAACCGATTGGTTCTCGAGAAAGCAGTGTTTCAGGAATCCAACAATAATTTGATATTCGATCGACTATTGGTGTCTGGAAATGGAGAGCGGATTTTTACTAATGGTTATGTATTTGATAACGAGTTATCACTCCTTCGCAATCTTAATGATTCCATTTATGCATGTTCCTACGATGGGGCAATTGCCATTGGTTTATCAAATGTTTACAACACAGAAACTGGTGAAACTCTGAAATCGATTCCGTTTTTTCCTCATCATAAACCATTTTTGGAATCGAGGGCATACAACTCTGTGTCTGATACTTTAGTTTATCAGGATTCGGAATTTGAGTTACATTTTGAAAGAATTCTTGGTGATGGGGCTTCCGCACCACTTGAGGATGATATTCACCATCGTGTAACTAAACTGGACTGGGATGATTTTACTGTAGCCACCAATTACGAGGTTTATTTGGGTAGAAGCCTGGAATTAGTGTCTCAAGCGACAGTTGATTCGTCAGAATTTCAAGGTGCAACCAGTCAGTCTCACATTGAATTTAGTAACCCAATTACTCAACCAAGCGAATGGTATTGGCGCGTAGATTATGTGACGCCAATTGGAATTCGAAAAGGCGTTGTAAGGCATTTTACGGTTGCGAAAGCCATTCCTTCAAAAAGGGCATTTGAAATTTTAGCATTTTCAGGAGAAGTCATTGAACGTTCTCTTTTGCTGGATTCATTTGCTGGAAATGAGGAGTGGGAAATTTCGACTAACGCTCCATGGATTGCTGTGGATAAAACTCATGGTTCTGGAGATGATCTGGTTGGTATTACCATCACTTCTCGAGATCTTGATCCCATTGATTACTCCAGCTCTTTGGAGATTACTCAGGGAGATGGTCCAATCATCCAAATCCCAATTCATTTAAAAGTATCTCAGTTGAATACGACCAAATTAAAATCACATTCTGAAAATGAACTCGTTTATGGCCTAAGTGAACATCGACATGGCATCACCGATTTTAACATTCTCTTTGAGTTGAATGCAATTGATGAAACGATTACTCGAAAATTGGAATTAACATCGGGGTATTCAGACTTTATCGTGCATGAACCGGAGCACAGAATTTACCTAAAACACATTAGTGGTCTGCATATACTTGTGGTGAAATTGGATTCATTTGAGATTGAAAGACAAATAAATTTCACTGGAACGCGAGAAAAAATAGATAGAATTGAGCCAGGAATCGCAGGTCGAATATTAGTTCGATGGGCAGACTCACCTAACAGGGTCGTCATTTATTCTACCCACGATGATCAAGTCATTACTGACGCAGGCATTATGGCCAACGGTTTTGCTACTGCACCTTCCGGTAAAACATTGTTTGTTGCCGATGCTCGAAGTAGTGATTACTTGTTCAGGAAGTATGACTTATCCACCGACCAATTCACTGAACTTGAGGCTATTTCATTTCAAATCAGCAGAAACATGAGTAATCCGGAACTTATTGTTTCAAACAGTGGTAATCGAACTTTCTACAAAGGCTTTATGTATGATTGGGATACATCTGCTTCTTGGCGTTATCATGAAGATATTTATTCGGTTTCAGGTGAAGGGGAAATCGCTTTTGGCGCAGTGAAAATACTGGATATTGATCAAAATAAAGTGATTTTTGGTATGCAGGAAACGACCCATATTTCTACATATAATTTGCTTGCTGAGAAACTGGTTGTACAAAGGGAGGGCTTATTTGCCTTCTTACCGATTCTACAAGATGACCAGGTGATGAAACCACCTGTATTGAAATTGACAGATGTGCAGAAAGGATATCTGGCAATTCAGTGGCAAGATTTAAGCCTGGAAAACAATTTTACTCTGTATGCACGTGTGTCAGGGGATCAGGAATGGGTGCAAATCCAGAGAATTGACCAAAATGCAACCAGTGCCATTGTTCAAAATCTAAATTCTGGGACGGAATATGAACTTATGCTTCAGGCTGAATCAGATGGTGGGTTTATTGCTCCCAGTAATGTGATTAATGTTACGACAGCTTTCTTGGAACCACAGCCTCCATCAAATGTGAAAGCTAACGCTAGTTGGGAAAGAATACAATTACAATGGAGTGGTAGTTACTCAAGCAAAGCTGAATTTGTCGTATCACGTAAATCAGATACCCAACGTTCTTGGCATCAAATTGCTACCTTACCTGCCTCAGCACGATCATATGAAGACCATTCAGTTTTCTCTGGTGAACGTTATAGATATAGACTTTTTGCCAGAAATCCGGGGGGGGAATCCCGGGAAACTACTTCCGAATCTGTTTATGTACCATTTTTTTCATACTTTGAGAATGGTGGATTTGAATTACAGAACTTTCAGGGATGGGAAATCCAGGATGATACCAATACTCGTTATCGAGCGAATGTCATCAGGGAAGGGTTTCGTCCTTTGATTGGTTTTTTCGCTTCCGAGCCAACCGAGGGAGATTTCGCTCTCGCTCACGGATTTAGTGGGAGAAATTCAGGTAGCTTTCGTATTGGTCAGCAAATTACCATTCCTCCTCAAGGAGGGATTTTGAAATTTGACTATCGTGCAGCATGGACTCAATCACCAAACAATGAAATACATGTTTTTAGTGTTTCCTTGGCTGAACCGGAGTCCCGAAATTTTATCGAAATCCATCCCATACTAATTGCCGATACGGGCACTTTGGAAAACGACACAGGGAGCCTTTCTAGTTCAATTGATTTGAATAATTATGGAGGAGAAAACCTTTGGGTGAGTTTTGATGTTGCAGTGTCGGGGCCTGGTTCCCAATTCGGTTTCTTCCAGCTAGACAATGTGAGGCTTGATGTACCATTAAATTATCAATTGTCTATTTCTCATAGCTTGGAATCAAATTCTTCAATAACCGTGGATCAACCGCCCTTGGGTAGGATCATTCTGGAGGAATCCCCTGATTTAATGATTTGGAATATCCTTGAAGTTAAGGCGATCGCAGATCCTACCGAGAAGGTTACGTTTCAAATAGGCCAAATATCGTCTACCGGTACAAAACAAAGATTTTTTCGGGTACGAAACGAATAGGGAGATCACTGATTGGATCTGGAGTTTATACAACCGGAACAGTGCCCAAAGGGCGATGGTAAAATCGACGCAAAAAATCCGTTTGTTGTGTTGAAAATCACTTGTCTGACTCCGTTCTTACCAAGAGTTTCAAAACGAGTCATGACCTCCGCCAAAGCCGAATGCTTGAGATAGCCTGGATGGTAAAATACATTACTCCTACTAAATATCTCGACTCCTTTTATCATTTTGGATTTCCATCCAGTGACGGCAATCCATTTCACACATTCTTATTGATTCATGAATAACCCTTTTGGTGCCTGAAATGTCCACTGCAAGTCCGAAAGGAGCTGTTAATTGAGCATCCGATGAATAATCATCAAGCAAAAACAATCTATACCATACATCACAGTGAAATCCGTCATTCTTACTTCCTTGCCGGGGTGAAACAAGTAATCGAAATTCTTCAGATCGATCTAATAAGAAGGCTGAATTATGATCACTTAACTTGTCCAATCCTTCTGCAAAGGCCACCAAATCACACGCAAAACACTGAGTTTTAATCTGCGCATTGAAACCTGATTCACCAATTCTAACCTCAATCTGGAGATCATATTCGAAATCGCTCAAAGGAGAAAACCGTATTTCTGACGGGAAAGGCAACTGCCAACGTATTGTAAAAGACAAATCTTCATTATGCGAGGCGATCATAGAGATAGAATATATGGCCCTAAAACATTTCGGAGGATTATCCCGCAAAATTACATCAATCCAGAGCAATCCGGTAAATCAAACCGTCGTAGCCGATCAGGTAAATCTGACCGTCCAGTCCCTCGGCAAAAGAAGATGGAGGCGAAGGAGCGAGACCAATCTGGATAGCCTTGGTGGTGCGGCCATCTTTTTGCCAGATGGCGAAGGTTCTTCGTGTCGTAAAATCAGCGCAGATGTATGCCCCATAGTAAGGTGAATTCTGATTCCCTCGATAAACATAACCACCGGTTATTGAATTGCCCAAGTGACGTGAGTAAACAAAAACCGGCCATGTAAAACGAGTGCTTCCCTTTCGATATTGATTTGAGAAAGGTTCAAAACTTTCATAAACATTCCAGCCATGATTTTCCCCCTTCCGCACAATAGTCACCTCCTCGTACTTCCCCTGCCCCACATCACCAACCCAAAGGTCACCCGTTAATCGATCAAAAGAAAACCTCCAGGGCTCTCTCAAACCCATCGCCCAAATTTCTTTTCGCACTCCTTGATCATTTGAATCTGCAAAGGGATTGTCTTTGGGAATGCCATAGGAAAGACCTGGATCCGGTGAATCGACATCAATGCGATGCATTTTTCCAAGCAAAGACTGAAGGCTTTGAGAATAGCCATTGGGATCCTCCTGCGGACCACCGTCTCCCATGGCGAAGTATAGATATCCATCCGGACCGAACATCAGGGTTCCCCCGTTGTGGTTGTCGGCTGGTTGTTTGATAGCGATCAGCTCTTTGGAAGGCAGTCCTGAATCTTGAAGTAAGGTTGCATCAGCAGCACGTTCCACCAGCACTGTATATCGTTGACCTTCTCGAATGGTTTCATGTTTGAGGAAGTAACGGCGGTTGTTTTTAAAATCCGGATGAAAAGCAAGACACATCAAGCCTTCCCAGGGACCGTCACTTACCGTGTCACTGTAATCACCGAAAATAGAATGACTGATTTCCCCTTCTATAGGATCAGATACTCTGATTGCCTTGCCGGTGCGGTGTTCTAAAACGACAAACTGATTGACTGTGCCAGGGATTTGAGACATCCAGACTGGTTTGTCGAATCGAACTGATTCCGGAAACAATTTAACGAACTGCACCGAAGCTTCCGCTTTTTCAACTTTGGTAAAAAAATTGGAATCTTTCAGCTCTCCAAGGTGAGTATCCCCTAAGCCAATAGCACATCCCAAAGATATCAACAGAACAGTCGCTCCCGAGAACAAGGACCGTAATCGACTGCTGGAATCTACCCCAGACATGATGGTGCAGAATGAGCGTTTAAGACTGAGAAGTCGCGTGCAGTTGGTCTTCGACTACCTCACTGCACCAACCTTTGATTTCTGCGTCGTTGAAAATCTTACCAATCAAGCGGCGAAGTAATCCTTTCAAACTGGGGTTATCCAGTTCTGCAATGGATCGTATCGCTTGTTCTTTGTAGGCTTCCAACAATTTTTCGGATCGATCAATGGCTTTCAAATCTTCGCATAAAGATTCGATATCCTTGTGCGAAACCTTGCCGTTCAGCTGGCGTTTCCAGGCGGTTTCCAACATCTGTTTAGGCTCGTCTTTCGCCTTTTCGTAGGCGATGGCCATCGGCAGGTTGGGCCTTACCTGCTCTAGATCGTTGGTGTCACCACCTTCACCGTGATCAGAAAGATCATCCCGAATCTGGTAAGCGATCCCGAGGGCTTCACTATAGGAGTGAATCGTGTCCTTAACCTCAGCATGCACATCAACACCCGCAAAGACTGCCCCCATCTGCAAGGCCACTTCAAATGCAGGAGCTGTTTTACTGCGAAAAATATCCAAGACCTCGACAGCTTTCAATGGAACAGGTGATCTCATCCAACTGAGTTCAGCACCCTGGCCTCGACACAGCTGACGATGACCTTCTGCTGCAATCTGAATCATGAGGTTCTTTTGCTCGGGAGATAGGCTCGTGGCGGCTATCAGTCGGTAACCTTCACCAATGAGAAAGTCACCGACATTGAGAGCCAGTGGAATCCCATGGGAAGCATGTAGAGTCTGCTCTCCGTAGCGTTGGTCATCATTATCTTCAATGTCATCATGGATCAACGATGCTTTGTGAAAGCATTCGACGGCCACACAGATTTTCTTGAGATCATCCGACAAACTTTCATCCTTGGTTTCCGTCATCGAATGAACCACCGAGGCAGCCAGGAAGGGCCGCCATCGTTTTCCTGCACGCATCAGCCATTCACGTCCGAGCTGTTCAGTTTCCCCGACTCCCGCTCCCATGATCAAATCCAGGGATGCAGGAGTGAAACAAAAATCAACTTCTTCACGCAAACCGACCAGATCAAGGCGAAGGCTGCGGTCCTCGCTGGTCAAATGGATGTAATCCCAAACCCAATCCAAATCGACGGTTGTGTCGATGCAATCATCCTGAAGCAAAGGTACAGCGACCCCTGGGACAGCAGCTGCTTCCATGTAAGGAAAGGCGCGTTCAAGAACGCTGATGCAACTGACACCAACAATCGCCTCAATCTTGCCGGTCTGGATCAAGGACATCACGATGGCTGAACCTTCAGCAACCAAAACTGCATATCCGAGTCGTTCCGCTTCATTCTGTAAATCCTGAATGGAACATAGTCCGCATTGTTTGCAAAGCAGACCAAACTCATCAAAAGGGGCGGGGCATTTGCTTTCGACTCGAAGGCATTTGGGCAGCAGCAAAAGACGTCGCTCGTAAGGGATGGCAGCCAGCGAATCACGCCACATTTCGTTATTGATGAGGACACCTATGTAATCACGGTAAATCGGATCACAGCCAAGCATATCAACTACCTTGTCCGCATGCACCTTGATGTCCTCCATGGGCATGGGGGGAACGGGATTATGCTCGGCAACATAGTTTCTGATGAACTGGAGGAATCGGGTTCTTTCCTCGGGAGTTTGCGGTAGGTTTTCTTTGGGCGGACGGAATCGCTGCGCTGGCACCATTTTTGGCAGTTTTAGAGGTGCGGTCCCGAGTGTTTTATTTCCTGATTCCATGTCTATTTCCAATCCGTTCCGAAAAGATCATTCTTTTTCCACCAAACTGGTGGTGGAGTCTTTCTGACTGCATTCCCTGCTATGACCGTTCTGATCATGCAAGGGTTTCATATTTTGAATATTATTGTAAGCACCAAAATCCGTGTAAAAGAAGCGTTTGGCAAGTCGATACATCCAGTGCTTTTCGGGAATTTCATCTCCGGGCAACCATTGACTGAAACGAGGTTTCATGGACTTCAACTCCTGAAGGGCAGTTTGCCGGATCGTCACGTCTTTGGCTCCATTTCTCTCAATCAAATCCTCCACGAGATCAGGTCGTTCCAACATAATACAACCTCGGGTCTCCCTGGCTGTGGCTTCCCTGAAATCCTTCAGAAACTTTGACTCAGTCAAAGTTTGGTAGATCCCTCGATCATCGTCAATCGACTCACTGGCAAATTGAATGATAGGGCACGGCTCGATTCCTCCCTTGGGATTCACATGATGACTGATCCCGGTTGCCATGGGGCAAAGAGCATTGCCGTCATGATCATAATAAGCATCGACAATGGCAATGGGCTTCTTGGCGCGCATCTCGGTGATGAATCGCCTTGTTTCAATCAATTCTTCACGTGTCAGCCCCAAATCATCATGCATCATCGGGCCAACAGGTCGATACGAGTGAAACCAAACGTAATGTACCCCACGATCAATCAATTCATCCAGCCAGGATTCGGTGAGGAGGTCTTTGATATTGGATTTGCAAACACTGGTGGCAACACCTGTGAGCAACTTGTGCCGAATCGCAGTGTCCAAACCTCTCAACGTGCGATTGAAAACGTCTTTCTTTCCACGCCGTTGATCACTTACTACCTCCCTGCCCTCAATGCTGATCAATGGAGTGGCGTTACCCAATTCGCGCATTCTGGCAGCGACTTTATCGGTAATGAGCTGACCATTCGTAAATATCTGAAAGTAAGTGTCCGGTTGCTGCTCCAGCAAATCCAGGAGCTGCGGGTGCATGAACGGCTCTCCTCCAAGAATCCCGAAGAAACTGTTGCCATGAGCTTTGGCATCGTTGATCAACCGATGCAGGCGATCCAGATCAATGCTCTCTCTGGGAGCTTCCACATCGACCCAACAACCCTGGCAACGCAGATTGCAGCTGTTGAGTATGCTTAAGTAAAGGAAGGGAGGAAAGTAGATGCCTTTTTTGGCGCGACGTTTGAACCGCTCCACCGAAAGCATTCCCTTGATCCCAAAAAGCCAGGCAAACTTCCACAAGGCTTTGGGATCTGCGGTACGCACCACACGCATGGTCAATTCCGGTAGCATCTGACGGAGTTTATTCCACGAAACACGGGAATCCGCAAATAAAATCCCCAAAGAGTCAACTGATGAAAAATGATCCAATCCGCATAAATAATCAATTTGGCAATGAATTGACGCACCAATTCGATGAAGAAACAATAGGAGGGACCGATTTCCACGTCGTCCCTCACTTCCCCCTTAATATCACCCCGGACCAAGGAAAACGGAACGAGGGAAAACCATGGTTCATCGAACCCCCACCGAACTTCCACAGCAACCTTGTTGCCACGCGAATATCATAAGGAAACAAGTGGGCCGAGACGGAGCTCAGCCATCCAATATCAAAGAATCGGAGGGACCGACTTCCACGTCGTCCCTCACTTCCCCCTCAATATCACACCTGACCAAAGGAGACGGAACGCGGGAAGACCACAGTTCATCGAAAACCCACCGCACTTCCACAGCAACCTTGTTGCCACGCGAATATCATAAGGAAACAAATGGGTCGAGACGGAGCTCGACCCTCCAGTATCACGACTTTCCTTGCATTACTAGTCTGGAAAAAACGGATTTGATATCTTCCAGAACCAGGTAACCCGCAGGAACCAGCAACAATGAAATGGCCGTTGCGAACATCACGCCAAATGCCAAAGAGATGGCCATAGGAATCAAAAATTGAGCTTGAACACTCTTTTCAAGAATCAGCGGTACCAATCCCACAAAAGTCGTCAATGAGGTCAGCAAAATAGGCCTGAACCTGGCCATACCGGCTTTCTTGACGGCCTGCAATAGCGACAAACCAAGCTCGCGCTGTCGATTGATGTAAACAACAAGCACCAGGTTGTCATTCACCACCACTCCCGACAATGCCACAATCCCGAACATGGACAGGATGGTCAGATCCAGTTGCATGATGATATGCCCCCAGACAGCTCCAACCAATCCAAAGGGAATCGCCGACATCACGATGAGCGGTTGCGTATAGGATCGGAACGGGATCGCAAGCAGAGCATAAATGATAACGAGAGCGAGCGGATAACCCTTCATAATTCCCATGATGGTGTCTTGCTGTTCGCGGCGCTCTCCTTCCCAGGAGTATTGAAGTTCAGGAAATTCCTGCATCAATTGCGGCAGGAAATTGGTATCCAAATCGTTGATAATTTCGGTGGTATTTCCCTTGGTGAGATCAACATCCGCAGTCACATTGATGGCACGGCGTCGATCCACTCTCTGAATGGTGGAATACCCCCGGCCCCATTCGACGTTGGCAACTTCTTCATATGGAATTTCCGTTCCATCTGGGAGGCGGATTCTCATCGTTTCCAAATTCCCAATCGATCGCCGCTGCTCTTCCGGATATCGAACCATGACCCTGATCTCATCACGGCCCCTCTGAATGCGTTGAGCTTCTTCGCCGTAAAATGCCTGTCGCACCTGTCTCCCCAAATCCGCTTGCGTCAATCCGGCGTTCTCAGCCTCAGGCTTGATTTCCATCTTGATCTCACGTTTCCCTTCCCGGAAAGAATCAGAAATATCCTGAACCCCCGGATAGGTCAGCAAATGTTCTTTCAATCTGGCGGAGGCCTGGCGAAGCCGATCAAAGTCACGTCCGATAAACTGGACATTGATAGGTTCTCCCGAAGAGAAAATCGAAGCGGTAAAAGTCAATTCCTCCACTCCTGGAATATGAGGAGTGTTGGTTCGCCACATATTCGCAAGATCATTGCTGCTGTATCCCTCCCGCAGTTCAGAAGCTGTTAACTCCACATGGACCTCACCCAAATGAGGGCTCGAAATATCGGGCACGAATTTACCTGCCCCTTCCTGCTGCATTTTGTTATAAGGTTGTATCCCCACAGAAGCCAGCACATGGCGGAACACACTCCCCTCCTCCTCCGTGCGACCCTGATCGATTTCATCGCGCATTTTTGAAACAGCCGACTCCAGTTTACTGACGGCATCTCGCGTCACAGAAGCAGGGGTTCCCTGAGGCAATGTGAGAATGGCAGCCACGTTATCGCCTTCAACCGGAGGGAAGAATTGAAACCTCACCCAGCCGCCAACCATCAGCCCCACAGTTATGAGAAAGATGCCGACGGCGACTGAAATGGAAAGATATCGCCAGACCAGGGCACGCTCCAGGAAGGGGGCATAAACTCGGTGGATGAAACGATCCATCCGGGCAGCAAATCCTGTTTGCAAACGATGCCAGGCACCGAGCAAACTTTTTCCTTTGGACCCCTGTTTCTCATCATCCTCCACCTTCATGCGATGGCTTAAGTGAGAAGGTAGGACCAACAATGATTCGACAAGAGAAAACAAAAGAGTGGGTATGACCACCATCGGAATACCCCGCATGATCTTGCCGGTGTTTCCGGCCACCATGAGCAACGGCAGGAAGGCGGCAACCGTGGTCAAGACGGCAAAGATGACCGGTTTACTGACTTCCTGTGCACCCAGAATCGATGCTTCCAATGCGTGTTCATGCTTTTCCTGATGCGCATGGATATTTTCGCTAACGACAATCGCGTCATCCACCACAATTCCAAGTACCAAAATAAACGCAAAGAGAGAGAGCAGATTGATACTCACATCCATGATGGGCATGACCCACAGCGTGCCAAGAAAAGAAACAAAAAGCCCAAAACTGACCCACCCGGCCAGGCCCAACCTGAGAAACAATGCGAGTGTGACAAAGACCAGGGTTAAACCATAAAGGCCATTTTTAACCAAAAGCTCCTGACGACTTCTGAGATAAGAAGCATCATCCTGCCAGGTGGTCATGAGGACCCCTTCGGGAAGGAGCTTCTTATTTTCGGCGACATACTCCTGAACACGGGCTGAAATTTCGAGGGCGTTCTGATCTCCCACCCGGTAAACCTGAACCATCACAGAAGGTTGTTCATCAAATGTCGCCTCCTGATCGGTTTCCATAAAACCATCGATCACGGTCGCCACATCCTTCAACTGCAGACGGGTACCGTCAGGTCGGGTCAAAAGGACGATGTCTTCGAAATCTTCTCCACGGTAGGATTGCCCTTTGGTTCGAAGTAAAATCTCTCCACCGGTGGTTTTGACAACACCTCCCGGTAAATCCAGGGAAGAACGCCGAACGGCATTGGCAACCTGATCAAAACTGATTCCATATTGCCGCAAGGAATCTTCGGACACTTCTATCGAAATTTCGTAAGGCCGTACATTGGCCAACCGGACCTGGGTGATACCCGGAATGGCGGCGAGTTCGTCTCGGACACGCTCTCCCAAACGTTTAAGCGTGTGCTCATCCAACGGACCTGCAATGGCCACGTTGATGACTTGCTTTTCAACCAGGACTTCCTCAATCAGAGGTTTTTCGGCCAGCTCGGGAAATGTATCGATGGCATCCACCGCAGCCTTGATTTCATCAATGGCCTCGGACATGTCCGTACCCGGGAGCAGTTCTGCCATCACGGTTCCCAAACCTTCGGCAGCAGAAGAGGTGATTTTTTTGATCCCCTCGATACTCTCGATGGCTTCCTCCACCTTAATGCATACCCCTTCCTCGACTTCGGCAGGGGCTGCGCCGAGGTATTCGACCTTCACCGATACCATGTCGGTGCTGACCGTGGGGAAAACCTCGCGTTTGGCAGAGCTAAGACCGGTAAACCCAGCTACGATGATGCCTATGACGAGGAGGTTGGCTGCAACGCTGTTGCGTGCAAACCACTGAATAATACCATTCATGGTCCCACCTCACTATTCACCTCCAGGGGCTTGACCTGGCTTCCAGCAATAGGGACTTCAATTCTTGAAATACAAACCCTGTCTCCAGAATTCAATCCAGATTCAATAATAGCATTGCTTCCTACATACCGCGCAATGGAAACATTACGAAAGGTAATCCTGTCCTCCCCGTCCAGCACAATGACCTGATCCATTTCCAGAATGGCCGAGCGTGGCACTGTGAAAGCAGCCGGCAGTTTGCGACCGTGAATGCTTGCTTTGACAAACATTCCCACAGACAAAGGAGCGGCCATTTTCTGACCTGAAGTCTGGAGTCCATAAGGATCTTCCACTTCGGCGATCAGAGAAACCATTCTCGATCTGGGATCAATTTCTCCGGAGGTTCTTTGAATCAAGCCGGACCATTGATGTTCCCTTCCCGCATATTCTCCCGTGATATCTACTCGAAGCGGCTGAGAGATTCCTTCCGGGTTTATGGCACTGATGGAAGGATCGAGAAAGGCAAGCTCACTCACGGGTATAGGCAATTTTATCTCAACTTTGGAGATATCAAAAATTTGAGCAAGCTCCTGACCTCGCCTGACAAACTGCCCCTTGTCAGCCATTTTGTTCACCACACGTCCGGTAAATGGTGCACGCAACAGCGTTCGATCGAGATCCTTGCTGGCCTTTTCAAATGCAGCCTCCGCAGACAAAAGAGCAGCACGCGCTCCTTCAAGCTGAGGTTCCCGAAAAAGAAGAGGCGAAGGACTCCCGAGCTTCATGGATTCCATTTCCTTCCAGTCGGCTTGAGCCAGATCGGCTTCGGCCTGCATGGTTTCTAACTGAACTCGAGCGGTTGCTAGTTGAGACCGGGCTTGCGCCAGCATGGCTTTGTAGTCCGTGTCATCAATCCTCAGCAAAACATCTCCCTTATTGAAGACTCCCCCTTCTTTAAACGAATCCGAAATCTCCAGGATCAGGCCGTCCAGTTCAGAAATCAGCGGGATGCGTGTCGCGGCAATCACAGTTCCCTGACTTTGAACCATTAATTCTTCAGGGCTCAGAATCACTTCGCTTATCTCTACAAAAGGAGTATAAGGTTCAGTTTCCACGGGCTTCACTTCTCGCCCGAATTTCACCAGGACGAAGGTTAACGCGATACATGCAACAATCACAATGATCGGTAACAAGATGAGTTTGCGTTTCATGAAAAATCAGTTGTTGACTAAATTCGATGTAGATTGGTTTTCCGTTGAGGACAAAAGAACTTCCCCTGGTTCATAAGGCCCGCCAAGAGCAAGCATCAGATCAATCCGGTTGACGTAGAGGAGCCGTTTCACTTCGATGAGTTGCGTCGCGTCATTGAGATACCGCCTTTGGGATTCCAGGACGGTGAAGATTTCGGCAACGCCTTTCTCATATCGATCTTTGGCTAATGTGAGTGCCGCTTGAGATTGTTCTGCAGCTTTTTGAAGGTGAACATATCGCTGACGCAACCAGTAATCAGTCTGCAATCCGGTTTCCACTTCATTGAATGCTTTCAATAGACTGGAATGATATTCAGCCAATGCCTGCTGGACGTTTGCCTTGGAAAAATCAATTCCAGCCAACAGGCGCCCGCCTTGAAAAAGAGGCTGAGTCAAATTACCGGCGATGTTCCAAACAGTGAAATCAGTGTCCAGCAAGTCACGCATCGCCGCTGTACTTGTCCCCGCCGAACCGGTTAAGCTTAGCCTTGGGAAAAGTGCTTTTCTGGCAGCCCACAATCGATGGTCCGCTGCTTTCAGACGCCATTGCGCAGCCATGAGATCCGGTCTGCGCTGCAGCAATTCCGAGGGCAAACCTGCCGGCAATGGTTTGGAAGGAAAGGGTAATTCAGATTGCGCCAGGAAATGACCATCCGGATATTGTCCCACGAGAATCTGGAGTAAACGAACCACCACCTCTTTTTGCTCGTTCCGCTGCTGCAACAAAGCCAGTGCTGATTCACTACTGTTCAAAGCCAGTCGATATTCCAAAGACGGACTCAAACCTTGAAGATACCTCTCACGAATTCTGTCAGCAGTCGTTTGAAAGTTATCAGAAGTCTCGGCAGCGAGATTCAATTGCCCCTGAGTAGCTACGACCTGAGCCCATGATTTGGCTACTTGAGCCTCAAGTGACAATTGATAGTAAGCGTAGTCATTGGAAGCAGCCAGGAAGTCAGCTCTGGCAGCCTTCTTCCCACTACGCAACCTTCCCCAGATGTCCAATTCCCATGTGGCGTTCATATTTAGCCCGAAGGAACGAAATCGTGTCGTCAGGACGTCGTTTCCAGCCCCGGGAATGGGTAGGCCAATAAAATTCTGTTTTGTTTCGCTTCCAAGCAAACCAAGTCCAATGCTGGGATATAAGTCAGCCCGAGCAATCCGTGCATTGGAAGCGGCAGACTGCACACGGGTGGACATGGAACGCAGGTCTGGATTTTGTTCGAAAGCGATTTTTATCAAGGTATCCAGTTCCTCCGTCTTCAGTTCGGAAAAGGCTTCAGATTGGGCGTCACCTGGTTCTGTTGGCATGCCCCACTCAGCAGGAGCCTGGACCGGGACTATGTTCGGGTCGATGTCCTTTCCAGTCTGACATCCCCAAAGTAACAGGACCGAGAGGATGCACCCTGATGAAGATAATTTACTCACGAGTTTGCCCTTTCTTTAGCCATTACACTTTGAGCCCTGAGTCCACCTGCGACAAAAACAATCAGTTGCTCGCTCGTTTCTTCGAAGCAATGTGGATTGCAAATACCTCCGGATAAGAGCCGAGGTCTTTCCTGATCGCATAAGGTGTGGCACATGGCTCCCATCATGAAGTGAACACGCCAGAAGAAATCGACATCTGGCAAATCTGGTAATACGGATCGAAGTGCAGCGGTGTATCTCTCAAACACCTCGTGGAAGCGTTCTTTCAAAAAGGCCTGAAGTGAGTGCGAAGGCTCCGAAAAGATACGACCTATCAATCGGGCTATGTGATTGTTGCCACCTTGACCAATCCCACACATCCTCAAGGCAGGTTCAAATAAAGCCCTCAAAATATCTTCCAGGGAAAGCTCTGAAGGTACCCCGGCAGTTTCGAGAGCATCCAGTCGCTCCAGTCTTTCCTGGTTGATTGGACTCAAGCGCCGTTCCAAAACGGCTTTGATGAGGGCATCTTTTGAACCAAAATGATAGTGAATCGCCGCTATGTTGACTTCAGCAGAGGTCGTTACCGAGCGTAGTGAAGCACCCTCAAACCCTTGTTCCACAAATAGATTCTCTGCGGCATCAAGGATAGCTGTTTTAGTGTCAATGTCGGTCATCGCAATTCAATCAAACGTTCGTTTAAAACATTTGTTTGAATTTGAGCGCTTGTCAACTGGTAATCGATGAATTTATGGAATCAGCAGATCATCAAAAGTTGGAGCAAAAACTGACAGTGCTCTTTTTATCAACCGATTATATTTTCGGACTCAAATGGAATCGCTTCGTAGTTGCTTTCTCCGAAGAATCGATCCAGTAATAGCGAGACTCACCCCAAAGATCCATCCATAGTCTTTAGGCTCAGGAACCACGGTGATACCCGCTCCAGTGGCATTGAGGCCGTCAAAGGTTGCCAATGAATCATCCGCAACCTCCGCAGGCTGCTGATTCCCTGCGATGCTTCCTGAGATGCCGATGATGGAAAAGTTAAATTCTGTGAAAGCATCCCAGCTGGAGACATCATAGGTCAATGATGTCGTTGTAACGGCATTGAAGGTGTATTTGGCTGTTAGCGTATCGACGCCGTCATACTCGACGGTCAAAGTAGTGGTCACCGAATCATCATCCCCAATGCCTGTTTTCAAAAAGTCGAAATCAACGGCTTGGGACGCGCCGTTAAGCTGATTCTCAGCACGAACACCGTGGGTGGGTGGGCTTGCTCCGGGAATAGTGGTGGCTTCAAAGAAACCAATGCCATGAAACATTCGATCCGTTGAGTCTGAGGGATTTGAAACCTGAAGGGTGATCGAAATAAATTCGTCCGTATCAAAATCCAGAGCACTCAGGCTATTTCGAGATGCCAGGGTGGTATCCAATGCAAAACTCCAGGCACTGCTACTATCCCCTTTGATTTTGGTGATCAGGATGCCATGAGAATCTTGACTGGCAGGGGGTGCGGAGGTGGTGGAAAATCGCCCGACACCACCTGACTGCGTCAAGGTCCCATTATTTTGGGTAGCAAGTGTCCCCTCATAAAGCGAAGTATCAAAGGTCCCTCCCGAAAAATCATCGGTGACGGTTGCAGCCCCAGCAGTAGGTGAAGCGAAAACCAGGATGATAATGAGGGCTAACTGATGAAGTCTATCGATGGAGAATTTCATAACGGTATTGCTTCAAAGTAATGCAGAATTTGCAAATCCGGCTTCTAAATATGTGTCAGCGGTAATGCCAAATCCAAGCATGGTTTTTACCTCTGAAATGAATACTAGGATCAAACCTTACTTCCAGATATCAGTCAACATTTTTTGCTGGAACTCTCTCAATAGCTTTTTGTTACATCTTCTAATGGGTCGCTAATCAGGATTGATTGTCGTTATTTGATATATAAAAAAATACTGAAAACAAACATGAACTACATTCCCACCAAACCTCCATACGTTGTATAACCGCTGGGATAATGAACCTACACGCCAACGGTAGTTGAATACCAGTGATGCTCGTGATGCGCAGGTCGTATTTTGATAACGAGAAAACCATGGAGAAAGTTCTCTAGGAACAGCCCTATTGAGTCGGCAACCAGTTCTGACTCCCTCATCCATCAGACAAAAATAAATCAAAGCAGAGTCACAATGTCACAACTTACGGCACAGACAAACGTGTCACAGTGACTCCATTGAAACGTAAATAGTGCCACAGCAGTTAGTAACACTCAATCGTTTACCATTGTTAACAAGCATGTTACGCAAACAAAACAAGATGGCACTTTAAGTGCTGAAAGTGTTTCAAACAAATAGAAAGATTTTAGCATGGCAAAAGTATTAGGAATAGACCTTGGAACCACTAACTCCTGCATGTGCGTCATGGACGGTGGAGATCCACTCGTCCTTGAAAATTCGGAAGGCAAGCGCACAACTCCTTCTGTGGTAGCCTTTACCAAATCAGGGGAACGATTGGTGGGCGACGCAGCCAAAAGGCAGGCTGTCACCAACTCCAAAAACACCATTTACTCCATCAAGCGCTTCATGGGCAGAAAATTCGATGAAGTCCAGGAGGAACTGAAACGCGTACCCTACCAGGTCGTCAAAGCATCCAACGGCGATGTCGCTGTTGAAGTCGAGCAGAACGGGGAAACAAAGCAATTCAGCCCCCCGGAAATCTCGGCCATGATCCTCTCAAAACTCAAGGCAGATGCCGAGAGTCGATTGGGTGAAAAGATAAACCAGGCGGTCATTACCGTTCCTGCCTATTTCAATGACACCCAACGCCAGGCCACCAAAGACGCCGGCAAAATTGCAGGTCTTGAAGTCCTCCGTATCATCAACGAACCAACCGCCGCTTCCTTGGCTTATGGTTTGGACAAAAAGAGTGACGAGAAGATTGCAGTCTACGATCTGGGTGGCGGCACTTTCGACATTTCAGTTTTGGAAATCGGTGACGGAGTCTTTGAAGTCAAAGCCACCAATGGTGACACCCATCTGGGAGGAGACGACTGGGACAATGCCATAATGGATTGGATCCTGGACTCATTCAAATCCGATTCCGGCATCGACCTTCGCGGACAGTCGGATGCTTTACAGCGTATCAAGGAAGAAGCCGAAAAAGCAAAGATCGCCCTGTCCAGCTCGCAGGAATACGATATCAATCTCCCATTCATTACAGCGGATGCATCAGGTCCTAAACACATCAGCCTGAAATTATCTCGTTCCAAGTTGGAGCAACTTTGTGACTCCCTGTTCGAGCGCACCATTCAGCCTACCAAGGCCTGTCTTGAGGACGCCGGACTCAGCACCAGCGAAGTCAACGAACTCGTTCTGGTAGGCGGCATGACCCGTATGCCCAAGGTTGTGGAAACCGCTCATAAAATGGTGAGCAAAAAGCCTCACCAAGGTGTTAATCCTGATGAAGTGGTCGCCATCGGCGCAGCCATCCAAGGGGGCGTTCTCAAAGGGGACGTCAAAGACGTATTGCTTTTGGATGTAACCCCGCTGTCACTGGGTATTGAAACTCTGGGTGGTGTTTTTACCCGCCTGATTGAGCGCAATACAACCATCCCTTCACGCAAGTCGGAAATCTTCTCCACAGCTGCCGACAATCAACCAGGTGTTGAAGTGCACGTATTGCAAGGTGAACGTCAGTTTGCCAAGGATAACAAATCAGTGGGTCGCTTTCAGCTGACAGATATTCCCCCTGCCCCAAGAGGAACTCCTCAGATTGAGGTGACTTTCGACATTGACGCCAATGGCATCCTGAATGTCAGCGCCAAGGATCTGGGTACCGGCAAGGAACAAAAGATCACCATCACCGCAAGCAGTGGCTTGTCCCAGGATGAAGTGGACAAGATGAAGGCCGATGCCGAAGCCAACGCTGAGGATGATCGCAAGAGACGCGAAGCGGTGGAAACCCGAAACAAAGCTGATAATACCGTCTATCAGTCTGAAAAATTCTTGTCTGAAAATGGAGATAAGGTTTCAGCAGAACACAAGCAAGAATTGGAAGCCGCAGTCAAAGCCACCAAGGACGCTTTGAGCGGACAGGACGACGAAGCGATCAAGACCACTTCGGACAAACTCACGGAAGTCTGGCAAAAAGTTTCAACTGAACTTTATCAGCAGGCTGCAGCACAGGGGGGAGCCCCTCAACCTGAAGGCGCCGCGCCCGGAGCTGATGCAGGTGGCGAGGCACCTAAGCAGGACGGCGGTGAGAAGGACGAGGGTCCGATCATCGATGCTGAAGTCGTTGACGAAAAGAAAGACTGATCCTTTTTCTCATATAAACATTTTATTCAGGATTTTTTAAAAAGATTTCCGGCGAGTGTCGGAGATCAAAATTCCCGAAAAACCAAAATAAACATATAATAATATGGCACTAAAAGTAAAACCTCTCGGCGACCGCGTTCTTGTGGAAGCAGTAGAAGAGCAAGAAGTGAAACAGGGTGGCATCATCATCCCTGACTCAGCAAAGGAAAAACCAACCGAAGCCAAAGTTGTTGCTTTGGGAACCGGTAAATCAGGCGATGACGGCAACAAAGTTGCGTTTGAAGTCAAAGTTGGCGACACCGTGCTGATCAGCAAATACGGTGGCACAGAAATCAAGGTGGATGGCAAGGAATACAAGATCCTGAACTCGGATGATATTCTCGCCATTCTTGGTTGATCTGAAATTTAACAAATTCAATCTGAAATAGTAGAAAGATAATTTATATGGCAGCAAAACAACTCGTATTTGATGAAGAAGCAAGGCATGCACTTCTGGCCGGCGTCGCCAAGCTTGCCAGAGCTGTAAAAGCCACTCTAGGACCAAAAGGTCGCAACGTGGTATTGGACAAAAAATTCGGTTCTCCAACCGTCACCAAAGATGGTGTCACGGTTGCCAAAGAGATCGATTTGGAAGATCCGTATGAAAACATGGGCGCACAAATGGTGCGTGAAGTAGCCAGCAAAACCAGTGACGCAGCAGGTGACGGAACAACCACAGCTACCGTTCTGGCTGAAGCTGTTTACCGTGAAGGTCTGAAATACGTCACCTCCGGAGCCAATCCAATCGGCATCCAACGCGGTATCAACAAAGCAGTGGACGCTGCAGTTGAGCAATTGGCCAAGATTGCCAAAAAAGTCAAGGACAAGGACGAAATCAAACAGGTTGCAACCGTATCAGCTAACTGGGATTCAACCATTGGTGAAATCATCGCCGATGCCATGGACAAGGTTGGCAAAGATGGAACCATCACTGTTGAAGAAGCAAAATCCATCGAAACCACACTCGACGTGGTGGAAGGTATGCAATTCGACAAAGGTTACCTCTCTCCTTACTTCGTTACCGACAGCGACTCCATGGAATGCCGCTTGAGCGATCCTTACATCCTGATCTACGAAAAGAAGGTCAGCAACTTGAAGGACCTGCTCCCCATTCTCGAAAAGGTGGCCAAAGTTGGCAAACCTCTCATGATTATCGCCGAAGACATCGAAGGAGAAGCCCTGGCAACTCTCGTTGTGAACAAACTGCGCGGCACCTTGAACATCTGTGCTGTGAAAGCTCCTGGATTTGGTGACCGTCGCAAGGCCATGCTCGAAGATATCGCTATCCTGACAGGTGGTCGTTGCATCACTGAAGACTTGGGTATCAAACTGGAAAACATCCAGATCGAAGACCTCGGTAGCGCCAAATCTGTTGTGGTTGACAAGGAAAACACCACCATCGTTGAAGGTGCTGGCAAATCCTCTGACATCCAGGGCCGCGTGAATCAAATCCGCCGCCAGATCGAAGAAACCACCTCTGATTACGACCGCGAAAAATTGCAGGAGCGCCTGGCCAAATTGGCTGGTGGTGTTGCCGTGATCAATGTCGGTGCAGCAACTGAAACCGAAATGAAAGAAAAGAAAGCTCGTGTGGAAGACGCATTACACGCTACCCGCGCAGCTGTCGAAGAAGGTATCGTTCCTGGTGGTGGCGTTGCATTG
This sequence comes from uncultured Verrucomicrobiota bacterium, assembly GCA_964342825.1. Classification (GTDB taxonomy): domain Bacteria; phylum Verrucomicrobiota; class Verrucomicrobiia; order Limisphaerales; family AAA164-E04; genus AAA164-E04. Next base: position 23,037 of record CAYFHO010000052.1, read on the forward strand.
CTTCGCACCCTTCCTGCCATTGAGAAATGTGAAGGAGCCAACGACGACGAAAACATCGGTATCAGCATCGTTCGACGCGCCGTTGAAGAACCATTGCGCGCCCTCTCCGCCAACGCCGGTGAGGAAGGTTCTTTGATCGTTCAGGAAGTAAAACGGTCCAAAGGCAGCAACGGTTACAATGTAGCCACCGGTGAATACACCGACCTGGTGAAAGCTGGTGTAGTAGATCCCAAAAAGGTGACCCGCACCGCACTTCAAAATGCAGGTTCTATCGCTGGTCTCCTGTTGACCACCGAAGCCCTGATCACCGAGATCCCTGAAAAAGAATCTCCAGCAGCCGGTGGAGGACATCACGGTCCTGACATGGGTGGCATGGGAGGTTATTAATCTCTCGGATTACAAAACCAATATTGCACGGAGGCCGACATCATGTCGGCCTCTTTTTTGATCACACAAACGTGAGACGTAGGTGCAGTGGCAATTTCGGTAAGAGTTCAATGCAGCTATGGAAGGGTGTTCTGATTTAAAACCAAAAAATTCATCCAATTATCCAAATCGTGGCTTGCGTCGAAATAATCGCTGTTGCCTAATCCGTCTTCTTGTGCCTGTTTTTGCGTGACTCAAGAAGCTCTTGAACATCACTAATATCCTTAGGGCGTCCAGCTGACCTTTTGTTTCTGATCAAATTGTTAAAATCAATAAAAGTGATCTCAATCCCCTCGTAATCAAGAACCTCAGCAAACTCATATGCATCTTCAAACTCAACACCAGATATTTCAGTAAGGATCTCCAGTCTCATCGGTGGCGTTCCGATCCTCACCATCTTCCCTTTCTCACTGAACAAGCTGCTATCAAAGCCTGAAGAAAAGCCAAATCCCAAAAAAACCTCTGACAGTCTTTTCGAATTCTCTTCCGAAACTTCCACAAAAATGTCCAAATCTCCGGTGAATCTCACATAACCGTGATAGCTCAAGGCATACCCACCAACCACGAGATAGCGAACTTCCTGCTCAGCCAACAACTTCAAAAAATCTAGGAAGTCTTTCGGAAACGGTTTCATTAGAATACGAGGACTGTCGAAGAAACTCCAAACCCCTGATGCGCTCAATCGGCTCCTTTTCCAACCAAAACCTGATATCTTCGACCGTATCGTTGAAATCATCGATGTGTCCAACCTGCACAAAACTGCGATCTATACTGTATTCGCTGTCGGGCTCCATATCTAATTTTCGCACAACTCCAAAGCACACCCATCGCTGACGGTGACTTACCAATCAGCTCCAAAACAAATGTAACTGCTTAAACAATAACCAAAACACGAAAAAACACAAGATGTGTCAACGATTGGGGACCGTGTTGGGTGTGATTCAAACTGGGTTAATTATTCAAAAGGTAGGGAACTGCTGCCGCAGGTCCGCGAGCGCACTTGAAGGTTTAACTAATTCAATTGCATGTGGATGCGTATTAGCCGCGCGGCAGCGCAGCCCTTCCGTAATATCTGGCATGTGATTTCTTATTTTTCGCCCTCCCGCTTTGAATCACAACCGACCGTATTGGGTCACAAAAAAACACCTCATTACTATTTGTAATTTTTAAGCAAACGGAGACGGAGGGAGTTGCCGATTACCAAAACATCTGAAAACCCCATTGCAGCCGCACACAACATAGGACTCATAAATCCAAACATGGCAACCGGCGAATACACCGACCTGGTTAAAGCTGGTGTAGTAGATCCCAAGAAGGTGACCCGCACCGCACTTCAAAATGCAGGTTCTATCGCTGGTCTCCTGTTGACCACCGAAGCCCTGATCACCGAGATCCCTGAAAAAGAATCTCCAGCAGCCGGTGGAGGACATCACGGTCCTGACATGGGGTGGCATGGGAGGTTATTAATCTCTCGGATTGCAAAACCAAAATTGCACGAGGCCGACATCATGTCGGCCTCTTTTTGTTTAGTCCATCCATAAGCCTATCTCACAAAAGTCTGGTTTTATGTTGATGAGGATTTTTAAGGCCTACTTGTTGAAATAACCAACTATAATTCAAGCCGTTGTGAGATCCTGATAGATGGCTGCCAGCCTTTTGTCTAGTGTCCAAAGAGGAACCTCACTCAAAATAGATGAACACAAAATATGGGCATCGAAATACCCTATGCCCCTGCCATACAATTTACGTGTCTCACACAATGTAATCACTTCTTCATGATTTGATTCAATCACCAGAGGGAGATCCTCCATCAGGCGGAGGAATGCTGTTCTTTTGGGAATATTACCAAGCCGTAGCTCGCCAAGAATGATAGGATGCACAGACACCTTCCCCTCATTGAGCATGTCAATCAGGGATTTGTTTCCCCGCCGCAAATGATCGATCCAGACAGAGGTGTCGACCAAAATGTTCATCGACGTGGAATCTTTTGAATATCAGGCGCGGAACCGCCCAATAGTGCTAGCCTTCTTGCGCTCTCTCTCTCGATCAAGAGACGCAATCCCTCGTGCAAAAGTTGAGTTTTCTCCTTGATACCAGTCAACTTTGAAGCTTTCTCAAAAACTTCATCATCAATATTGAGGGTTGTTCTCATACATACCAATATGCATGATAGAGTCAGACAATCAAGGTTTTCCAACTTTTTTGTAACTCGTTCGGCACCTGATTTGGATGCGCTCGTTTCCAAACACATGAGGACTGGTCGTCAGCCCCCGTGTAGGCGGCAGATTTCTGGAGAATTTGGGCATTTATTCCTTTAAGACTTTTTAATGACTCGAAGTCGCATGGAATTACCTATCACCAGCACATCCGAAAATCCCATGGCGGCAGCGCAAAGCAGGGGGCTCATGAATCCGAACATGGCTAGGGGAATCGCGGCGGCATTGTAAAAAAAGGCCCAAAATAAATTTTGTTTGATGGTACGAAGGGTTGCTCGAGCCATTTTCAATGCTTCAGGAATGGCATCTATTTCGGCCTTGAGCAAAATCATGTCTGATGCTCCCCTCGCAATACATAATAAATCAAGTAGTTCTAATATCTCGATTTTGAAACAAGCCCCGTTGTTATTCGGTGAGTAGCATGGTTGAGTAAGTTCATTTAAAAACTTCGGGCTCGCGCCTGGCACAGTGCCAAACTCTCAATATTGAGAGAACCTTTCTTTCATCGTCTATTTCGTAAATCACCCTGTAAGGAGTAAGGACGATTTCGCGGATCAGGTCATCACGACATTCTAGAACCATCCTCCCAACCCTGGGAAATGATGCTAGACCCTCTACTCTTTTAATCATTCGCTCGCCAAGACGAATCGCTGCGTTTCGATCATCGAAGGCAATGAAACCCACCAAGTCGTGCAGATCCAAAAGAGCAGTTTTTGCCCAAACTATTTGGTAGTCCATGCATTGAGTAGCTCACGCACCTCTTCGTGAGGAACCACCTTACCCTCTCGCACTTCCTCACGGCCCTTCTCCAATGCAGCAAGGAATCGAATTCGTTCCTCGATATCCTGCCAGGAAGCGTCATCCGGCAAGTGCTGTATAGTCTCCATAGCTAGTTCTTTTGTCGACATAAACCAACCGTAATCCGATCAAACACAAGACGCAAGACCAAGTCATCTACCCAACATCGAAGTCTTCCCACCTTATTTTGGATCTGGTAGTTATTCACCATAAAACCCACAAAGCATGTCACTCCATCGGCATGCTATGCTCAAGCGTGATCATTTTCACTGATCGGTCTGTTTCAAACTCAATAGAATTTAAGTTTGAAAAGAGACCTCATTCTGTCATCTGTCGTAAGAACACAAATCCCTGCAAGTCATGTTATTTGGATAACCCAACAAATGTACTTCGCGAATTTTACGGAATTCCTATGACTTTTTAATGAGTCGAAGCCGCAGAGAATTACCTATCACCAGCACATCCGAAAACCCCATGGCGGCAGCGCAAAGCAGGGGGCTCATGAATCCAAACATGGCTAGGGGAATCGCGGCGGCATTGTAAAAGAAGGCCCAAAATAAATTTTGTTTGATGGTACGAAGGGTCGCACGAGCCATGTTCAATGCTTCAGGAATGGCATCGATGTCAGCCTTGAGCAAAATCATGTCTGAGGCTTCCCTGGCAATATCACTGGCTCGGGTCACCGCAATCCCGAGATCTGCCTGTTCCAATGCCGGAGCATCGTTAATACCGTCCCCGATATAGGCCACACGATCACCCTTTGCCTGCATGTTTTGAATGATGGCTGCCTTTTGATCTGGTTTCACTTCGGCATGAATTGAACGAGCATCCAAGGCCAATTCTCTGGCAATGGCAGTCGCGGTTTGTTTGTGATCACCCGTGATCATATGAACTCCCCAACCACTTCCCTGAATTCTCTGCAGAACTTCCAGGGCGTTGCGTTTCAAGACATCTTTCAACGCTATGAGTCCCAGCAACTGTTGATCAGCGGCTATTCCCACCACGGTTGCCCCCTGCTCCATCCAATGATTTTGAAATTCCTCTGTTGAAACGAACTCAACACCTCGATCTTTTAACCACGACAAGGAACCCAAACGTATTTCGGAACCATCGATTGAATTCATCCCCTTGGAAAGTCGCGCCTGGATCCCGAACCCTGCTTTTTCTGTCCATGATTCCCATTTAAAAGAATCCGCTTGTCCGTCGGGTTTGGATCTCGCAATCGCTCGACTCAAAGGGTGATTGGATCTGCTGGCCAAAGAAGCAATCATTCTGTTGAACGCATTCTGCTCCATCTGGTCATCGAAGATTTTAATGGAAGCGACTTCGGGTTTTCCTTGTGTCAATGTTCCGGTTTTATCGAACACAAGGGTGGTGATGTGACCACTTTTTTCAAGTGCTTGACCGTCCCGAATCAAAATACCGCGCGATGCGGCTGCGTTTGTGCCGGCCATGATAGCAGCGGGCGTGGCCAGTCCCATAGCACAAGGGCAGGCAACGATCAATACGGCTACACTGTGGATCACCGCAGTCGCCAAAACGGATTCGGCCATGTGATTTGTCCACAGAAAGGGGCGCATCAGTTCGGTGATATTCTGCATACCTGCGGGCCATAGGAGCCAGCCAAACAGGGCAGCCAAAGCCAGCATCACCACTGCAGGCACAAAAACAGAACTCACCTGATCACCCAGGCGTTGAATATTGGCACGACTATTTTGCGCGCGCTCAACCACCTGAATAATTTTGGCAAGTGCCGTTTCTTCACCGAGGCCGGTGACTCGAACCACAAGTCGCCCCTGACCGTTCTGGGTGGCGCCATAAATGGGATTACCCACAACCTTTTCCACCGGCATGGATTCTCCCGTGAGCATGGACTCATCCAAGGCACTGGTTCCTTCGACGATCACTCCATCCGTGGGCACCTGGTCTCCTGGACGTATTTCCACCCAATCTCCAACACGTAATTCAGAAATATTCACCTCTTCAAAACCACCCCTTTCATCACGTCTTCGGGCACGTTGAGGGGCCAATTCCATGAGTGATTTCAAGGTGCTGGATGCCTTGGCACTGATTTTGGCCTCCATCCAATGCCCCAGGCTGATCAAAGTGAGGATACCCACCGTTTCCATGAAATAAAGATGGACCAATCGATCCGTTGCCCATCCCCAAACACTGAACAAGTAGGCAGAAGTCGCTCCCAGGGACACCAAGGTATCCATATTGGAACGGCCTTTCTTAAACTGCTGCCATGCTCCGCGATAAAATCGGCTTCCGGCGATTGCGAGCACTACTGTTGCAGACAGGAAAGCAATCGTGCGATAAGTGGTGGAGGTTGCAGACTCAAAACCCCACTCAGCGATCATCATCAGGATGAAAACCGGTAACCCCACAAGGAGATTGAATCCCCAACCGGAAAACAATTTCTGCGAGGATTTGGTTTCACCCTGCACTTTAGGTGAAGCATTGGCCGAGCACTCAAATCCAACCTCCTCCAAAGCCTTCTTCAACGGAAGGAATTCCACTGATTGGTAGCCAGGTTTCCAGAACACTTCTGCGGATCCTGGTTCCAGTTGCAAACGAACACGCTCGACACCTGGAACCTTGCTCAAAGCTTCACTTGCATGGCGCGCACAATTTTGACAAGTCATGCCGTCGATTTTTAAGTGTGTCCTATGTGATGCAGAAGCAGCCATGAATATTGCAAAAATTCAACAACCTGGATCGCTCTCGGGTCGTGGGTTTGTAGCAGGGATGTCCACGGTGGAACACGAGAAACATGGCCCCCAGTCGAAAACCAAATGCGTTTTCAACTGGAAGCCATCAAAAACTCAGTCTCTGAAGGGTGATTGTTCAGGTTCTTCGATTTCGTCACCTTCAAGGACCAGTCGTGCCTCGGGAGTTCCCACCCAATGCACCCCGGCTTGCAGAAAACCAAGCACCTCACTCTGGCGAAGCATCGGTCCGGTGACTTTGAACTGCATGCCCTCGGGACATTGTTCACGCAGTTTGACAAAATCCTCCGGCACTAAAGGCTCCGGCCGGACTCCACCGAGTAACTCGATGGTTTGAATGCCGGCTTCTCGTGCCATTTCAATCGCCTCTCCGGCTTCCTTTTCCGAAAAAAGCCCCTGGCAAAACACTGCTTTGACAGGTCTTACCTCGGCTGCTTCCACCACATCTCTCAGCTCGCGGAAAAAGGCTTTGGGTTGACCATCCTTGAGCGTGGCAGGGTTCACAACAAGCGCAATTTCCTGAGCCCCAAGGTCGATGGCGGCCTCGGTCTCGTAGCGTTTGATATCAGAATCCATCGCCCCGAAAGGAAACCCAACCACACAGGTGATTTTGACCGGGCTTTCTTCCAATACAATCGAAGCAGCCACTACACGTGAGCTGTGGACTGTCACTCCATAAAGCCCCAGTTCAGCAGCTTCCTGACAGCGAGCCCGGATCTCCTGCAGGGTGGCATCCGGTTTTAAAAGGGTATAATCCAGATGCTTGGCCAGTTCGGAATAGGTTTCTTCGGAGCCAGACATGGCTTAGGCACCGGGTAGAAGGTCTGCCACCATGGCTTTTTCTTCTTTCAATTCATTGATGGTTGCGTCGATCTTGCCCTGGCTGAATTCATCAATTTCCAAACCGGTCACGACGCTTAGTTTCTGATCACGGCTTCGAACAGGGAAGGAGGTGATCAAACCTTCCTCAATTCCATAACTACCATCAGAACAGAGGCAAACACTGTGCCAGTCACCGTTCATGGTGGGATTGATGATGGATGCCACCGTGTCCACCACCCCATTGGCAGCGCTGGCGGCACTGGAAGCACCGCGCGCCTTGATGATGGCTGCACCTCTCTGTTGAACGGTACTGAGAAATTCACCCTCGAGCCAGGCTCTGTCAGTGATCACATCGGTCACAGGTTTTCCACCAATACGGGCATTGGTGAAATCAGGGTACTGGGTCGCTGAATGATTTCCCCAAACTCCAAGATTGGTTACTTCGGTAGAATCTACTCCGGCTTTTTTTGCCAACTGGGATATGGCACGGTTTTCGTCCAAACGGGTCATAGCAAACCAACGATCCCGAGGGACATCAGGAGCATTGTTCATGGCTATCAGACAGTTGGTGTTACAAGGATTCCCAACCACCAGGGTACGAACATCCGATGCTGCATTGTTTTGAATGGCCTGGCCTTGTCCGATGAATATCTTGCCATTGATCCCCAGAAGATCCTGGCGTTCCATGCCCTGTTTGCGAGGCACACTTCCAACCAGTAAGGCCCAGTTGACCCCATTAAAGCCTTCGTTCAGGTCGGCTGTTGGAACAATCCCCTTGAGCAAAGGAAAAGCACAATCATCCAGTTCCATGCAGACACCTTCCAATGCTGGGAGGGCAGGCTCAATTTCAAGGAGATGAAGAATAACGGGTTGGTGTGGACCGAACATCGCACCGGAAGCTATCCGGAACAAAAGTGAATAACCGATTTGACCGGCGGCACCGGTCACCGCCACACGAATGGGAGCTGCGTTCATAAATTAACTTTTAATTTCAGGGTCAATGTTCATGGGCAAGCAAAAGCTCGCCGGTTCAAATCATACTAAAACCCCAAAGCGCATCAACGCAAGTGCAACGTGATCCAAACGCTCCCTTGAATTAACCTGGATGATTCACAAATTAGGGAGGAAACCTTTGTCACGGGTCCAAGAGCGCACTTATGGAGCGAAATGTTTATGTGTTTCAAAAACACAAAGCAGGAGGGACCGACTTCCACGTCGTCCCTCACTTCCCCCTCAAATCCACCCCTGTCCAAAAGAAACAAAACGCGGGAAGACCACCGTCCATCGAACCCCCACCGCACTTCCACAGAAACCTTGTTGCCAAGCGAATATCATAAGGAAACAAGTGGGCCGAGACGGAGCTCAGCCCTCCAATATCAAACAATCGGAGGGACTGACTTCCACGTCGTCCCTGACTTCCCTCTTAAAGCCCCCCTGACCAAAAGAAACAAAACGCGGGAAGACCACCGTTCATCGATACCCAAATGCACTTCCACAGCAACCCAATTGCCACGCGAATATCACAAGGAAACAAGTGGGCCGAGACGGAGCTCGACCCTCCAATTTTGAACAATCGGAGTGATTGCTCCCTTGGTGTTTTTTCAACTCCATTCCAATTATCCCTCTCAATGATCATTTTGAACTTTTGTTTTTGATTTTGGCAGGACATGGTCTCTTCTATGAATTCCCGGTATTCCACATCGCGCAGGTCGTTTCTGAAGCAATCTTCTCTTTTGGTTGGAACCAGCGTTTCTGGCCTTTCCTTCCCATGGATTGCCAACGCTAAATCTCCTAATGACAAAATCCAGATAGCCGCCATCGGGACAGGCGGACGCGCTGCAGCCAATGTTGCAGGTGCGTCGCATGAGGCCATCGTCGCCTTGTCGGATGTCGATTCCAACATGCTCGATGCTGCATCGAAAAAACTACCAGATGCACGCCGCTACAAAGATTTCCGTGTCATGCTTGAGAAGGAAGCAGATCGTATCGATGCCGTGCTGGTAGGCACACCCGACCACACCCACGCTCCGGCGGCGGCTATGGCCATGCGCCTGGGGAAACATGTTTACTGCGAAAAACCATTGACCCATACCGTTCACGAAGCACGAGTACTGAGTGATCTGGCCAAACAGAAAAATCTGGTCACGCAAATGGGCACACAAATCCATGCCGGAAATAATTATCGGCGGGTTGTCGAGTTAATCCAATCGGGTGCCATTGGAAAAATTGAAAGGGTTCACGTTTGGGTGAATATCGGCAGTTCGTATTCCGATGGAAAATTCACAACCCATACCTCCGCACCTTCGCATTTGGATTGGGATCTATGGCTTGGCCCCGCAACGGAGAGACCCTACAGTGAAGGCGTTCACCCTTTCCACTGGCGAAAATTCTGGGATTACGGAAATGGACGCCTGGGTGATTTTGGTTGTCACTATATGGACTTGGCACACTGGGCGCTGGATCTAAGACAACCCACAAGAATTGAAGCCAAAGGACCTGAAGTAAGTTCGATCACCACCCCCGGGCACTTGCAGGTGGAATATTATCACCCAGCAAGGAATGCGCGGTCACCTGTCCACTTAACCTGGTATGGTAATCGTACTCCTGACATTGTCAAAGCACTCAGAGACGCAAGCGGTCAGCCGTTGAATTTTGGAAGCGGCCAATTATTTATCGGAGAAAAAGGGATGATTATTTCCAATTACGGAAAACACCTTCTACTTCCTGAAGAACAGTTCAAAGACTTTGAACGTCCAGACGAGTTTATTCCAAATTCCATCGGACATCACAAGGAATGGACCGAGGCTATCCGCAACGGTGGGGAAACCACCTGTCATTTTGATTATGCCGGGGCCTTGACCGAGACCGTCCTGCTGGGCGCCGTCAGTTATCGAAGCGGTGAAGCCATCGATTATGTCTCAGAAACAGCCAGCACCCGCAAACCTGGCAAGGCAAGAAATATGCTGCACAAGGAATACCGCAAGGGTTGGACCTTGTGAAAAGGAGGTCACTGATACAGACAAAGCTCCATTAACCTTTAAGGAATGGGCTTTGTGATACCTCTTGCTAAATGGAGAGCTTCCTTTTTTGCCTCGATGTGGAGTTCTGAATCCTCATAGGAAATTTGAAGGATGTGTCCCAAAGTATCCTGACACCCCAACTGGATCTTTCGTGCCCCTACGGTGAACGATGCCATGCCTGGTGAAAACTGGCGATCAGAAGCATGGAGCTCCAAATTTCCGAAGTGATCCTGAAGTAGACCCGTCAATTGGGAAAATTGCTGAACGGTTTCTTCCGCATCACTGTTGAAGGACAACCCTTGTATCGCCCATATGCGTTTGGATATCGGACTTGTTTTGATGTTGATGGCATCAAAAAACTTACCATTCAAGTTTGAGTTCACACGGTATGTTTTGAGTCCATTCTCATCGACATTCATCAGTTTGAATTCGGCTCCATCCAATTTTTCTCCAAGCTGAAACCCAAGACCACCGGAAATCTCCTGGCTGACGATGTGGCCATCCTTGACATCAAATGCGGTCCAATTACTGGGAACACATCTCTCATTAAAGTAATAACCTCCATAGCGAAACAGAAAATCGTAAGCACCGTCGGTTAGCTTGAGATTCATTTTGACGAGCCGTTTTTCTCCATACTTTAGATAAAACGAGCGCGGTAAGGCATGTTCGGCTCCAATGGTCCATTGATAGGGAGTTTCATAGGTCATTCCCTTACCTGCTGTTCTGGGTAGTTGATGTGCAGAGTCTCTGAAACCATGCCCTCCCAGGATCACAGTGGAAGTTCCGTCAGAGGCATCGTTGCTGTGTGTGCCATCCTGCTTTTGTTTGAGGATTAGGAATCCCAGTTCACTACTAAAAACTTCGACCGTAGGGCGCTTTGTATTTTCAATGGATAGAACTAACTGCGCCTTTCCCGATTCGGTAACTTCAAGATAACTTTGAAGATACAACGCATTCAAGTGAGTCCTTACGTAAGGACGCATGTGACCTGGTGTTCGTCCGATATATTTGAATTGATTGATCCGCCCGGAACGGGTGCTGGAATGTTGGGTAATTTCCTCAGCAAATATCTGAATATTTTTACCGGAATATTTTCGAAACGCTTCCTTGATGGATTCTGAAATATAAAATTGTGAAAAGCTGCTTAAGAAATATGCGTTGTCCCACCGATCAAACACCACCACTCCCGAGTATTTCCCAGGCATATGCCTCATACCAGCATTGGATTGAAGGCAAAGCGCAAAAATGAGAAATGCAAAAAGGCATTTAGTTACAAACAACTTTCCTATCCTGTTAAAGAGGATGTTTCTTAATAACACATCTTTCATGGAGGATAGTTTCATTAACTTCTGAAACTACCACCCCCACGAAAAAATACAAATCGTAAGGAAAAGTTGAACAGGCTTTCAACCTGACCTGATATCTCATGTAACCTGCAAATCTAAGTCACAAACCATTACCCCATTTCAAGCGAGATTCGCTATCATGGCTGGAGCCTGCTTGATAAGATCCTCCAACTTGTCAGGAGCTTTTCCTCCTCCACGTGCAAAAGCAGGTTTGCCGCCGCCTTTGCCGTCCACGAGTGGAGCCAGAGTTTGAATGATTTTTCCGGCCGGATAGGCTTTCTGCCAAGCTTTGCCTGAGATCGCCAGCAGCACTGCAGAGTCTCCGGATTTACCAACCAGAACGATCAAACCGTCAAATCCTGATTTCAAAGCATCTCCAGTCGTCTGAATCGTATTTCCCTCGATTTCGCCGAGATTGGCGAGTATCAAAGGACATTCTGCGAGGTCGCCCGAAGCCGGTAGATGGATCGCATTCTTTCTTAATTCATCAGCCATGCCGGAAGCTTGTTTTTCTCGGAGGAGACGCAGTTGTTTTTCCTGCTGCTTTTGCTGGGAAAGGATGGATTCAATTTTGCGATCCAGTTCTCCCAAGGGCGTATTGAGTTGACCTGCCAACGAATGTAATGAATGAGATTCTTGGCTGGCCCTGGCGTATGCCTCCATCCCAGCGCAGGCCTCGATTCGACGAATACCAGCGGCAATGGCAGATTCAGCCGTGATCCGAAATAGACCTATTTCTCCGGTGGCCCGGGTGTGAGTTCCTCCGCAAAGCTCCATGGAATATCCATCGAGATTTCCCTGACCTCCTCCAATCTGAACCACGCGCACCTTGTCGCCGTATTTGTCACCAAAGAATTGCATGATATCGGAGCGTTCCTGGACTTCGGAATACGGAACTTCCTGCCAAGATACACCCGCATTTTCCAGAATGCGTTCGTTCACCAATCGTTCCACATCCCTAACCTGAGCTGGACTGAGGGGTTGGCTGTTGAAATCAAATGTCAACTTATCGGGCCCCACAAAAGATCCCTTCTGGCTCACTTCCTTCCCAACGACTTCATGCAACGCCCAATGCAACAGGTGTGTCACGGTGTGATGTCTCTGGATGGCATTGCGTCGATTCAAGTTCACTTCAAGAGAAACCGTTTTTCCTACACTGGGTATCTCTGCCGGATTGTTTTCAGCCTTTAAGGGCAACAGATGCAACCAGGCATCCCCCGCTTTTCGTGTATCGTGAATTTGCCATAATTGTCTCCCACAAGCCATGGAACCTTGATCACCAACCTGCCCCCCCATTTCTGCGTAGAAAACTGTCGAATCGAGAACAACCGCCAGAGCATCTTTTTCCTGAACCACTTCAAGCACCTTGGCTTCGGTCTGCAATTGATCAAAACCAAGGAACTGGGTGGGATCGGTGGTTTTAATTTGGGAAACAGAAATAATCTCCTGCTGCTGGGCGGCCCTGGCTCGTTGGCGTTGAGCCTCCATGTGAGTTTCAAAACCACTGGAATCCACTTTCAATCCCCGCTCGCGCGCCATCAACTCTGTCAAATCAAGAGGGAAACCGTAGGTATCATAAAGTTTGAAAGCGAAGGCTCCATCCAATTCGGCACCTTTTGAAAGGGTATCTGCTTTCTCGGTGAACAGTTGAATACCGCGATCCAATGTTTTGTTGAATGCCGTTTCTTCACCGCGAATGGTATCTTGAATGATGGATTTTCGATCCCGCAATTCAGGAAACACTTCCCCCATCGTTTCAGCGATGACATCGACAAGTTGGTAGAAAAACGGCTCATGGAAATCAAGAGCACGACCATACCGAACTGCACGCCTTAAAATACGGCGCAATACATAATTTCGATCTGTATTTCCAGGTGTAATTCCATCGGCAATGGAGAAGCCAAGTGTGCGGATATGATCGGCAATGACACGAAAGGCAATATCAACTTTTTCCTGCTCGGTGTAGTTTGTGTGACCTTCTTTAGGTAGACTGGAGCAATATTTTTTCCCGCTCATTTTCTCGAGCCGGTCAAAAATCGGGCGGAAAACATCGGTCTCGTAATTGGAGATGACGTGATTGAATTCAGTAAAACCTTTGGTGTTCTGCATCACGCTGGCAACACGTTCAAAACCCATCCCAGTATCCACATGTTTGGCAGGAAGATCAGAAAAAGTACCATCGGGGTTGGCGTTGAACTGGATGAAGACCAGGTTCCATATTTCAATACACTCGGCGCTGTCGGCGTTCACCAGGGCTCCCTTGGTATCCCCATTGGGCGTGAGATCAATGTGAAGCTCTGAGCAAGGGCCGCAGGGTCCTGTGTCGCCCATCATCCAGAAATTGTCCTTTTTGTTGCCGTAAACAATGTGAACTTCTGGATCCAATCCAGCGGCTTTAAAAATGGCTGCCCAAAGATCGTATGCTTCTTGATCCAATTCTGCAGGATCACCAAGGCTGGGATCGGGTTTATAAATCGTTGCGTAAAGACGCTCCTTGGGAAATTTCCATACTTCGGTCAACAATTCCCACGCCCACTCAATGGCCTCTTTTTTGAAATAATCGCCAAAGCTCCAATTCCCCAACATCTCAAAAAAAGTGTGGTGATAGGTATCCATCCCCACATCTTCGAGATCGTTATGCTTACCACCGGCCCGAATGCATTTCTGGGTATCCGCCGCGCGCCCGGGTTGATAAGGACTTTTTTGCTGTCCGAGAAAAATGGGGACAAACTGATTCATCCCCGCGTTGGTGAAAAGCAGATTGGGTGCGTCCGGCATCAGGCTGGACGAAGTTACAATGGTATGCTGTTTGGATTTAAAAAAATCCAGGAACGATTGTCGTATCTCTGAGCTTGTCATCATGTGAGCAGTCAATTTGGTAAGGGAAACCTGCAATCAATAAAATGAAATTCTGTGGAAAAAGGAAGGCGACCCGGCTTTGTCCCGAGGTTCGAGTTTAGCCTGTTGTCATGGGTTTCAAACGCCTGCCTTTATTTCTGAATGGTGCTGGGATCCATGAAAGGAACAGGTTCCGGTTGAGGGGATGAAATTTGATAGTAATAAATGGCGGCTAAACCAAGGGACACCATGATAAAAAAACCGATCATGGCACCTGCAAACAATTTCCCCAACCAGGGAGATTCCTGCTGTTCAGAGTGGGGGTTTTTACCTGCTCCTTTCATTCAACCTGAGATTTCGTATAACCGGATAAAAAATATGCCATCCAATCCGCGGGATCAACTATCTGCCGATTCGTTTTCCAATGAGGCCAAAACCTCGGGATCCCGAACATCCACCCAACGCCCCTCAATCTTCAATCCAGCAATGGTTTTTTGATCCTGAACTAGGGCAGTAATCGCATCGGTAAGTTCATACTCCCCACGGGGTGATTTCTCGAGACGCTCCATATAGTCAAAAGTTTCCGGGGCAAATATGTAAATGCCGGCATTGTACCAAACTGGATCTCCATCCTTCAAAACACCCTCGGCACGTAATTCATCCAGTTCCTCATGAGTCGGTTTTTCAACCAGACGGGACAAGCAAAAGGCTTCATCAAAAAAATTGATCCCTCCTTTGGTCACGTCTTCACCCTCTGTCACGGTCAACAACCCAGCAAACCTGTCCTCTTGGTAACGTTGTACCATGCTGGCATAGGTATCAGGCCTGACGAGTATGTCCCCATAGGTCAACAAAAAGTCATCATCACCAACCATGTCCCTGGCAGGTAAAGCCGCCCGCCCGGTGCCGTCCTGAACTTCCTGACGACGATAACTGACCTTCACCCCGAATGCAGATCCATCACCAAAATGGGATTCGATCACTTCCGCTTTCCAACCGGTGATTAAACAGATCTCCTGAATGCCTGCCGATTTCAGGCCCGAGATAATGTGTTCCAGGATGGGTTTCCCTTCGACTGGCAACATGGGTTTGGGGAGTGATTGCGTCAGATCACCCATTCGGGTTCCTTTTCCGGCGGCGAGGATAACTGCTTTCATTTTTTACAAAATTAATAAGCGACGCCCGAACCGGACGTCGCTTGGTAATGAGATTTAATGACTGGTTTAAGCTCCGTATTTATCAAACATGCGAGCATGAGCCTGCATGTGTCGGATGAGGAATTTTGCATCAAAAATTCCCAACGAGCCAATGTTGGCACCTGTTTCGGTGAATCGATCCAACTTGTCCGATCCTGAAAAAGCCGAAGTCAAAAGCACGGGTTGAGGATGCCAGGAGTGCCCTTTCATGGGGCAAGGTGTAGAGTGGTCTCCGGTAATGGCAAGGACATCGGGGCGTTTCTGAAGAAGAATGGGTAAAGCTTCGTCCAATTCTTCGATGGCCTTTTTCTTTGCTTCAAAATTCCCATCTTCTCCATACATGTCGGTGTACTTGTAATGGATGAAGAAGAAATCATAGTTGTCGTATTCTTCAAGATAGCGATTAAATTGTTCGCTGACGGATTGAGGGCCTTCCACTTTGTCCATCCCAACCAGCTGAGCCAATCCTTTATACATCGGATAAACAGCAAGGCAGGCGGCTTTGAGTTTGTAGCGTTCTTCGAAGGTTGGAATGTCAGGTTGATGAGCGATGCCGCGCATCAGAAATCCGTTGGCAGGACGTTCATCTTTGAGAATAGGTAGTGCTTTTTCGTAGAACGCCTTGATGAGTTTGGCTGCTTTTTGTGCTTTCTTGGATGAAGGATCCAGAGGTGTGGATTCTGCGATGGGCAATCCTTCTCGCTGGGGATCGGTATCGCTGAGTGGCCCTTCCATGCCCGCACCCCGGAAAATGACAACAAATCGATGTCCCTTACCTGGCTGAATGATGATTTGAGCATTGGAGACTTTCTTGATTTTTTTTGAAAGCATGGCGCACAGGCGTTCGCACTCTTCCGTCTCGATTCGTCCGGCTCGACGGTCCGTCACCAATCCGTCTGCATCCAATGAACAAAAGTTCGCCCGTGCTGCCACATCGCCCGCTTTGAGCTCCAATCCAAGCCCCAATGCTTCAATCACACCACGTCCCACTTGTGTGTCCACCGGATCATAGCCAAACAAAGCCAAATGACCGGGCCCACTTCCTGGAGTCACACCAGGAGCAACGGGAGTCATGCGACCCTGGATGGATTCTCGGCTAAGCTGATCCATGACTGGAGTTTTCGCTGCTTCCAAGGGAGTCAGAAAATTATTTTCCTTGATAGCAAGATCGCCTACGCCGTCCAGCACGACCAAAGCAATTTTTGCTTTGGTTGGCAGCGTGAGCTTATCATACATTTCGTCGAGTTTCGTCATTTCAATTATCAATATTCAATCTAGAGGTTCATGGAAGGACTCGCACCAAAGCACAGGAAGCCTGCAAAAGCACCCAAAGAAATAAAAAACCCCACTCAGAAACCCCCGAAATCGCCAGCCCATCCGAGCGGAAGATATTGGATACAAAGGGGAAGAAGGTCAACAGGTTTTCAAAATCCACCCAGCTCACTGAGTTTCAACACGATAAATAAGTCAAGGTATCCGATTTCTTAGAACCGAATGATTCTCTCAAGGTTGGCTTCTTCGCCATTCCACAAGGAGCATCACAATCTTCCAGACTTCTTCGCTCGACAAAGCATCCGAAAAGGAAGGCATGGGTGTCCCGGACATACCGGTCATTATGGTTCGCACCATATCTTCCTCTCGATCTCCACAACCTAGAGGCATCAGAAGATTTGCAGGAGCCAACGGCCTCTCATCGGAGTCTTTGAGCGT
>CAYFHO010000053.1:0-39197 GCA_964342825.1 uncultured Verrucomicrobiota bacterium
CAAATACCCCCCATCAACGCGATGTTGCCATATGGGGTTTGTTAAACGCTTACAGTAAAATAGAATAAACTCCTTCATCGTGGCTGGTTCAACCCTGTGATTTTCGTGACTACCCCCTCGGCAACCTGCTTGGAGCCTTCGTGGCAGAAAAAGCGCACTCCCACCTTGATCCGTTTGCTGTGGATTCGTTCGCGCATTTCATCAACCAAAATCGTCATTCTTGCAGGCAATTCAACATCGACAGGAACAGGGGAATCGGTTGGAAGGGAATCGCCCATATCGTCTAAAAAATCTGGATAAATCATGTAGATGCCGGTTTCCGTGATAGGCGAAATCCCATCGGATACCGTTGAATGGCGGCTTGCGCCGCCCGCCTTCATCCTCATGCAAAATTCGTATTCTCGCCTCAAAGTCGTGAGGCATACTGTATTGACGGTTCGAAAAAATCTCCATGTGTTTTGTCCGGTGATTTTACTCTTTGACTTTCTAAACTAAAGGGTCATGTCTCAACATACATTAATGGACTGCCTCACTTTTTAATGTCTCGAATTGCATCTAAGGCTTTCCGGGCATTCTCAGCGATACTTGAATCTTCAGAACTCTTTAGTAAGGCTACTTCTGGGTGCAAATCTTTTGCGAGTGAACCCAATTCCTTCACTGCAGATAATGCCATTAGTACGAGACTCCGATCTTCCGTCTGCAGTAGTTCACGTAAGATTGTCTGAATTTGGTATATGCTTTGTGCGCTAGATTTACTCTTTTCACTTAAATTCGACTCCTGACAATAGATGGCAAGCGCTTGCGCACCACCGCTTCGCATGGTCGATGTCTTGCTTTGGCACGCCTGGAGGATGGCGGGCAATCCTTCCTTCCCAATGCGCCCAAGAGTCTTTGCTGCCAGACCTCTCGTGAATTTATCATCGCTGGAAAGGAAGTGCGACAATGGCTCCACCAATGCGGCCAGATTAGGATCATTCATAGTCGAAATGGTCACTAGGATGTGGGTGTGCAATACTGGAACACTCTCCCTCAAACTGGCTGACAAGACTTCCAATACCTTTGGTGAGTACTCGCCACTTATTGCTAGTGCCAAGGCAGCGAGAGTTCGAGTAGGTTGAGGTTCCAGGAGTGCTTTATGAATGATTTCGCGAACCTCTTGATGACCTTTTTTCAGAGTTTCGCTCAAAGGTATCGCGATATAGTGAGTTTCGTATGCACCATTCTCAAATTTTGACGAATGCAAAAGGGCTTTGGCTGCTTCTGCTTCAGAGACAACAAATGATAGATTAGCAAGGGTAAATCGAAATCTATTTCGAGATTCCGGGAGATTCTCTCCAAAGTTGTGTAGGCTCTGCAGCAAGATTGGAACGGCTTCACGGCCCTCATTCCTGAGGACTGAAAAAGCATGGTTAACTGAGCGAAAAAATCGATTATCATTTAACCTTGGGTCCCAATTCTCAATAAGCTTAGCCATGTAAACAGCGGCATCACCGTCCATTTTTCGAATCGCTTCCTCAGCCGCTTTTTCCTGGATGATGTGTTCGGTCCTGCCCGACGATTTCTCCCAAATTTGCAACCACTGTTCCAAGGATTTTCCCTCATAAGAAGGAGATGATTGAGATTGCAGTCTCACAATTACGAAAAGCAAACCGGTTATGCAACTCAATGTGTTGAATGTTCTTGGTAGGATAGGGGGAACCATCATGTAATTTTGTGGCCAGCTGAATTTATATCGCGGTATTCAAAGTTTAGACTTATTTAAGAATGCCTTTTCTGACTTTTTTAAGCACAACCAATTGGCACTTATTTACTTTTCGAACAAATCATACCACAGTGAACCAAAATTTGAACTTAAAACGCAACGTGGTGCGAAAGTTTCTGAGGTGCAGGTGATTCTTAGGACACAGGGGCTGAAAATTGAAGAAAATAGGTTGTGGGTTTACGATGATGAGCTTGATGGAGAAGTTAATATTCAAAGCTTCGAGATCCGCGAATGCGCTTAGTGATTGAGGTTTGACGGAGGGTAAGGTGTAACTCATCCTTTGAGTGTCCATCGTGTGTTTTATACAGCTTCGATCAATGTTTGAAAATGAAGGTAATGTCGTATCCAATCTTGCTCTTGAGTCTGGTTCTGGTTTTGGGCTGTCGCACCACAACACTCCCTCCTGAATCATTCCATGTCCTGTTTCAGGAAAATGCCACGGATGCCAGGGCTTATTTGGAACCTTACAAGCACGTTCTACTGGCCTGTATCTATGAAGACAATTGGCAGGACAATGGTCCTGGTAAATATTCCATGTACCGGTTCAAGGCAACGGTAGTCCAATCCTACAAGGGAGATTGGCAAGATTCCGAGAGGATTGCTTGTGTGCACGGAATCGATTCTCCAACTGATCCGAATTTCAAATCAAACGACGGAGATCTCGTATTCCTTTTTACGAACGAACATACTGATGCTGAAATTGGATTCGAGACCGGAACGTTTCTTTTCTACACACCAGAGCTTGCCCGTGTGATCGAGTACCTGTTTCCGTAGCAGAAAAGGTCAAAATTCCCGGAATATTAACGAAGCAGAGACATCTTCCCAAGGTAGGTTAAGGAATATGTCTTCAATCAATTTGAAAACCAAACCAATCATTGGATTGTGCATTGCGTTTGTTTTTATCTTTAAAGCAAACTGCCTGATGAGTGGAGAGTCCAACGAGGGGTTTGTCACTACCGCCCAAAGAATCGATATAGCTTCTTCAGCGGTCGATTTGGCTGATTTGGATGGAGACGGGGACTTGGATGCTTTTTTGGTAGGCTTGGAAAATCCTTCAGTTTGGCTGAACGACGGATTCGGTAGGTTCTCTCGGGTCGAGCAGTCTTTGTCAATCGTGCGAGCTTTTGACATACGTTTAGGCGACCTTGATGGCGATGGAGACTATGATGCTTTTATCGCGATGGATGGCCCGAATTGTATTGGGTTGAATGACGGACGTGGGACATTTGTTGATAGTGAGCATCAATTAGGTCATTCGATAAGCAGATGCCTTGAGTTGTTGGATGTGGATCTTGATGGAGATTTAGATGCATTTATTGGAAATGACAAAAGCCCGAATAAAATTTGGCTGAATGATGGCAGAGGGATCTTTGTTGATAGTGGCCAGAGGCTTGGTGAGGGATCGAGTAGATGGGCCGATTCAGGCGATTTGAACCATGATGGATACCCGGATGTTATCATTGCTTCCAGATCCGAAGGATGCCAGGTATGGATGAACCAAGGCGATGGTCGCTTTTCAATCAATGGACAATCATTGCCTGGAGGTATCAAAGTGTCTTTAGGGGATTTGGATGGCGATAATGATCTGGACGCGTGGTTGGTGCGAAAATACAGATTGATCCCAGATGATCGCATACTATGGAACGATGGAAGCGGATACTTTATTGACAATGGGACCAGCTATGAAAACACCTCGGGAACCTTGGGGGATTTCGACGGGGATTCCGATTTGGATGTTTGGTATATTCGTGGAGACGGCGTTGGTGGTATGTATAACGATGGTAGTGGAAAATTTGAATTAGCATTGAAAATGGTATCGGGTGAACGAACACTTCACTGTGCTTTGGGAGAACTAAACGGCGATGGACGACTGGATGTTTGGGCCGCAGGAGCACGAAAGAGCGAAGTCTGGATCAATGGGGGCCAAGCCAGGATTCATAAAATCCAGGAAACTGATGAAAATGCCATTTCCATCGATTACACCGGATCACTCTTTTATTCGCCGGAAGTAAATGGTGAATATCGGATATTAGAGAATGCATTTTCCCCATATGCTGCACAGTGGACGGGCAGGAAGGGATTTTATCTCGTCAGGTAAGCTCTTCCAGAGCTATTGGATCTTCAAAAATATTTGGCATTTATTTGGTTTTCAAACGTACCATACCACCGTGAGCCAAAATTTGAACTGTAAATGCAACGCGGTGCGAAAGTGCTTGGGAATCAAATGGTTTTGGGTCGGGAAGGGGCATTTATGAATGGAAATTGGTTGCGGGGACAGGATTTGAACATGTGACCTTCAGGTTATGAGCCGGAAAGTCTGCGTGTGTTTCAAAATAATTGCAACTTGCTCAGCGACATCTCTTCGTCCATCATCCGCCGGTGCTCGGCACTTCCATCGCCCATTATAAGATTACCGCCAAGCTCGGGCAAGGCGGTATGGGGGAGGTGTACCGTGCGACGGACAAGAAGCTGGATCGCGAAGTGGCGATCAAAGTATTGCCCCAGTCGGTTGCTCAGGACAAGGAACGGTTAGCACGATTCGAGCGTGAAGCCAAAGTGCTGGCTCAGCTTAACCATCCAAACATTGCGACTGTTTATGGACTGGAACAGTCCGGTGAGACTCGAGCGCTGATTCTCGAGTTGGTCGAAGGGGATGATTTGTCGGTTCGGTTGAAGCGGGGACCTTTGCCTGTTGATGAGGCTTTAGAAGTATGTAAGCAGATCGCCGAAGCCTTGGAGGCCGCACACGAAAAAGGAATCATTCACCGGGATCTGAAGCCAGGGAACATTAAACTGACCGAGGATGGAAAAGTGAAGGTCCTGGACTTTGGTTTGGCAAAGGCCTTGGAGGATGAACCTTCCACTTCGGGCGTGTTAAGTGTGGAAGATTCTCCTACCATTACGGACGCCTTCACCAAGCCCGGAACTATTCTAGGAACCGCCGCCTACATGTCTCCAGAACAGGCACGTGGCAAGCATGTGGACAAGCGGACAGATATTTGGGCTTTTGGATGTGTCATTTTTGAGTGTCTGACAGGGAAAAAAGCGTTTCAGGGGGAGGATGTCACGGACACTTTGGCCAGGATCATTCAAGGCAATCCGGCATGGTCAGCGCTCCCTCCAGGCATACCTTCCACTATTCAACTGCTGTTACGAAAGTGCCTGTCCAAAGACCGGAAGAAGCGTCTTCAACACATTGACGATGCTCGTTTGGACCTGGAATACCTTAAAGGCAACGTAGCTTCATGTTTTGAAAATCGGCTTGATCATGCCTCACCATCCTTTGTGCAAACAAATACAATTCTTCGATGGGTTGTAACGATTTGCCTGTTTGTTCTTTTTTGTATTACAACTTTTTTTCTGGGTAGGGCCTATTCGCCTGGAAAGGACAAAAGCAGTAACCCTATCCTTCAGACCAGAATGGATCTGGGTATAGGAGATGATACCGATCTGAATCTCCATGCAACCACACTCATTAAACTATCTCCCGATGGTTCAAAACTCGGGTTTATAGCAGGTTCTCCACAAAGTCAGGATACATTTTCCTTGGGTGTGCACCAGGGGGGATACCTCTACCTTCGTTCACTCAATCAGCTGAATGCACAGCCTCACCTCTCAGCAGGAGTCATTTATGCATTTTGTTTTTCACCTGAGGGAGATCGAATCGCTTTTGTTGAATCAAGTGAACTCCGACGGATTAGAATCATCAAACCGAATTCAGGGGAAGTTCGCACACTTTGCGAAACCCAAAAAACCGTTTTTGGAATCGAGTGGACGAGCGATGACTGGATCATTTATGGTCAAGGTAAAGGGGAAATTAAAAGGGTCTCTGCAGATCGAGGAGGAGAATCTCAGACCATGACAGTGCTTCAGCAACCCGAGCTGGTTCATCGATTTCCATGTATGATGCCGACAGGGAATGCGTTGCTTTATTCTGTCGGTAATTCCTGGGGAAGTGTGGGGCTCATCAAAGTGCAGCCGATACCTGAAGGTGATTCCTTTTCATTGGGCTTGCAGGGGCATCATGTCCGTTATCTATCTAGTGGACATCTCATTTATTTGGACCACACTGGTAGTATTTATGGAGTCGGCTTTGATCCAAATGCTCTGAAGGTGTTGGGTAAACCGAAGCTTCTGATCGAGGGTATCGAGCATGGATTTGGAAGTCTTGGGCATATGGATGTTTCATCTAAAGGGGATCTGGTTTTTGTCGAAGACCAGAAGGATCTCCCGATGAAACTGGTATGGGTTGACCGAGAAGGAAAATCCGAATCAGCGATGGAAGCTGGTTTTTATTTCGGACCAAGGATTTCTCCCGATGGTCGATCCATGATTTGTTTCGATGAAAATGATCAGATCATGCTTTACGACTTGAAGAGGAAAACTCCCACGCGATTGACCGAAGACTATTATGGTCATTGGCCCTTATGGAGTCCCAACGGAGAATCAGTTTTCTGGGGGGGAGGAAAAAGAGACGATCCCACCAACGGCCCTTCATACCTTCTCAGCCAGTCGGTTGGCAAGAAATCAACCAAGGAACTTCATGAAACCAGCGGTGTATTTTTTCCAATGGCTTGGCAGCCGAGAGGTAATCGGATCGTGTGTTTTACCGAAACATTACAGGGTGGCGATCTAGTCATGATCACAATGCGGGGTGATGACGATGGGGGCTGGATCTTTGATGGCGATATTTCCGGTTTTCAAACCTCGCCGGCGAGTGAAGATTATCCCTGTTTTTCCCCTGATGGTAACTGGGTTGCTTTTACAGCTAGCGATGATCAGGAAACTCATCTGTGGGTCTGCCATATTGATGGAACTCGCCTGACAAAGGTGTCAAACCACCAAGTCGCAGCGGCAACTCCCTACTGGACTGAGCAGGATGAATTGATTTACATGATTCCTGCTACTTCAGGCCTTTCCGGTGAATATGAACTGTCGATTGTGCAAACCACCATCAAGGAGCAAACAATAAGTTTCGGAAATCCTGAACTATGGAAGCATGCGATCTCGCACGGCGTCAGTTTTTCAATCAATCCCGAAGGGAGTCGTGTTCTCATTCATAAACGCGAAGAAGGCCAGAAACCTGTTCATCGCGATCACATTGTTTTATTTCAGAATTTCGAAGATTATGTCCGAACAGAAATCCCTCTCGAGTGAATCCTCCTCAAAGTAAACATCGACTCGACGATGACTTCCGACCATGCTCCATACTAATAGGTTGTTGAGGAAATTCAGGCGGTTAGCAGTCTGTTTTTGAAAAAAAAAAATTGGCATTTATTTGGTTTCCTTGCCTGGAACTTCACTGAATTGCCCGGTGGTGCAGATTCCAGTAGCAAGCCTAATCCGTCACCTTAAACGCATCTAACAACCTGCGAAAAGTGGGCTAAACGAGCTGAATAAGGCAGGATTTGGTGGAGCCATGGGGAGTCGAACCCCAGACCTTCTCATTGCGAACGAGATGCTCTACCAACTGAGCTATGACCCCCTGTTATTTGCTTTCAGATACGGTTTAACATCAGTCTTGTCAAACTGGGTTTTTCTTCCGCTTGATCGAAATCCTTATCGTCTCGTATGAGACATGTCAAAATGAAAAGGATGAAGGTGAGTGCGGGTGGGATGCGTTGAAGGGGATTGAATACTATGCTGCATCTTTTGACATGGGGCTGGGTATGTTTTAGAAAGTGAGCATGCAATTTCGGATCCTTCTTTTGGCTGTTTGGACTCTTCCTTTCCTGGTTGCGGATTGGCAGTGTTCTGGTGCGGTTGCACGTCCGGCTCGTCTGGATGAGGTTGAGATATTGAAGCATCTGCGGGCCAATCCTGCGGAGGCGGATGCATCGGCCCACTCAACCCTTCAGCAAATGTACGTCCCTGACGGTTTCAAGGTCGATCTCATTGCCAGTGAACCCGATGTTCTTCAGCCTATCGCCTTCACTTTTGACGAACTGGGACGGATCTGGATCGTGGAAGCTTTCAGTTATCCACAGAAACAACCAAAAGGGCAGGGGAAGGATCGCATTTTGATTCTTGAGGATTTCGACGGAGACGGGACGTATGAGGATCGTAAAATATTTGCAGAGGGTCTCAATCTGGTCAGTGGTATTGAAGTGGGGTTTGGTGGTGTCTGGATTGGAGCCGCCCCTCAGTTGTTGTTCATTCCGGATAAGGATCAGAATGATGAGCCCGATGGTCCTCCTCAGGTTTTGCTCGATGGATTCGGTTACCAGGATACACATGAAACATTGAACAGTTTTGCATGGGGACCTGATGGTTGGTTGTACGGAAATCAAGGGGTTTTCAATTTCTCACGGATTGGAAAACCCGGAGCGAGTGATCAAGACCGTGTCGAGATGCGTGCAGGTGTTTGGCGTTATCATCCGGTCCGGCATACCTTCGAAGTTTATGCGCATGGTGGAAGTAATCAATGGGGACTCGACTACGATCAACATGGTCAATGGTTCATGACCCACTGCCGCAGCTACTGGGGGAAAGGATTGACGACACATGTGGCGCGAGGTGGGCATTACTGGAATCAGGCCAATGCGCATTACCCCGATTACATCGAGCCTTATCCTCCAGCCGGACAAGAAATTTTTCGGAACTTCCTTCTGGCCTCCGCCAGGTATGGACACGGAGAAGGGGGAGCCGGGGCACCCGGAACGCGGCGGATTTATGGAGGTCACTCCCATATTGGGACCATGCTTTATCAAGGGGATAACTGGCCCGCTTCTTATCATCATCAACTTTTTACCCACAACCTTCATGGTCATCAGTTGAATGTTCAAATCAACCAACGTGAAGGGTCCGGTTACAATACAATCCATGCCGGAAGGGACATGCTCTATTGCACTGATCCGCGCTACATTGCAGTTGACTTGAAATACGGCCCGGACGGTGCCGTTTACATGATCGACTGGTATGATACCCAACACTGTCACAACCCGAATACCGAACAATGGGAACGTGGAACAGGAAGGATTTACCGCGTGCAATATGAATCCACCTTTGAACCTACTCTGGTCAACCTTGCACGAAAATCGGATCGAGAACTGGCTTGGTTGCAATTGCACAAGAACGCATGGTTTGCACGTGTCGCCCGAAGACTCCTTCAGGAACGAGCGATGACGGCGGAGATCTCGTCCGATGCGATCGAGGTCTTGCGAAACATGTCCGCAGAGCATTCCAGTGAAAATCGACGTTTGCGCGCTTTTTGGTCACTCTTTGTGATCGGTGCACTGGACGACAACGATTGGTTGAAATACTTGAGAGACGAATCGGAATATGTCCGTGCCAATGCGGTTGAACTGGCAGTGGAGGGGGATGCATTGTCCCCCATTGTGACCAGTCAATTATTGTTCATGGTCACCCAGGACACCTCGGCCTTCGTGCGATTAAGACTGGCAACTGCTGCCATGAAATTGAAAGGTGAAAATGGTTGGAAGATGATCGAGGGCTTGGCCCGAAGAACAGAAGACGCGGTGGACAGACAGTTGCCATCCATGATCTGGTTTGCCTTGGCAGAAAAAATGCCGGAAAATCTGGGGCGGGCCTTTCGGTTGATTGATTCAGAACAACCCGTCATACCTGTTTTAGAATCTTACGTTGTGTGGTATGCGTCCAAGCTCAAAGGAGAAGGACTGGAAAGAGCCATGGCCTATCTTCAAAAGGCACCCCCGGAAGAGCGAAGTCAACTTTTGGCGGCCGTTCATCTTGCGCTCCGTCATGAAACCCGCGTTCCCATGCCTCGCCAGTGGTCAAATCTTGCTGATTTGCTGTTTCAAAGCACGGATCCTTCCATTCGTTTACCTGCCGAAAAACTGGCTGCCATTTTCGGGGATCGCAGAGTATTGCCTAAAATGCGTGCTCTTGTCGCTGATCCAGGCAAACCGGAAGCAGACCGAAAACATGCATTGGAAATCCTGAGTCTTGCCGGAGATGAGGCTTCGGTTCCGAGTTTCATTCGACTCCTTGATGAACCCGCATTCCGAGCCAGTGCCATTAACTTGTTGGCAAGATTTGATCACCCGGAAAGTGCCAAAGCACTGCTGGAAAAATTGGATCAGTTGGAGGGACGCGAAAAGGTGGCGGCATTCAATACATTGACAGCTCGCTCCTCTTTGGCGGTGAGTCTTCTGGATGCGGTGATCGAGGGCACGGTGGATCGGGATTTATTAACCGCCTTTTACCTGCGCCAATTGCAAAAGTTGAAATCAAATTCTGTTCAACAGCGCATCGAGCAGATCTGGGGTAAAGTGGGGCAAACCTCGGCAGAAAAATCACAGCTCATTCAAGCCCTCGAAGAGACATACCAGGAAGCTCCCTTGTGGGCCTACAACGCGAACGAGGGCCGTGAGCATTTCAAGTTGCTTTGCAGTCAATGCCATCAGGTGGCAGGTGAAGGGGCGGCTATTGGCCCTGACCTGACAGGTTCCGGTTCCAGCGGGAGCCGTTACTTCCTGGAAAGCATCATCGATCCCAATGCCGTGATTGGCCAGAATTATCAGGTAACGGAAATTGAACTCAAAGATGGAGAGACGGTGTCGGGTCTGTTGGTTAGCGAGACAGACACCGCAGTCGTCATCAGGACACTGACAGATACTTTGACCATCGACAAATCCAGAGTGGCCAGACGTGAACTGGCCCAACAGTCCATGATGCCCGAGGGATTGCTGGATGGATTGAACGAGCGCCAGCGGATCGAATTGATCAAATACCTGACTTCCTTGTAATCCTGCAGAGACTCAGGTGGAAATAAACCGGATGTTCCAGGGATTGATCTCTATGCTTTAATGAGCCACTCACATTTCAGTGGGGCATTAAGGGGGCATCCCGGAGCGATCAAATCGTTCAGCAGTTGGAAGTTTCCTGAACCTTATCCGTTTTCAATTTCGGCAAGCTCTTCCCATCGAGCATAGAGGGCTGCGACATCTTTTTTTTGCGTTTCCAATTCTTTTGTCATGTCCGCTGCCTCATGAGCATGATCGATGTAAAAACTCGGGTCATTTAATTTTTCCTCAAGAGCTTCCACTTTGGATTCGGCTTCCAGAATCTTTTCCTCCATGCCATCCAGCTCCCGTTTTTCCATGTAACTCAAACGTCGTGGACGTTCTTTCTTCGGACGTTTGTTTTTTTCCGCAGAGACCGGAGCTGCATTTGATTGGCTCGCTGACAGCTTTCTGGATTCTCTTTCTTTTCGTTTTTCGAGGTAATAAGAATAATTACCTGGCTGAACAAAAACACCATCGGATTCAAATGCAATGATTTGGTCGCAGATACGGTCCAGAAAATAACGGTCGTGACTGACGACAATCACGCTACCATCAAAATCAGCCAGCGCCTCTTCGAGCATACGCAGACTGGGAAGGTCGAGATCATTGGTAGGTTCATCCAGAATGAGAAAGTTGCCACCGCGCTTAAGGACCTTTGCCAACATCAGCCGTGCCCGTTCACCTCCAGAGAGCTGAGCGACAGGTTCATTGGCCCTGTGATCCGGGAACTGGTAGCGACGCAGATACCCACGGGCACTCATTTGTCGAGTACCGAAAGTCACCGACTCATCCCCATCAGAAATCTCTTCCAGGACGGTTCCGGTTCCTTTCAGTTGCATGCGCGATTGATCAATGTAATTGATGGTAATCTTCTTTCCGATTGTGACCTTTCCCTCGGCAGGTTCCAGCTCCCCCATGCAGACTTTGAGCAGCGTGGTTTTGCCGACACCATTCTTTCCAACCACACCAATGCACCTTCCTGGAGTCAGGGATAAATCCAGATTTCGAAACAACCAGCGTTCCTGGTCGCCTTCTCCAAACTTGACACCTGCTCCCTCCAGCTCGACGCCAATGTTTCCCATGCTGGGAGGAGGCGGTATGAGCACGTCCATCTCACGCTCTTCCGGAGGAGCTTCCAGTCCCTTGATTTCATAGTAGGTATCCAAACGATGACGCGCTTTGGTTCTGCGCGCACGAACCCCGGCCTTGACCCATTCCAATTCCTCGCGAAGGAATCGTTGGCGTCGTCGTTCACCCTGATCCGCGATTTGTTGGCGAATGGCCTTGGATTCCATGTAATCCGTGTAATTCCCGGGGTGAGAAAAAGCGCGACCGTTATCAATTTCCACCACGCGAGTAGCGATGGTATCCAGGAAGTAGCGATCATGAGTGACAAACATGACCGCACCTGCAAAAGATTTCAGGTAATCCTCCAGCCAGTTGATCGTGGAGGCATCCAGGTGATTGGTCGGTTCATCCAGCAAAAGCAGATCGGGCTGAGCAACCAGAGCCCGACACAAGGCCACCCTGCGTTTTTCCCCGCCGGAAAGAGATGCGACTTTGGCTTCCATGGGAGGGGCGGAGAGGGAAGTGGCCACCGTTTCCGCCCTTGATTCAAGATTCCAACCGTCCGCCAATTCAATTTTAGCCAACCATTCCGCTTGTTCGGTGCTGGAACCCTTTCCCGATTCATAATGGGCGATCCACTCCTTGATGTCGGTGGCACCGGATAGAATGTTTTGGCGGACCGTTGAGTCATCATCCAATTCAAATTCCTGCGGCAAATATCCTACCCGTAAACCTTTTCGGCGAGAGACCTCCCCTCCGTCGGCTTTGGATTGATTGGCCAGGATCTTTAACAGACTTGTTTTGCCGCAACCATTGCGTCCTACCAGTCCGACTTTTTCGCCTGCACTGATGGCGACGGTGACTCCGTCCAGCAGGTGCAGATAATCATAAGCCAAAACCAGATCGGTAGCTGAAAGCAACATTGTGTTTGATGGGAGCGATGCCATACGCGTGGGTATCAAAAGAATGAATGGAGCGGATAACAAGTCATTTCGCCCGTTACCTTGAAGGTTCTTTGTTTTCCATTTTCACACTTCCAGCATTGAGCTATGCTTCATTCATGCATCACCCAGTATCCAGCTCCATAAGTTCGGTAGCAAATTCAAGCCTGAGTCGCCGTAAGTTTTTAGGGCAAGCAAGTCTAGGTGTCGCGGGGGCTCTCGGAGCTTGGGGGGTAGAAGGTGACGACCAGGAGGGCCGGTTTCAACTTCGCTACTGCCTTGCATCTTGCATGTATGGTCAACTGCCTCTGGATGTCATTCTTCCTGAAGTACGGAAGGGCGGCGCTGCCGCGATCGATTTATGGCCGATGAAACACGGGAATCAGAGAGAGCAGGCGGAAGACATGGGATGGGAGGTGTTTCAATCGAAATTGGAACAACATCAAATCACCGTGGGTTGTCTGACTCGCTACGATTTGGGGCCATTTGGCGTGGATCAGGAAATGGAGATAGCCGGGAAGTTAAAATGTCCACTCATCGTTACCGGAGGCAAGGGGCCTGTGCGGCTGGAAGGTCAGTCGCTGAAACAAGGGGTTTCAGATTTTGTGGAAAAACTCAAACCACATTTGGAAGTTACTGGTCGACACGGAGTCACTTTGGCCATTGAGAATCATGCCAACAATTTGATTCACACTCCCGACTCACTTCGCTGGCTTGCTGAATTTGGATCGGATCTGCCATTGGGCATTGCTTTGGCTCCTTATCATTTGGAAACTTTGGGCTTGGGGAGCAAAGAACTGGCAGAACTGATTCGTGAATTAGGACCGAAATTATCCATGTTTTACGCCTGGCAGCATGGGATGGGCTGCATGACCAAATTACCCAAACTGCAGGAACTGCTTCAAATGCCAGGACGTGGTTCACTTGATTTCACGCCCATTTTGTCGGCTTTGAAGTCCATACAGTATGATGGTTGGACCGAGGTCTTCATGCACCCTGTACCTCGTGGGATCCCCATTTTACCAGAACCCCTTGAAGTCACCCGGGAGATCAATCGTGCAAGAAGATACTTGGAATCGCGGTTGAATACGCTTCAATAGCGGCATGAAACACAAGGTACTTATCATTGTGGGTGATGCGAGTGAAACCGTGGACACGCTTTATCCTTATCACCGACTCATTGAAGGCGGCTATCAACCTGTCGTCGCGGGGCCGGAAGTCCATCGTTACAACATGGTCATGCACGAGGTCAAACCGGGCTGGACCATTACCAGGGAATGGGAAGGATACACCATTCAGTCAGACATAGCTTTCAAGGACATTGATCCTGAAGATTACCTGGGGATCTTTTTCAGTGGAGGGCGTGCACCTGAGTATATTCGATATGACAAGGACCTGGTCCGTGTGACTAAACATTTTTTTGAAACCAATAAACCCATTGCCAGTGTTTGTCATGGCGTTGAAATTCCCGCTTATGCAGACTGTGTGAGAGGTCGAAAGATGGCAACGGTGCCCAAATGTCAGTTTGACCTGGAAGTTTGTGGAGGAACTTTTGTCAACGAAGCTTGCGTGGTCGATGGCAACATGGTCAGTGGCCGCACTTATCATGATCATGGCTATTACATGGGGGAGTGGATGAAGCTTCTCGATGAGGCCCGTTCCAAAATCGACGGCAATTCATAATTCACAGTGATTCACAGACCCTGTATCAAAGATAGCAACAGAAAGAATCGATTATGGGAATATTTGACTTCGTAAAAGGACAGCTACTGGAAATCATCGATTGGGAAGACGATTCCAGGGATACACTCTCTTACCGTTTTCCGGATGAAGATCGTGAGATCAAACGTGGAGCGCAATTGCTGGTGCGGGAGTCCCAGATGGTGCAGTTTGTTTATCTGGGTGAATTTGGGGATACGTTTAACCCGGGCAAACACACACTAACCACCGACAACATTCCGATCCTAACCACTCTGAAATCATGGAAGTATGGTTTCGAATCCCCGTTCAAGGCGGATGTTTATTACATCGTTACTCGTGCCTTCACCGGCAACAAATGGGGCACTTCCAACCCGGTTATGATGCGGGATCAGGATTTTGGAATTGTCCGGGTTCGTGCCTTTGGAACTTATGATTTCAAGATCGTCAATCCACGCCTGTTTCTCAAGGAAGTCGCCGGTACGGATCACCATTTCCGTTTGAATGAATTTGAAGAAACCATGCGTTCACGAATCGTCAGTGTTTTCAGTGAAGCGCTGGCTGAATCCAATATTCCCGTGCTTGATGTGGCGTCCCGTTATTCCGAGTTGGGCGAATCTTTACTGCCGATGATCAATGCAGTCATGACAGCCAAGTATGGTTTGGAATTTACCTCGTTCGTTGTTGAAAACGTTTCCGTTCCCAAAGACGTTGAAGAAGCCATCGACAAACGATCCAGCATGTCCGCTATCGGCAACCTGAATGATTACGTCAAATTTCAGATGGCCCAGGGAATGGAAAGGGGAACCAGTGGAGCAGGAGGCATGGCCACCGAAATGGCGGTTGGTATGGCATTGGCCCAGCAAATGATGCAGCAACAGGGTTTCATGTCTCCGGGGCAAACTCAGGCACAAGTCCCGGCAGCAAGCGCACCTGCAGCGGCCGCTCCTCCCGGACTGAATTTTAATCTCCTGAACCCAGCCCAGGCTGCACAGGCACTGGGCGTATCGGAAGCTGATGTGATGGCGGTGATCGAAAGCGGAGAGCTGAAAGCGCGCAAGATCGGTTCGAGTTATCGAATCACCAAGGATGCTCTTGAAACCTTTCTGAACGGATGAGTTGATCTGACTGGAACATGCCGGATACAACCGCCCATCAGAAACACAGTTGCCCTGCTTGCGGAGCAGAGGCCCAGTGGAATCCGGCCAAGAAGGCTCTGGTTTGTATTTATTGTGGAACAGAGGCTCCGGGAGAACTGGACGAAAAAACCGGAACCATTACTGAAAATGACCTGGCTCAGGCGCTGAGGACAGTAGCTAAGGATTCCAAAGGCTGGAAAACCGAAAAGCGCACGGTTAAGTGTCAAAGCTGTCAGGCAATATCAGTTTTCGAACCCACCCAGGTAGGCAAGACATGTGATTTCTGTGGGTCGGCACAATTGATTCCGCACGAGCAGGCTCAAGCTCCCATCCAACCCGAAAGTCTGTTGCCTTTTTCAGTCGACGAAACCAAGGTCAGGGAAGATATGCGGGAGTGGTATCGAACTCGTTGGTTTGCTCCCAATAAACTCAAGAAGAAAGCCTTCACCGATACGGTACACGGCATCTATCTGCCTTACTGGACGTTTGATGCTCAGGTTCATGCTAACTGGACCGCACAAAGTGGTTACTATTATTACACGACCGAAACCTATCGGGATTCTCAGGGAAACACACGAACCCGACGCAAAAGACACACTCGATGGCGTCCTTCTTCCGGTTCCATCAGTCACTTCTTTGATGATGAACTGGTACCTGGCACCAAAGGGGTTGATGGCACATTACTCAAGAAAATAGAACCTTTTCCAACCAAGTCATTAAAGCCGTACGATCCGGGATTTCTGGCAGGTTGGACGGTGGAGCAGTATCAAATTGACTTGGTTTCAGCTGCTCAGCATTCGAGAACCCGAATGGATTCCAAAGTCCGCAGCATGTGTGCTTCCGAGGTCCCGGGTGACACCCATCGATTCTTAAATGTGGATGCCAATTACAGCCAACAAACCTTCAAACACATACTGGTTCCGGTCTGGTTGTTGACCTATCGCTACCACAGCAAAGTTTACCAGGTCTTGATCAATGGTTTTACCGGGGAGATCGCAGGAAAATACCCCAAGAGCTTTTGGAAGATATTTTTCCTTGTTATTTTCCTGGTCGCCGTGGGAGGAACCATCGCTTTCTTTGCAAGTCAGCGGTGAGTTCGTCGCTTGCGGATAGGCAAGGTCCAAGTTCGACTCAGTCAATGTGGCGAGTCAGTATCTCCATGCTTTCCGGCGGAAGCGTTGATAATTTCATATTTCCATTGGTTTCACTGAAATAACTTGCCGCCCAATCCGAATCAAACAAGGCCACCGGATGCTCATTTGCATCGTAGGCAATCTTGGTCCCGGTCGGAAGCTGAAGCGAATCGAGGTCGGATTCCTGAAGGTGCGTAGGCAACCAGCGGATCACTGACCAGGGCGCAGTTTCAAGTCGTGATTCAGCTCCATACTCCGTTTCCAATCGGTATTGAACCACCTCAAACTGGAGTTGCCCCACGGCTGCCAGCAGGGGAATACGAGTGATCGAGTCGCGCACTCTCATGACCTGAATGACACCCTCTTGAAGTAATTGGTCCAAGCCCTGGCGGAATTGTTTGTATTTTGCGGTGTTTGGATTGTGGAGGTAGGCAAAGGTTTCCGGAGTGAAAATCGGGATCTCGCGATATTGGATGGACGGATCTGTTGTCAGAGTATCACCGATCCCAAAATCTGAGAGTCCCACAAGACCTACGATGTCCCCCGCAAAAGCATGGTTGACGGTTTCACGTTCATTGCCGAAAAGTTTGTGAGAACTGGCAAGTCTAACTTTCTTGCCGGAACGTGGGTGGATGACAGTCATGTCCCGCTCGAATTTTCCTGAGCAGATGCGCGCAAATGCAATTCGATCACGGTGACGTGGATCCATGTTTGCCTGGATTTTAAAGACAAACGCAGAAAAGGTTTCGTGATCGGTCGGGATCAGGTTTTCTCCAGAATGTCTCGGAGCGGGAGGAGGCGAATATTTCAGGAAGCCCTTGAGCAGTAGTTCCACTCCAAAATTATTCATGGCACTGCCAAAGAAAACCGGTGTCATCGTTCCATTATAAACGGACTCCACATCGAAGGATTCACCGGCGAGATTGAGCATTTCAATCTCTTCCTTCAGTTTTTCGTGCATTTCAGTGTTCAATTGGTCCTTGATGATAGGTGCGTCCAAATCACCAACGGATTCAGGTGCCCGGTAGAGTCCTCCAGCGGTCCGTTCAAATAGATGGACCTCTTTTTGCAAGCGATCAAACACGCCTTTGAAATCCACTCCTGTACCGATGGGCCAGTTGATGGGGAAGGAACCTATGCCTAGTACGCGCTCAAGTTCGTCCAGTAATTCAAGTGGATCCTTGGTGGGGCGATCGCACTTGTTCATGTATGTGAAAATTGGAATGCCCCGCCTTCGGCAGATCTCAAACAGTTTGCGGGTTTGAGTTTCGATACCTTTGGCGGCATCGATTACCATGACGACTCCATCCACCGCCGTCAGCACCCTGTAGGTGTCCTCGGAGAAATCTTTATGCCCGGGAGTGTCCAGAAGATTGATGGCAAATCCATCGTATTCGAACTGAAGTACCGTGGAACTGATCGAGATACCACGCTTGCGTTCGAGCTCCATCCAATCAGAAGTGGAAGCTCTCTGATGTTTTCTTGCCGTCACGGAACCCGCCAGATGAACCGCTCCACCATAAAGCAATAGCTTTTCCGTCAGCGTGGTTTTACCAGCATCCGGATGCGATATAATGGCAAAGGTGCGTCTGCGTTGAATCTCTTTTTGATCACTCACAAGGCGGCGTAGGGTATCAGGAATCAGCCCAGGAACAAGCTGGAATCAGGTACGTATGATATTTCCTATTTTTCTGAGGTGTTTGATCGAGTCTGGTTGATTTTTGTCCAGACACGAAGAGCCTCTGAAACGCTCCATGCCTGTGCGTCACAACCTCTCTGGCAGTGAGGGGCGTCCCCATCCACCACCTCGGGAAGGTGACCAGAACAACCTTCTGTCCAATAGTGAGACATGGAGGCAAGGTAATCCAGCGCAGCATCTTGAGCCAGTGGTTCATCTTTCCATGCTTCGGACAGAGCTTCACAGAAAGTTGGGAAGGTCCACAACCAGGCTGTTCCATTGTGATAGGCGGGTTTGCGCCTTGTATCCTCATCCCCCTCGTATCGTCCCCAATAAGGAAAAGTAGGATCATTGAGAAGATCACCATTCTTTCCATAGACGGGCAAGTGGGGAATGACTGGCAGAGGTGCCAGCGAGCGAAGAGCCCCTGGAATGACCAGATATTTACGGGCCGCTTCAACCGTGGATCTGGCTTTTGTGAGTTCCATGCATCCAAGGCTGATGGCCCACAGGCAATTGCTTCTCAAAGCCTGGTCCCGTAAAGCATCCTTTGCAGAAGTTCCTTTGGATGCGATCAAGACGTCGGCGGGCCAGCCTTTTTCTTTGAGCCAAAAATGGTGATCGAATGATCGCTTCGCCAAATCAAGCCAATGCTTCCAGGACTTTTCTACGGGCTCCATGTAACGAGGTTTGCTATGCTCTTGATGCTCTGAGTCAAGCTTGTCCAGCAGTTGCAACAATCGCATCCATAAAGCCTGGATTTCAATGGGGTATCCTTCTCTGGGGGTGCCGGCAGGATAATTGGTATCCATCCAGGTGAAATGGCTCGGGCTCCATACCAGACCGCTTTCTTTGTCCATTTGTATGCCATTGGGCGTGCCTCGAATGATGCCGTTGGCTATGCGAAACAGGACCTCCTGGATGGTTTTTCCCTGTTCATCTACTTCCGTTTGATAAAACGAATCACCTTTGGTGGCTGCTGTTTCTTCGCTCAATACTCCATACCAAAGTGGAGCATCCGAAGTGTCTCGATTGCTGGCGTTGGCGCCGTGAATGGTGTTTGGGAGTGTACCATGTGATTCAAATCTTCCGAACACTTTCAACAGTTTGACCACCTCTTCTGTCATGCCGCCACTAAGCATGCCTCGGGCTACAATGAGTGAATCTCGTCCCCAATCCAGGAACCAGGGGTAACCCGCGACGACGGTTCGACCGTCATCTCGTTTAACAACGAATGCATCCAGCGCTTTCAACAATCGACGGCCCCACAGGTCGGTCTCCTCGAGATTCGATTTGGTCAACAAGTTCTGTTGAGTCTCATGTCTTTCCTCAATGAAATTTGCAATCTCTTTATTCTCAATCTCCACCGGTTCTGCCGATGCGATCAAATGAATGGATTGATCTTTACTTATTGGCAGGTCAAACCACCCGGGGCTATAGGCATCACCCTGGCCGGTTTGACCGCGACTTTGTTCAACTGGGTGAGGGATGCCCTGGCACCACTCTGGACCTGGATGATATTTTCCCGCATCTGTCCAAACAGTGAGCTGTCGTCCTTGATCGGGTGTGAATTTAAAACCTTCCTTATCAGGGGTGACTTCCGTGTTATGGGCAAAATGATGATCTGCACTTTCGTTGCGCTGTGTTTCCCAATGGAAATTGCGATCTTCGATATCAAAACGAACCGTTAAACTCACGCGGCACTCTTCAGGCAATTCTTCACCCCCTGAATATCGGTCCTTCGGTCGTCTTAATCGAAGAACGGTGGTATTGGAATCTTTGAGCATATCCGCGAATAACTCGATTTCCACAGAACGCCCATTGCCTGCCGGGGCAAAAAATCTCCAACGAGCCGGAGCACCAGCATCAAAACTCAAAAGCGCTTGCCGATTGAGTGGAGTGATGAATCCGTCGGCATTCACCCAAATGCGTATTCGTTTGACAAACACATGACGATCCACTGGAAGGGCATCATGTAAATTGGCCCCCAGGAGGCAGTCATACTTGGAATGGATTTCATCGAGGCCTGCATGAATGCGTGACATGGCGCCACGGCCATTGGTCAGCAGTGCCATATTGTCCTCACCTTCGGTCAACTGGTGGACGGTCTGATGGTCGAAAATGATCAGCCGATGATGGTGTGTTTCAATTGGGTTACCATAGGATTGAAGCTCCAGTTCGACATTGCCTGCCGTTTTCGCCCAATAGACCGCAACATGATCTTTTGAACGTTGGACTGATTTTAGATGAACAGGATGACTTTCATTTGAGTGATTCCATTTTACGCTGAATGGGTGAGCTTCCCTGATGACAACCCAGTGATTCTTTGGAACTGGAGTTAAACGAGGTCGATCCGAACTCGACCATTCGATCACATTCAAGTAACGAATATCCTTCTCCGAATTCAATGGGCTGGAAATATTGGCCAACCATTGGTGTAGTGATTCCTCCACATTTTTGGCTAACTCCTGCCAGGAGAGAAAGGGGATGGCTTCAATGGCGTTGATTTGGCTCAAACACTGCAATGCCATCGCGGATTGAGCGCGTTGAATTCGGTATTGGTTGCCGAAGTCGGACGTGGGCTCCTGTTCGTATGAAAGACAAAAAACAGCACCTGGTTCCAATTCCAATGTCCAGTCATCGTCTTTGATATTCCAAACCAGATCTTCATCCTGTCCCAGAAGTTCATGAGGAGGTGGGGTGGTTTTTGCGTTGAATATATTGGGATTGAGTTTTGCCGTTTGCTGCTCTGATTCGTTCGTGTTTGCAATGACCCACAATCGCCTGGATCCATCCGCAGAAATGCGTTCCAACAGGTAAAGCGAATCATTACCCATGTCATGGTTTTGGAGGAGCGCACCATCGAAGAAACATGGGTGTGTCGTCAGAAGTCTGTTTAGTTTGGCGAGTTCATACACGATATTCTCCTCGGCCCCCCAGTTCATACCAGTGCATTCATGAACGATGATTTTTTCTGCTGCCAGCCATTCAACTCCGCAAGTGAAAGCAAAGCCGCCATTCACGCTTGTTAACGCACACAATCGGTTTCTCAGCAGCGACCACCAACGTCCTTTGCCTGCCAGTCGATTGTTGTCGTGTGTTTCACTGTAATGGACCAATGTTCCCACCCTTGGGCTTTGCCTGATACAGTGGTCAAGGTAACGATGCAGCGAGGGGCCCGTGAATTCCTGAAACAATTCCGAGTAGGCCCATTGCATTCCTCCGGCAGTGAGTAAGTTCTCGGTGGCTTCCCAAGCCCCACCCAGTCCCTCAAGCAGAAAAATCGTTTCCGGGAATTCTTCACGGACACGAGAGATGATATACTGCCAGGCTTCCACCGGGACCATGTAGCCTGCATCACAACGGAAACCGTCTACACCACGTTGACACCAAGTGAGAAAGACATCTGCAAGGTATCTCCAAATATCTGGATTCGATTGATTCAGTTCAACCAGGTCACCCCAGATGTTTCCCCACGCTCCAGGGCTGATGAATTTTCCGGAAGGTTCACGTTCATACCAATCGGGGTGATTCTCGTGAATATCCGCTCCCCAGCCCGTGTGGTTGGCGACAAGGTCTATAAATACGCGAGCCCCCTTGGCATGGATGGCATCGGTTAATTCCCTGAACTGATCAATCCCGGTCGAGGATTGATCGAACTCCACAAGAGCGGGATCCACTGCCATCAGATTCTGGGCAGCATAGGGGCTGCCAAAGCGGCCGAATCTTGCATAGGTGGTCGGGGTAGGGTTGATGGGGAGTAAATGAATGATGCGGCAACCCAGTGTATCCACAATATGCGGTAACTCCTTGATCAGGTCGCGAATCTTGCCCGATGGAGGAATGACTGAATATCCTTTTTCATCCAGTGGTTGATGGTGCGGATTTGATCTTTGTGATTCGGTGTTTGAAAGGAATTTGGAGTCTCCAAACAACCTGATCCATGCACAATAAATGGTGTTGGATGTTCGAGTGTCATTTGGGTGAACTGAAATACCTGCATCTGAACCCTCGGGCCAAATTTGGTGGTGTTCAGGGTTTAAAATATATGGCTTGGAACTGAAATAACCCACCTGCGCCAAGGGGAGTTGCAGAACCCATCGGTCTTTTTGCCATTCCATCGGGATGTCCTGCCAAGAAAAAAGTGGCAAGGCGTTGTTCCCGGAAGTACGCTGCATGATTTCCTTGTGCAACACCTCAGCACGGCCCAGGTTGGTCCTTAGAAAAGCCGTGTGAGTTTCTGGTTTTTGTTGGGGATCGTTGGGCTTGATCTCGAATGTTGCCCAATCACCCACATAGGCTACCTGGCGTTCGCCGGCAGCAGGAGACATCGATGGGGAATTCATTAATTGGATATGGGAGCGTTACAGGTCACATGGTGCAATTTCCATCCATCAGAAAGTTTAAGAACTTTCAAACTTGTATGGTCTTTGGCCTTGATGACAGATTTTGACGAAAAAATTTGAAAAATCCTTAAGCTGGTTTCAGCTGAGCAGAGGCTTCAGAACATCTACGTATCTGGGGATGGCTTTCCACGGATCTTCAGAGGCTTCATATTCCAATACGACGAAGCCTTGATAATTGGCTCCACGCAGGATGTGGACAAGTCGTGACAGATCAGAGGGACCTTTTGATTTTCCGCGAGGTGCAATTTCCACTTTCAACTGGACGTTGACTGCGTAAGGCGCGCATTTGGCGATGTCACCATAGGGGGCATCGGTGTGAAAATTGCCGGTGTCCAAATTGATACCAAGCCATGGGCTGTCGATACTCTGAGCAATTTCCAGAAGCGGATCCGCTTCGGCCACGATGCCACCGTGATTTTCAATCCCCAGAAACACCCCTTTTTTTGCGGCATAATCACAACAGACCTTCAGGCCTTCGACACAGCGTGCGACAGCTTCTTTCCAAGTGCCTTGTTTGGGGGCATTCCCAGCGAAAACGCGGATATGAGGTGCGCTCATTGTGGCTGCGTGATCGATCCATTGTTTCACATGCGCTATCTGTTGATCTCTTTCCTTGCCAGGCAGGTCAGTGAAACGGTTTCCTACCGCAGTTCCACTGATCGAGACACCGCGCATGAAGGCATGCCTTTTGAGTTTTAGTAAATAGTCCTGAGTCAGTTTTTTTGGAAAATAATAGCTTGTAAGTTCTGCACCCTCACACCCGAGATCAGCGCAGTAGTCAATGAATTGAAACATATCGATACGCTTGGACTCAGGAGCCGCGTTCTCGCGTGCATGACTGGCATCCTTGAAATAATCTCTCATTGAGTAAGCGGCCAGTCCCAGTTTCAGATTTGGTTTGCCTGGACGATTAAAGGGGGAAACCGCATCGGCCGTGTTTGAAAATAAAAGCGGGGTCGCAATGGTAGCCAAACTTCCTTTGGCCGATTTTTTTAAAAAGGACCTTCGATTGGATCTGTTTTGGTTCATGAAGAATGATTCTAGTAGGTTAAGTAGACAATTAAGGATTGGGAGCAGCGAATCTCAACTTTCAACGAACTCTCCAAAGGACCTGAATTTTGAATATCGGCTCTTCATTCGCTTCTGGGCACTCATGCCGAGCAATCCTTTGAGCGACTTTTTGATGGAACTGCGCATCGTGTCCGAAACGATGCTCATTTCGTTTTGAGCGCCACCCAATGGTTCTGGAATAATTTCGTCTACCAA
The DNA here is from genome assembly GCA_964342825.1 of uncultured Verrucomicrobiota bacterium. GTDB lineage: Bacteria > Verrucomicrobiota > Verrucomicrobiia > Limisphaerales > AAA164-E04 > AAA164-E04. Next base: position 23,860 of record CAYFHO010000053.1, read on the forward strand.
TTTAAGTGAAAGTAATTGATCTGCCGTGATGCGCAGTGATTCTGCCGCTTTTGGAATTGCCGAGCTGTTTTTCCATAAGATTGCAGCACAGCCCTCCGGGCTGATGACTGAGTAGTAAGCGTTTTCGAGGATCATCACTTTGTCAGCCACACCGATGCCCAGGGCTCCCCCCGATCCGCCCTCACCGATGACCACTGCGACGATTGGAACTTCGAGCAGCATCATCTCCCGCAAATTCACCGCGATGGCTTCTGCAATATGCCTTTCCTCGGCACCTATTCCCGGGTAAGCGCCCGCAGTGTCAATAAATGTGATGATCGGCAGTTTAAATTTGTCTGCCATTTTCATCAGTCTCAGCGCTTTTCGATAGCCTTCCGGATGAGCGGAGCCAAAGTTTCTCAGAATATTTTCCTTGGTGTCTCGACCTTTCTGCGTTCCCACCACCATAACCTTTTGTTCATCCAAAGTGGCAAACCCACCCACCATGGCGCGGTCATCGGCAAAAAGCCTGTCACCGTGTAATTCAGAGAAATCGGTAAAGACCTGGTTGATGTAATCAAGGGTGTAAGGTCTCTTGGGATGTCTGGCCAACTGAACGCGTTGATGTGCATTCAAATTGGAAAAAATCTGCTGTCTCGTTTCCTGTATCTTTCTCTCAATCTGAGAGATCTCATCCTGAAAACTGATCGCGAGAGCGCTGGATTCCTCATGGCGTTTGAGTTCATCCAACTTGCGTTGCAATTCCGCAACCGGTTTTTCAAATTCAAGATAGTACTTCATCGACAAACGTTTTATACACGTTCCAGCGGAAAACGTAAGCAAAAATACAACTCTGATCAGGACCTCCGTCAGAGTGTCATCGCCCCAAAAGGATTATTTTTAAGGCAATCATCTTGGGGCATACCTAATTGGGGCAGGCATCATTCCGTTGCTGATCCAAATTTAATGCTTTTCTTACCTGATTGCGGGCCTTTTCGAGAAGATGGCGGTCCGTATGCAAGTTCAAAAATTTCCATTTTGGTAGGCCGCTTTGCTGTTTTCCAGCAAGTTCACCGGGGCCTCTCACTTTGAAATCTGCTTCCGCTATTTCAAAACCGTCGCGAGTTTGCTCCAGCACCTTCAGTCTTTCCCATGCTTCTTCTTTGGTTTCGTCACCGATCAGAATGCAATGCGAGGAGTGAGATCCACGACCGATTCTTCCACGGATTTGGTGTAATTGTGCCAGCCCAAATTGTTCTGCATTTTCGACCACCATCACCGTGGCATTGGGGACATCAACGCCCACTTCGATGACTGTGGTTGCTAGCAGAATTTTCGTTTTTCCGCTACTGAAGGATTGCATCACTCGATCCGTTTCCTCGTTTTTCATTCGACCGTGAACCATGCCGACTTCAAAAGGAGCAAAAAATTCGCTCAACACTTTCGATTCACGGGTGACCGCTGTGATGCCTGGTTGCTCTTTTCCTTCAACACGCGGAAAAACAAAATAAGCCTGGCGACCTGATTCGACTTGTTGTTTCACGAAAATCAGGACTTTCTCCCTGGAATCGGCATTCCTGAGATAAGTTTTCAATGAACCTCTTCCTCCGGGGACTTCCTCCAACGTGGAAATATCCAGGTCCCCATACAAGGTCAGGCCCATGGTGCGGGGGATGGGCGTGGCGGTCATGACCAGTAGGTGGGGTTGCATGCCTTTGCGCAGAAGTTTGTCGCGCTGAGCTACACCAAACTTGTGTTGCTCATCGATGATAACCATACCCAGTTTTTGTGACGCTTCACTGGATTGAATGAGAGCGTGAGTGCCAATCGTGAAGAGGGGTAATTCTCCGGGTTCCGGGGCTGAAGTATTTCCTGTGTGCAAAGCTACATGAATCGGGTAGGGCTTGAGCCATTGACGGATGGTTCGATAATGTTGTTCGGCAAGCAAGGTGGTGGGGGCCATCATGCTGACATCATAGCCGCTTTCCAAAACCATCAATGCTGCCAAAACGGCGACGATGGTTTTACCCGAACCTACATCCCCTTGCAGAAGCCTTCTCATGGGGTGTTTTGCAGAGAGATCTTCACGCAGCTCCGCCAGAACTTTGATTTGTGCTGGTGTCAACTGGAACGGCAACGTCTCAAGAAATGGTTTAATAATACGATTCTCATGAGCGCACGGGAGAGCTTCCATAGTTTCCATAAACCGCTTCCGTCGAATCTGCACTTGCTCCTGTAAATCAACTGCTTCTTCAAGGGCCAATCGTTCTCTGGCCAGCTCGGTGTCCTGGTTGGTTGCCGGAATATGGAGGAATTTAATAGCTTCGTGATAAGTTAGTTTGTGTTCTTTGGGTATACCTGAATGGGGTTCGACCATTTGATGCGAGTAGGTTTGGGTGGCCTCATAAATCTTGCTGCGTAGCCATCGCTGCTGAACACCTTCGGTCAATCCATAGATGGGAACGATTCGATTGAGATGCAGCAGGGCATCATCCTCATCCTCCTCGACGAATTCGGTTTCAGGATGATCCATGGAGCGGGGTTTGAGTTTATTCAGTTTTCCATAAACAAAAACCCTTTGCCCTTTTGAGAAGATTTTTTTTAAAAACGGCATGTTCCACCATCGACAATGCAAGCGTCCCGTGCCGTCGTCCACGACGCATTCGAATACGGATCTGGAACGGTTTCGCCAATATTTCACTCCACAAGTTGTGATCTCTCCGCAAATTGAGGCGTGTTGATCGAGTTCCAGTTCCTTGATCGTACTGAGGCTGCTGCGGTCCTCGTACCTTTTGGGGCGATGCAGCAGGAGGTCTGCGATCGATTCGATTTTGAGTTTTTTGAGTAACTCAGATTTTTCCCTGCCAATTCCTTTCAAACTTGTGACAGGAAGCTGGCATGGATCAACCGACGAAGTCTGTTGGTGATCAGACTTCCTTGGATTGGATTGTTCGGGACTGGGGTGCTTTGCTTTGTGATCTTCCTGAGTCATCCACCGTAATGTTTCAACTCAGGGCAGATCTAAGCATGGCGATACTTTGGGGGACCCCGATATCTGGATCCGCTTTACCCTCAAATTCAAGAGACACATAACCATGGTAACCCACATCTTTCAGGATTTTCGCAATGCGATCGTAATCCAAGTCAAGGGTGTACCACTCGCCACCTCCATAATAGGTTTTGGCCTGTACGAATACGGCGCGAGGCGCTACTTGTTCCAGTTTGTCGTACGGATCCTCCAGGAAATTTCCTGTGTCCAGCAACGCACCCAGCCAGGGGGAATGAATGCTATTAAGAATTCTGAGCAATCCTTCGGGAGTACGCGTCAGGCCCCAATGGTTTTCCAATGCCAGGATGACTCCTTTTCGTTCTGCATGAACCAGGCACTTTTCAATGCTGTCAATGCACCACTGAAAACCTTCATCCTCCGTGTGTCCCGGTAAAATGGGTTCCAGTCCGCGAGCGGCCATCAGGTCATTGAAGGATTTGATGGTGTTCCATCTTCCCGAATTGAGCCGAATGCAAGGGATGCCCATTTCGTGGGCAAGGTTGATGCATTTGATGGTGTGGTCAATGTGCTCTTGTCTAACTTTGGGATCAGGATCCACAAAATCCTGGTGAATAGATAAAGCGATCAGGTCGATTCCATTGATGAAGGCATGTCGTTTGAGTTTTTGCAAATAACCGATGTCTTCTGAATCCATTTGGCGATGCAGAATATCTACACCTTCCACACCCAAAGCAGCAGATTTGTCGATGACGGTTTCAATCGAAGTTTTTGGGTCACGGAAATGCCAATAGGAATAGGAAGAAATTCCCAACTTGATTCTGGCTTTACCGTGTGATTGGTGGCTGTTTGAACTGACTGTTTGACAGGCAGTTCCAAGTGAAGCTGCACCAGTCAGGCCGAGCGTTGATTTAAGAAATTGTCGTTTATTCATTTTGCAATTAGCGGTTTGAGAAACACATCAAGTGTTTTTCCCCTCGAATGAGGATTTGATTTTTGTGAAAGCCTACGGGTGACGCTATGATGCGTTCTCCTAAATCCTGTTCGCTGGTTAGACTTCCTGAGTTGCTGATGTCGATGACAAATACTGCGCCATCTTCTCTGGCTGCATACAGGAAGTTTCCCGCGACGGAGGGTGACGCATAGTAATTGGAACGATGTTCAGGTAGTTCCTCCTTCCACACTTCCAATCCCGTTTTTGGTGCGATGGCAGCCAATACCCCACGGTCACTTAACACCAGAGCATGAGTGCCATCTGTTGTAGGGGAGGGGACAAAGCAACTATGTTGGTCAATTTTCCAGAGACGGTTGCTTTGAGTCACATCGCCGCTGCCGGCGAGCTTGATGCCATGCAGACGAGGTTGACGTTTATCAGCTCTACCAAAAGGAACAATGGCGACTCCATCCACTAAAACCGGGGTGGCTACGGCAGGCCAAAAACTTTTGTTGGATGGATTAAAATCACCGCAGGACCACAAGATATTCCCGTCGCCAGGATCATGAGCGGTCAAGTGCTGGGCTCCCCAAAGTAAAAGAACTTCCTTTCCATTCAGATCAATGACCAAGGGGGAGGTGTAACCGTGATCCCCTTCCGCCGGAGTTTGGTAATTCCTTGGAGTCTTCCACTGAAGTTGACCGGTTTCGAAGTCGAACGAAGCCAGCCAGGATTCACCTTGATGCATGCGCACCATCACGACTCCTGATGAGGTGACTACAGGAGAAGTCCCATGATCCCAGTACAGAGTGTCCGGTCCGTATTTTTCGACCAAATTATGTTGCCACAAAATCTTCCCATTAAAATCCAAGCCTGCGAGTGTTCCGCTTTTAAAATAAGCAAAAAGTCGTTTGCCGTCCGTGGCAATCGATGCGTTGCTTCCGGAACCGTTGCGATGTTTGCCGGGTGTTTCTTGTCCCAGGACCCTGCGCCAAAGTTCTTTACCATCCAGATCAAAAGCCATGACTCCGTCTTTTCCGTCCATTGGGCAAGTCAGGAAGATATTATCCTGAACGAGAACGGGAGTGGAGGTTCCTTTTCCTGGGAGGGGTGTTTTCCATTTCAAGGTGCTCTGGTTTAACGCTGAAGGAAAATTGCCCGAACCATAATTGCCGTTTTGGCTGGGACCTCGCCAGTGTTTGGTTTGCGCCATGGATGTTACATTTGCGCAGATGATCATCATGCAGGTGACGATCCCAAATGGAACTGAATTACTGGATTTCATGTGTTGCCTTGATGAATGAGCCGGGATTATGCAAACGTAGTGACCAAAAGTCAAACGACAGGACCTGTTAGGCTTCCTTATTTTTTGTAACCAAAAACTGTTTTCCGAAGTCTTTATCTCAGTGGCCAATTTTTTGAGTTCACACTGTAATTATATCCAAGAATTGTATCAAGTTGCCTTATGATCCGCGTTCATCTCGTTAAAAGTGTTTTACTTTCACTGCTCCTCATTTCAGGAGAATTTACATCCACAAGTGCTGAGACAAGCAACTGGCCTGAGTGGCGTGGTCCAACGGCCAATGGCTATGCCCCTTCGGGAAATCCGCCTGTCGAGTGGAGTGAATCCAAGAATGTGAAATGGAAAAAGCCCATACCCGGAAAAGGACATTCCTCACCTGTGATATGGGGAGATCGTCTTTTCTTGATGACCGCCGTTGCACTTGAAACGGAGGGTGAAGGAGTCCAGGAAAGCAATCCTCCGGCTCCACAAGGTTTTCCTCAAGAAAGACGTCGTGGAGGAGGTCGAGGCGGTAGAGGTGGTTTTGGTAGGCAGGAAGCTCCTTCGCAAGTCCATGCATTCCTGACCATTTGTATGAACAAGAACACAGGTGAAACCATTTGGACGCGCGAGGGGGGCAAGGAAATACCTCATGAAGGGCACCATTCTACCAACACATTTAGTTCCGCTTCACCAGTCACTGATGGAGAGCATGTTTTTTCGTTTTTTGGATCCAGGGGTCTTTTCTGCTATGACATGGAAGGCAATGAGGTTTGGAAAAAGGATCTGGGGAATATGCCGACTCGAAACGGGTTTGGTGAGGGTTCATCGCCGACTCTTCATGGAAACGTCTTGATCGTGCTTTGGGACAATGAATCCGATTCGTATGTTGTTGCATTCGATAAGCGAAATGGTAGGCAGCTATGGAAAAAGTCCCGTGATGAGAAGACTGGATGGACCACGCCTTATGTCCTGACCCACGACGGAGTGACTCAGGTTGTGATCAATGCATCCAATAAAGTAAGATCCTACAATCTCAAAACAGGCGAGTTGATATGGGAATGTGGGGGACAAACCACCAACGCCATTCCTTCCATTGTGGCTGACTCTGAGAATGTTTACGCACTCTCCGGGTATCGAGGCAACATGGCCATGGCGATCGGGCTGGGTGGAAAGGGAGATTTGTCTGGATCGGACCTGATCAAGTGGCAAGTCACGCGTGGAACCCCTTACGTGCCTTCTCCTCTCCTTTACAGCGGACGTATCTGGTTCACTCAGGGGAATAATGCTGTGATTTCTTGTCTGGATCCCAAATCAGGAGAAGCCCATTACCAGCAGGAGCGTCTTGAAGGCCCAACAGGGTTCTACGCTTCGCCGGTGGGTGCTGCTGACCGAGTTTACCTGGCTGGACGCAATGGCAAAACAGCGGTGATTGAGAATGCAGATGAACTCAAGGTGATTACCGTCAATGAGCTTGATGGAAACATCGATGCCTCACCTGCGGTTTCTGGGGATGCATTATTTATCCGAACTCACGATCATCTTTACTGCATCGCTGAATAAATCCAGTTGACCTGATTTTTCTTCCACGCCCAGTTCCATTGGGCTAAAAGAGTTTTCTTTCAGGTCATGGAAACACTGCGGTTAGGCCATTTGGATATCGGGTTAATCGTCTGCTATTTGATTGCAGTCGGTGGCCTTGGATTATGGTTCAGTCGCGGAATTAAAACTGGCAAGGATTTCTTCCTTGCCGGAAAATCTCTGCCCTGGTGGGCTGCTGGTTTGTCATTGGTTGTCTCTGATATTGGAGCCAAAGACATGATTGGGCTGGCTGGGGACGGTTATCGGTATGGCATCGTACTGATGAACTTCGACTTTCTGGGTTGCATTTTGCCGGTCCTGGTTGCCGCATTTCTTTTCATGCCTTACCTGTGGTTGGCGAACGTTTACACCGTACCCGAATATTTAGGAAAACGTTACAATTCAACTGTACGAATGTTTTTCTCTCTTCTGTGGGTGTTGTTTATGGTGGGCACACTGGCCACCATTTTTGTCAGTGCGGCCTCCATGTTCGAGGGGATTCTTGGTTGGAGTTTTTGGTTTTCAGTGAGTGTCACTGCAGTTTTGGTGGGGATTTATACAACGGTAGGAGGATTGAAGGCTGTTGTGGTGACTGATGCGCTTTCCTGTGTGATTTTGATCCTGGGTGCAGGTATTATTTGCGTGACCGGCATTCATGAAGTTGGAGGCATTGGAGCCTTGAAAGAGCAGGTTCAGTCCCTCGAATGGACCGAACATCACTTCGAATTATTGCCTCCCACTGATCATCCAGTTTACCCCTGGCCAGCCGTATTGCTGGGTCTCGGATTTGTGCTGGGGCCTGCGTATTGGATTGGCAATCAGGCGATCGTTCAACGAACTCTTGGTACTAAATCAGCCGCAGAGGCACGGGCTTCCTACATCCTGTGTGCTGCGGTAAAAATGATTTTTCCAGTATTGCTGGTTGTGCCTGGGTTAATTGGTATTGCATTGCTCAGCAAAGAACTTGGCGCCCCAGGCGAGGACTGGAATGGTAATCAAGTCTTGCCGCTCCTGCTGGTCAAGTTGCTGCCACCAGGCGTTCTTGGTGTTGTCATAGGTGCTTTTTTGGCGGGTGTGCTTTCCAATTTGGATTCCTATGTGAACTCTGCCAGCACCATGATTGTTCATGATTTTTATAGACCCATGATCAAACCCAACGCGAGTGACCGCGAATGTCTTGTGCTTGGAAGATGCCTGATACCTTTGCTTTTATTGGCCGGAGTTGCTTGTAGTTACCCGGTTCATGTAGGTTTTGGTTCTGTGTTTGAAGCATTTCAAACCTTTCTTTCATTCATTCAAGGACCTTTGCTGGCCTTGCTGTTGTTTGGCATGTTGACCCGTCGTGCCAATGCGAGTGGAGGTATTGTCGGTATGATTGCCGGGGTATTGACGGCTGCACTCATGACTTTTTCTGAATCTATTTTTGGTGTTGCAGGGGGAATTTCCTTCCTCTGGGTTGCTTGGTGGTCCTTCGTTGTCTCGGTCTTAGGAGTTGCACTGGGGAGTTTGATGCGACCTCCCTATTCTGAGGAACGTTTGCAGGGATTGATGGTTGGAACGGTTGCTAAATCTTCTGCAGCCAGTGAAGGGGGATCAGGAGTATGATAGAGATAGCTGGTTTATATTTATTGGCAACCATGGGGGGGGAATTAGCCGCTGTCTCCGTGTTTCTGCTTCTCATATTGTTACTACTCAAGCTTCCTCGATCCGTCCGCGAATTGTTGAACGAAGATCAATTACCGCAATGGAAACGATCCCGGTTTTGGGCTGTCATGATCGCTGTGATCCAGGTTTTTGTTTACGTTCTTTTTGGGTGATTTAGCAAGAATTGTCGTGCTTGTTGCAATATTGGTTATGCCAATTCCAACAGTCAGACAATAAGCTCATTCCAAGATCAATGAAGCAGATGATTCGTCCGCGACAGACTTCCGCGGATCTTTGATCTCGCTTAAATGTATACAACAATAAAGGACTGCATCCATGCTGAGGTTTTTGCCTATGTGAAACCTTCAGCTTACCAACTCATTATTCGAGACAAATATCAATCGTTTCCATGAATACTTATCACGCTAAAGACATCAGGAATGTGGCCGTCGTAGGCCATGCAGGCTCCGGGAAAACCATGCTTTGTGAATCCATGTTGGTTTGTGGAGGGAAGATCAATCGACTCGGCAGTATTGAAGCAGGTACGACCGTTTCTGATTTTCATGAGGACGAACAAGCTCATGGGATGTCTCTTCATGAGACCGTCCTGAACGTCGAGTGGATGGACAGGAAACTGAACCTGTTGGATTGTCCGGGTTATCTGGATTTCATTGGTGAAACGCTGAGCGCCTACCGTGTCTGTGACTTTGCCATGATTGTGGTCAATGCCTCACATGGTATTGAAGTGGGTACTGATTTGGTATGGGACTATGCCAATCAGATGAAAATTCCCAAAATGGTCATCATTAATGATCTGGATAAAGAGCATGCCGAATTTGATGATGTTTTGGGGGCATTGCGCGATCATTTTACCTCAAAACTTTTTCCGTTGACCCTTCCTGTCAATCCTGGTGCCGGATTTAATCAGTTATTGGACGTGCTGCGAAGTGAGGTGATTACCTACGCAGACGACAAAAGCGGCAAGTTTGAGGAATCCGTCGCTGAAGGAGATCTCAAAGATAAAGTTCAGGGCTTGCATCAGGAACTGATCGAGTTGGTGGCAGATGCCGATGATCAATTGATGGAAAAGTTCTTTGAACAAGAAGGTCTATCGGAAGAAGAATTGCGTGCCGGATTGCACAAGGCCCTTTTGGCAGAGTCGTTTATCCCAGTGTTTTGTACCTCCGCACAGAATGATATAGGGGTAGCTAGACTCATGGATTTTATTGCCAAATATGGATTCTCACCCGCCGATCACCCAGGAACCGTTGGAAAGGGTGCCAATGATGAGGTGGTAGAGATAAAAGCTGACGATAAAGATCCTGTGGCTTTTGTATTCAAAACTGCAGACGAAGCGCATGCGGGTCAGTATTCCTTTTTCAGAGTATATTCAGGTGAAATTAATGGAGGCTCTGAGATTTTCAACGCCTCTCGGGGAGTGCATGAAAAGCTCGGGCAATTGTTTGTTCTGAATGGAAAGCAGCGCGAGTCGGTTGACAAACTATGTGCCGGTGATATCGGGGCAGCGATTAAATTAAAAGATACACATACCGGTAACACACTTTGTAGTTCTAAAAACCCCGTTCAGTTGCCCTCCATCGAATATCCTTCACCCAATACTGTGGTTGCCGTTTCCATTGAAAACAAAGGGGATGAGGAACGCCTTGCGAACGGTCTGGCCACCTTGAAAGAAGAGGATCCTTCGCTCGATTACATGGTTCATCCGGAAACTCATCAAACATTGCTGAGCGGGCAGGGAGAATTACACATTCGTATTCTCAAGGAAGTTTTGGAGAAAAGATTTCGAGTGGTCGTGGACATGGAGGCTCCCAAAATTGCCTTTCGTGAAACCATTCGCAGCAAATCCGAATCCACTTACCGCCATAAAAAACAATCTGGTGGTTCAGGTCAATTCGCCGAGGTATGGCTTCGCATCGAACCTAACGAGCGCGGAGGTGACATCCATTTTAAACAATCGCTCACAGGACAGAACGTGGACCGTGGTTTTGTTCCTTCAGTTGAAAAAGGTGTGCACGCCGCCTGTGAGGAGGGCGTCCTAGCCGGATGTCGCATCGTGGATGTCAAAGTGGATTTCTATGATGGCAAGATGCATCCGGTCGACTCAAACGACATCGCTTTTCAAATCGCCGGAAAACACGCTTTTCAGGAAGCTTTTAGAAAAGCACAACCTTTTATTTTGGAACCTATTTACGATTTGAAAATTAAAGTTCCAGAATCATTAACCGGGGACGTCATGAGTGACCTTTCTGGGCGCAGGGGGGTCATTGAGGGGCTTGATACAGTGGGGCATTTTCAAGTGATTATTGCCAAAGCTCCCCAATCGGAACTTCATAATTACACCTCCACACTCCGCGCACTGACAAGTGGAAGGGGAATGTTCAGTCAATCTTTCAGTCACTACCAAGAGTTGCCTTCACATTTGCAACAAAAATTGGTGGAACAAACCGGTGCGTAACACGGTAGTGAGTTCCTTCGAAGATACCAGGAGATTGGGTTGAGTGGATGGCTCTATTCCCTCGAGTAAAGTTCGGGTGCAAGCCTGATCAGAGTTTAGCTCCCCATTCATTCAAGGAATTTTCGCTTCGATCTCTGTTCTGAAGAACCGAAAGGGCATCGCCAACGAGATAAAACGACCCCGTTACCAGGACAGGTTTGTTTGAAGGATTGGCGATATGAATCAGGCAGCTTTCGAGGTTTTCGTGCGTATGAACTTGAATGGATGACTGAGAGCCCAAAAGGGTATCAGCGTATCCTTTCATGGCCTCCACTCCGGTTGATCTTTTGCTGTTCGCAGGAAGAAAGTGAATTTTTTGACAAAAGGGTAAGAGCTTTCTCAGTCCTTCCTTCCATGGTTTGTCGTCCAGTGACGCAAAAATTAATTCACATTTTTCATCTGAGAATTCTTCCTGACAATTGGTCACTAATGCCTCGTATCCTGCCAGATTATGTGCAACGTCTAAAATGACCTTTCGGCCGCGCCAGTGAAGGCTTTGAAATCGCCCGGGTAATTGGGTCCGTTCGATACCTTGGATCATTTCTGCATCAGATACAGGGAATTGATTTTGCAATAATTCAATAGCCTTCTTCGCTATGGTTGCATTCAGTGCCTGATGGGGACCTTTTAGTCCGGTGTCCAGATCTGTTGAAATCTCATCGGCGCAGATTACGTTGAGTGGAGCATTTTGTTCCTTTGATTTTTGATGGATCACTTCTAAAACTTCCGCCTGATCTGCTCCAGTCACAACAGGTTTATTTTTCTTAATGATTCCTGCCTTTTCAGATGCGATTTTTTGGAGCGAGTCGCCTAACCATGCCTGGTGATCAAACGAAACGTTGGTGACGATTGAACATTCCGGTTCCACCAGGTTCGTGGCATCCAGGCGCCCTCCCATACCTGTCTCCCAAATCACCAATTCGCATTTCTGATCGGCAAAATATTTGAGAGCCATGCAAGTCAGGAATTCGAAAAAAGTGGGAGTGATTTCGTTGGGGAGTTCTGGAAGTTTTTTTCGGACATTAGAAACCAATTGTGCCAATCGGTCATCCGGGATCATTTTTCCATTAATCTGTAGTCGTTCGCCAAATCGCACCAGATGAGGAGAGGTGAACATGCCTGTCTTGAACCCGGCAAGCTGATAAATCTCATTCAAATAAGCACAAACGGAGCCCTTTCCGTTTGTACCGGCCACATGGATGAATCGTAAACGCTTCTGCGGATTGCCTAATGCATGAGAGAGGTGCCTGACATTTTCCAGACCCAGTTTGGTTCCGAACAAGCGGAGTTGGTATAGATACTCGAGCGCATCACGGTAATTCATGTCGCAGATTGACATGTAAGAACCTTTATTTGTCCTTGAAAGCGACAAAGATACCAACTGCCACTCCTACAATCAACAGGACTCCTAAAATGAGAAACCAAGACATTGCCATTGCTTTAATAGAATTTTTAGTTTTCGGAAAATCGATTGCCTGCTTTTTCAGATTGAAACATCAAACCACCTTGGGATCCTGGGCTGTTTTGCGACTGTTCTCTGGTTCCATCATGCAGGCTGCGATGAAACCTTTAAACAAGGGGTGTGGCCTGTTGGGCTTGCTTTGGAATTCAGGATGAAATTGACAAGCGATGTAAAATGGATGACCGGTGATTTCCACCATTTCAACCAACTCATTCTCTCCATCGATGGAAGTGGTTCCACTGATGCTCAATCCGGCTTTTTCAAACCTTTCTCGATAAGTGCTATTGAATTCGAAACGATGTCGATGCCTTTCCTGTATGACCAGAGTTTCGTAAAGTTTTGCCGCTAACGAGTTTTCTTTAATGTGGCAATCCTGAGCGCCAAGTCTCATGGTTCCTCCTTTTGCCTCGATTTCCTTCTGATCTTCCATGAGCCAAATGACAGGATCAGGCGTTCCCTTATCAAATTCCAGTGAATTGGCTTTTTCCAATTGGAGCACATTGCGGGCAAATTCAATGGTGGCAATCTGCATTCCCAGGCAGAGTCCAAGGTAAGGTAGATTGTTCTCGCGGGCGTATTTTGCGGCGGCAATCTTGCCTTCAGTACCACGCTCCCCAAATCCACCAGGTACCAGGATCCCTGAGAGTCCTTTCAAGGATTTTTCTGGATGCGCAGGGTCAATATCCTCGGCATCGATTTTTTCAATGGCGACTCCACAATCACTTGCGATTCCCCCATGGATAACAGCTTCATATACGGATTTGTAGGCATCATTCAGGCCGATATATTTTCCAACGACCCCGATGCGCACTCGATGTTGAGGGGCGATCAGTTTGCGAATAATTTCCTGCCAGTCTTTCATGTCCGCAGGGGGAACATCCAGTTGCAGCAATTCGCAAATCAGGCTATCCATTTTTTCCCTCTGCAACATGAGCGGTACCTCGTAAATACTGTGATCCACGTCCTTCTCCTCGATGACAGCTCCATAGGGTACATTGCAGAACATTGAGATTTTCTCCCGTAATTCTTTTCCGAGTGGTTTCTCTGTTCGACAGACAAGAATGTGCGGGGCAATTCCGATTTCGCGGAGTTTTGCTACCGATTGCTGGGTGGGTTTGGTTTTGAGTTCCCCGGCGGCTTTAATGAATGGAACATAGGTCACGTGGACAAATACTGCATTGTTGTAACCGACATTTAATGCGAATTCCCTGATAGCCTCCAGGAAAGGAAGGCCTTCGATGTCACCTGTCGTGCCACCGATTTCCGTAATGATCACATCCGCATCGCTGATTTCCCCAAGCTGTCGAATTCGCTCCTGAATCATGTCGGTGACATGGGGGATCACTTGGACTGTTTTACCCAGATATTCACCTTTACGTTCCTTCTCCAATACGGCCTTGTAAACCTGGCCGCTGGTCAGGTTGTTAAAGCGGGTCAGTTTGGATTGTGTGAACCGCTCGTAATGCCCCAAATCAAGGTCGGTTTCAGCACCATCATCCAGCACATAAACTTCGCCGTGCTGGAATGGGTTCATTGTTCCGGGATCGACATTCAAATACGGATCAAATTTTTGAATCGCCACTTTCAAACCTCGGTTCTCGAGGAGCGTCCCAAGTGCGGCAGCTGTCAGTCCTTTTCCAAGTGAACTCACCACACCGCCTGTCACAAAGATGTATTTTGTTTGCTTCATTATTTATTTCGAAATCTATAGATGCTCCATGATCCTTTGCACGTCCTCGGGAGTGTCCACTCCAATACTTTCGTAATTCACCACCGAAACATGGATGGGAATTCCGTGGTCAATGGCGCGGAGTTGTTCCAGTTTTTCCGCATCCTCCAATCTGGATACAGGCCATTTCACCAATTGAAGCAGAGTTTCCCGTTGGTATCCGTAAATTCCAAGGTGCTTCAGAAATGGAAAAGTCTTCAACTGCTCGCTTGCCGGCTTATCAAGATGTTCTCTTACACAAGGAATCGTGCGCCGTGAAAAATAAATAGCATTGGAGGCTTGATTCAAGATTACTTTGTTCACGTTGGTGTTTTCGTAATCTTCCGGGTTTGAGATGGGCGTTGCTGCCGTGCTCATGGGAGCATTTTTCAATGCTTTGGCGACCTCGTCGATCACCGAAGGATCCATCATTGGCTCGTCCCCCTGTATATTTACCGCGCCATCACAGTTCGGCAAGCGACTGACTACTTCTGCAACACGATCCGTTCCGGAGGGGTGAGATTCCAAAGTCATTTCAACGCGACAAAACTGGCGCGCATGGTCTGCAATACGGGAATCATCGGTAGCGACAATGACTTCTGAAAGGGTCTCAGCCAGTTGACATTGCTCGATGACACGCTGAATGAGGGATTTGCCGCAAATATCTGCCAGAGGCTTGCCTGGAAAACGACTGGATTGGTAACGGGCGGGGATCACGCCAACAATTTGCATGGACCTCAGGCTAACCAGTCCCAACCACAACATCAAGAAGGAGGATCAGAAATTTTTTTGGACTCAAAACATTGAAAATCATTGCACACAAACACCGAACCCGACACAATGCTCCTCCCACAAGCACAGGAGAGGTGGCTGAGTGGTTTAAGGCACACGCCTGGAAAGCGTGCGTACTCTAACGGGTATCGAGGGTTCGAATCCCTCCCTCTCCGCCATTTCTAACTTGCTGCATACCAGCTTGGTGAGGTCCAAGAGACGGAGGATTGTCAGAAGAACTGCAAGAAACATGTTTGGGTTTTATACTGCTCGCTTACTTTCTGAGCGTGCCGTAGCGAAAGCCTTCACAACTCTCTAACACAGTTTTCGTCGCACCTGATACCTTAACACGTGCGATGAAAAAACAACAGTTTTACCTATTTCGAAGAGGGCGGATTTACACGGCTTTTTCCCAGGTGAGTCTTTCTTGTTGATGTTCAACAGAATCACTTTTT
>CAYFHO010000054.1:0-38876 GCA_964342825.1 uncultured Verrucomicrobiota bacterium
GAGGACTGCTGCCAAAACGCAGGTATTGATTGGTGATGTCGGCTGCGGTTTCCGTTTGGGGATGTGTTGCGAGGATCAATCGTACAGCGTAATCCTTCACATGCTCGGGCACGGGGACCTGCCGGACCAGATCCTGGTATTCACAAATTTTATCACCGTCCAGCACCTCGTTGACCTCGATCTTGCGTCCTTCCGTCGTTCGATTGATCACCTCGGTCAGTTCGTCCCCGGAGGGATAATCCACGACCAATTTGAAAAAGAAACGATCCAATTGAGCCTCGGGAAGGGGATAGGTTCCTTCCTGATCGATGGGGTTTTGAGTGGCCAGCACAAAAAACGGACTGACCAATCGACGGATCTCACCGCCGGCCGTGACACTTTTCTCCTGCATGGCCTCGAGCATGGCGGACTGGGTTTTGGGTGTTGCACGATTGATCTCATCGGCCAGCACAAGATGCGCAAAGATGGGGCCTTTCTGAAATTCAAAAGCTTTTCTGCCTTCCTGATTTTCTACCACCAGATTCGTTCCCAAAATATCGGCCGGCATCAGGTCTGGCGTGAATTGGATACGGTTGAAAGACAGGTTCAAAGCCTGGCTCAAGGTGCGTACGAGAAGCGTTTTTCCAAGGCCCGGAACTCCCTCCAGCAGCACGTGGCCGCTGGCGAAAACAGCGATCAGGGTGCCGTCCACAATATCTTCATGGCCGACGATGACCTTGCCAATCTCCGACTTCAGATTCCCGTAGTCTTTTCTAAACAGACTGATCTTTTCCTCAATGCTCATTTGGATGGTTTTCCCCTGCAGTTAAATGAAAGTTATTGTTTTAAGTCGTCAAAATAATCTCTGACAGCATTTTGATAAGCCCTGGGAACACGTTGTTGGCTGAGCGCGCTCTCAGCATCTGCTTGTGCGGCGGTGATTGTTTCCGTGAATTCAACCCTGCTTTGACCTTTGATGCTCAACCCTTTCAAAGTGATGCTTGGCATCGGGGCTCCCGGGTTGAACTGGCCCTTTACCTTGGTCGGGGTCAGGCCCTCAACCAACTCACCTTCACCACGATCGGTGTGGCCTTTGCCTGCCATATCCGGTCGTTCTATGCCGGAGTTATCAAAAGCCTGTTGCGGGGTGTTGTACAACCACTCCCCACCTTCCTGTCCCCAGGTTCCGACACCCGCACCGGGTTTCCCTCCGTTGGGGTTGAAACCTGGTTTGGAGCATTGTCCCCATCCCATGCAATTTCCCACACACATTTGAGCGGTCATGAGATTGTCCAGGCTGGCCATCAATGACTGCATGTCACCGAACTGATCCATCAGATTCTTGAGTTCATCCGCAGCCGCTTGAAGCGATTGCGAGGCACTTTGCTTATCACCTTGTTGTAATTGTTTGGAAGCTTGTTTAAGCAGATCCTGGACCTTTCCATACTCACCCGCCTCGGGGATGGCATTTTCGAGTTCCTTGAGCATTTTTTCCAGGTCTTCGCTGGATAGCTCGCCCGATTTGAGTTCATCCACTTTACTCAACAGATTTTGACGAGCAAACGTGGCCTGACCTTTCTCGAGTTGCTCGGCGAGGTCCTTCCCGATCTGGCTCATTTGCATTTGAAGATTCTGCAGTTCCTTGGCCATTTGCGCCATCTTCTCCATATCAATCTGAGCCTCGTTCAAATTCTTGAGGAACTTTTCAAAATCACCCGACTTTAGATTGGAAAGAGCGGCATCCAGCTGTTCGGCAGACATGCCCATTTGAGAAGCCTGCTGTGCCATTTCGCCGAGTTGTTGTGCCAGCGATTGCTTGAGTGCTTCGTTCATTCCGCCCTCGGGGGTTTGCAGGCCTGAAGCTGCCTGCTTCAGTTGGTCCAACTTGCGTTGCATTTCCTGTAAACCTGCCTGCTGTGCAATTTTTTCACCCAACTGTTGTTTGAGTGCGTCCATTCTTTTTTGCATGGCATTGAGGCTTTCGGATGGAGCATCGCCCAATGGACTTCTGGCAGCTTTTTGCATGCGCTTGAGAGCGGGATTGTTGTCCAGAGAAGCGTGTTCCTTCTTCAGCTTCTCGGTTACCTTTGCCAGGTCTTTAAGCGCGTTGTTTCGAGTGAGTCTGGCTTTGCTCAATTGATTGCCAAGTTTTTCCACTTCAGCCATGGCAGATTCAGTGGGTTTCAAAGCTGGGGGACGTTCTTTGATTTCCTGTCGGATGAACTTAACCAGGTGCTCTCCCGTGCTTTTGATGATGGCCTCTTCCCTTTGTTTTTCGAGGTAGGCTTGAGTTCGATATTCCGGAACAAAGCCCAGCCCCGCACTCATCGCCAACACGAGGACCGACCATTTTGCGATTGAAGGAAGGTGGAATCTGACCAAATTCCGAGGTTGGATACGCTCGATGAATTGTTTTGCATCATTGAGGATCACGTTCCCCCAGTGTTCCTTTTCTTTAAACTCCAGAACAGCGGTAAAACGTTCCTTCAATCCGCATTGATCATCCACCCACTGGGCCGTTTCTTCCAAATTCACTGGTTTGAACAAATGCCAACACCAGCCGACCAATGCGATGAGACCCCAGCCTGCAGCAGCCCATGCCAGCGACGCGAAAGGTATGGGGAGTAATTTGAAGACAACCAGCGTCACCAGCCAAAGAAGTGCCCCCCAGAAAAAACCTTTCCAAAGACCAATCCAGGATTGATGCCAACGCCGACGATTGCCGGCGCGCCTTAGTTTCTCTTCGATGAATTTACGATCTTTCATGGCGGCTAATACCAACTATGCCCTAAGCAGGTGGAAAGACCAGTGAAAATTTTGAGTGCTCGAGCGATTACCCGGCTGAATAACAAGGACTTGGTGGTGATTGCACCATACCTTGAGTCAATATACGTTGATTGAGCGACATGGATGCCCGATTCGATCGTGGCCGGATAGATATTACTTTCTTCGGGCTGGGATTGCGCCTGTCGTTCATAGCTGTGCCCGCCGCAGATCTGCCTTGCGTTTGGACTTGATATTTGGGGCAGAATCCAGATGGTGTGGCCCACATGAGCGGTTTGGAACATTGGGAAGATTGTTATCAGAAAAAGGATACCCCCTGGGACAAAGGCGAGCCTTCACCCGGGCTGGTGGATTTTCTCGAGGAACATCCAGACCTGGAACCGGCCACCGTCTGTGTGCCCGGATGCGGTATGGGGCATGATGCATTGGCCTGGGCTGGCAGAGGATTTGATGTCACCGGGGTAGACGTTTCACCGACAGCGATGGAGAGAGCGCGTGCTCATGCGAGTAGTCAACCGCATTCCTGCGCTTTCAAAACAGGCGATTTTCTGGAAGATACACCGGATACAGCTTTTGACTGGGTGTTTGAGCATACTTTTTACTGCGCGATCAAACCAGAACGACGTCCTGATTACCTGAAGGCCATGTTGCGATGGATTAAACCAGGTGGTTGTCTGCTTGCGGTTCATTATTTGATACCTGACGAAGATGGTCCACCCTTTGGGACAACCCGTGATGAAGTTTACCAGCGGTTTTCAAATGAATTTGAATTGATCCGGGAATGGGTTCCGCGTTCCTACCCTAATCGCACCAACCTTGAACGCATGTTTTGGTGGCGGAAACCCAATTAGCGACTATGTCCAAACGAAAAAGAAACGGGATCACTGCCCTCGCCGACGAAATCATTGCACAATGCGATTCCAGGCATCCGGCTGATCAATTGCTGAGACAAGCCTTACGAGGTGAGAAAGAAATGCTTCCCCGACACAAGGCCGCCGTGGTCGAGCGAGTTTACACGTATTTTCGATGGAAAGGGTGCCTGGATGAGGAACAAACATTGAATCGTCAGGTGCGTATGGCCCGCGAATTGGATGCTGATTTTCGATCCTATGCCGGCAAGATCAAATCAGAAATCCTTCGTAAGGCCGTACCCGAGTGGTGTGCTGAAACCATGAAAGTGACTCGAGAGTGGTTGTGCCAGATTCAGCGTCCTTCGACCTTGTGGTTACGTGCGCCCAAGGCATTCGGTAAACGTGTTGAGATGTCACTCAAAAAAGACCTGCAACCGGCTGGTGAGGGTTGTTGGCGAAATTCATTCAGGTATTTTGGAAAAGAAGATCTTTTTCAGATGCCTCACTTCCAGAGTGGCCATTTTGAAATTCAGGATCTGGCATCGCAGTTTGTTGGAAACTTCTGCCAACCAGAACCAGGAGAAAACTGGTGGGACATGTGCGCAGGGGAGGGGGGCAAGACTCTTCATCTGTCCGATTTGCTGCAACAGAAAGGATGTGTCTTTGCAACCGACCGGGCCGCCTGGCGATTGCAAAGACTCAAACGTCGCGCAGCGCGGGCCAAGGTTTTCAATTATCAGTCCGCTCTGTGGGACGGGAAAGCAAAAGTCCCATTTCGCAAGCCCTTTGATGGCATTCTGGTGGATGCGCCATGCAGCGGACTTGGAACCTGGCAAAGAAATCCGCATGCAAGGTGGACCACGACTCTCGAGGACGTCAAGGATTTGGCAGAGGTACAATTTCAATTGCTGGAGACTGCTGTGGCTCGATTAAAACCTGGGGGCAAACTGGTTTATTCGGTTTGCACCATGACCAAACAGGAAACCACGCGAGTGATGCGTCGGTTTGAAAAAGCACACCCCGAGATGCAGGCCTGGCCCTGGACTGGAAAACGACCTGACCTCCCGCAGGTTTGTGAAATAGATTTCGGAAAGCCGGTTCATGGTTACATGATTCAACCCCACGTGTGGAAAGCGAATGGCATGTTTGTGGTGCGATGGCGTTGCCAGGGTAAATGAAGATTTGCCAATTCCATTGATTCCTCCACACACTCACGGTCCTGAAAAAAATCTTGGAGCCCGACTTGAAACCGTCATGATGGTGGCATGTTCTATGGCTACTCGAAAGCTTCAGCACAGGTCATGCTAACTTCCATTACCCGCCGAGTGGTGCTTTGTCTTCTGGTCTTGCTTCCCTCCGTTTCAAAAGCGGCAGGAAAACCTCATAAACCCATACTGCATGGCAGGCACTGGATGGCTATCACCGGTAAACCGCTGGCAGCCAGTGCGGGTGCTCAAATTTTTGGCCAGGGAGGCAATGCCATTGATGCAACGTGCGCCATGTTGGCTGCCGCATGCACGATGCATGATGCCTTGAGTTGGGGAGGAGAAACCCAGGCGCTCATTTATCATCCCGAGCAAAAAAAAGTCATTGGTATCAATGCATTGGGGGTGGCACCCACGGGGGCAACGGCAGACTTCTTTCTGAAACAAGGATTTCGTTATCCTCCAGGAGAAGGTCCACTTGCCGCCGTGACTCCCGGAACACCCGGCGGACTGATGCTGATGCTCGCAGAATATGGAACACTTTCCCTGGAGCAAGTGCTGAGGCCCGCCATTGAGATGGCTGAAGGTTATCCCATGGAAGCGGGAACTTCCGAGTGGATTGAGAGTTCAAAAAACTCGCTCAAGGCCTGGCCCTATTCCAAAGGAATTTTTCTTCCTCACCTTGGGGAATCTTATGAAGCGCCAAGACCCGGAGAAATATTTCGTCAACCAGACCTTCATGCCACGCTTGAAAAACTCGTGCTTGCTGAAAAGCGCGCATTAGCCAGAGGCAAATCTCGAAAGGAGGCCATCATGGCGGCGAATGACCGTTTTTATCGTGGTGACATAGCCGATGAATTCGTTCGAGGATCGAGAGAGCAGGGTGGCTTGCATACAGCAGCCGATCTTGCCAATTGGGAAGCACTCATTGAGGAACCCGTTTCGACTCGTTATCATGAGGTTGAAGTTTTCAAATTAACATCCTGGGTTCAGGGACCCTGCATGATTCAAATTTTGAACATGCTTGAGCCTCTCGATTTACGGGCGATGGGATTAAACAGCAGTCGTTATATTCATACCCTGTATCAAGTGATGAATCTGGCCTTTGCGGACCGTGATTTCTATTATGGTGATCCTTACTTCCCGCCTGACGAACCTTTGAATGTGCTTTTATCCAAGGAGTATGCGCTTCACCGATTAAGTGAAATCCATCCATTCCGCAACGATGCTTTTGCCTCTCCGGGTGATCCGTACGGATTCGAGGGGAAACCCCACCCTTTCCAAAGAGAATGGAACCGCTGGAAGCGCCCCCAGCGTCGCGTGCAAAACTCTGATTCGACTTCCTATTGGGATCAGTATCACCGAGATTTTCGTGCGGGAACCACCACCATTCAAGCAGCTGACAAGGATGGTTGGATTGTTTCGGTGACGCCCAGCGGAGG
The DNA here is from genome assembly GCA_964342825.1 of uncultured Verrucomicrobiota bacterium. Classification (GTDB taxonomy): domain Bacteria; phylum Verrucomicrobiota; class Verrucomicrobiia; order Limisphaerales; family AAA164-E04; genus AAA164-E04. The sequence goes on from CAYFHO010000054.1 coordinate 6,262, forward strand.
TTGGATGCCTGCCTGCATCGCCGGTAAAACAGGGATTGGTATGAGTCAACGAATGCAAAGCTTCGTCCTGTTGCCGGAAGACGGTCCCTACAATGTTGTGGAACCTGGTAAGCGTCCACGAGCAACGCTGACTCCAACGATCGTTTTAAAAAATCAAGAACCTTACCTCGCCGTTGGCGTTCAGGGAGGTGACACTCAGGAACAAAACCTGGTTCAGTTTCTGGTCAACATGATGGATTTTGGCATGAATGTTCAGGAAGCATGCGAAGCCCCCAATATAACCAGTTATCAAATGCGCGCATCCTTCGGTGAGCACGAAATAAAACCAGGCAAACTCACTCTCCATGAAGACGTCCCTCCCTGGGTGACAAAAGAATTGGAAAGTATGGGATATCGTTTGGATTTTGATGAACGAACATCAGGACCTATTACGGCCATTTACTTTGATCGCAAGCATGGAACTTTCTGGGGTGGTGCGAGTGATCATGGAGATGATTATGGCATAGCCTGGTAGACATTTTTGAAGCCATGAATCGAGGAAGGATATTGATTACCGGAACAGGTCGAGGCATAGGCGCTTCTTTGGCCAGGGTATGTCGCAATCAAGGTTGGGAGGTTATTGCTTGCCAGCGTACCCTGAACAATGATGAAAGCGACAAGAAGGTGTCGTGTGATTCATCGTATCACCCAATCGAATTGGATGTTTCTAACGAACATTCTGTCCAAATTGCATTTGAAAAAATTCAGCGCGAATTTTCGCATGTGGATGTTCTGGTGAACAATGCCGGAGTTTTTCCCGAACCAACCGATGCCCCTTTTGAATCACTTAAATCTTCATGGTTTCAAGAAACCATGAATGTCAATCTTCTTGGCACATTCATGGTAACCAGGGCTTGCTTGCCACTTTTAAGGAAGAGCCGAAATCCTCGCATCGTGAATATTTCATCGGGTGCGGCTTGCATCACCCATCGCGAAGGCCGTCGATATTGTTATGGTGCTTCAAAGGCGGCCCTGAATCATTTGACAAGAGGTCTTGCCAATGAATTAAAAGATCAACAAGTCACCGTTGTCGCATTAAGCCCAGGCTGGGTTCGCACAGAGATGGGAGGAGAAAACGCGGATCTGGATGTGACTGAGGTAACCAGGGAAATGGAACTAACGATCAGCAAACTGGCCCAAGATCAAACCGGTCAATTTCTCGATCGGTTTGGTAAGACCGGTACCTATTCTTGGTAATTTTCTTCGATCCGTGTTGGGGTTATGAAATCGAATTTTTGAAATTTAATTCAAGGTGAAAGGTTGTGCCCTTTCCTGGAATGGATTCATAATTTAGCTCACCACCCATCGCGTCGCACAGATGCCTGCAAATTGCCAGGCCAAGTCCCGTTCCACCGTATTGTCGTGAAGTTGACCCATCCCCTTGTGTAAAGGGTGTAAACAATGTGTTTCGAATTTCCTCAGGTATGCCGATACCTGTATCTTCCACTTCGATTCGTATCCTGCTTTCATCGTCTTGAAGATTCACCAGCTTGGCGCGCACAGTGACACCTCCATTTTCGGTGAATTTGATACTGTTTCCGATGAGGTTCAAAAGGATTTGGCCGAGACGTTGAGAATCTCCGCGAACTAACTCAGGGATTTGTGGGTCGAGGTCTGTTTCAAGGGTAAGACCCTTATTAGTCGCATTCCCCTGCACGACCCTCATGGTGTCATTCAAGATCGATCTTAAATCAAAAGGAGACTCCTTTAACTGTAATTTTCCAGCCTCCATTTTGGAGTAATCCAAAATGTCATTGATAGTGGACAGGAGGACGTTGCCGCAGTGCTTGACTGTTTCGGCGTAGTCTTTCTGTTCTGAATTTAAATCGGATTCGAGGAGGAGGTGATTCATTCCCATGATCCCGTTCATCGGAGTTCTAATTTCATGAGAGACCGTTGCAAGGAATTCAGATTTCACCTTCAGTGCTTTTTCCGCCTCCTCTTTTGTAATCAGCAACTCGGCATTCTTCATTTCGAGTTCTTGCAAGTGAGCTTCCTGTTGTCGTGCATGTTCTTTCTTTTCTCGCGTATATTTGGTGATGCCCAGGGCCGTCAGAGTAAGGGAGAAAAATAATAGTGTTCCCCCAACGGTTGCGGCTTCGGTTGTCTGATACCAGGGAGTCAAGTAGTCTTCGGGAAGGATGGTGAGGTCGAAGGAGTAAAGATCAGAGGCGTTCATGCCCCCATCATAGCCACGGTATTGAACTTGATAATTTCCTGGTTCTCCCAGCATTAAATCATCCATCCCTGAAGAGCCCAGGCTTTGCCAATCAGTATAGACCATCCCATTTTTCTTAACGATGTAGGTGTACTGGCGTTTTGCCGCAGAGTCCGTCAAATTGATCATTGTAAACTCCATTGTGAGCCTACGATTGGCAAGCAACTCGATCGGTTTCAGACGGCTATCACCGGTGTGAAGATGGTATCTGCTTTCGTCTGTGGTCAGGGTCAGGTTGACCAAAGGTCTGTTGTGCCGATGGCGAAACTGAACAATTCCATTGTCGGTACCAGCCCATATGGCGCCTTGGGTATCCTCGAAAACGGTTCGTACGCTGTTATGTGGTAATCCGTCTCTGGTGTCGTAAGTGGACCAAAGTGAACCATCCGACACAGCCATTCCTCCACCCAACAAGCCCACCCAAATTTTTTCGTGCTGTGGGGAGATCCATATCTGCTTTCCTCGGTTAAGATGAGGCGAATCCTCCGGGGAAATCCTGAACAATCCTTCAGACGGCGTGAATTGAAATATTCCAACACTCGTGACGATGTAGAGAATTTCCCCATCGGGATCAAATTCCACATCTTCAATGCGGGCTGACTTCATGGCATTCAACGTTTCTGGAACGATCAGCCTCCCTTCGTTCAGAACGTACAATCCCGAATCTGTTCCGACCCAAATCATACCCTCCCGTGAAATAGCCAGGCACAAACAATGAGCATCCTCAAGTCCTTGATTGGCTCCAAAATTTCTAACCTTGCCTGTTTGCTTGTCCAGACGGACGACACCCGAGTGCCAGCTTGTCAGCCAAAGGGCGTTGTCGGGTCCCACCTTGATATCCCTGACGTCCTGCACTTCGCCTTGCTGATCCGAAGGACCAAGATATGATTTCAACACTCTTTTACCTTTTAATTCGGCAATACCCAATGCTGTCCCTACCCAGGCGTTTCCGGTGTCTTTGTCCACGTAAACACATTGAGCGTGATCATGGGGTAATCCGTTTTGAGTGGTTATTTGATCAAACTCCCAGCCGTCGAAGTAAAAGACACCTTTACCTTGAGTACCTGCCCAGAGCTGCCCCAGATCATTTCCCGCGATGGATAAAATCAGGTTGTGGGTCAATCCATCTCGTCTATCAAAGGTTTTGAGATGTTTATAGTCCAACAGGGAAAGTCCGCTATGCGTGGCAACCCATAAATCACCACTGTCATTCAGAAGGCATTGTGTGACCCATTGGTGAGGAAGGTGGACTGAATTCGCCCAATTAGTCCATCGACCTTCGTCATATCTCAGCAGGCCTTCACCTTGTGTTGCGATCCAAATGGAACCTTCACTGTCTCTCAATATATCCGTGATGAATGGATCCATCAGCATGGTCTCAGCAGTTTCATTATGAAATTTTCCGTTAGAAGGATCAAATATTGACAAACCTCCATCGCTGCCAATCCAAATGGTTCCATCATCATTCTCCATCAATGAACTCAGATGATTGTGGACGAGTCCTTCACCCAGCCCCCACTGCTTCCATCCTTCTGGTCGTTTTTCAAAAAGTCCATTGCCCCAGGAAGCTGCCCAAACTTTTCCATCTGCAGTTGTTAAGACGTCTTTGATCCAAATGGAATCCATCGCTTTAATGTTCACTAATTCAGAGTCTGGTGAATTGTTGAGATGGTATAATCCTTGTTCAGAACCAATCCAGATACCTCCATTCGGATCGCTGCTCACATGCCAGATGGTTTCATCCTCCAGGTCCGATAACTTGGGGGATCTGGAGATATTAAAATTGATTCCTTCTTGCAAAAAGATGCCTTGATCGGTGCCTATCCACAGCTTTTCACCGTCGTTATGCAGGGAGAAAATCCGGTTCACCGGGATCATATCGCGGGGTGCATTTTCGAATTTTCCATCAGCAGAAACAGCCAGGCCACCTTTTTCGAGGCCAGCCCAAAGTCTGCCTGTAGAATCAAGTTCGATACAGCGGATCTCGACTTCTTTCAAATTGCTGAGAAGGTCAAAATTTGTGGTCCGGGCTTTTCGGAAATCCGGAATATGGAAATCAAGATTGCGAACCGTCTTATCACCACGCACTCCTATGAGAGATCCGGTTTGCCAGTCTCCGTGAATCATATTTGGGGAGATACCTGAAACAGCATTGATGTTCAGTTTTAATCCCAGCCAACCCTGAGGAAGATGTGCCCTGAGCCGGTAGTGTTTTTCGGGTAGATTGGCAAACTGAAATATCCCTGATTTATTGGACCAGGAGTAATAACGCGCATCATGGTCTTCCAGTGATCCTTTACCTTCTGGAACGGCTTCAATGAGGATGTGCTCCATTGGTGTGGCATCCATAGTAAAAACGGAGCCTTCCAGGTTCAGTGCGGGTTTCAGTCTCAGATCCTGCCTGATCCTTGTTCCCGCCGTGAATGAAGATAAATCCAAAATTGTTCTCGTCCCTCTTGTCAGGTGCTTTGCCACCAACTCCAGCCGTTGAGATGGCTCCGATTCAAAAATCAGCGCGAAACTACCGTCAGGGTTGGAAGTAACAAGGTTGAGAACTTGGTCGCCTTGTTGAATCTGGATATTCGAATCAGACAAAGGAAGACCAGTTTCATTGAATACGAATCCATGAACCACCCAGAAAGAGGGAAGTTTTGTCATGGACTCCCATTCTTTGGTTTTTATTTCGGTCTTCCCTTCCAACTTTAGAGGTTGGTGAACAGCGGAGACGGGGTTTTTATTTTCAACGGGCTCGAAATTCCATACTGCTTTCAGACCTGGTTCCGTTCCGGAAGCCTGAAGAAACATTTTTTCCTTAATCTGCAAGGATGATCTGGAGTGGTTCCAGATACGTAACTCGTCAATGGCGCCGTTGAATCTTCCGTTGCTCTCCCAGGGGCTGATACCAAACCTTGCCGGCCCGGAACCTGCAACGACTTGAGGCTCTGCGGAAGCGTTGAGATTTTCAGTCACCAATATTCCATTCAAATACAACTTGAGTCCTGCTTCAGGGGATATGACTGCAGCCACGTGGTACCATTGGTGGAGTCTAATGGCGTTGTGGGCTCTGACTACCTGGGCGGTACCTTTTCCGTCGTAAGCGAATAATTGCAGCGTTGGCGTGCTGCGATACACGTTTAATCCTATGGAATTGAGCGTATCTCCAAAGCTCCAGGGTTGGGAATATTTATTGAAATCATCCCATCGAATCCAGGCTTCGATTGTGCAGGAATCAAGACCAGCGAGAATGGTATCTTCAATCAGTGCTCCGCATTCCGGCCCTGACATTTCAAGGATATGATTGGAAGCCTTCTGCGCAAGGCATGTCTTGGATACTCCCAAGAGTGCCATCACATATATAAGCCAAGACCTCCAAAACATTGTTCAAGCCTAATAGTTATCTTTAAAACATCCAGAATAAGTTCCTTAAAATTACCGGGTTTCCTGTCCTTTTATTGTGCATCGGAAATTCTATTGGAAATTTGATTTTTCATGAAAATATATGCTTTTTCTCGCATATCAGCGGGAAAATCATGACCACAGTCTGGGTGCGCTGAAAACATTTTCTGAGTGGCGTCATGCAGCTCAAAAACAGGACGGGCACAGTCCATGATTCGCTGCACGCTTTGCCAACGAAAATTACCATCTCCTTTCGGAGCACTCACAAAAATCGATCTTGGTGCAATCGATGCAATCAATTCATGAAAATCAAAAGGAATTTCCTCCAGCTTGTAGCCCAATAATCGCGGCATATAACGCATGCTGGTCCATCCTCTGATATCACCGCCCTTGTAATCGAGAAACGAATCAAATCCACAACTGGTCACCGTCACCTTGATTCGTCCATCCAACACAGCGGTAAAGATGGCGTTGTGGCCTCCCAGAGAATGTCCGATTGCGGCGAAACCATCGGGATGCACGTTGGGTAGACTTTGCAGAAGATCGAGGCCTCTGCGGTTGTCCCAAATCGCTTTCATGGTTCCACTGACATATCCAAGTTTTTTGAGGTCCGGATGATAATTTGCCAGCAACGGATATGCCGGAGATAGAGTGATCCAACCTCGCTCGGCCAATTCATGGGCATATTGTCGTCCTTCTCTTCCTCCCAAACCCATAACCACTTTGTGTCCATTTTGGTGATCGGTTGGGTGAAGGCAAAGTGCTCCATAGGACTGTGTGCCCGGTTTGAGGGATCTTTTGGGAAGGCAAAGGTAGGCTGGAACATAAGACCCTGGCTCGGATTGATAGCTGATCAATCGGCGAATATAGGACCCGGCATCTGTTTCTTCCAAAACCTTCATATCCAAGTCACATCTTCGAGATTCCTTTGGCATTTCCCCCATGACTTCGAACATCCCTTTGAGTATTTCTTTTTTACGATACCTCCATTCAGTTGGACTTTGAGCTGATTTTTGCTCTCCCAGTTCTGTGCGATATAGGAGAAGCGATTCTCTTGGTAAGCGATCTGCCGCCAGGCAGGCAGAAGTGATCGTACAGACGACAATGAATCTGACCACTGTGCTCATTGCCTTTTGAATCATATTCTTCATGGTTGATTGACCCTGATGTTCAGGCCATTGCCTGGCAATTCAGTGATCACGCTGAATGATTGAGATGCTCCGATCTCGATGGCGTTCGGTAGCTGCATCCAAAGTGAAGGGATTTCCGAAAAGTGCTTCCAGATGTTTCGCCAATTTGTATTCAACATATTTGCAGCTCGTGTGATTCCTTCGCCAGGTTTCAAAGCAGATCCAGCAAAATTGCTTTTTCCCGGTTGACGGACGATTTGATCGGCACCTACTTCCAACTCAATATCCTTGATCTTATATCGTCCTGGCACTGCACCCGCTGCAGACATGGCATCGGTGGTGTAATAGATTTGTTGAGAGGGTATGACTCGATGGAAAATCCGGAAAAGAGCAGGGGAGACATGAATGCCATCCGGAATGATCCCTGTCATCCAAGGTCCGGAATCAAGGACACGGAAAACCAGGTTGTCATGTCGATCCAGTTGCTGGGGACAGGCATTGCCAAGGTGAGTAAAGCCCGCTGCACCAGTTTCCAGAGCCTTTTTCAAGGTGGAGGCATTCGCATTGGTATGGCCCAGACTGATGCGAATGCCAAGCTCCACCGCTTTTTTAATCGTGTCCAAAGAGCCTGGTCGTTCCGGTGCCAGGGTAAGCAGGGCCCTGTCTTCTCCAATCGTTTTCTTGAGGGACATCATTTTGTCCGGACTGGGATCTTCCATGCAATCCGTATCATGAGCTCCGCAGTAACCTGGCTCTTCAGAAAGAAATGGCCCTTCGATGTGCCAACCTTTGATACAACTTCTCAGAAACGGATTCGAATCTCGAATTGCTTTCAAGTGCCTGAGGTTTTCGAGTAAATCATTCCAAGGTGCGGTGATCAGCGTTAAGAAAAAACAGGCGCAACCGTCCCTTCTCAATGCATGGCATGCGGACAGTAAATCGGACTCCGTCAGGTTTGATTGCTGAAAATCGATTCCGCCGTACCCGTTCACTTGAAGGTCCAGAATCGAAGGAGCCAACCAGACTTGATCCGACGCACTGGGTTTTGATGGTTCAATACTGACGATTGATTGCTTGTCGTATGCAACAGTAATCCAATCTCCACTTTGCCAGTGCTTACCTGTGATAGATTGTGAAGTTTGGGGCATGACTACTTAAGATGAAACAAGATCCTCGAACCTCGGATCCATTTCAAATCTCTGATTTGATTGAATAAAAGCATCCAAATCTTCGGGGATGATTCGTTCGGTCGCTCCTGATTGAGTAGCAACCATAGCCCCCAATCCGCATCCTGTGCGGCAACAATCTGACAAGGCAGCCCCATTTAAATAACGGTGAATGAAACCCGCCGTGCATGAGTCACCAGCACCTACAGGATCCTTCAGCTTAATCTTAAATCCAGGTTGGTAGAGGATATTCTCAGTATGATCGAAAGCCAAGGCACCTTTTGCACCCAGGGTAATCAGGCAGCAATCCAGGTTCCATTGATCCACTAGCTGCTGTCCCAATTTTTTCAGATCGTTCGGGTCCATCTTGAACCAGGAGGACAGAATGCCTGTTTCTTCATCACTCAATTTCAGAATATTTGCCTGTCTCAGAGATTTCTCAACGATACCTTGATCATAACAATTTTTCCTCAGATTAATGTCACAAATTTTAATGGCATTGGACGGAATCAAATCTAGCAACCAATACAAAGTATCGCGAGATGCAGGCCTGCGCTGAGCGAGTGTTCCGAAGCAAATGGCATGAGTGCTTTGGGCCAAGCTTTCAAGATTTGGATTGGGTTTGATATTGTCGTAGGCCACATTTTCAATGATCTCATAGTCCGGGCTTTGGTTTTCATCGAACTCGACTTGCACCGTACCCGTCGGCAATACCTCTTCAGTTTGCAGTCCCTCCAGGGGCATACCGAGCTTTGCAAGGATGTCTCTTGCCTTAGAACCAAAATGATCATTTCCCAATCTTGAAACCATAACACTTCTGTTACCGAGGGAGTGCATACGGAATGCAAAATTACACGGAGCACCGCCAAGAACGGCTCCGTTTGGAAGTAGATCCCATAACACTTCGCCATAAGAGAGAACAGTTTTTTGATCCATAATTGCCAGCTCTGCTAAATGATTTTTCGAAAACCTGGGACACGAATGATCAGGTCTGTAACAACATATGATGCTATAAGACTTGCGACTGTCAAAATCAATGCAGCCACCAACCGACTTTGATCAGCAATGGAAGCACAGGCCGGAGTCAAGACGACCATGATCGGCGAATGAAGCATGTATACTCCAAAGCTCCGACGAGACAGCCAATCAGCAAGAGGTTGTGTGGCGTTTCCGAATCGATAAAACCATGACATGATTCCCAAGCCAATGGCCAAACCGGTCAGTTGTTCCCAGAAGGCGAGCCCAAAGGCCCATGGATTCCATCCTCCGCTATAAATAATCGTACCCTCCTGAGGAGGGGGGCCTCCTGCTGAAACGAGGCAGATCAAAAATACAGGGCCAAAAATCAAACCTATCCATCCTGCTGTTCGAGCGGATTTTGATTTTACCAATGCTTCGAACCACCCGTTTTGATCGCTCATGATGCCCAAAACAAAGGCAGAAATGTATTGAGAGAAAAACCCTAACTGCATGTTGGAGATTCCTGAACCCAAAGGATAAAAAAGCCGTACAACAAAAGAGCAGACTACCAGGCAAAGTCCGAAAAAAATCAAACTCGAAGGTTTCGGTGCAGGATTTATTTCATTATTTTCATTAGGTTTTTCAGAGGATTGTTTCCTTACGATTTTCACCCAAAAAACATATCCACAGCAAAAAAACAACAAAGCCACCGCAAACCACGTTGGACCGCTGCCTGCGAAAAACTTTCCTGATGTGATATATTCAAACCAGTAGGCGTTGTAGGGTTGGGAAACATCGTTTTCGCCTGGGTTCAGTTGGGAGTAGGTCAAAAGAGGCTCTATGCATAACATGTAAATTAAGGATGGAATTCCCAATCTCACCATCCTCTCCTTTAGGAAATTCATTGAACCCCGCTTCTGCATCCCTCGATGTGCGAAGGTGCCAGCCAGAAAAAACAACAGTCCCATAAAAAATGACTGAAGGTGAGCCTGCCAAAGGATGAAGATTGTTAGTTCAAAATTTGATGGTCCAGGTGGGTGATTCGTGTACCACCCTCCGACATAGCTGTACGTCACGCAGGCATGCATGCTGACAACCAGAATAATGATGAAGGTGCGAAGATTATCAATCCACGCTAATCGGGTGGCCTTATTCATGACACCTCATACTAAGCAAACGGATTTTATGATAGGCTTTTCGATGATCCGTTTATCAAAAAATAACGATCACTTTTCATTAGTTTCGCTTTAGGCAGGTATCAAAAATTCAAACACCGAGTCGCCATGTTTCATCGTTTTTCGGCATTCCCACCAGGGCGTGATGGTCAAGTCGTCTCGTTTGGTGTGCCCCAAAAGAAAGAGTCCATCAGGATTCAAAATTTTAGGGAGATCTGCTACGTCCAGCAGGCGTTGAGAAAGTGATTGAGATCGTCGATTGACGTTTTTCTCACCGAATGGTGGGTCGGCCATGATCATATCAAACGTTTCTTCTTGCTCAATCAGCTGGTTCAGCATGGGGAAAACATCCAATACTTTCATTCGATGTTTTCCCTTTGGGATGCCGCATTCCCTGACGTTTCCTTGTATCCACTTTGCGTGTTTGATGGATTTTTCGATGCTCAGGACATGACTTGCACCACGACTCAAACTTTCCAAACCAAGAGCACCACTACCGCTGAACAAATCCAGCACGCGCGCACCGACTATTCGCGGTCCCAAACTATTAAAAATAGCCTGTTTGACCAGATCCGGAGTTGGGCGCACTCCCAAGCCTTTCGGGACTTGTAAAATGCGTCCTGCTGCAATACCGCCAATGATGCGCATCAGATCAGGTTTCGCGCTGAATGAGCATCCACATGTCTTCAAAAGGCATGTCCACCATCAACACATCATCTCCTTGCATGTGCACAACGCACTTTTGCGGTGCATTGTGATCTGGGGTGACGTAAACCACATGCGATGTGTTTATGATGATATCTCGTGATGCTAGATTTTCTCCCGACACTTGCGGTCTGCCTGAAACTCGAATCAAAGCCATAACGGGATGATCATGACTACTTGGATTGGAATGCTCAATCTTTTTAGAAAAGGATTGGTCCTTCGATCAAGAATTGACAACATTTCCACATGTCTGCAGCTGAGCATAAAAATCTGAGTCAACTTGAAAAAGAGATTTACAGTTGGCAATGTGATGTTGAGGGTTTTGGACATGAGGGACAGAAGAAACTCAAGAATGCCACTGTTTTAATCAGTCGTTGTGGCGGGTTGGGGGGAGTTGTTGCCTACGAATTGGCTGCGGCGGGGATTGGGAAATTGATTCTCGCTCATGCAGGCAACATCAAACCGAGTGATCTGAACCGCCAACTGCTGATGACCCGAAATGCCATTGGACAATCCCGAATGGAATCCATCATAAGGCGGCTTAAAGATTTAAATCCTGATATCGAGATTCAAGCTTGCGCGGAAAATATTTCCGAGACTAATGCAGACTCCCTGGTAAAGCAGGCGGATGTGGTGGTGGATGCGGCTCCACTTTTCGAGGAAAGATATGCCATGAACGATGCCTCAGTCAGGTTGGGCAAACCCATGGTGGAAGCCGCTGTATTTTCACTTGAATGTCACCTGACCGTCATCAAGCCTGGAGAGACTCCCTGCCTGCGTTGTCTGTATCCTGAAAAATCCACTACGTGGAAAAGGCGCTTCCCTGTGTTTGGGGCTGTTTCGGGCAGTTTGGGCTCCATGGCAGCCATGGAAGTCATTAAATTACTCAGCGGGCTGGGCAAACCCTTGCAGAATACTCTGTTGGTATATGATTTGAAAGATGTGTCCTTTAGGAGATATCAGATACGCAGAGACCCGGATTGCCAGGTGTGTTCGTCGAAATAATGACAGGTTGATTTAGAATATACCACGTGCTATCAATGCCCATCATGATGTCAAAAAATCTTCCAGCGCTCAGCCAAATGTTTGCTGGATTCCTGCTTGGGTTGATCTGTTGTTTTTCGACCCCTTTCAGTACGCTAGCCTGCAAGTATTCGGTCAGAGACGTGGCTTTTGTAGACCTGACTCGTGAAGCTTTTCATTTGCTGATGGTAGCTGAAGCATCTGACCTTGAATCTTTGAAGCAGCGCATCCAGCCAGTTACAACTGCCGTTTTTCTGGATTCCAACGTAAGGGTAACATGGTTGACCCAAGAGGAAGCGCTTGAACATCCTGCTTTTCGCTCAGGCCCTACTCACACTGCACCTTCCGGGGCCTATCTTTATCAGGAAGGATTGAATTTCTTGAAATTGATGACAAGAAATGAAATCGACACGGGCGAAACCACTGCTATTTGGGAATTATTAGAAAAGGCGGTTCAGTCGCCAGTAAGGCAAAAAGCACTCGAACACTTAATGACTGCTTATGCTGTGATCCTCGTAGTCGAAGGAACAGACAAACAAAGCAATGACCGAGTCACGAAGGCTGCCCAGTCAGCCGCTGATGCACTCGAAAAGATGATCCCTGACATGCCGAAACCAGTGGACGTTCCGCCTCAGGTTATTGTCCTCTCGAGAGATCAGATTGATTCAGAAATGGCCATGCTGTGGAGTTTAGGGTTGGATTATAAAGAACCCGAGCACCCACAATCCTGCGTGTTGATTGGCAGGGGAAGGCGATTGGGCCCAACACTCCAGAATGATGAAATAACCTCTGGAAAATTGCAGCAGATCTTGTCGGTTGCAGGCCAGGATTGTGAATGTGATCTGGACAGGTCCTGGATGCAGGGCCCCATGATTCCTTTACGCTGGGGGCCTGATCGTCAACAGACAGCCTACAATACATTAGGATTTGACCCGGAAAATCCATTGGTTAAAGCCGAGATCAGTCGAATTCTGGCAAGAGGGAAGAATCCGCTTCGGGTTAACTCTGCCGAGGAAATTGGGACTGAATTGGACATGTTGTTATTGGGATACAGCGAAGAAGTCATCGGGGCTGATGATTCAAATCTGGAAACACCCCAGACAACCATGGCTGCTGAAATTCCCGAGGAAATTAATGTGTCACAGCAAGGTGAAGGTTACTTATCGAGCAATCCAAACAAATCTGCTGTTGAGGCTGAAGATGCCTCAGTCCCTGAAGGTGACAAGGATTTAAATAAAGTTGAGGATAAGAAAGTCGACCAAACTCCAGCTTCCACGCCTGTGCGTAAAATTTTGGTCATTCTCGCCGGCTTTTGTGTGTTGGCATTCACGGGGGGTGTTTTGGTACTTGCCGTAGGGCGCTCTCGCCGGTGAAAGGAATCTATGTTGCCACTTATTTTTAAGGAAATCGCTTTTCGCAAAGGACACACATTCCTGATGCTTTGTGGGTTGGTCTCTGTCACCGCATTGATGACTGCCTACTTATCCACCGAATCTGCAGCTGCGCGGGAGACGCGCAGGGTGGTCAGGGATTTAGGGTTCAATTTACGTATCTTACCCAAGGAAACAGACATGGACCTGTATTGGTTTCAGGGCTTCTCAGATCAAACTATGCCTGAATCCATGGTGCAGAGGTTGGCCAGTCATGAGGGAGTGTTCATGACCTACAACCACCTGATGGCGTCGCTTCGGCAAAAGATTTCAGTCCAGGGAGGTGACGTGATTCTTGTCGGTGTTGCTCCCACAATCACCTCCCCTGATAAAAAGAAACGCCCCATGGGTTTTTCCATCGAAGCACAAACGTTGCATCTGGGATACCAGGTAGGGCAGCGCCTGGGATTGAAATCAGGTGACACGCTGGAGTTGGGGGGACGTGAATTTAAAGTGGCTAAGGTGATGGTGGAATACGGAACGGAGGAAGATGTATTTGTATACGGAACCTTGAAGGATGTGCAGGAGATTTCAGGCTTGCAGGGACAGATCAACGAGATCAAGGCCATTGATTGTTTGTGTCTGACGGCTGATCAGGATCCCATCAGTATTCTACGCAAAGAATTGGAAAAAGTTCTACCCGAGGCCAAAGTTATTCAGGATCGCATACAAGCAGACGCCCGAGCACGGCAGCGCCAGTTGGTTCAAAAGAAATTCGAATTTTTAAGTCCATTCCTCATGATTTGCGGAGCTGTTTGGGTGACGGTGCTTACCTCGCTCAATGTGAGGGAGCGTCGATCTGAAATGGGAATCTGGCGTGCCCTGGGCAAGAGTGGAGTTTTTATTGGTGGATTGGTTATCGGGAAAGCTGTTCTGCTGGGACTTGTGGGCGGCTTTTTGGGGTTTTGGGCCGGGGATTGGCTTGCCATGAAAGTAGGTCCTGACATTTTTCAAATCACGGCAAAGGCCATCAAGACGGAATGGTCCTACTTGGTCTGGACCTTGTGTCTGACACCTCTGCTGGCAGCCGCAGCGGCTTTCATCCCAGCAATGATCGCCATCATCCAGGATCCTGCTCAAACCCTCAGGGAATCGTAAGACCATGTTGATTTGTGAATCATTAAGTAAGCACTATCGATCCTCCCAGGGAGAAGTTAAGAGCCTTGATCATGTGGATCTCTCTGTGGCAAAGGGTGAGTTTATGGTCGTGAGAGGCCATAGTGGCAGCGGTAAAACAACCCTCCTTCTTTCTTTGGGAGCGATGTTGCATCCTACTCAGGGAAAGGTGTTGTTTAATGGGGTGGATATCTATGGATTAGATTCCTCTGCACGATCCCAATTAAGATCCAAATCCATAGGTTTTGTTTTTCAGATGTTTCATTTGGTACCTTATTTGTCGGTCTTGGAGAATGTAATATCGGGAAGTACAGAAAAAAATCCTGATTTAAGACTCAAAGCACAGGCTCAGTTGGAAGACATTGGACTCGGCAAAAGGTTGCATCACCTGCCCAATCAGCTCAGTGCTGGTGAACGTCAGAGGACGGCACTTGCCAGGGCAATGATAACCGGACCAGATCTCATATTGGCTGATGAACCGACAGGTAATCTGGATCCCGAAAATTCCGCAGAAGTTTGTCGTCTCCTCAAAAGCTTCCACGACCGAGGAGGGACAGTAGTGGTGGTCACTCATGGGGATGCTGTGAACGAATATGCAGATCGCACCATTGACCTGAAAGACGGGAAGTTGGTCACTGATTGATGCCGCGCCAAGTCAGGTGAAACTAAATGTAAAAAATCATTTCGTAGAGTAGAATTAAAACAAGAAATCCGTGTGAACATGGAAAATTATCATAAAGAATCCAAAAGTGGCCTTAGGCTCATGGCATATTTGATTATCACCATCCTGCTTCTCCTACAGTCATTTAAAGTTCAAGCAGCTGCCGGAAATTGGCCTACTTACCGTGGTGACAACGCCCGTAGTGGAATTCAGATTGAATCGGTGCGCCCGCCGTTGGTTCAATCCTGGGTTTATAAGGCAAAACACCCACCTAGACCAGCATGGCAGGGTGAGGCAAAATGGGATGGTTGGAATAAGGTTTATGACTTGAAAAACCGCCAGGATTTTGATCACGCGTTTCACGTCATCGGTGCTGATGGATCCATATATTTTGGGTCCTCATCCGAAGACAAGGTGATTTGTCTGGATGTCGAAACAGGAAAGCAACGGTGGGTGTTCTACACTGAAGGCCCCGTGCGTCTGGCGCCTACATTGCATGAAGGTGACTTGTATGTTGGATCGGATGATGGCTGTGTTTATCGGTTGAAATCTTCCGACGGTTCCTTGGTTTGGAAGACTCGACTAGGTCCTCGTGATTATCGGATTCCTGGTAATGGAAGAATCATCTCAGCCTGGCCCGCTCGAACCGGTGTGGTGATCCAGGATGGAATTGCCTATGCAGGAGCAGGGATGTTCCCGTCGGAAACCGTCTACGTTTGCGCTTTGAACCTTGAGGATGGCAAGGTGCTTTGGAAAACCGAACAAACAGATCTTCCCGCTCAAGGTTATCTGGTCGCCTCCAGTTCCCGACTATACGTTCCCACCGGACGCAATAACCCCGTCGTGTTATCAGTTACTGATGGAAAACGTGAGCGTGTCCTTGATGGTGACGGCGGAAGTTATGCTTTGCTCAGCGATGATGCACTGGTGTTTGGTCCGGGGAAAACTGGACAGCTCAGATTGGTAGAAGCGGGGACCAAGGATCAGCTCGCCACTTTTCAGGGCAACCACATGATCGTGTATCGTGGCAAATCTTATTTGCATACCGACAACGATATTCAGGCGATTGACCGACAAAGGTACCTTGAGTTGGCACGGAATCGACGTGACTTATACCGCTATCGCACAGAATTAAACAATCAGTTGAAAAAACTTCGAGAGGAAAAAAAGGAGGACAATTCAACAAAAATTGCAAGCCTCCAGAAAGACCTGGTTGATATAGCTGCGAAACTCGATGACATCACCGTTCAGATGAAAAAATGTCTACTTTGGAAAATGCCCTGCGCATACCCGCTGAGTCTCATTCTGTCCGGGGATGTACTCTATGCAGGAGGTCGAGATGGAGTTGGTGGCTATGATGCCGCCAACGGTAGACTGCTCTGGAAAGGGGACGTGAGTGGAAAAGCTCTGGGCATAGCCTCCATCAACGGCCGCATTTTTGTTAGCACCGACACAGGGCACATTCATTGTTTCGCCCCTTCCGCTCAATGATTACCTGATTTTCAAAGTTTTGGCGGTGTTTCCACAAAGCAGTATAATTTTGACAAGGTTCGGATAAACAATCTTCCATTGGCCATCGCTGGGGTTGCCATGGACATTTCGTTCAAGCTGTTGACATGCGAAATGTCAAATTGATCGCCAGCTCTCACGGCATAGGTGTCTCCGTCCTCACTCAGGCAGAAAACATGATCCCGATATGCCCAGGGAGAGGCAGTGAAACCAACTCGCCCTCTGGGATTGAATCTTTGCTTATCGTAAATCTCCTCACCAGTCTTCGCGTTTCTGCTGCTGAAGAATCCAAAATCCCAAAGAACATAGAACCGATCTTTGTACAGGATTGGTGAAGGATTGTATGGTGACGACTCTGGTTGCATCCAGGCAATGTATTTGCTTGAGTTCATACTCGGACTTAGAGAAATGTCTCCTTCGCCGCCCGGTTTGACCACGTAGACAGGTTTGTTTGGGCGTTCCTTGTCTCCGACATAACCCGCTGCGACAAACAGGTGGTCACCATCGGCAAACGGAGTCGGAATACAGATGGTGGACATCCCTTTGAAGCTCCAGAGAGGATTTCCGTTCAAATCATAGGATCTTGTTTTTCGAACTCCCGTTGTAATGATTTCAGTTCTCAAACTGTTTTCCCAAACAAAAGGAGTAGAAAAATTACTGGGTTCGTCCCTTTTTATCTTCCACAACTCCTCCCCCGTGTTCTTATCATAAGCTGCTGCAAAAGATTCTTCTTCATTGTCGTTTACAATGATGACTCGATCTTTGTGCAGGATGGGTGAACTGGAGGTTCCCCATCCGTATCTTGTCTTCTTTGGAGCCCACTGATGCTTCCAGATAATTTCACCCTGAAGATCCAGACAATACAGACCCATATAACCAAAATATACATACACATGTTTTCCATCCGTTACGGGTGTTTCCGATGCGTACGTGTTTTTAACATGAACAGTCGAAGAGGGGGCTGCCTCTTTAAGTTGAGTCTCCCAAAGCGTTTTCCCGTTTTCCGTATCAAAGGAAAACACCTTCCATCGATGGAGATCTTTGGGTGGCTCCGGACGTTCCCCGCCGAAATAGAGTCCTTTCTTGGGTTCTTCCACTTCGCCCGAACTGATCACGGTTGTGATGATCACTTGATTGCCCCAAACGATGGGAGAAGCCCACCCTCTCCCCATGATTTCCTTTTTCCAGGCTACATTTTCAGTTTCACTCCAGGTCAATGGAAGATTGTCGGCCTCCGAGATGCCGCGCGCTGATTCCCCCCTGAATGCCGGCCAATGTTCTTGTGAGACCAAAGCAATGGTCGATAAATGTATCAACATCCAGCTTTTCCAAAATACACCTGAAATCTTAAACATGGAGTGATATCAGCATGTTTATCTGCTTCACGCAACAGCGTTTCCATTCGGATTGGGACCTAGCATCGGTTTAATTCTATTTTCGCACTCAAAAGCAAGGTGCCCTTCCAATTGAATCTGGAGTGAAGAAACTTGATTGAGTCACAATAAATGAGGTTTGACATTGAAAGTTTTGGTATAATCCGTTCATAGTCTCGTCACCAACAGGATTTGAATAAAGAGACTATAGATGGCCTGAGTGACATGGAGGAGTGATTTAATTAACCGCGCTATCTTGGTAATTCGTCTATCATATCCATGTCAGAACTGGCAGTAGCATTCATATTGTTGTTTGATCTGGTCCTCATCGCGGGATTTCGGGTCTTTCATTCGCAGTTGCGCGATCGCTTTTACAAGCGGTGTGTGGTTGCCTTTTCCTTTGAGGCACTTTCAACTCTCTCTCTCTTTTTACTGCTGAGAGATGAATGGCAATTTCTTTCCTATACCCTTCTTTTCAGTTTTCAATGTATCAAAGGGTTGATGTTGTGGTCAGCTGTTCGAAGTCTGGATTCCCCGACTTCACATAAATGGTGGATTCCCGTCGTTTTTATCGGCTATTGTTTTGTGCTTGTTGCTGCCGGTTTGCTGGACCTGAGCAAGTTCGTCATCTCGCAAATAGCCGTTACCTTACCGCTTATATTCAATCTGGCTCCCGCTTGGGCCGTTTACCGCAGTCGTTGGATTTCGTGGAAATCCTATCAGCTATTCATGTTTTGCATTCTATTCTCGCAAATACTTTTTTCTGCTGCGGTGCAAATGGCGGGTGTCGATACCAATTGGTCGGTATTGCTTTATTACCTCGGCATGGTTTCGAATGTGTTCGTGGGACTTTCCGGTATGGTGATTGGGATGAAGCGGTTACATGGTCGACTTGAGGTCGCGTTGAAAACCATTACCTCAATGCGCAACCAAACTGAAGCGATTGTGAAAGCCTCGATGGATTCTATACTAATCACTGACATGGAAGGAACCATCTTGTTTGCAAATCCTGCTGCCAAGAGCTTTTTTGTTCGCGACGCTGACCGGCATCCCAATTTGTTTGAACACGAATTTACCCCTGAATCTCCAGGCGAACAATCGTTCACACTGGATCGTATCCAGCAGGAATTGACGAAAGAAACCAATGCATACGTGAAGTGGCAATGTGTGATGGGGCATCAGACCTTGGGAGATGTTCCTGTGGAATTTACCGTGGTGCCCATTCGGAATGAAGAAGAAAACCTTCTGGCCTTTTATATTCGTGATTTGAGGGACCAACGACTGAATGAAGAAGCGATTATTCAGGAACGCGACCGTGCTGAACAACTGAATCAGCAACTGGTGGCCGCTCTCGAAAAGGCTCAACACATGACCGAGAAAGCGGAACAGGCGAATGCTGCAAAAAACGAATTTCTAGGTGTGATGAGCCACGAACTTCGCACACCGCTCAGTGCCATCATTGGGATGTCGTCCATGATTGAGCAGGAACCCTTGACCGCTCAGCAACGTCAGAGCGTTGCTGCCATCACCGACTGTGGACAAAGCCTCCTGATGATCATTGGAGACATTCTCAATTATTCCAGAATCGAGGCTGGAAAGATTGATCTTGAAAATAAACCTTTTCATATCAGGCAATGCCTCCAGCAGATCCTTGCATTGATGCGCAATCAATGTAATCACAAGGAGTTAAGGTTATATGGAACATTGCATCCCAGATTGCCACAAATGATTGTTGGAGATGAGGGGAAAATCAGGCAGGTCCTGACCAATTTGGTCAGTAATGCCGTGAAATTCACGGATACAGGTCACATCAGTATCGACATGCGTGAAGTTGTTTCTGTCAAAAATAATCTCCCACAATTGGAAATTTCGGTCAGTGATACCGGACTTGGCATTGATCAGCATCAGCAGGAACGTTTGTTCGAGGCCTTTTACCAGGCGGATTATTCGGCAAGCCGCAGGTATCAGGGCACTGGGCTTGGGTTGGCGATATGCAAGAGGTTGATTGAGGCCATGGATGGGGAGATCCGGGTGGAAAGTGAACTCGGTAAAGGAGCTACTTTTACGGTCAGGATACCTTACATAAGGGATAACACTAAATTAAATGAGGAATCCTCCTTCAATGGTTATGTGATCTATGTGGATACGGATGAGACCGGGTTAGATTGGATGGAGAAGAATCTAGCGGCCCATGGAATCAGAGGCAAAGGATACTCGTCTGTCGAGGCTGTGCTTCAACGAGAAAGTGCCAAGCGAGTACATCAGACAGTTTGCTTGATCGACCAAGACGTGTTCCTTGAGTTGGCGGAAGATGATCAGCTATTTAAACGGCTGCAAGATTTTCAAAAAAGTGTTCCGATCATCTGCGCATATCATCAAATGGTTGAGATAGTGCAACAATTTGATTATTCGATTTCAAAACCCTTTATTCTTGAGCAGTTCTTGGACTTGGTGAATTCCATTTCATTCGAACCCAAGAAGCCCGACTCAGCATCCACCGCACCCTCCAAAACCTTTTCTCCATTCAATCCCCTCAACATAAAAGTGTTGGTGGCCGAGGATCATCCCATCAATTGTAAACTTGCCAAATTATATTTGGACAAACTTGGATGCGAGAGCCGAATTGTCCACGACGGTCATGAAGCCCTGGTGGCCGTTGAGGAGGAAGAATTCGAGATCATCTTGATGGACCTTCATATGCCTGGACTCGACGGTTTTGAAACGGCACGTCAAGTGATAAAACGTCATCAAGATGGTCGCAGACCTCGTATTATCGCACTGACCGCCGGTGCTTCGAGCAATGAAAAACAGAAAGCTCTCGAAGCCGGGATGGATGATTTTTTGTTAAAACCGGTTCAAATTGAAGATCTGCATGTCGCGCTGGTGAAACAAATCAAAACCATTAATCCGTAAAACATGCGGACTCTGCCGAAGGAATACCACTGTTTTATGGGGACGGTGACTGCTCTTGGGGTGTTGCAGATCGGACAATGGTCCAACCGGTATATGCCAGAAAAATACCTATGATGGGGGTGAGCCAATTCAGGCAAGCATAAGGTAAGTATGCCAGCGGTGAAACAGCAAGAGTACCAGCCATGAAAGCTCCACACGAATTCCAGGCAACCAAAGGCGAACTCAACGTCCCAGCATCTTCAAGGGTTCTGGAAAGATTTTTGGGATGGAGTCCGCGGTTTTGATACGCTTCCCGATACATGCGTCCGGGCACGATAATGGACAAATATTGATCTGGTGCCAAAATATTCATACCCAGACAAGTGGCAACCGTTGCAGCCACCAAGGAGCCTGTTGATCTGGCCAGGTTGAGAATGGATTGCGCCAGGGTCTTCAGCAGCCCTGTTCTTTCCATGATTCCTCCAAAGGTCAGTGCGCAAAGGATCAGCGAGATCGTATTCATCATGCTGTCCAAACCACCATGGGATAAAAGTGCATCGACTGCTTCATTTCCCGTTTCAGAAACATAGCCATAGTGGGCTATTGAAAAAATGCTGCCGAAGGTTTCCCCTTGAATGAGTATGGCAAGTGCACCACCGAAAATGGCGGCTAACAAGAGTGCCGGAAGGGCTTGCCAACGAAAGAAAACCATACCGATCACAAATAGTGGAGGAAGCGTCAGGAATAAATTCAACTTAAATTCCGATTTCAATAAATCTGTAATGGCGGAAACCTGATTCATTTGAACCGTGCCCTCAAAACCTCTCATTCCCAATACCCCATAAAAAACCAATGCAATCAACATGGCAGGGACCGTTGTGTAAAGCATGTGTCTGATATGCTCGAACAATTCCGAACCGGCAACGGCTGGGGCAAGATTGGTTGAGTCGGACAAGGGAGACATTTTGTCACCAAAATAGGCTCCTGAAATGACCGCCCCTGCCGCCATTGGAGCGGGGACGTTCAAACCTGATGCCACTCCCATGAGTGCAATTCCAACGGTACTGGCGGTAGTCCAGGAACTTCCCGTGGCCAATGAAACCACCGCACAAATCAAGCAAGCCGCTACGAGAAAAATCTCAGGGGAAAGTATTTGAAGTCCATAGTATATCAGGAACGGTACCACCCCCGATGCAATCCATGTTCCAATCATGATTCCGATCACGCATAATATCAGTATGGCCTTCATTCCAATCTGAATACCATCCAGTATCCCCTCTTCTATGGATTTCCATGGATGCCCCAAACTTAGGCCTACCAGCGCAGCCACTCCAGATGCGAGAATCAGAGGTATGTGTGCTTCCCCCTCAAATTTAAGCAGGTTGATGGCAATCAATCCAATGAGAGCAAGGACCGGTAAGAGTGCCTGCCAGAGACGGACTGGTTGATTGCCTGAGGATTCAGGTGTGTTCATAGAGGGGAGTGATTTATTGTTGAATTTAGTTTTGAGTATTGATGATTTGTCTAAGTCAACACCGATTCGCTCAGCACTCTGAAAACTTGATGAATATGTTTGTCTTTCCTGAACTCAAGAGAAATGGGTTCATGCCTGCTTTTTATCCAGATTTTGATCTCAGCATCCAAATCAAAGGTGCCCGTGGTCTCTTTTGAAAAATAATCGATACTTCGAAAAGGCACGCACAGGTATTCTTTTTTCTTCCCGGTCCAACCTTGCTTGTCGATTAGAATCAAACGCTTGTTTGTAAATACGACCAGGTCTCGGATAAGTTTGAACCCATGACGAATGGATTCTCCTTCGATCAAAATTTCCTGGAGTTCAGATTCCATTTGATCGGCATTCACTTCCGATGCCATGCCCATGATGCCGCTGAGAAATCCCATATTTTTATTGGATTAATTGAAGGTTCACGAATCTACACGTCAGAAATGTTGCATCAATGGTGATGCACCGAATGTCCGCAGATACATGCGTATTCATGTAGGTCGCAGTCTGGACAAGTTTCCATATTCAGATGGAATCGCTCAAATTTGGTCTCTTTTGATTGTCCGCCACTGATCTGTAATACAACAGGTATATTGTTTTGCTTGGGCAATGGCTGGGTGGAGATGAGGATCGTGTCCTTTTTTTCAAAGGATATTTCAACCGGATTGGATCTATCACCACCCGCTAGATTGATTTGCAGGTCCGCTGCTGGGATCGGCTGGATTTCATCATTCACAAAGGTAATTTGTGCGTGATGGTCGGGCAATACCAGGAATTCGAAATGAGGTTCAACATTCACAACAAGGCGACCTCCATTGGGACCAGGAACTTTGTCGTGATGATGATCATCGCTTCCTTCATGTCCGTTCGCATGCTGTGTTGAGGGAGTTCTTGACGCGGTTGTATTTGAATCCGCATTTGTATTGCCGGATTGCTGGTTTGGTTGACTAGAGGGACCGCATCCGGACAGAATGCTTAAGCTCAGGAAAGCAATGGGTATGATGGATAGTGAACGATTGGATTTCATCATTTGTATACCTTTAACACGCTATTTTTCAGATGACTAGGCAGAAGCGGGAGCTTTCTTTTGAATGGCTCTTTGGGCTGCCTTTCTTCCAAAAGTATAAAAAATTGCCGGAGTAACTCCCAGTCCAAGAAAAGTAGATGTCATCAATCCCCCCACAATCACTATCGCGACCGGGTGAAGGATCTCTTTTCCTGGTTCTCCTTCAGCGAGAATCAGTGGAATGAGTGCAATGCCTGCCGACAGGGCTGTCATCAACACGGGAACAAGTCGTTCCAATGTTCCCCGTTCAACCATCTCCCTGGTAAAGGATTCTCCCTCATGACGTATCAGATGCAGATAGTGGGAAATGAGCATCACGCTGTTTCTTGCGGCTACCCCGGCTACTGCAATAAAACCCACCAGGGTTGCGATACTGACATTCCGAGTCATGAGAAAGGTGAGCATCAATCCTCCAATCATTGCGAGTGGAATGTCCAAAATGACTTGAGCGGTGAATACCGGTGTTCCGAAGTAACCGTAAAGCAGTGCCGCCATAATGAAAAATACCACGATACTCATCACAAGTATCCTTCGTGATGCTTCCTGTTGTGCTTTGAATTCCCCTTCATAACTGACAAAGTAGCCTTTTGGTATATTCACCTCACTGGCGACCCTTTCTTGAAGAACATGAATTTTGGAATCCAGTCCACGTTCAAGAGGATTAATGCTGACAACGAAACGACGCTGTGTGTTTTCCCGTTGGATGACGTTGGGTCCCTTGGCAGGCCTCACATCAGCCACCAGGTGCAGGGGAATTCTCAGCTCAGTCTCGGTGTCGATGTACATATTTCGCAATCGATCTGGTGACTCCCGCCATGATTCTGGCAAACGCACCATCAAATCGATCGTACGTGCTCCTTCAAATAATTGCTCCACTCGCTTGCCTCCTATCAGTGCGGATAATTGACTGTTGATGGCTCCGGGAGTCACGCCGTAAGCCAGAGCTCGGTCTCGGTCCACTTCGATGCGTAATTGTGGTATCGGTGCTTGTTGTTCAATGCGCGCGTCCTCAAATCCAGGAATTTCCCTGGCAATTTTTTGGATGGAGCTACCAATTCTTCTTATCTCGTCCAGATCCGGACCAAAGACTTTGATGGCAACCTTTGCGGAAACTCCGCTGAGCATGTGGCCTACGCGATCAGCCAGGGGACCGCTTAAGGCGCTAAAGGTTCCAGGAATGGTTCGCATGGTCTGCCGAATGTTCTCCAGTACTTCGGCGCGAGTTCGTGTGCCGGCCTTAAAATCGATGTCAAATTCCACGGTGGAAACCGGAACGACATGATCTCCTCTTTCAGCGCGCCCATGTCTCCTGCCCACTTTTCTCACCTCTGGAATTTTAAGCAGGAGCCGGTCGGCAATGTCCGCAATTTCAGCAGTTTGTTGCAATGAAGTTCCTGGTGCAGTGGTCAGTGCAACCAGGGCTGTTTCCTCTTCGAAGGCAGGCAGGAAATCCTTACCCATAATGGGATACAGGACCAGAGCTCCGGCTAGCATTGTGCCGGCAATGCTCAACACGACAAACGGATGATCCAATGCAAGTTTGAGCCAGCTTTTTTTTAAAGACCATTTTAAGAACTTCACAATCAGACCATCCCGGTATTCACGATTCTCCTTTGGGTGAAGCAAATAAGAACATAGAACAGGAATGACTGTGAGTGAGATGAAGAATGATGCGGCCATGCTTACCATGGTCGCGATAGCGATAGGTGCAAACAATCTTCCTTCCACACCGGTTAAACCGAGCAATGGCAGGAAGACCAGGATGATGAACAAGGTTGCGTACAATATGGAATGACGCACCTCAGCCGAAGCAGATGCTATTATCGTTGTTCTTGGTTTTGGATTTCTGGATGAAGCGTTTTCCTTGAGTCTTCGAAAGACATTTTCCACATCGACAATTGCATCATCTACCACCATTCCAATCGCAACAGCCAGTCCTCCCAATGTCATCGAATTAACACTCAATTCCCAAATGTTAAAAACCAGCAAAGTCGTGGCAAAAGATAGCGGAATTGCCATGAGTGTGATGATCGTTGTTCGAAGATTGAGGAGAAATAAAAATAGTATGACAGCAACCATGATCGCTCCATCCCGGATGGCTTCCTTCAGATTTCCCACAGCGTGTTCAATGAAATCAGATTGCCGGAATAATGGTTCCAGTACGACACCATTCGGCAAAGTCTCGTTGAGATTTTTCAGCGTCTGTTCTATTTCTTTTGTCAGGGTGATGGTATCGAAACCTGGAGCTTTGGTGATGCTGAGGATGACTCCCGGAATTCCGTTGATAGCTGCGTCTCCTCGCATTGGCTCAATGTCCCATTTAACTTTGGCCACATCGTTTATTGTGACGGGTCGATCTTGCACCTGTTTGATGATCGTTGCTCCGATGGCATCCAGGTCAGTGGTCATGGCAAGGTGTCGCACCATTATTTCCTGCGATGAACTGGTAAGAAATCCTCCTGTCGTGTTTCCAGCTGCTTCATGTGCAGCATGCAACAACTCTTCAAAACTGACATTCATCGCTCTCAATCGGTCTGGGTCTGGCTGGATTTGAATTTGTTTAACCCCGCCTCCCATCGCCAATACTTCAGCAATACCGGGAATGCTTTGAAGACGGCGGCTAACCGTCCAATCAGCCAAGGTTCTCAAATCAGGTGGTGACATGTTTTGTTCCGGGCTGTGCAAGCCAACCAACATGATTTCACCCATCAGCGATGCAATAGGTGTCATGTAAGGAAAGATTCCCTCTGGTAAGTTTGGAATGGCTGACTGAAGACGTTCCTGAACAAATTGTCTCGCTTTAATCAGATCTGTTCCCCAGTCGAATTCAACGTAAACAAGCGAGAGTGAAACATCCGATGTAGTGCGCAGCCTCGTCACACCGGATACACCCATCAATGCGCTTTCCAGAGGAAAGGTGACGCGAGATTCGACTTCTTCTGGAGCCAATCCCGGAGCTTCAGTCAGGATGGTGACGGTAGGCTTGGTCAGGTCCGGCAGAACTTCCACCGGGAGAGTGCGACCTATCTGGATTCCCAGTAGCAAAAGAACGAATGCCGCTAGAAGAATGATCCCGCGATGGCGTAGGGAGAATTGTATCAATAACTTCAACATAATGTGGATGTAAATCTCACTTATCCCTCCGCTTCACACTCAACAATGCCAGGAGTCCCCATTGGATAACGCAGAGTATGATCAGGAACCAGGTCAACGGACCGAATTTGTTTCCTTCTGAACCGTCTGAATTTTCTTCCTGTTTGGCTGCCTTTTGGGCAAGTGACATTTCCGATCCATCTTCGTTGTGTTCATGTCCGTGAGCGGCATCAAGTGCTTCCTTTAGTGAAATGCCATCACCACCCGCGAAAGCCAATGGATAAGCGCCTTCAGTGACGACCTGATCCCCTGGGAACAATCCACTGAGAATTTCAACATGGGAATCGTTTCGAGCTCCTATGGTGACAGGGGCTTTCAAAAAGGCATTAGGAAGTTCAAAATCTTTCACGAAAACAAATGGTTGAAAACTATCCCCTTGGATGGCCTCTTTTGGCACTGCCATGACATCCTTGCGCGTATCAATGTGCAAGGTAAACTCCGTCCGCATGTTGGGGCGTATCTTTTGTTCCGGGTCCTTGATCAGAAAATATACATCCAATGAGGCATTGCTGGCATCCGCCATGGTCCCAAATCGCTCCCAGGCAGCATTAAAAATCTGGTCAGGATATGCGGTTACTTTGACTTCAGCAAATGTATCGGGTCGGATCAGGGCCACCTTGTCTTCCGGGATTTTGGCAATGGCGTGGGCTTCTGATAAATCGATGATTTCCAGAATCGGGATGTCTGGAACAACCGGTTCACCCAGGTGTTGAAGACTTTTCACCACCAGACCTGAAATAGGGGCATGGAGAGTGAGTTTGGGCGGTGGATTTCCCGGTTGCCTGCTCTCGACAATTGCAACCGGATCCCCGGCCTCAATAAAATCTCCTTCATGAGCGGGTATTTCAACGAGTCGTCCTGCAATTCGGCTTGAAACATAGGCGTGTCCTCCCGGTTTTGCCTGGATGCGGCCCAGTGCAAACAGAGTGGTATGAAAATCTTTTCGATCCACCACCTCGGTTTTTACGTTTAGATTCCTGACGCTGAGCTCATCGAGAATAACTAGATTAGCTTCCCGATCTGCTTCAACCAGCACCAGAGAAAGAGCTGCCAGGGAAAACCAAGCGGTTAAAAATCTAGAAGGTGGAATGGGGTTGAGTTGATTCATGGAAAATTGAAAGGTTGCCGGTTTCAGATTGATATTGAACTAAATGAATATGAAACGAAGTCAGCGCCTTTGATCGGGCCAGTTCCAGTTTCAATATTTGATGACGGGCGCGCAGCATCAGGTCAAATGAACTCAAGCCTTCTTTGTAAGAAGTTTCCAGAGCTTTCTGGTATTCAAGTCGTTTGGGTAGGGATTGTTCCTTAATTTGTCGATAGATAGCGAGCTGTTCAACCATTCCTGTGTAGGCAGCATCCGAATGATTGCTGATTTTTATTTCTAGGGCTTGAATGGAATTTTCCAGCCTTTTTAATCTGTCATTTAATTCTGATATTCGACCTTGGTTGCGATTCCACAAGGGGAGGGGAATCGATAATTGGATGGCTGCATTTCTTTCTTTTTCAATACCTATCGGAATGTCTTCCTCATCATTCCAGAGATGCATCAGCTGAAGGCTAACATCTGAAAATCGATTTGCTCGTGCCAATTTTATGGTTTCTTGAGTTGTGATGAATTGCTTTTGAAGGAGTCGATAATCGGGGCGTTTTTCAAGGAGTATGGTTTTTGCCTTTGGTAGTTTTGCGTCTGGTAAATCTTCTCGAATCTGTAATTCTGTTGTCGGTTCCAAACCCAAGGCAATTCGTAATTTTGATTCCAATTTCTTTTGTTCGAAAATCAGTGGGTGCAAATCGAGTTGCCTTTCCTCCGCTTCAAGTGAAGCTTGCATGGCATCCAGAGAGGAAACCTCACCCTTTGTGGATTGTTCGGACAAGAAGGTAGCCAACTCGGTTGCCAGGCGGATTTGATCTTTCAGAATAGATTGGCGCTGTTGGTTGCCGATCCATTGAACGGTGGTGGTCAATGCTGACTCAATCATGGTTCGAGCCGCAACCTGGACTTCAGATTTTGCCTCCTCAATTTTGTTTTTTGAAACAGATTTCTCAAGGCGTAATCGAGATGTGACTGGAAACGCCTGTAGGAAACCCACTCCTGTGGTGCGTTCCGGAGTGTTCTCATTATTGTTGTAACTGGTAATAAATTTTGGATTTTGCAAGCGTCCGGACTGCTCCATGCGGCTTTCGGCTTCTCGAATTGACCAGGTAGCTGCACGAATTTCAGGATTCATTTCCAGGACCAATTCCGGAATCGATTCATAAGAAATCGATACCTTTAAAGGTGTCTTTAAGAACTGCGATTGTCCACTGGCGTTTTCTCCCCAGGAAACAATGATGCATGCTGCCAGCCAGCTACATCGGATCAAATTAATCTTCATGAATAATTATCAATTGAAACAGCAGGTTATGCTGCAGTCGGAGTATGAGTCATTTTCAACCTTCAGAGTCGCGCTCTCGATGAATTTCAAGAGGAACGACACACTTACGGGTATCATTAAAATGCCGAATTCTGTTCGAATTAAAAATGGCTCGCCTCAAATGAGGAATCGCTGGCAGATCTTGAGCGTATCCCTGCCAGATCTACTTCGCCATGGAATAGTGGGAGAGGGGGGAGGAGGTGTGTATTTCAGTTTTTCTATGGAGCAAATCACTTTGCCGGACTTGAAAGCTTCGACTCTCAAGGATGACTCCAGTTGGTTGGTGGGAATCATCGAAATGGAATTGCACTCATCAGTGTGATTACGACAGGAATGATGATGATGAAAATCACATTCGTAAGCCAAGGCGGGCCCATCGCTATTGGTGCGAGCTTCCTCGTGGTCTTCGCCCAGACATAGAATTCCGCAGAAGCACCCGGGAAAGGTGAGCAGTATAACCAAAATCCATGTCATCCAGCTTCGCACTAAGCTTAAAATACTGTCTTGATGATAATGGATCAATCTTAAACCTATTTCTGTTTTGTTGTTTGGATGGAATGAAAGGAACACTTCCTATTTATCAGGATGCTTTAACACTTTCCTCTGGTGCGTTCACTTTGGCTGGAATGATTGCCGTGAATTCCGATCCCTTTCCAAGTTCACTGGTCACAATCAAATCACCGCCCATCATGCGGCAGAATCGTCGGCTGATGGCCAGTCCCAGCCCGGTGCCACCATATTTTCGAGTTGTGGATGCGTCTGCTTGTTGAAACGACTCGAATAGTTTTTCAAGTTGTTCAGACTTCATGCCAATTCCTGTGTCGATCACAGCGAAACAGTAATGCCCTTCAGGTTTTGGGCTCAAATGAGGAGATAAATGAGCCAGGCTTTCCTTTTCGGTTGAGCTTTCTTCGGTCCAGTAGACTTTCAGGGTGATCACTCCTTTGTCGGTGAATTTGGCTGCATTGCTCAAAAGATTAAAGAGTGTCTGGCGGACTTTGGTCAGATCCGCGATCATATCTCCGATGTTTTCGGGACACTCGATACATAATTGGTTGGAGTTTTTAGCGATCAAAGGTTGGATGGTGGCTTCCACCTCCTTCACCAGATTTTGAATCTTAAATGTTTCCAGGTACAAACTCATCTTTCCTGCTTCAATCTTTGAAAAATCCAGGATGTCATTGATCAGGGCCAGTTGATGTTTGGCTGAACCATGAATGCGTTGAAGATCAGGCACCATGGATTCCGCTCCTATCTCGGGCGCTTCTTCTTCCAGCATTTCCGAATAACCAATGATGGCGTTCAAAGGTGTGCGCAGCTCATGGCTCATATTGGCGAGGAATGTTGATTTGGCACGATTGGCTTCATCGGCGGAATCCTTTGCTTCAGCCAAATGTTTGTTGGTTAACTCAATCTCCTCCTTGGCCACCGAAAGTTTGTGGTAGGTCTGGGAAAAGTTACCTGCAAGGTGTATCGAAATACACAATGCAAACACCACACCTCCTGATTTGGATAGGTAAGGCCAGAAATTCTGTCCCAGTTGATCCATTAGAAACGCTTGCAGAAATGATTCTCCAAAAGCGGCCGCAAAAGGAAAAAGGAGTGTTGCTAAAATTCCACCACC
Organism: uncultured Verrucomicrobiota bacterium; assembly: GCA_964342825.1. GTDB lineage: Bacteria > Verrucomicrobiota > Verrucomicrobiia > Limisphaerales > AAA164-E04 > AAA164-E04. The sequence goes on from CAYFHO010000054.1 coordinate 36,819, forward strand.
AATAATCCATGCTCCTGATCTCCGCTGATAAATGGCGGTCAATGCAACGCGAATGCTCTCCAGAGTCATCGTGATACCAACCAGACCGGCAATGATAATGGCTATAAGAAACAAGACCATTGGCATCCCTAGAATTCCATTACTGATGTTTTCTTGAACTCGAGGGTATTGGTATTCGATTGTGGCTCCGGTCAAAATTCCAACGGCTGCAGCTATCAGAAACAGCCAATAATAACGCGGGACCCGGTCGTAAAAAAAGGAGTAAAGAAGTCGTAACCCGAACATGGAGGTTGTCATTCCCAGCGTTGTTGAAAAGAGCGAAATAAATTGATTCGGAACTTCCGTGCCAGATCCGGCTTCATGTAGGGCGTACCAGGCAGACATGAGGGCGAATCCTGCAAAATACAGGTGACTGCGTTCTTTGGGGAAATAGGCATAAAGAAGCAGATGAAAGGCTGCGAACGGCAGAAACAAGCCTGAAAATAAGTAAGCGATGGATCGATTTCTTTTTTCAAAAACGGGGGCCAGTGTAGGGGCGAGAGGCAATACATCGAGTGCTATGGAAGCTTGATTCCTGACTTCATTATTTGCATCTTCCAGACCTTTGATCAAAGCGGCAGTGATTTGTGTGTTTGAATACTTCCATTCTTCGATTGCGTTGATTGCAGCCAACTTGGTGTTGATTGGTTGATCTAATTCCAGTGAATGGATCATGGCTTTAATGAGTTCATTCTCCACGTTCTCATAATTGTCCTGGGTCTTGATCTGTGACTCTATTTGTGCACCTGCTTGTGGATTGTAAATGTCTGAATAACCAACCATTTGATCCGAAATTGCCCACACGCGGAATGGAGCTTTGACCTTGGTAAGGTACAATTGAAATCTGCCGTTTTTATCTGTGGTAACTGACTGAACGATTCTGTCTTCAGATGTTACAAAGACGGGCGCCGCAGAGACGGCCTTTTCCCGCTTATAGCTGGTGACCCTTCCAATTACCTCAATCGGCATTGTAAGAAGATTTAGAGAGGGAATGCTGGAGTTTACGATTCGGGCATTGCCTTTCAGAATGCCATCAAAACGATTACTGGTGGCATCTTTGCCAGGTAGATCTGGATCGGAGAAATTATACAAGGCCCTCAGGCCAGGTTCTTGTCCTGTGAGACGTTCGTACATCTGTGATCGAATCGCTTGCAGATCCCTGGCGTGATCCCAAATCCGTACCTCTGCAATTTGACCATGAAGATCCCTGTCACGCCCATAAAGAACTCTCGCATTGCCTCGCCCCAGCATATTGAACTCAGAAAACTCGTTGGATCGAAAAGTGTCGTCATCGGTAATGTAACGGTCAAAGACCATCGTGCCGTTGAGATACACTTTCAACATTCCAGGTTGAGATACCAACGCAAGGTGGTTCCATTCGTTTTGGGGCAATATATCAGGGACACGAATATAAGTTCGCCTGCCTGCTTTGTATTGTGATGTCCAAAGAAATGGATTGGTGTCCCGGTTGTGAAGATTGATTTTTTGATCCTTCAGGTTCAGGGCAAAAAAACGTGACATGTATTGGAACTTGCTCCACTTGACCCAACCCTCCACGGTTACGGTTTCCAGATCGGAGAATGCACCCGACGGCAACAAAACATAATCTCCTTCACCATCGAGCTCCACGGCAGGTAATTGGGAGGGAAAAGAAGAGCTCTGGGGCAAGCAAATACCCAAACTCATCCACATGCCGACCAGTATGAATAGGTCAGTTAACGAAGACGTTACGTTTTTTGAAATTATGGCGGTCTTCACCATTCCGTTCACTGTCTGCTTTTTGCTTTCTGCAAATATGACCGGAATCCTCAGCTTCGCCAACAGTAATATGTAGATAGTAAATGGATGGAGAGATTCACTTCATTCGGATACGGTAATAGGCACTGGGATCATCCTGAATTTTTTGATTCCGATTGTATTTCGTGCCATCGCCTCCTCGAAATTCAATTTCCTCAATGGTAGACCAGGGCAAACGCATCTAAATTAGAAAGATGAATTTTAAGCTTGTACAGCAACATG
>CAYFHO010000055.1:0-38509 GCA_964342825.1 uncultured Verrucomicrobiota bacterium
ACGGGTGCGCCAAATGGACTGGAAAACTATGAAAAGTGCTGCAGGGCTGCAAGTGTTAAATTGAATTATTCCGTCGGCAGTTTACTTATCTCGATTTGGCCAAACCACAGTCCTCATGAGTAAATAATCTGAGCCAGGGAATCAGCCATCAAAAACGCGGTAGATTCGCTGTGCTTAATCAATTTCGAGCAAATGCTCCATGAGATGGGGAAGTTGGTCGAGGACAGCCTCCTCTCCTGCGATCAATTTGGCTCCGGCCACGCGAGCTTTCTCATGTAATTCCTCCTGGTCCACGGCCGCAAAGGCCAGTATGGGAATGTGCTGGGTTTCCAGGTCTTCCTTTAGCGATTGGATTGATGAAGCAACCGCGCCTTGTTTGGAATAAAGGTCAGCCACCAGGGCCATTGGATGTTGCTGTCGTACCTCATGGATGAGTTTATCGATCTGGGTCACGCTCGCCACACGATAGCCGAGATCCTGCAGTCGATTAACCATCTGACTGCCGGGCATCAACTTTTCATAAAACAACATGACCAAGGGTGACGACATGATGGATAGTATGTTCAGCGACGGAATCTGAAATCAAAGCAAATCATTCGGAAGTTGAAGAAATAAGTGGCTTTCCTATCTGGATACCGTGTTTCAGGCAATAACGAGTGTTCGCGACGTATTTATCAGCCCAATGACGAAGTCCGGCCCGATCTTCATCACTTAACGATTTTACAACCTTGGCAGGAGATCCCAGTACGAGTGAACCGGGAGGGACAATCGTTCCCATGGTGACCAAAGCATTGGCCCCAACGATGCTTTGCGACCCAATCACAGCACCATCCAGCACCGTAGCCCCCATCCCGATCAAGCATTCATCCTCCACGGTGCAAGCATGTAAAATAGCGGAATGCCCCACAGTGACATAATTCCCAATAATGCATGGAAAGTCGTCGGCCAAGTGAACCACCGCGTTGTCTTGTATGTTACTGTGGTGCCCCACTTCGATGCGGTTGATATCACCTCTCAAAACCGCACCGTACCAAACACTCGATTCTTCACCAATAGTAACGTCCCCAACCACAACCGCCTTGCTGGCAATGTAGGCATTGTCTGCAACAACAGGCTGTTTACTCCAGAAGGTGTTCAGTCGTTCTTCAAAATCCATGGCGCAGGAAATTTACTCAATCAGGATTCGGGCATCCATTGATTCTTTAAGATCTTGGCAACTTCCATGAACGCCTGGCCTGCCGGAGAATCTGTCTGCACGGCAGCGACGGGTTGCCCGGAGTCTCCTCCCTCACGAATTTCGGTGAAGATCGGAACTTCTCCAAGAAATGGAATGTTCTTTCGCTCACACTCAACTCGACCACCACCGTTACCAAAGATCTCAATGCGCTCTCCGTTGGGGGTCGTGTAGTAACTCATGTTTTCAACTATGCCCAAAATTGGAACATTCACTTTTTCAAACATGGAAATACCTTTGCGCACAACTCCAACCGAGGCTTCCTGCGGAGTGGTTACAATCACGCCACCATCGAGGGGCACTGTTTGGCAGAGAGAAAGCTGAGCGTCGCCTGTTCCGGGCGGGAGATCAACCAGAAGGATGTCCAGATCTCCCCAATCCACACTCGAAAAAAACTGTTGGATGGTTTTCATGATCATGGGGCCACGCCAGATCACAGGTTGATCATCATCCAGCAGAAATCCCATACTCATCAGTTTGATGCCATGACTGGACACTGGAATCATCTTTTGTTCAGGTGTAATGGCGGGACGTTCCCTGACTCCCATCATGAGAGGGATGCTCGGACCGTATATGTCACAATCCAACAATCCGACTCTTGCGCCAAGTTTTTGCAAGGCACAGGCCAAATTAACGGACAAGGTGGACTTCCCAACACCACCTTTTCCGCTGGCCACAGCCACGATGCGCTGCAAGCCCGGAACAGCCTGTTGTTTCTGAAAAGGATTGGAAGCTCCGCCGGCCGCTGCTTGACCTCCAGGTGCACCTTGAGGGGCTTTCACCTGCACATGCACGTGTTGAACCCCTTCAGAATTTCTCAAAATTTCTTCGGCGTCATGTTTGATCTGAGCGGCAATTTCAGCATTTCCCCCCGTCAATTCGACCATCACACTGACGGCACCATTGTTGACTGCGACATTTTTAACTAGGCCAAAGGATACAATATCACGGGAATAACCAGGATATTTCACCTGCTTCAAAAGATCATTGATCTGCTGTTCGGTCATATAAATTGAATCGGATCTAAATTAAAAATTTTCCCCCACTCACTCGTGGTAAGCATGGAAACTCAACATCCATCAAGTCAGGGAAAACTTGGCCTCGAACGCGGCCAGTGACATCCTACCTCCTGAAGTCGGTTTGGCAAACGACTTTTTGGACTGGTCAATTGAAACGCCCCCAACTATAAAGAAATCTCCTTAAGACCACGTGCCCGTCATGAACCGCTTCCGAGGATGCCGGGGGCAAACGTTCAACGAGGGTTGATCGTTTTTTTTGAGGATGGAAGCAACATTTTACTTTCCATTTTAAGCGCAATGAAACGGGTAGTCATTTTAGTAAAGTCCGGCGAAGCACAGGATCAACAACTGGCCAAGCTTATCGAAAACAAGCTCATTCAGAGCGGCCATTCTGTCTTTCTAGACCGGGAATCTCAAACCAGCATGGCCTGGGCTTCCAACGTGGCCAACCAGATCAAATCTGCGGACGCCATCGTACCACTGCTTTCAGACGCTGCTTGCGAGAGTGAAATCATCTCATTCCAGATAGAAGTGGCACACGACGCCGCTCAAAAACAAAATGGCCAGCCAACCATCATCCCATGTCGAGTCGGGTTTACTGGCGATCTCCCGGAACCCATGGCAGGCATCCTTTCCCCTATCACTCATCTGCTTTGGGAAACAGAAGAAGACAATGACGATGTGGTTGAGGACCTGAAGGAACGCCTGGATCGGATCGAATCGAAGGCCGAACCCGCCAAACTGACTCTGAAGCCAGGCCTGCGATTGGTTCCAAAACCCGCACCAAAACCCAAACCCATTCGAGTCACCATACCAGTTAAGCAAAAACCCAAAGGCCCTCTTCCATTGGAACCCGTCGGCGGCGCGGTACCTTTGAACTCGGATTTCTACATGAAACGGGGCGTTGACAAAGAGTTTCGCGAAGCTCTGACACGCTACGACAGCATCGTCCTCCTCAAAGGGGCACGGCAAATTGGCAAAACATCATTGCTCGCCCGTGGCCTGCAAATGTCACGTGAACGCGGAGCCAAAGTTGCCCTGACAGACTTCCAAAAATTCAATGCCACCAATCTTTCAGACGTATCCAGTTTCTACATCAGCCTGGCAGAGTCGCTGGCTGAACAATTGGACCTCGATGTCCTTCCATCGGATACGTGGGACGAACGCCGTGGCCCCAATGTCAATTTTGAACGTTTTGTCCGCAGAGAAGTGCTTAGGGGAATGAATGCCCAGCTGGTTTGGGGACTGGATGAGGTCGACCGACTTTTCAGTTGCGATTTTGGCAGTGAAGTTTTTGGACTGTTCCGAAGTTGGCACAATGAGCGGGCTTTGGATCCAAGCGGTCCATGGGCGGGACTGACCTTATCGATCGCTTATGCTACTGAGGCTCACTTGTTCATCAGCGACATGAATCAGTCACCTTTCAACGTGGGAACACGACTGACTCTGGAGGACTTTACCCTTGAGCAGATCAAAGATCTGGACAACCGGTACGGCAACCCGCTGAAAAACGATGAGGAAACTCAACAATTCCAAACATTGCTTGGAGGTCACCCGTTTCTAGTCAGGCGAGGACTCCATGAACTTGCTTCCAGGAAAATTGAGTTTGCATCGTTTGAATCAGATGCAGACCGTGACGATGGCATTTTTGGAGATCACCTTCGACGCATCTTGGTTCTGTTGGCAAAAGATCCTGATCTGACCGAAATATTAAAAGGAGTGATCCATGGCGAACCTTGCCCAACGCCTGAGAGCTTTTATCGATTAAGAAGTGCAGGAATCATCCACGGAAACTCGCAAAACGAATGCGCCGCTCGCTGCGAACTTTATGCAAGATTTCTGAAACGACACCTCGCTGGATAAAGCTCACATAAACTCTCAAAAGCTTCAAAATTATTGTCCAGCAATGCAGTGGGAGATGAAATCTCCCTGTGTAAACTTTAACGTTACACATCTCCTTGAACCGCGAAGAACCGATGAAGCCCGCAGCATTGTCATGACGACAACTTCGGGCCCGATGCAGACTTCGGGCAAATAAAGCTACACGCACAGAATCTTACTTGAAATATTCCAAAAAAATGCTTGTGAAAAATTTCACGATGACTACTCTCAGATCCACTTTTTCGGGGCAATCACTGGTGTGAAAGCACCCAACAAAACCCGTGGTATCGGTAGAATTCATGAAATTATTACGCAATTTTGCAATTCTTTGGCTTTGCTTGAGTCTGTTTCCATCTCTCCTGCAAGCGGCTGACGGCAGTCATGCTGCGGAAGTAGGGACCGAACTGGAAGCGGCTGCATTGGAAGCTACTCATGACGAGCATCATGGCGATGGAGAACACCATGGCCTCCCTCCTGCCGCCGTCCCCGTATTCTCGATTGGCCCCTTGCAAATTACCAACTCCATGGTGGTGACCACCATTGTGGCGATTCTACTCATCGTGTTCGCTCAAATGGCGACCAAAAACATCCAGGAAGTGCCCACCGGAAGCCAAAACTTTTTTGAATGGCTGGTGGAAAGTCTCTTCAGCTTCCTCGAGGGCATCATGGGCTACGAATTGGTCAAGAAGACTTTTTGGTTTTTTGCGACTTTGTTTATTTTCATCCTGGCAACCAACTGGTTTGGTTTGGTTCCGGGTGTGGGCACTATCGGCTGGGAAACTTCAGATGGGCATTTCGAGCCCTGGTTACGCGGTGGCCATGCAGATCTTAATATGACAACAGCCATGGCGATTGCCTTCTTCGTCATATGGTGTATTTGGTCGGTTCAGGCCAACGGCATCACAGGTGTTTACAACCATATCTTTGGAAACAAGGGCGGTGGTGCCGGTTTCATGAAAGCCTTCATGATCGCCATTTTCTTGTTTGTTGGCGTTCTGGAAGTCGTTTCCATTCTGTTCCGCCCGGTCTCCCTTAGCTTTCGACTATACGGAAACGTATTTGCAGGTGAAAACATCCTTGAGTCCATGCTGCTACTCGTGCCGTGGCTGGGATGGATCATTCCCCTGCCTTTTTACTTTTTGGAATTACTTGTAGGACTGGTGCAAGCTCTTGTTTTCATGCTTCTGACGGCTGTTTTTACGCTGTTGATGTGCGAACATCATGAAGAAGACCATGGAGCCGCCCATTGATGGGATACGGAACTGCCGATTCTAAATAAATTTGGCAATCGGATCGTGGCAAGACTGCGACGGTTGTCGGGAAAACATCGAAAACTAAAAGAAAGAAAAGCAACATGACATTATTGCCTCTTATCGCCGAAATAGCTGGAAACATCCACGTTGGACTCGCTGCACTTGGATCCGCTATTGGTGTGGGAATGGTTGGTTTCAAAGCCGCCGAAGCTACCGGACGCAATCCAGGAGCTTCCACCCAGATCATGGTTATTTCCATCATTCTGGCTGCTTTGGCTGAAGGTATCACCTTCTTCGCCATCTTCCTTGCGAAATAAGGATTGAGAATCAACCCGACCTGGCTGACGCCGGGTCGGGACCTTTCAAAGAGGAATACTGTTGCTGATAAAGATTTATGACACCTTATTATATTTTGGCCGCTGCGGCCGCTGCTGAAGAGGGAAAAGTTGAAGGGATCATTCGCCAGTTTGGCTGGCATCCCCAATTGTTTATTTCTCAGCTCATCGTGTTTGGCATAGTCATTTTTGCGCTGAACAAGTTCGCCTATAAACCCATTCTTCAGGTTTTGGACGAGCGCCGCAAACGCATTGAGGAAAGCTTGGCCAGTGCTGAAAAAATCAAAACCGAGCTGGCTGAGACAGAAGCCGCCCGCAAGGAGATCCTTGATAAAGCCAATTCTCAGGCAAATCAATTGATTGAGGAAGCACGAGCTGCAGCCAACAAGGTGAAAGATCAGGAAACCCAGAAAGCGATCAGCCAGGCGGAACAGATCATTACCAAAGCGCGGGAAGCTGCCCAGGCTGACCATGAACGCATGCTGGCCGAATTGAGGAGTGAAGTCGGCAAACTCGTAGTCCAAACGACTGCTCAAGTCGCTGGCAAAGTTCTGACGGATGACGACCAGAAACGCCTCGTCGACGAAGCCAACAAACAAATAGCAGCCTGATTTCGCTCTAGACTAATCGTATTCGACGCCACCCAGTATGAAAGTTTCAAAACAAGCACGTCGCGACGCGAAGTCCCTTTTTAAAGCCTGCCTTGACAACGGCAATCTTCAGGAGGATCGCGTTAAGAAAACCGTGCAGAACGTCGTCGATCAAAAACCACGTGGTTATATCCAGATCCTGAACCATTTTCTAAGATTGGTTAAGACGGATATCCAAAACCGCACCGCCCGTGTCGAGTCCGCAAAAGCTCTGGATGATTCCGCTAAAAAATCCATAGAAGACCTGCTGGCAAATCGCTACGGAACCGCATTGATGATCAGTTTTGATGTCAACCCCGACCTCATCGGCGGCATTCGCATTCAAGTTGGCAGTGACGTTTATGACGGCAGCATCCGAAGCCGTTTGCAGAAAATTGGTGAATCTTTCAGCACTAAATAAGATTCCAAACAGAAGATATTTTATACAACAGCCCCATTAATTAGATCGATCTTTTCAAAACCCTATGAGCAACTTAGTACAGGAAATCGAAGCCCAAATCTCAGGAGCGAAACAAACCGTCGCCAAGGAAAACGTCGGTATCGTGCGTGAAATCAGTGACGGTGTGGCCAAAATTGAAGGCCTGACCGATTGCATGCTCAATGAGATGCTTGATTTTGGCAATGGTGTCACCGGTCTGGCACTCAACCTCGAAGAATCCGAGGTCGGCGCCATCATTTTGGGTGAATACACACAGATCAAAGAGGGCGCGGAAGTCAAAACCACCGGCAAACTCCTCCAGGTTCCGGTTGGTAAGGGCATGCTCGGTCGCGTGGTCAACGCTCTTGGCCAGCCACTGGACGGCAAAGGGGCGGTTGACAGTGATGTCTTTTATCCGGTTGAAAAGATTGCACCTGGCATCGTGACCCGAAAAGCCGTCAGTCAGCCTGTGCAAACAGGTATTATGGCTGTGGACGCCATGATCCCCATCGGACGCGGCCAACGCGAGCTGATCATCGGTGACCGATCCACTGGTAAGACCACCATCGGGATCGACACCATTATCTCCCAGGCTCGCCAAAACAAAGCCGCCGAAGAAGCCGGAGATAAGGATTATCGTCCGCTCTACTGTATTTATGTGGCGATTGGACAGAAGCAATCCAACGTGGCTCAAGTGATCGCAACGCTCGAAAAAGAAGGTGCCCTCCCCTACACCATTGTGGTCACCGCTTCGGCCTCCGATTCAGCAACCAACCAATACCTGGTTCCTTTTGCAGGTTGTGCGATGGGAGAATGGTTCATGGATAACGGCATGGATGCCCTGATCATTTACGATGATTTGTCAAAGCATGCCGTCGCCTATCGTCAGGTTTCCCTCGTATTGAAACGCCCATCCGGTCGTGAAGCTTACCCTGGTGACGTTTTCTATCTGCACAGCCGCTTGCTCGAACGCTCGGCTCGCGTGAATGAAAATTACGGCAACGGATCTCTCACTGCCCTGCCAATCATTGAAACCCAGGCCGGTGACGTTTCAGCCTATATCCCAACAAATGTGATTTCGATCACAGACGGCCAGATTTATCTGGAAACTGACTTGTTCTATCAAGGTATCCGTCCCGCGATCTCCGTGGGTCTGTCCGTATCTCGAGTGGGATCGGCTTGTCAGATCAAGGCCATGAAACAAGTCTCCGGTCGCATTAAACTGGAGCTGGCTCAGTTCCGTGAACTGGCGGCTTTCGCACAGTTCGGTTCAGATTTGGACGCCAAAACCCAGGCACAGCTGGAACGAGGAAAACGCATTGTGGAGGTCTTTAAGCAACCTCAATACAATCCGCTCTCAGTGGAACTGCAGGTAGCAGTGCTTTGGGCAGTCCAGAATGGTCATTTCGACAAGGTTGATGTCGAAAAAGTCAAAGATTTCCAAACCAAAATGACCGACTTTTTGTCCACCCGTAAAGAAGACCTACTGGCTCGCATTCGAAGTGAAAAAGCGGTTTCTGATGAAATTGCTGCCGACTTGAAAGCTGCTATTGAGGAGTTTTCTGGCACCTATCAATAATATTTCAGACAACTGAAAGAACCTCATGCCAAGTACACGCGACATTCGCCGGCGGATTAAGTCCGTCAAAAATACCGCTCAGATCACCAAGGCCATGCAGATGGTGGCGGCCTCAAAAATGCGCCGCGCCCAACAGGCAGCACTTGCTGGCAGGCCTTATGCCGAACTGATGAACAAGGTATTGGCCGAGGTTTCTGCAGGGGCTGGAGAGTTTACGCACCCTTTGATCGAACCTGGCAAAGGTGAAAAAAGAGCGCTGATCGTTATCAGTTCCGACAAGGGATTGTGCGGCGGACTCAACTCGAATCTGTTTCGTGAAGCCAGCAAGGTACCAAAGGACACCACGGTATTCATCTCGGCCGGTCGCAAGGCATCCCAATTCCTGGCACGCACCAAGAGGGACTTGGCTGCCGAGTTCAGCTATAAGGACGCGCCCCAGTTCGCAGAGGCACGCGCCATTTCCAAAATGGCTCAAGACATGTTCTTGAAGGGTGAAGTAAGTGGAGTGGACATCCTTTACACCAACTTCATTTCAACTCTGGTCCAAAAACCCGAAATCAAGACCTTCCTTCCCATTGGAGAGATTCAGGGGATCGAAGCCGGTGTGGACGGTGAATCCAGTGAGAAGGCCTTGGAAGCGGGTGGCGTGGAATTCCTTTTTGAGCCAAATCCGCAGGATGTTTTTGGTAATCTATTGCCTCACTATCTGAACTTCCAAATGTATCAATACCTTTTGGAATCCAAGGCAAGTGAACACAGTGCTCGAATGGTCGCAATGAAGAGCGCCACCGACAATGCTCAACAGCTCATCAAGGATTTGACCCTTGAATTCAACAAACTGCGTCAATCCATGATTACCAACGAACTTCTGGAAATCACCTCAGCGGCCATGGCCCTGGGTTGATCAGGAAATAACATTTCAAAAGTCAAAGCGGCAGTAAAACACTGCCGCTTTTTTCATTTCGGAGGGATGAACTCCTGCGAATCCCATACTTCTCCTCAGGGTGTTGAATACCCGATTGGTTCTTGAAGGGAGGGCGTTTGGTGATCGGACACCGCAGGCTTCCCGCGTTCGACGTTATTTGCTTGGGATCGCTTTAAGGATGAGAAGTGGGACGCATCCCGCAGGTGCGGAATCCCTCCTCATAATCAATTTTTGGAGGGATGAGCTCCCGCGAATCCCATACTTCTCCTCAGGGCGTTGAATGCTCGATTGGCGCTTGATGGGAGGCCGTTTAGTGATCGGACACCACAGACTTCCCGCGTTCCCCGTCCTTTGCTTAGGATCGTTATAAGGCAGAGAAGTGGGACGAACGGGAGTTTGCCCCTCTATGGATCAAGTCTTTCCGTTGCGAGATATGTCAAATCCATTGAAGTCAGAACTTATGACTTTTCTTTAGGTGAGGTGTGATCTTTACTGTTTGGACTATGGATTTAACCGAACATATGAGGCAGTTGGCACAACGTTCCAAGTCGGCTGCCCATCGTTTGACAAAGCTGGACACCCGTCAGAAGAATCGATGTCTCGAAGCCATGGCACAGGCATTGGTGGATCATCAGTCCGAGATTCAACAAGCAAATGCCAAAGACCTTGAGACCGCCAAAGCCATGCAGCTTTCAAAAGCCATGACGGATCGACTTGTCCTGAATGCGGACAGAATAGAAGGCATGGCTGAGGGGCTGAGAGAGATTGCAGCATTACCCGATCCAGTAGGCAGGGAGCTTGATCGTAAGGAACGCCCCAACGGGCTGCTTTTACGGAAGATGTCCACTCCGATAGGAGTGATTGTGATCATCTATGAATCACGTCCAAACGTCACGGCAGATGCCGCTGGTCTATGTTTCAAATCAGGCAACGCCACCATTCTCAGGGGTGGAAAAGAAGCCTTACACTCCAACCAGATCATCGCCAAATTAATGGTGGAAGCGGCGCAGAAATGTGAGCCGGATTTTCCTGCTGATGCCATACAGGTCGTCCCCACCACGGATCGGGCAGCGGTGCCTGCATTACTTTCACTCACCGAATACATCGACCTCTGCATGCCCAGAGGCGGAGAAGGATTGATCCGCGCCGTAGCTGATTGTTCCAAGGTGCCGGTCATCAAACATTACAAAGGAGTTTGTCACGTGCATGTCGACAAAGCGGCAGATCTGGATATGGCGGTTCAAATTGCAGTCAATTCCAAAACCCAACGTCCAGGAGTTTGCAATGCCATGGAAACACTTTTGGTGGATCGAAACATTGCCGAAGAATTTCTCCCCAAACTCGCTACTGAATTATCGGCAAAGGGGGTATCCATTAAGGGGGATGCAACGGTGAGGTCCCTATTGACACCGGTCATTGAGTCTCAATCCTTGAATTTGCCACTTGAGGATGCCACCGAGGAGGATTGGCACGCTGAGTATCTTGATTTAATCCTCGCGATCAGGGTCGTGGACAATATTGAAGATGCGATTCACCATATCAATACCTACGGTTCCGGGCATTCAGATTGTATCGTCACTCGTGATGAAACTGCCGCAAATCAGTTCATGCGCGACGTGGACGCTTCGGCAGTTTATTGGAATGCATCCACTCGTTTCACCGACGGAGCTGAATTTGGAATGGGAGCTGAAATTGGAATCAGCACCGATAAGATAGGGGCACGTGGTCCCATGGGCCTAGAGGAACTGACCAGTTACAAGTGGCTGTGCTTCGGGACAGGACAGATTCGATAATTCAAAACCGCGTCCAATCATTGAATCCATCCAATATCGAATCATCCATCGCCCGAGCGAATAAAGTGCGATCCAGCTTGCCTGAGAAAGGTTTGTTTGACGGCCACTCCTGGCGGATCAGTCCGGAACCCTTTGCACTGGAGCCGCGTCTAGTTAAACAACTCGAAAAGCTGGGGCGTGTTCTGCTGCAGTTTTATCGTGCGCTGAATCTGCTCTATCGCAAGAGCCATGAACAGGCAGCTCCAGAATGGGTTTCCGAATGGCTGGATGCCGGCAAGCCCAGATCTCTCATTGAGCAAAGCCTGGGCAAAACCTTCAAACAAAGTTTACCCAGAGTCATTCGACCCGATGTCCTGTTGACCGAAGATGGATTTGTCATCAGCGAACTGGACAGTGTCCCTGGAGGCATAGGTTTGACCGCCTGGTTGAATCAGGCTTATACGCAGCTGGATGAAGAAAACCAGTCCGGCTTGATAGGCGGCTCCAACGGAATGCTGGAGGGATTCTCTGGTATTTTTGGCAAGAGCCAAAATGTTCGAGTGATCGTGTCGGAAGAAGCCAAAACTTATCGACCGGAAATGGAATGGTTGGCTGCCAACATCAAGGACCGAAAGATAAACGTCTACGACGACGCGTTTGAAGATTTTGAGAAGGGAGATTACGTATATCGATTTTTTGAACTCTTTGACCTGGTAAATGTAGCAAATGCCAAGACCATTTTCCATCAAGCGGAGGCAGGGCACGTTCAAGTCACACCACCCCCCAAGCCAGTATTTGAGGAGAAAGCGTCGTTCGCCCTTTTGCACAATCGCAATCTGGAACCCTTATGGACACAACATTTGGGTGGCGGTTTTTTCAAAACTCTCCTGCAACATGTTCCCTACACTTGGATGGTAGATCCAACTCCCCTGCCCCCTCAAGGCGCGATACCAAAGCTGGGGATTACCAATTGGCATCAACTTAAGAACTTGTCACAGAAAGAAAGAAACCTGATCCTCAAAGTGTCAGGATTTTCGGATCAAGCATGGGGTGCAAGAGGTGTCTATCTGGGGAGCGATCTTTCGTCTCAAGATTGGGGACAAGTGGTGGATTCAGCCATTCGTAGTTTTGGTCGTCAAAATTACGTGGTTCAGGATTACCACAAACCAAAGACAGTCGAAGCCGTTTACCATGATACAGAAAGCAACAGAATCGTCTCCATGAAAGGGCGGGTCAGATTATGTCCCTATTATTTCGTGCATGGGGAAGGAGATAAGGCACGCCCTCATTTGCGTGGGATCATGGCCACTATTTGCCCGTCTGATAAAAAAATCATCCACGGAATGAAGGATGCGATTATTGCTCCCTGCTCCATTAAATGATTTACCTACGACCGTCATACCATAAGAACCAAGCATTTTTATTGTTACGCACAAATGGGTAACATAGCAGCGAAAGAAACAAGGTTTTAAGAAGTTCTGTTCGAGAGTAGAGCGAGATTTTACGAGGGGATGTCAGAAGCGGATGCTTTGTTAAAATACGAAATTTGAGCCCCTGGTTTTTTCCCCAGCGTTTGATTTTTTGACTGAACCCCAATTCTTCGCCAGTGTAACAGTTTTCAGGAAATCCACCTACTGCATTAAAACCGTCTGCTCGGCTGAAGACAAATGAACCTGCCGCCCAGGACATGAACAAACTCGTACGATTCCACCCCCATAACCAAAACCGATAGAACCAATGGATCTCACCTTCCATCTCCATCAAGGAACCACCTCCGACCAAGTTGCCGGTTGCCACTGAGTCTGCCAAATCCTCAAACAGTTCACGAGGAGGCACAGAGTCGGCATCGACGAACACGAACCACTCTCCAGTTGCAATGGAAGCCCCTGCATTTCGCGCACGCGCAATTAGGTTCTTTCCTTCAAAAACCACTCTAGCACCGTGTTCTTTTGCGATAGCCGCGGTCTGGTCTGTGGAATTATTATCGCAAACAACCAATTCCCAATTCAATCCTCGGTCAGTAAAGGCCGATGCTGATTTCTGAATACTTTTCAAGGTAGAGGGTAACAGTTTTTCCTCGTTAAAAGCAGGTATGATCAGGCTGAAATGCACCTGAGTCCCTGATGGGTGGGAAATATTGTTGGCAACTGTCATTTTTTCAAAAGACCTCTCACAATAGAATCAATGCCGCATGGGAAGATCAGAAGCAAATGAATATTTTTTGAATTGAGGATGCTGGATGATCTTCGACCAGGTTGAGGCTGTGATAAATGTGCGTTGGTGAGGAACATTTACTATCGGTTCCCCGTTGGTTGAATTCCTTAACTTCTTCAACCAGGCATCATCCAAAGGTGAATCAATATATTCGGCTCGATTGGATGCAATCGTTGTTTCCTCTTTCTCACCCACCTCTCCCCCTTTACCCACAAAAAAACCGGCACATAACATCGCGACCCTGACAGATGTGCTACGTGAATAGGTCGCCATGGTGCAGGGTCCATCAAGCTCCTCCATAAGCATCTTGAAAGCAATGATGGACCAGAGTTCCGGATTCTTTGCGGGTGAGTAAGGGTCGTAAAGAATGACCATCGGAGACTCTCCAAGCTGTGCTTTTGCGGGATAACCCATCCTGAGGTCCTTGAGGTGGAGATACCAATGGATATCAAGATGCCCCCACTTAAACTTGATTTTCCTGTCCTGAATCAGTTTTTCAACATGGCATTCAAATCCTGCCAGGTAATCAAGGGAACACGAATGGGCCAAGGCAAACCTTAGTGGTTCAAGAGTGGAATCAAAACTATGGATTTCCATTTGAGCCCGCACGTTGCCATGATCCCTCACCAAGTTTAAGACGTTGCCAGCACCACCGAGTCCGACATCCCAGGCAACAAAAGGACCTTTTGCTGATTGCAACCTCTGCTCAATACGCATGGGCTTGAAATAAACACTCCGAGCCTCCATTTCAGGTCCCACCTGAGGATGAAATGTCTCTCCATGTGTCTCCGAGCGGACGGAATATAGCCCATGATCGAGAGCCACTAGTGAATAGTCAGTTTTCCTTTCCATATCGAAGATCCCTGCATGTTGGAAGCGGGATGGATACTGAATCAATGAAATTCATTCAAGTTCGCTTCAAGAACCCGGCCTTGTCGCCACTTTTCAGGAAGAAACTTGCTAGCGCTTGTCATCTGACAGTATGATAAACCCGTATGGAATTGATTAGAGACATTCACAGGAAAAAGATTGAGGCAGGCAAGCCCGCCATTTCCTTTGAATTTTTTCCACCTAAAACCGATAAAGGCGAAAAGATCCTGTTTGATACAGTGCTTCCAGAACTGTTAAAGATTCAACCTGATTATTGCTCCGTTACCTACGGAGCGGGCGGAAGTACCAAAGGCAAGACACTCGAAATTGTCTCTAGAATACAAAATCAGTTCAACCTGACTTGCATGAGTCATCTGACCTGTGTCAATGCAACAAGGGAAGAGATCAACCAAGTCCTGATAGAAGCCAAGGAGCTCGGAATAGAAAATATCCTCGCTTTACGGGGGGATCCTCCTGGAGGTACTGGAGAGTTCATAGCAACCGAAGGAGGTTTTACCTATTCCAGAGATTTGGTGGATTTTATACATACCAATCACCAGTTTTCCATAGGCGTAGCCGGATTTCCAGAGGGACATATCGCCTGTGTTGAAGGAAGAGAAGTTGATTGGGATCGACTGAAAGAAAAAGTTGATGCGGGAGCGGATTTCATCATCACCCAACTTTTTTTCGATAACGAAGATTTCTTCAGATTCCGGGATTATTTGGTCAAAAAAACGGGTCTGAATAAACCCATCATTCCCGGCATCCTACCCGTCTTGTCCACCAGACAGATCAAACGGTTCACAGAACTTTGCGGTGCATCCATTCCGAGAGAAATGATGCATCAATTGAATCAATATTCGGAGGATGACACCGCTGCGACGGCATTCGGGATCGAATATGCAGTCAAGCAATGCGAGGAATTACTGAAGGAGGGTACTCCTGGACTTCATTTTTATTGCCTCAACAAAGCCCATTCCACAACGAAAGTCGTGCAGGCTTTAAATCAATACCGTTAGTTACTCTTTTCTGTGAAGATTCTGATTGCAGGCATCTCTGGATTGATTGGAACTGCTCTGCGCCGGCATTTCCTGGAAAAAGGTGACAAGGTCGTGGGATTGACTCGTGATCCTAACAAGGCCGATAACGAGAATCTTTTTGCTTGGGATCCACTCAATGGGAGCATCGACGAAAGGGCATTGCATGGTGTGGATGGCGTCATCAATTTGGCTGGAGAGAATATTGCACAAGGAAGGTGGACAAAGAAACGTAAACTGCAACTTATAAATAGCCGCCTGTTTTCGACCCAACTCCTGGTAAAAACCATCGAAGAATCCCGTCCTGCCACTGCCTGGATGATCAATGCCTCTGCCATAGGAATTTATGGGGACTGTGGAGATGATTTGGTGACAGAAGCCACAGAACCAGCTGAGGAATTTTTAGCGAAGCTTGTCGAAGATTGGGAGGAACAACTCTCGCCTCTGAGACAATTAGCAACCCGAACTGTTTGTCTGCGGTTGGGTTTAGTGCTTTCAACGAAAGGTGGAGCACTCAAGAAGATGTTACCGGCTTTCAAACTGGGTGGAGGAGCGATATTGGGATCAGGCAATCAGTGGGTTCCTTGGATTTCACTTACGGATGTCATTGGTGCCATTGATTGGATTATCAAGAATCATAAAATGGCTGGTGCATACAATTGTGTGAGCCCAAACCCGGTTCAATTTAATGAATTTGCAAGATCATTGGGAAAAAGCGTCAACAGACCCGTATTGCTGAAAATTCCATCAGGAGTGGTGAAACTACTTTTTGGGGAAATGGGCGACGCGACTCTTTTGTCCAGTTGTAAAGTTCAACCTCAAAGATTATTAGATAGTGGATTCAAGTTCGGAACTCCTTTACTGGAAGATGCTTTGAAACTGGAATTGAGCCATTGATAAGAGTTCAGGGGCAATCATCGCCGTCATCCTGCTCCCGTGTACGCAAAGAAGCACTTCGGTAAAACCGAAGTGCTTTTGCTAAAGTCAGGAATATCAACCCGGATCAACGACCACGGAAGTCCTCATCACCAGGAACGGCGAGTTGGACAGTTTCGATACCCACATCGCGGATGGCGGTGCCAAGTCTGGAGTTACTGAAGCCTTGGACGCTACCGTCACCCATGACAACGTTTCCAGAATTTTCGTGGATATTTGCATCGAATCCAGGAGTTGGGGTAGGCAGTGGACGAGGATCTCCTCGACGAGCACGCATACGGAACTGGAAGACAATACCATCACTTATGTCAGTGCGATCTGAGTTGGTGATGTTTCGGTCACCGGACAGAAGGCTCTGCGGCAAGGTTTCGTCTGCGTCGAAACCAACGAAATAACTGATGTTCTGGTTAGCATTGAATGCTTCCTGAACGTTATCACGTTGAGAACGAATACGGTTGGTGTTCCAAGTGGTGGATTCAACACGTCCTAAGCCGTCACTGGGGCAAAGCACAATCTTTGGAACGGAGAGCTCGTTGGAAAGAGACAAGAAGTGTCTCCAAACCTGACCTGCACCTGTTCTACGATCAACAGCACTGGCAGAACCACCTTGGTCATCAGGCACTTGCATTGGATACAAGTCTCCGTTGTCCGTCGCAAAAATACGGAAAGCAAGACCGATGTTTTTGAGGTTGTTGACGCACTTGATTTTCTGTGCTTTAGCCTTGGCTTTAGCCAATGCCGGCAACAGCATGCCCGCCAGAATGGCGATGATTGCAATCACGACCAGCAGCTCGATGAGCGTGAATGCACCTAATTTCGTTTTTTTCAAACGTTGGTTCATACTATTTATTTATTGAGGTATTGTAATGAGTTATTGGGTTGCTCAGGTGAAAGATGCCAGAATGTGCCTATGAACATCAATCAGTGATAACACTATTTACGGACTAGTATTAACACTTATTAACTGGTTTAACCTTCGGCTGAAGTTAATTCATCAGCCCCAGTTTCAGCCACCCATAAAACAGCAAAGCGTACCAGTTCCGCTCGAGACTTGATGTCCAACTTGTTACGAATACTCGCTCGATGCGCTTCCACCGTCTTGACACTCATACCGAGTGATTTTGCGATTTCACGACTTTCTCGAGCCCTTCCCACCAGGGCTAATACCTCGAGTTCACGATCGGTTAAACGTGCCACTGGTGAATTGGAATCTTCAGTGGGTCGCCCAGTCATTTTATTTAGAAAATGATTGGCGACAAGGTCACTGACGAAGACTTTGCCCTGGAGGACCGAGTGAATGGCCTCAAGCAAACGATCCGAACTTTCAGATTTCATCACATACCCCCGGGCTCCTGATCTCAAAACGCGTTCGGCATAAAAAGTTTCCTCATGCATTGAAAAAACAAGTATCTCAACATCGGGTTGCACCTTACGAAGGTCTTTAATGAGTTCGAGTCCGCTCCTGCCGCGCAGAGTCAGATCCACCAAAAGAAGATCTGGACGCAGTTTCTGAACCTTTTCAAGAGTGTCTTCGGCGTTGTCCGACTCACCTATGACCGAAAGGTTGTCAGTTGTCCCAATCAATTCCCTGATCCCAAAACGCGTCATAGGGTGATCATCAACTACAAAAAGAGAATACTTCGATTGAGACATTGTGGTCAGATTTGGTTTCGAGAATTGATTCCAGGAAAAAGCTTAAAATTAAATGATCGAAGGGACTTCACAACGAACTACAACTCCCTTGGGCTGATTATTGTTGAATTCAAGACATGCGTGCAACAACTGACTGCGAAATAACATATTACGAATCCCTGTTCCATGTTTTTCAAACCCTCCATTGAAAGTATTTCCTACTCCGTCGTCCTTAACCACTAAAACAAGATCTCTTGAACAAACCTCCAACTCTACATGGATAATAGACGCTTTAGAATGCTTGATGGCATTTTGAACAGATTCCTGCGCAATCCGATAGAGATGAGTGGCTGCAGTGATATCGATATGGTTTACAGGCTTTGCAGGTCCTTGAAAAGTGATCTGTATCGGTGAAACGGAATCGATGAGATTCAACCAAGAGGCCAATCCATCTACCAGGCCTGATTCCTGGATTACTGTATTGGTTAAGCCCGCTGCCATTTTTCTAATTTTGGCCTGAACACCTGATACCAATTCGATCAGTGTTTTCACTTTTTCAGAATCCGATTGGGGAAAATGTTTCATCCCGGATTGGAGAAACATCTCGATACAGGTTAGGTCGGGGCAAATACCATCGTGCAAATCTCGTCCGATTCTGTTCATCTGCTCTTCTAACCATTGCACTTCGCTGCTGGTTTCATCGAAAAACGATTGAGCATTAGATGAAGGATGCAGTGAGTTACGTTTTTCATCGTGCCTTCCACCGGAAGATTCTTGAGATTTCATCAGATCCATCCGCGTAATTGGTAATAATGATAGCCCACTATCTCATGAATAAATTGATGAAAAGATTTAAAGCCTCCAGATTGAGGAAACAATTTCCACTGTCTCTTATCAGAAAAATTTCTCAAACCCTTAAAATCACAACCAATAGGCTTCACGTTCACACCATGTTTAAGAAACACCGCCTCCGCACGTCTCATGTGCCATGCAGAAGTCACTAGATATACAGAAGTCCAATTTTTTGTATCCATGAGTTCACTCACTCTCAGGGCCTCATCACGTGTGGTAGATGAATTATCCAAAAAATGAACCTCCCCAGCATTCAATCCCCATCGCTTTCTCCAATCATTTAAAAGCTTTCCTTCGGAAGTAACCTCACCATTGATCAGGTAATCCGATCCCCCAAAGACAAGGTGATTTGCTTTACCTGTTTGCACAAGATCAATGGCAGTTAAATAGCGATCAAACGCATCGTTAGCAGTGATGCCAAGAACTTCCGAAGGATGCGGAAACATTCCTCCACCAAGACATACAACGGCATCAAGCTCGGATACCGAATCCCAATCTCTGATGGTATAGGGTTGTTCAAGCTTAGTTAGCATCCAGGCGGTCAGTGGAGTTGCCCCGATACACCAGACCATCAACCACAGCAGAAAGATCATCATACTGGTTTTTGTCTGCTTCAGCTTTTGAAAGCGCCAGGCAATGCAAAACAGCACCAACCAAATGAAAGCCAGAGGATCCAATGCTTCCCCCAGAATTTTGCTCATACTAAAAGAATTCATCTGATAGATCTGACCTTATCCACATTGAAAGCAGATGAAAATCCTCAAGATGAAAAAAGCCGCTTGTTAAAGTTGAACGGGTCATCAGAATCATCGCCTGAATAAGGCTGAAATGAATTTAACCAAAGATCCGATTCCTCAACTCATCCAGAAACTGGCGGTTCCTGCCAGTGTGGGTTTCTTTTTCAACACCATGTACAATGTGGTGGACACCTACTTTGCCGGCCTTTTGTCGGTCGATGCCCTGGCTGCTTTATCCCTATCGTTCCCTGTTTTTTTCATCTTGATTGCAGTCAGTGCAGGCATATCTCAAGGTGCGACAGCATTGGTTTCGAATGCACTCGGTGCGGATGATCTGGAGAGTGCGAGAGACATGGCGACTCAATCGGTCATTTTCAGTCTGGGAATGGGGATTCTACTGATGATTGGAGGGTTTCTTACCTTTCCATTTCTCTTTGGCGTGTTGGGGGCGGAAGGTGAATACTTGAAAATAACGCTCACCTATATGAACTGCATTTTAGCAGGCACTCTATTTTTTATCGGACAATCCATTCTCAATGCCACCTTAAACGCACAGGGCGATACTAAAAGTTATAGAAACATTTTGATTACCGGCTTTGTTTTGAATCTCATCCTGGATCCTTGGTTTATGTATGGAGGAATGGGATTGCCTGCCATGGGTATTCGTGGGATCGCTTTGGCAACAGTACTCATCCAGGCCATAGGATGTGTATACCTGGCCTGGAAAGTCTCGATATCCAAATTAAAATACCCAAGATTCGGCAGTAGATGGAAACCCGATTTTCATACCTGGGGCCAGTTGGCCAAACAGGGATTCCCTGCATCCATCAACATGATGACCGTTGCAGCAGGAATTTTTGTCATTACCTGGTTTATCAGTTTTTTCAGCAAAGAAGGCGTGGCGGCTTACGGAATCGCAACTCGAATAGAACAAATTATCCTTTTACCCACCATTGGACTGAACATCGCGGTTCTAACTTTAACAGGACAAAACAATGGTGCAGGTCATATTGACAGGATACTGGAAATGAGAAAAGTTGCCATGAAGGTTGGACTGGTGATGATGGTCTCAGGTGGAGTCGTATTGTATTTTACTGCGTCTTGGATGATGAAATTTTTCACAGACAACAATGAAGTTGTGATCATCGGAACCGAATATTTGCGTATCGCTTCATTTACCCTTTGTTCTTATGTGATCCTGTTCCAGACGGTTTTTATGCTGCAGGGACTCAAAAAACCAATGATTGCTCTTTGGATAGGACTCTACAGGCAAATCATTGCCCCATGTGCGGCATTCTATTTTCTGGCATTTGTTTTAGACTGGAAGTTATACGGGATTTGGTGGGGCATTTTCGGAGTGACATGGAGCGCCGCCATATTCACCTTATTCTACGGCAATTTTGTTTTGAATCAGTTAACCAATAAGGCAATTCAAAATTCGGACATATAATATGAAAACATCCGAAAAAGAGAAAGTAACCTCAGCTTCACCTTCTGCAGATGTCATCAGCAGTGTCGATGAGCTTCACCAAATTGCACACCTTGCCACGACTGTTTCTGGTTGCAGCACTGCAATGGTTCACCTTTTACAGGGAGGAAAGCCTCATCTCTATTCCGGAAAGAATTGGGAACCATCCGAAAAACATCACGAAATCACCTTCTGCAATGAGGTATTAAGGAAGGATCAGCCCATCATTATTTCTGATGCCTCAAAGGACAAAGATTGGGCCAAATCATTTCTGGTCAAAGGTCCATGGAAATTTCAATTCATGGCAGGGTTCCCTATCAAGAGTAAAAGAAACGCAACACTGGGCGTGCTCTCCATCATGGATGCCGGTTCGCGCAAACTTTCACCCGAGCAAAAGGAATCCCTGGACATTCTGTCGAAACACGCTGCCAGTACCATTTTTATCGGATCTGCCCGAACAGAGTTGCATAAACTCTCAGATGAGCACCAAAGGATAAAAAAGGCATTCGACCATTCAGAAGCGTTTTACCACAACTTGGTGGAAAGCCTCCCACAGCATATCATCCGAAAAGACATGCAAGGCAGATTTACATTCGCCAATCAGAACTTCTGCAACGCAATCGGCAAGAAACTGGATGAAATCTTGGGAAGGACCGACTTTGATTTATTCCCTCGACATTTGGCGGCAAAGTATCAGGAGGACGATCGGCAAGTCACCCAGACCAAACAAAAGATTGAACTGACTGAAGAAAATGTAGGGCTCAATAAGAAAAAAAGTTACGTCCATGTCATAAAGACACCCATTTTCGATCCGAAGGGAAATGTTGTAGGAACTCAAGGCATCTTTTGGGATGTTACCGAAAAAATTCAGACCGAAAAAAATCTGACGCTTGAACGCGGATTACTCAGATCGCTTCTGGATACCATTCCTGATCATGTTTATTTTAAAGACGAGAATTCTCAATTCATACGATGCAGTCGTGAACTTTCGGATCGACTGGGACTGAAAGATCCGAGCGCGGCTGAGGGTAAAACCGATTTTCATTTTTTCAGTGAAGAACACGCCAAGCCAGCATTCCTCGACGAGCAGGAGATTATCAAGACCGGTGTCCCGATCATTAACAAGATCGAAAAGGAAACCTGGAGAAAC
Source organism: uncultured Verrucomicrobiota bacterium (assembly GCA_964342825.1). GTDB lineage: Bacteria > Verrucomicrobiota > Verrucomicrobiia > Limisphaerales > AAA164-E04 > AAA164-E04. The sequence goes on from CAYFHO010000055.1 coordinate 21,963, forward strand.
GGAGAGGTGGGCTGGGTGCTCACCAGCAAGATGCCCTATAAGGATGAAGACGGAAAAATTATTGGAACCTTTGGTGTGTCCAAAGACATTTCCAAACTTATTGAAACCGAAGACAAACTTAAGAAAGCTGAGAGAAAATACCGCGATATTTTTGAACAAGCAGTCGAAGGAATTTTTCAATCCACTCCAGAAGGAAACTACCTGGATGCCAACCCTGCACTCGCGCGAATCTATGGATATCCCTCCACCGAGGCTCTTCTGAATTCTCTGACCAATATTCAGGAACAACTCTATGTAGACCCTGCCAGGCGTCAAACATTCGCGCGGTTAATGAAAGAGGAAGGAGAAATCCATGAGTTTGAATCAGAAATATACAGAAAGGATGGGAAGAAAATATGGATTTCGGAAACGGCTCGTTCCGTGAAGGACGAAAATGGAAAGATATTGTACTACGAAGGAGTCGTTGAAGATATTTCGGAGCGAAAATCTTCGGAAGCAGCTCTTCAATATGCCCGGGATGCCGCCATGGAATCAAACAGGCTCAAATCCGTTTTCCTGGCAAACATGAGTCACGAGATTCGAACCCCGATGAATGGTATCATTGGTATGAGTTCTCTGTTGCGACAATCCTCCCTCACTGAAGAACAACTCAGTTTCGCCCGCACCATTGAATCGAGTGCATTGGGATTATTAAGACTCATCAACGATATTCTGGATTTTTCCAAAATAGAATCCGGCAAAATGACGATCGAAAACGAGCCTTTTGACCTCAATGAAAAAATTGAACAAACCGTCAGTTTACTGGCCGATCAAGCCCAGAAGAAGGAAATCGAATTAATACTGGATATCAGCTGTGATACACCTTCCAGTGTACTGGGCGATGAGACACGTATCCAACAAGTGCTCACAAACCTGATTGGCAATGCCATCAAATTCACCCACCAGGGTGAGGTCAGGATTCAGGTGGAACCCTTAAAGGAAAACAAAGGAATTTGCTGGGTCAAATTCCAGGTTTCCGACACAGGCATCGGGATAAAGCCGGAGGCAAAAGAGCACATTTTTGAAGCTTTTATCCAGGCGGATAATTCAATGGCGCGAAAATATGGAGGTACCGGTTTGGGGCTTGCAATTACCCGTCAATTGGTTGAGCTGATGAAAGGCCAGTTGCATCTTGAAAGCACTCCTGGCAAGGGATCCTGTTTTTGGTTCACCCTACCATTGGAAATCAAATCCAACCGCCCCACAAAAATACAGCAACCTACCTTTGAATGGAGTGGGAAAAAGGTCCTTATCCTTGAACCCAACGATCATTGTCAGGAATCTCTCGCTCCATTGTTGCGCACCTACCAGATGGATTACCATTTTGTGGACCAAGGGAAAAAGGGAATCGCCGAAGCCAGCAAGGAACAACGAGGCGCAAGGCCTTACCATTACGTCATCGTTAATTCCAAATTACCTGACCAGTCAGGATTGGATTTTTGTAAAATGCTCAATGGCCTGAAATTTTCTCCCAAACCAAAGATAATATTCATGACCACTTATGGTAGTCGCCCGCCGAAAGACGAACTTCGACGTCATGGCATTTCACTGGTGATCAACAAACCAGTCACTCAAGGATCCCTAACTCGCGGATTCAGACGACTCTTTCAAAAGTCCTGCCAAGAGCTGGAAACTCAATTTTTCAATATCACCGAAAACCAATCCAGCAACACAATTCCCAACCAGGAAAAAGTTTCTGGAGAAAAAGTCCTCATCGTTGAGGATAACCCTGTGAACCAATCCGTCGCTCAACACATGCTCAAGCGACTTGGCTACCAACCTGTCACTGCTGACTCGGGTAAGGAGGCTTTGACAATGATTCAAAAATGCCACTTCCCGATTATTCTGATGGATTGCCAGATGCCTGAATTGGACGGATACGAAACGACTCGAAAAATCAGGGAGCTGGAAGCGAAATTAAACAAGGATGAAAAGAAGCCATCCTGCAAGATCATTGCGATGACCGCCAATTCTATGGATGACGATCGTCAAAAATGTCTGGATGCAGGCATGGACGATTACGTTTCCAAACCTGTTCTTTTACCTACCCTCGCAACTGCATTGAAAAAGGCAAGCTCGGGGGCTTCACCAATGGTGCCAAGTACTGATGAAACCGCTACACCATGCCGACCGGCAGATGCACCAGTAGAATTGCACCTTATCAACACGTCGGTTCTTAGTCAGTTCTTGCCAACAGATGGATCTAAAAAATCAAATGTGCTTCCGAAGTTGGTAGGGATGTTTTGCCAAAAAGAGATTCCAAAGAGACTTGAAGAACTGACGAATGCGATCGAAAAATCGGATACAGAAAAGATTGCTCGCTCAGCCCACAGTTTCAAAGGAAGCGCCAATAATATGGGAGCAGAAAAACTTGCTGACCTGTGCTCCAAGCTTGAATCAAATGCAAACCAAATAAGCAAGGAGCAATCACTCGAAATCCTGGCTGCAATCAAATTGATCAGTGATGAAACTTCAGTCGCACTCGCGGAGTTCACAGAATCGGCCAAGTAGGAAAAATATTTCTTGATTGGACTTGGCCTATTTCAAGCCAGGCTCTTTGATACACACATGAAATCACGAACCAAGATCTGCCTTTTACTCGGCATGTTGAACCTGTTTGCAATTCAGTCAAAATGGGTCATCAATGCAGATAGACCAGCTGATAACCAAACCAATGAAGTTCGACCTATCCCACCGTTAGGGACCTCCTTCAATGCAGAGCAGGAAAAACACATTCAGAGGCAGCTCGGGCAATTACAAAACTCGATACTTTCGGCTAAAAACAAACTAAACCAAAAACCTGAGTTGCTAAGTTATTTATCAGATATCGAGGTCTTCGAGAAAGCAGTTTCGGATGCGCTGCTTTACCGTGAAATTTACGCACCCGACAAAGAATACGGTCAAGCACTGGAACAATTGAAGATTGCGGATGCTCGATTGGACGCGTTATTGAATGGAGAACCTACCTGGTTGAAAACACCCGGACTTGTTCCTCGGGGTTATGTTTCGCGTATTGATGACTCTATACAACCATATGGTTTGATCGTACCCGAAACCTGGCATCCACAACGCGTCAAACCTATTCGATTGGACATTTGGTTTCATGGACGTGGAGAAAAACTGACTGAACTTTCGTTTCTCAACCAACGCATTCACAGCAATGGGCAATTCACCCCTGAGGATACGATCGTTTTGCACCTTTACGGGCGTTACTGCAACGCCAACAAATTTGCGGGAGAAGTCGACCTCTTTGAAGCTCTTGATCACCTTCGGAAGGATTACATCATCGATGACAACCGAATCACGGTTCGAGGTTTTTCCATGGGAGGAGCAGCTTGCTGGCAATTCGCCACTCATTACGCAGGCATGTGGGCGGCAGCTGCTCCGGGTGCTGGCTTTTCCGAGACAAAGGAATTCCTGGAGTTTTTTCAAAAGGAAACTTTAACACCTCACTGGTGGGAGAAAAAACTATGGAATCTATACGACGCCACGGTCTATGCGGAAAACTTATACCAATGCCCAACTGTTGCCTACAGCGGTGCTGTTGATCGACAAAAACAAGCTGCCGACATCATGGCCCGATACCTGGCAAAGGAAGGGCTTGAACTCACACATATCATTGGGCCGGATACTGGTCATAAATACCATCCAACATCCAAAAAGGAAATCAATCAGAGGATCGACAAAATCCTCGAATCTGGCCGAGATGAAGTACCAAACAAAATTCGGTTCACGACTTACACCTTGCGATACCACAAAATGAACTGGATTGAACTGGAAGGGCTACAGCAACATTGGGAAAGGGCCCGGGTACAGGCGGAGATCTTTTCAGATCATGAAATTAAAATCACTACATCCAACGTCACACAACTTCGAATTAGAATGGAAGCTGGACAATGCCCTCTCGATATCACCAAAACTCCAGTCATAATCATCAATCAACAATCAATTTCATTACACAAACCCAAAACCGACAGGTCATGGGATGTGGTTCTTCGTCATGAAAATGACCGCTGGAGTTCCTCATCCATTGCAGAATCCAACCAACTACACAAAAAACACGGTTTACAAGGTCCCATTGACGACGCATTCATGGACAGATTTTTAATGGTTGGCCCTGGTAAATGGCCGATGAATTCAGTGGTGGGAGATTGGGTTTCGAGTGAAATGGCACATGCCCTGCGACACTGGCGAAATCAGTTTAGAGGTAAACCAAGATTCAAAATGGATCATGAAGTAACTCAGCAGGACATCAAGGAAAGCAATCTGATACTCTGGGGAGATCCATCAAGTAACATTTGGATCCGAAAAATAATCCAGAATCTCCCTATTCAATGGGACCACGAATCTGTGAAGACCCCAGGTAAGAAATACCCATCGGATCGCTTTTTACCTGTATGCATTTACCCGAACCCGCTGAATCCAGAAAAGTATGTAGTCATCAATAGTGGATTTACATACCGGGAATACGGTTACTTAAACAATGCAAGACAAGTGCCAAAACTCCCTGACTGGGCTGTTCTTGATCTTTCCATACCTCCTACAACACGTTGGCCAGCCGGGATTGCCGACGCGGGATTCTTTGGTGAATCCTGGCAATGGCAGGAACCCTAATTCACAAATCCCATTCAGAACAATTCGAGTTTTCATCACACGATTCACAGCTTTCTTGTGAAACAAGAAGTGCTTTAGGAACCAGTGAATGCTAAAAGCAAGATTGTACTCTGCTTAAGCAAAAAAGGAGAAGTCTCCTGTTTTTTCAATATTTAGAGTTCCGGTTATAAGTCATGGCTGGCGTCATGCTTGGAACCCCTAAATATGAATGTGCTGTAAAGCAAAACTGGCAATCATGAAAACTTCTAGCATTACTGGTATTATTACCACTTCGCTGCTTTCGTGCTCTATATATGTGAGCGCTGCTGAAAACAGCCTTGAAACATCAACCGAGAAATCTCTATCTCTTGAAGACCGTATCGGGAAGGTCATCTCATCTGGCAATGTCAATCTGGATACTCGTTTACGCTACGAGCATGTTGACTCGACAACTGCAGGGATCCGCCCAGCCAATGCTCTCACCTTCCTCTCGAGGCTGGGATATACCACTGATTCCTGGAACGGATTGAAAGCCATGGTCGAGTTTGAAAACATCACCGCTTTGGGTGGAGATGACAACTACCGTGATGCACCTGGTCCTGGAGCCAACCTTTTTAACCGTGAAGTTGTTGCAGATCCTGAAGGCACAGAGGTCAATCAGGTGTGGGTGGGCTATGAAAAATATGATACCAACGTCAAGTTTGGACGCCAAACCTTCACTTTGGACAATCATCGATTCATCGGAAATGTCATTTGGAGACAAAACGAACAAACCTATGATGCCGTGACTTTGGTCAACAACTCGATTGAAGATCTCACGGCATCTTATGCTTATCTCTTCAACGTCAATCGCATCTTTGGAGACAATTTTGGAAACGCTGCAGGTCCTGCGGATGGTGATTGGAAATCCAACAGCCATGTTTTCCACTTATCATACGATAATGTCCCGTATGGCAGTTTGACTGGATATGCCTATCTGCTGGATCTGGAGGAAGTCCCTGCGTTGTCCAGCAGTACTTTTGGATTGTTTTACAAAGGCAAAGCACCATTGACGGACGACTTCAACCTGAATTATCGGGCAGAATTCGCACATCAAACCGATTATGCAGATAATGCTGCCGACTATAGTGCCGAGTATTTGAACTTACAGTTGGGCGGTGAATACCAAAGATTCAGTGCCGGTATTGGATACGAATTATTGGGCAGCGATGACGGCGTTAATGCTTTCACGACACCTCTATCCACACTTCACGCTTTCCAGGGCTGGGCTGACTTGTTCCTGGCAACCCCCGGAGGTGGTATAGAAAATTACCAGGCTTATGTGGGTGTGGAATTACCATATGACATACCATTCAAGGTCATCTATCATGACTTCCGCCCTCATGAAGGCGGAGGTGGCGACTACGGCCAAGAAATCAATGCCATCGCAACTCGAAAATTTGGCAAATATGTATCTGGTCTGGTGAAATATGCCTACTTTGATGGGGATTCCATTCCTGTGAATGTGCACAAATTCTGGGCTCAGGTTGAATTCAGCTTCTGAATCAAAAAGCCAAGTTCTCAATGCCCAAGCTCCTCCCATATGGGGGGGGCTTTTTGTTAACTGCACTGACAAAAGTTCTGGAATGGATTAACCGAAGACTCGTTTAAGGCGTGCACGATCATAGGCGCGCCTTTGATCGGAGTTCATGGCTCCGAAATCAGGTTTACCATCCGCCTTCAGGGGCCATTCAGTGACACTGGGTTCAGTGGATGAAACTACTTTTTTATTTTCTGAAGAAGCACTTTTGGAAGAATGGACACCCGAAGGAACGACGACGGTGGATTTGGATTTTTGAGTTTCATCGTAACTCATGGCCTGCTCCGTGATCTGCATATCACGATCCAATGAGCGATGAGCCTTGATCCCTTTGGCCTGCAAGACGCCATGGTAGGCATGGACAGCTTCGGCAGGACCGATGACACCTTGGGTGATCAGTCGCAACATCTCAATAAAAGCAAGTTGGTGTTCTGCTTGGTTGATTTTACGACCATACAACGCAACACGTGCCCCGTATTTTTGTGCATCATGGATGAGTTTAAAGGCGTCGTATGTGGTGCCGGCACTTCCGCCAAGCACTCCCACAATCATGTTGGGATCATACTGGACCAATTCCTCCATGGCACGTGGACCGTGATAAGGAATCTTTAAAAAGACTGGTCGCCCCGTTTCCGTCACTCCAGCAAGACTGCGGAGGATGTGATCGTTGATGAACTCTCCAATTTTTTCAGGAGCAATGCCCGAGGCTACGTTGGGATTAAAAACTTCGAGAAAGTATCTGAACCGTTTGGCCTCTGCCTCTTCGCGAAATGACTTGAAAGCATTGAGTGTGGCTTTGTCCTGTTCCAAATCGTTAACGAAGGTCACCGAGTAAAGCCCTAAATTCGCACCGGGAAAATGATCATTGGTCCGGTCACATTCCAGCTGACCACATTGAATGTGATCGATGCTTGCGGAACGAAACGGTTGAGCAGGCTCTGCGGTATAACATCCGTGCCTTATCGCCCATACATCCGTTGCATCATTGGCTCTTGCAGCGGGAGTAATGGGTGACTGATCAAACAGACCTTCTTTGATGGACAGAAGTTCGTTCACGTACGCAGACATCAGAAGGATGTCTACTTTCTCCTGCCGGATAACCTCGCGAATGATATCGAGAAACTCGGGCAAATTTCGATAACCAAACTCATCTCGCTGCCAAATTTCAGGAGAAAACTGGGCGGGGCGTTCACCTCTCCCAGAAAGATAATGACGGCCTCCCGTTGCCCTGACGCCAAATGCCATGTCCGCATCTTTGGCGTCCGCAATAATGAAGGCACGCGAGTCAGGATTGGCTTTAATTTCAGCCAGTTTTTGATCGAGCGACTTCAACATAAGCGAGGTGCGAACCTACCGGCGTTCTATAGTTGAACTTTAGCCATCGTTTCTTTCAGCGCACGAGCCGACTGCTGTAGTCCTGTGTGCTCCTTGGGCCAGAGTTTCATTTCCACCTGATCCAACACTCCCTTGCGACCCACAACTGTTGGGATACTGTAACAGACATCTCTGACATTGTAGGCTCCCTGGACCAAACTGGATACCGGCAGAATGCGCTGCTGGTCCAGTGCGATGGCATGAATCACATCACGAATGGCAATACCAACCGCGTAACCGGCACCTCCCTTGCGCTTGATCACTTCAGCGCCACTCCCTCGAGTACGGGTAAAAATTTGATTTTGGAAGGCGGGCCCGCAGCCTGGATATTCTGTGAGGGGGAGTCCGTTGATGGATGCTGAAGACCAGATCGGCACCATCGAGTCACCGTGCTCACCAAGAGTCAATGCCTTGACCTGAGTGGGAGCGACTTTTAGCGCTTCCGCAATCAATGAGCTGAATCGGGTTGAATCCAACATCGTTCCCAATCCGATCACTTGTTGCCAGGGAAGTCCCAAACGCTGACCTGCAAGTTGAGTTAAAATGTCGACTGGATTGGAAACCACAAAGACAATGGCATCATTCCTCATGCCAGCCTGCTTGATACTTTCCAGTATCTGAGCAAACAAAGCCACGTTACGATTGATCAAATCCAAGCGAGATTCATCGGGTTTACGACGCAGCCCGGCGGTGATCAAAAAGATGTCAGAGTCCGCTGCCTCTTCGTAACCTCCGGCATAGATTCGCTGATCTGCGGTAAAAGCTGATCCGTGCAAAAGGTCCAGGGCTTCCCCTTCCGCCATCGCCTGGTTGGCGTCGATGAGTTGAATTTCAGAGACGATTCCACCGCACTGCAGGGCAAATGCAGCACAAGAACCAACACGACCTCCTCCTCCAATGATGCTGACTTTCATGATAAATGCTTTGTAAATTTAAACCTTATTGGCCACGCAGTTTGGCCATGATCTGATCGGTAATCGCCTGAACCGCCGATTCGGCGTTGGGATCTTTGGCCACATCACTCAATTCATCTTTTGGTGGAACCGCACACATCACTCCCGGACGCCATTCTTCGTTATCACACAACTCACATTCCTTGAGGCCAAAGCGTGGATCTGGAATTCCAAGATTCTGTTTGATGTTGAGCAGGTCCTTCAGTTGCTCTGGGTTCATCGTTTTGAGTGGAGTGCCCAGTTGCGAGGCAACCCAGATGGTTCGACAATATGCCTCGAGTATTTCCATTTTGAAATAGGCATCCTCGACGGTGAGATGACTCCAGGATACAGCACCATGATTCCCCATTAGAACAGTGTTGTGTTTATCCACTAAATCCGCCACCAGCTTACCCATTTCAGGAGTTCCCGGTGTGCGATAAGGGGCAATGGGCACTTTACCGATGAAAACTTCTATCTCAGGGATCATGCAGGTCGGCGGTTCAACTCCAGCTACCGCATATGCAGTGGCATGAGGTGGGTGGCAATGGGCGGTTGCCTTTGCCTTCGGCTGCCGCTTCATGATCTCAAGATGCATCAGGATTTCACTGGTGCGTTTCTTTTTACCGGCCTTTTGGTTTCCGTCGAGATCAACCAGGCAGAGATCGGCCGGTTTCATGAAACCTTTCGACACCAAAGTAGGTGTGCAAAGCGCGAGATCATCGGCGACTCTGATGGCAATATTACCTCCATTGCCATCCACATAGGCACGTTCCCACATCCTTCGCCCCACGTCACAGATCTGCTCTTTGAGATCTTCCATTTCTGCGGTGTAGAAAAAGGCATCCAAGTCCGACTGAGAACTGGAGGAAGAAATGGGACCAACGGGCTTCGACAATGCGGTTACCGATGGAGTCACGACAGCATTTCCTGGTTGAGCAGTCTTGAGTAAGTCTTTAGCCGAGGGTGTCAGGATGGCATCCGCTGTAATGGCTTCCACGGATTTCCCTTGTCTTAAAAGGGTTTCCACATCTTTGGCGCTGATTATTTTTTTCATGCGTCTTTCTTGGGTGAGTAAAAAGTTTCGTCCACCAACGCGGCGTTGATGGCATCAATGGGAATGGGAGGTTCAAAGGGTGAGGCCGCTTCACGTCCCTCAATAAATCCAATGGTATCCCCTACTCCGCCTCCCAAATTATCGTAAACAACCAGCGATGGTTCCTCGCTGATTTCGTTCAGTGCTTCGCTTCCGTTTTGAAAATGTTCTTTGTTAAATGGGCTGACGACCAACCAACGCGCTCCCTTGAGAGAGTCCACAGTCTGGCTGAGCGTGACTCGCCCGATGACGGTTCCCAACCTCATGCGACTTGTTCCTCCAAAGGCTCATCAACGATGGCGACGATAATTTGACGGACTGGACTTAGGTCGTCCCCAACCGCTTGGCGTGCGGCAGCTCCATCAGAGGAAACGATGACCGATTGATGCATTCCAGCCCCATATGGATCAATGGCAATAATTGGAGTGCCCTCGGCCTTTCCGTCCGCGTCGAGAGGTTGACATATCAACATGCGCCACCCATCCAGGCTTGGATGTTTTCGCGTGGCAATCATGCTGCCTTCGACACGTGCGAGTTGCATAGTGGTTTCGGTTAAATAAGAATGGTTGTTTTCACCTGAATCAATAAATCCTCAAGTTATCCACCATCACACAGCGCCGAACTCGAGTGAAGGTTTTTGGATTGGTCACCCCTTCTCCCGTTGGTGTGGCAATGGAAAAACTTAAATACCCTTCGCCGCCCAGTCCTAGCCCCGCCCCACAAGGCCCGTTTTTGACAAAGATAGTCGTGTCCAAAGCGCGCGCCATCGCTGTCATGTGATTGACATTGTGTGAATGAATAATCGAGGTGTGTTTATAATTGTGCTCTGCCTTCAGGGATGCCTGGATTCCTTCATCGACGGAACTCACTCGAACGATAGGGATAAAGGGCATCATCTGTTCCTCATCCACGAAAGGATGATTTTCATCGGTTTCGGCAAATAGTAAATCTGTTCCGCCCGGAACCTGGATACCGGCAGCTTGAGCCAGAATACTGACATCTTTGCCAATTAAATCCTTGTTCACAACCGGATGCGGGCAACCAGCTCCCTGCCCTTCCTTGAAAGTAAAAGCAGCTTTCGTGAGTTGATCCAATTGGGAGGGATTTAACCGGACCGCACCAGCAGTCTGCATGGCTTTCATTAAATCATCGGCAATGTGCTCCAACGCGAACACTTCCTTTTCACCGATGCAAAGAAGGTTGTTATCGTAAGAAGCCCCCTGGATGATCGATTCTGCCGCTCGTTTCATGCAGGCGGTATCATCCACAAGAACTGGGGGGTTGCCGGGGCCTGCACAAATGGCTCGTTTACCGGTTTGCATGGCGGCTTTGACCACTCCCGGTCCTCCCGTCACACACAAAAGTCTCACCGCATCATGAGCGCAGAGTTCCTTGAAGGATTCTAAGGTGGGCTCCTCAATAATGCACACCAGGTTGTGAATCCCGGTTTCACGTTCGATTGCTTTGTTAAATTCTCGAACAGCCATCGCGGCACATCTGGATGCAGCTGGATGAGCATTGAAAACAACAGAGTTACCCGCAGCTACGATGTTAACAATATTACCCGCCAAGGTGGGGATCGAATGTGTGGAAGGAGTGATAGCTCCTACAACTCCGAAAGGCGTGTATTCCTCGAGGGTAATTCCATGGTCACCACTGCGACCATCAGGCCTGATCCAGTCCACTCCCGGAACCAGTTTGATGATTTGAAGCTTCTCGATTTTATGGTCCAAACGACCAATTTTGGATTCTTCCAGCTCAATGCGCCCCCACTCAGTAGCTCGGTCTGCGCACATGGTCTTGATGATTTCTTCAACCTTGCGACGCGCTTCAATGCCTTTTTTCTGTAAATCAAGAAAACCTTGCTGGGCAGCATCACAGGCTTCTGCAGCCGTGGCAAACACGCCGTGGCGTCCCCCTTGGTTTGCTTTGACGGACGGACAACCACAGGAAGGAGGGGCATAGGATCCGGAAGTCGAAGCCGGAGCCGTTGCACTAACGGGCGTCGCGGCTGTTGAAACGCCTGCACCGTTGTTTCCCAACCTGCCAAGAACTTCCTGAATGACATCGCGTATCACCGATTCATTAATCTGCGAACTCATGATAAAAATTGTTTCGGCGAAATAATATTTTGAATGTGGAAGCGACCGTTCACCTGCGCTCGTTTCCTGATTTAATCCAGATCGATTCCCTGCATCTACAGACTTTAAGTCCTGGCACTGAAGATCTGTTTCCCTTTCACATCTACCGTATCAACGATCCCAATCACCACCGCATCCACCGGAGCCCCTTTGAGGCTTGGCGCCAGGCGGGCACTACTGCCCTGACAAAAAAGCACCATCTCTCCCTCTCCTGCTCCAACGCTGTCGACTGCCACAATGGTGTTTTTCCCGTCCCGAAACTGAGTCGGATCCTGATCATCAACCAACTGAGGACGCAACAACAACAACTTGCGCCCTGACATGGACGGATCTTTTTTGGTGGCGACGACCGCCCCTTCGACTCGTGCGAGAAACATGCGGTTCCGTGTTAATTGAGGACAAAGAATCAGTGAGGCAGGACGGCGTCGATGTCGCTGTGAGGACGTGCAATCACATGCACGCTGACCAACTCACCACCAACCGCTTTAATCGCTTCGGCACCGGCGTCAGTCGCTGCTTTAACAGCTGCAACATCGCCAACTACCACTGCGGAAACCAGAGCGTTACCTACCTGTTTCATGGGGCCGGCAAGCTTGACATTTGCCGCTTTCAACATCGCATCTGAACCCTCTACGAGAGCGATCAGACCGCGGGTTTCTATCATTCCTATTGCTTGATTTGACATAAGATTAATTCTGCTTGTTAGAGTTTTTTTCCAAAAATCGTTTTACTTCTCTGGCGACGACCAACTCCTCATTGGTAGGGATGACCATCACCTTGACTGGAGATTCTGCATGACTAATAACTGCTTCGGTGGCTCGGCAGGATTCGTTGGCTGCAGCATCCAGATAGATACCAAGATTGCCCAAGTTTTTGCAAATGTCGGTTCGCGTGGAGGCCCGGTTCTCACCAATTCCGGCGGTAAACACCAGGGCATCCAAACCATTCAGTTCCAGAAAATAGGTTCCAATCCACCTTCGTATTTCAGCTACCAGGAAGTCTAAGGCCAGTTTGGCGTTTTCATTACCTTGATCAGCTTGCGTCTGGATGTCGCGCAGGTCGTTGTATCCACCTGATATTCCTTTGAGCCCACCCTCACTGCACAGATCCCGAATCACATGATCCAGATTCAATCCCTTCTTCTGCATCATGAATGGGATCGCCATCGCATCCAAATCTCCCACCCGGTTATTGTGAGGCAATCCTGACTGTGGACTCAGTCCCATGCTGTTTCCAATGGCAACCCCGTTTAGGATCCCGGTGACGGAGGAACTCCCACCCAGATGACAAGAAATCACCCTGCAATCTCCGTCTCCTATTGTGCTGTTGCCCTGGTCCACATAAAGCTGACGGGCACGGTGAGCAATATCTTCTCTTCCCAAAAGCTCTGCAGAACGCTCAGCAATGAATTTGTGACTGGCTCCATGAAACCCCCAACGACGAACTCCTGCCTGATACCAGGAATCAGGTACTCCATAGCGTTTGGCTGTTTCCGGGATCCATTGATAAAATGCAGTCTCAAATAATCCCACCAGCGGAGTCTTGGGCATGCGTTCAGCAAACAGGCGAATCCCAGTGAGGTAGGGAGGATTGTGAGCGGGCGCAATCAGATTGCCTCCCTCCATGTCCTCCAAAACAGCCTCATTCAACTCGACGCATCCTGTCACCGTTTGGGCCAGCACTGTCTTGAAACCAACAGCCGTTAATTCAGACTCGTCCTGAATGGCACCAGCTTGTTTCAACTGTTCCAAACAATCACTGATGGCAGCTGGATAATCGGTCACACGCTCCAAACCACCCTTGTGCAACAGATCAACCCGAGCACCTTCGAAGGCGAACAAGCGCCATTTCAAGGAAGTGGAGCCTAAATTTGCGACCAATATTTTCATGAGATCTACGAACAACTCACCAGATGAAAAAGTTGCATGGAGTCAGAAACCGAAGTGTGTCGTCCTCACTGTTTCAGCCAGGGGCCGAGAGCGCTGAGATCTTCGTGAGGTCTGGGAATGACCTGCACACTGATAACCTCGCCAACCTGCGAAGCTGCAGCGGCTCCTGCGTCGGTGGCTGCCTTGACTGCTGCCACATCGCCTCGGAAAAATCCGGTAACAAAACCCGAGCCAATCTTTTCCCAACCAACCATGGTCACGTTGGCCGACTTCAGTGCGGCGTCACAGGCTTCGAGCATGGCACACATGCCACGCGTTTCGATCATGCCAATTGCTTGATTTGCCATAATATCTATTGTGTTTAATGAAAGTTAAGTGGAATTATTTCTTTGCCTTGGGCGTATCAACGAAGGCTTTCAAAAGGTCGTCATGGGGACGCGCCAGCAAATGTGAACTGATCAGTTCTCCGACTCGTGCCGCTGCGTTGGCACCCGCATCTACAGCGGCCTTGACGCTTCCCACATCACCTTGCGCAAGTACTGTGATCATGCCCCCACCAATGGGGATGGTTTTGACAAGCCGTACGTTGGCGGCCTTGACCATGGCGTCACTGGCTTCCACCGCGCCGACATAGCCTTTAGTTTCAATCATGCCTAATGCTTCACTCATAATGATTTTGTTTTGGATGGTTCGATTTTTGGAAAATTAAAATTAATTAACGGTTTTGGATTTCTACTTCAAAAGTTCACATGGGGTGTTGGGCATAAGATTACAAGCATTGCCCTCGTCTGTGTCGATGTGCACTTCGAGCTTAAAACTCGGATCAACTCGAACAAGCATCTCATCGAAAGTGACTGCACAAGGTCCACCTACTTTCATTTTCATGAAATCACCTTGTTTGACTCCATAGAACTTGGCGTCCTCAGGATTCATGTGCACATGCCTCAAAGCACGTATCACACCCTTGTCCATTTCAAAAAAACCTTTGGGCCCCATCAACATGCCCCCCGGAGTCCCTTCAATGTCACCGGAACTCTTCAGTGGAATATCAAAACCAAGGGCAACTGCATCGGTGTAAGCCAACTCCACCTGGTTGAGAGTTCGACACGGCCCCAATATGCGTAAGTTCGAAATAATGCGACTGCGCGGACCTACTAAAGTAACAGTTTCTTTGGCTGCGAACTGGCCATCCTGGTAAAGCCACTTATGTACGGAAAGTTGGTGGCCAGGACCAAACAAAGCTTCTACTGCTTCCTGCGTTAAATGACAGTGACGCGCGCTGACATTCACCAGCAACGGATTGGGCGCCTGAGCCACCCGAGGCACAGACTGACCAAGCCTTTGATAAACCGCCTGACGCACCCAGTGCTCGACGACAGCTCGATGCGGAATGGTAGTTGGACTGGACATAGGTTTATTGATAAGCAACAAAATCTTCCAAATCGAGAAAAAAGTCAAGAAATATCTATCAATATCTACCATATTCTACCACTATTCACATTCGTAGCCTCACCCAGAACTACTTGCAGATGAGAACAAAGAGTATCGATAAGATTTAATTGGTAGATATTGAAAGTTTTTGAGTGACGATTCTGTGACAATGTGCAAACTTGTTGAAATAAGAATGCGTTAATTATTTAACCGCAGATTTCACAGATGATCGCAGATAGTTTTTATCCTGGGAACAGGTAGGTTCGGCTCCCCTTAATACCTAACTTATATACCAGATTTCATAGGACCTTTGTGAAAAAATCCGCGTCAATCTCGCAGTCCCCGCTGAGCGGCGATGCAAAATCTGCGGTTCAACGAAAAAACATGCAAGCGGAAGAACGCCAGAAACGAATCACTGATTACCTGCAGAAATCGGAGTTTTCCTCATTGGAGGAACTCTCAGAGCTGGTGGACGCATCGGTATCTACGGTGCGCCGGGACCTGACACATCTTGAAAGCAAAGGTCAACTCAAACGAACCCACGGCGGCGCTCGCTTGATTCAACCCAAATCGGAAGAATTCATTTTTACTGAGCGTGACACTCGTGAAATTGACGAGAAGGAAAAGATCGGCAAAACCTGCGCTGACTACATTCCAAGCAATCAGAGCGTCATCATCGATGCCGGCACCACCGCATACCACGTCGCCAAGTATCTGGAAAGCAAAGCGCCCCAGATTATCACGAATTCCCTCCCCGTCGCTAACCTTTATGCCTCGAACGGTATGGTGGAAGTGATCCTGTCCGGAGGCGTAATTTATCCGAGACTAGGCGTTCTAGTCGGTCCCTTGGCGGTCGAATCCTTTTCACGCATCCATGCAGACATTGCGATCATGGGATCCGGAGGCATCACCGAGGAAGGTATCACCAACTCCCACAACCTCCTGATCGACATTCAAAAAGAAATGATCCGAGCCGCCCAAAAAGTCATCTTCTGCCTGGACCACACCAAATTCGAACGCAAATCCGTCTCCTACCTCTGCGAACTGGATCAGGTAGACACCATCATCACCGACGCTCGTGCCCCCCAAACCAGTTTGGCAATCCTCCGAGAACGAGGCATTGAAATCATTCAGACCGACTAAAGGCCAAAGTTAATTACGCCATACCCCTCCTCCACTTGGTTCCCCTCTATCTGCGTTAACCTGCGATCATCTCGAAGATCCCGCGAAGCGGTAGCGCGCTTAAACCATCAAAACGTCAAAAAATTGACAAAAACCCACTAAAAGCTATTGACGAACCCCTCCCCGATTCATAAATTCCCAGCTCCATCTGGGATCCAGAGTAGCTCAATGGTAGAGCAATCGGCTGTTAACCGATCGGTTGTTGGTTCGAGTCCAACCTCTGGAGCCATTTTGCAGGGTCTACACCAAAGTTTGGGGATTTCATATTTTCATTGTTAGAATTAGTTGTGT
>CAYFHO010000056.1:0-37629 GCA_964342825.1 uncultured Verrucomicrobiota bacterium
TGATTTACAACAACCGTACTTTTGTAACTTAACAAAAGTGACGAACTTGGGTTAAGACAAATGTCCCTCACCCACGGTCGATTCCTGACGCAGCGTGACCTTGAACAAAACGCCAAAGTCTGCGTCATTGAGAATTCACTTGAAGAAACTCTCTTTCCCATCCATCAGGTCCTGGGCAGTTCGATTCGTATGGGCAGGCACTATTTTGAAGTTGTCGGGATTTTGAAACCCTCGACGACAGCCTCAAATACCCAAAAAACAAGTGCAGACAAGGACACGGAAGACGCTGAATCTCCACCCAAAATTTTCATCCCAATATCAACGGCAAAAAGATATTTCGGAGAAACAAGTGTCAAGCGAATTGGCAGGTATTTTGAGGCAGAGGCGGTAGAGCTTCATGAAGTCACCTTACGAGTTGAGAAACTGGAGGAAGTGGAAAGTATCGCCGAGGCCATCAAAGCCCGATTATCGCAGACCCACGAGAAGAATGATTTTGAAGTCATCGTTCCACTCATGCTCATGCGTCAAGCTTTGAGAACCAAACGTATATTCAACACGGTACTGGGATCGATCGCTGGGATCTCACTGCTGGTTGGAGGGATCGGTATCATGAACATCATGCTGGCAAGTGTTTCAGAACGTACTCGTGAGATCGGTATTCGGCGCGCATTGGGAGCCACACGTAAAGACATTCTATCCCAATTCATGACCGAAACCACTTTACTGGCAAGTTCAGGCGGTTTGCTGGGCGTCTCTCTGGGAATCCTGATACCCTGGATTGTCGGGATGGCGACCAACATGGTCACCATTGTCACATGGTGGTCTCCGCTTTTGGCTTTCTCGGTTTCAGCAGCCACAGGGCTGATCTTTGGAATTTACCCGGCGAACAAGGCTGCTTGTCTGAGCCCGGTCGAAGCCGTTCGCCAGGAATAAAAAATCAGCCAGTTATTTTTAGCAGGAATGAATCATAGCTCGCACAAACAATACAAAACTGAATCTGGAAATACTTACCCAGGTAAAAGGGTTCCATTATCCCCTGCCCTGATGGCATGTGCATGCATTTTCTATCTGATCACCGGGTGTTCCACCAAACATTACGAGGTCAGTGCAAATAGAGAGGCTGCAGAGCTGATTGCCGAAAAAACCCCGCTGGTAGATAACATGGATCCTGGGTTCCAATTGGAGAAACTGGATCCAACCGATCTCCTGGACTTACCCGAACACCAGACCCTGGAACCATTCCTGGGAGCGACAGGGCAATCCGAAGTGGGAGCAAGGGTTGTTTCATTGGAAAAAGCCGTAGACCTGGCCACTCGTTACAACCGCACCTACCTCACACAGAAGGAGGATCTCTATTTGCAGGCACTGGATCTGGCGTTGGCCCGCTTTCAATACACCCCGATCTTTGGCGGGGGCGCTGATGTTTCATACACCGATCGCCAAAGAATCGCCGAGAACACCGCGACCGGGGTTGATGAAATCACACGTGAAAAAACGGTGAACAGCGGCAGCGGGATCGGTTTCAACTGGCTTCTGAGAACAGGGGGACGTATTGCAACGGATTTTTCGACAGATTTTGTGAGATTCGTTTCCAATGACTCCAGTTGGGCAACGTCATCCGCACTGGGCGCCAGCATCACCCAGCCATTGTTACGTGGAGCAGGCTACCGAATTGCCATTGAAAACCTCACTCAAGCAGAGCGAAACCTGCTTTATGCACTCCGTAATTTCACAAGATTCCGCAAGGAATTCACCGTGGATATCGTTGCAAGTTACTACCAGGTGCTTCAAAACAGGGATCGTGTAAGAAATGCTTTTCAGGGATATGAGAGTTTCAAGGTCAGCGTGGAACGGGAACAGGCACGAGCGGATGTAGGTGAGACTCCTTTGTCCGAATTGAATCGATTGAAAGAATCCCTGCTGTCCACGGAACAAGGATGGATCAGCGCCATACGAAATTATCAACTTTCCAGGGATCGATTCAAAATTGATCTGGGCTTGTCAATGGACACTTCCCTTGTTCTCGATGAAAGTGAACTCGACAACCTGAGTATCCATCATCCATCCATCACAGCCAGCCAGGCCATACAAACCGCCCTTCAAACAAGGTTGGATCTGGAAAATGTGAGGGATCGCTTACAGGATACAGAAAGACGTATTCGAATTGCAGCTGATGGTTTGCAAGCAGATCTGGATGTCTCGTTGGGGGGCAACATTTCCAGTCGTCCGGGCAGTGGATTTCAATTACCTGATTTGAAACAACGATCCTGGACAGCCTCTCTGGGGCTCGATCTTCCAATCAATCGAAAACGGGAAAGAAACAACTACCGTTCCGCACTGATCGCTTTTGATCGAGCACAAAGGCAGCAGGAACAATTCATTGATCAAATGAAGTTGGATATTCAGGACGGATGGCGCAATCTGGAACAACGAAGAAGAGAATTTGAAATCAGTGAAGTGCGTGTCAATTTGAGTCAAAACCGCCGAGAAGAAGAGTTGCTCAAACGTGAACTCGGACTGGGTCTGGCCCTGGATCTTGTGGATGCCCAAAATGACTTGATCAACTCTCAGAACCAGCGTACCAGCGCATTGATCAGCCACACCATTGCGAGACTCGGATTCTGGCGTGATATGGGTATTTTATTCATCAAGGAGAACGGCAGATGGGAGGAGTTGGGGTATGAAACACTTGAATAAAAAGTGTGCGGTTGGGTGAAGATGAATCCAAACTGGAATTCACTCGCGTTTGCCCCTGAACTCGGTCATGCTCGCCTGCCTTGTGAATCTGTTTGAGTTAATCAAAAAACACTTTTCCACGACTGAGGAAGCCACCAGTGAAAAGCTTTTGGAAGTATTCATGGATTATGTCATGGATATCAACCTGGAGTTGTACCCTGCCCAGGAAGAGGGCATCCTTGAGCTTTTTGACGACAACAATGTCATCCTGAATACACCGACAGGTTCTGGAAAATCCCTGGTGGCCATGGCGCTTCATTTCAAGTCCCTGGCACAAGGAAGCAAGTCGGTTTACACTTCTCCGATCAAGGCTCTAGTGAACGAGAAGTTCCTGGACCTGTGCGGTCGATTCGGCGCAGAACAAGTAGGATTGATGACCGGTGATGCCACAGTCAACCGCAAGGCTCCCATCCTTTGCTGCACTGCAGAGATCCTCGCCAACATCGCACTCCACGAAGGAAATCAGGCTGAGGTGCATGACGTGATCATTGATGAGTTCCACTACTACTCCGACCGAGACCGGGGTGGAGCCTGGCAAACTCCCCTGCTCACCCTCTCCCAATCCAGATTCCTACTCATGTCGGCAACCATGGGGAATGTGGAGTTTTTTACAGACGCATTAACTCGATTGACAGGAGTCAACACTCAGTTGGTTCAGTCTTTTGATCGACCTGTTCCATTAGAATTCAGTTATGAGGAAACTCCCATGGAACAAGTGGTCGAAAACCTGGTCAGTGACAACAAGGCCCCCATTTATATTGTTCATTTCACCCAAATGGAGGCGGCCCAAAATGCCCAGAATTTCACAAGCATCAATGTCTGCTCCAAGGATGAAAAGAAACAGATTTCCGAGATGCTGGCTGAGGTGCGATTCACGAGCCCATATGGAAAGGATATCAAAAAATATCTCAGGCATGGTATCGGCATTCATCACGCAGGATTACTTCCAAAATACCGCATTCTGGTCGAGCGCTTGGCGCAAAAGGGATTACTGAAACTCATATGCGGAACGGATACCTTGGGTGTGGGGGTCAACGTCCCCATTCGTACGGTGCTGTTAACTCGTCTCTGCAAATATGACGGACAAAAAACAGGCATATTGACTGTGCGTGATTTTCATCAAATCTGCGGTCGGGCAGGACGCAAAGGTTTTGATGACAAGGGTTGGGTAATCGCCATGGCTCCTGAACATGTCATTGAAAACCTGAAGATGGAACGTAAGGCGGCAGAAAACCCAAAGAAGAAAAAGAAATTTGTCAAAAAGCAGCCTCCTCAAAAAGGTTATGTACCCTGGGATCAAAAAACCTTCGAACGTCTCATTCAGGCAACCCCCGAACCGCTCACTTCAAGATTCCAAATCACTCACGGAACCTTACTGAATGTACTCAGCAGACCCGGAGACGGATGCACTGCACTCAGAAATTTGATTCGCGACTGCCATGAAACGGAGGCATCCAAAAAAGCACTTCGCCGTCGAGCCTGGCAATTGTTTCGCTCTCTCTTGGATAGAGGCATTATCGAATGGATTAAACCCGAAGCCAATCAAGGGGCTCATGTGCGAGTGAACATGGATCTACAGGAAGATTTTTCCCTCAACCAAATCCTCGCACTTTACATGATCGATACGCTGCCAGCACTGGATCAGGAAAATCCAGATTATGCTCTGGATTTGATTACCTTAACTGAATCGATCCTGGAAGATCCGATCCATGTCCTGCGCAAGCAACTTGACAAGGTCAAAGAGCAGAAGATCGCTGAATGGAAAGCGGAAGGAATGGAATACGATCAGCGAATGGAGGAACTCGAAAAACTGGAACATCCAAAACCTAATCGAGAGTTTATTTACGAAACATTTAATCAATTTTCAAAAACCCACCCATGGGTAGGTGAAGAAAATATCCGCCCCAAGTCCATCGCACGTGAAATGGTCGAATCATTCTTATCCTTTGATGACTACATTAGAAAATACAGCCTCCAGAGGGTGGAAGGAGTACTCCTTCGATACGTCACCGAAGTATACAAAGTCCTGACCCAAACGGTTCCCGAAGAATTCAATACCCCTGAAGTAAGGGAAGCGACTTTGTTTCTCGAGCTGATGATCCGACAAACGGATTCAAGCCTTCTGGATGAATGGGAAAAAATGCGCGATCCACAGGCGTTTCTGGAAAAAAGCCAACAAAAGCAGAACGAATCTCCTGAGCAGCCGGAACCCGATTACCTGGATCCATTCCGAAACCGAAAGGCATTTGAAGTCGTTCTTCGAAATCAAATTTTTTCCATCCTGCGTTTGATAGCCATGAACCATTTGGATGAGGCCGGACAAAGGTTGGCAGAATTTGCAGATCAGGAAAATGTGGATTGGCCCTTTCCCAAACTGGAAGACGCACTCGGACCTTATTTCGACGAACATGAATACATCCGAATGGATGCGGACGCGCGCAATCCAAAATGGATTCAGATCAACGACAAAGAAGAAAATCTATGGACAGTTCGACAAACCATCCTGGATCCTGAAGGCCACGCCGACTGGTCGCTCCTTTTTGAAGTCCATCTTCTAGAATCCAAATCAAAATCTCATCCCGTGATGAAATTGATCGAAATCCAACGCTGTTAATGTGTTGAACTAAATTAAATCAAAACAACGATTTTTCCGATTGACATCGCAAACCTTGTGACCTAATTTCCTATGTCACTTAACCATTAAGTCCACCATGTTTCTTGAACTTAATTTCAGTTCCGGCAAGGCAACCTACCTTCAGATAGTGGAGCAGGTCCGAATGGCTGCCGCGAGTGGTGCCTTGCGGGCTGGTGAGGCTCTCCCGGGTATTCGCACTCTTGCCGAGGAACTACGCATCAATCGAAACACTGTTTCCAAGGCCTACAGCGAATTGGAACGACAAGGGATTGTTGAACATCGTCCGGGCCGGGGATGCTTTGTTTGCGAATTGAGTTCCCCATTAAAAGAGAGCGCCAAAAAGGAAATGCTGAAAGAAGTCATTGATGCGGCCATCGTTCAGGCCCATCACCTGCAGGTTTCGCATGAAGTTTTCATGAAAACCGTCGAAGAGCGTCTCGGTTCTTTCCACTTGAAAAAAGAAAAGCCCTTAAAACAGTCCAGGAAGTAAATCAATCACCTTGAATTCAATCTCAAAGTTATGAGCAAGCCTGTCATTTATATTGAAAACCTCGTGCGGCAGTACGGCCGGACGGATGCCGTGAATGGTCTGGATTTGAAAGTTCAGGCAGGTCGATGTTACGGATTCTTCGGTCGAAACGGTGCCGGTAAAACTACCACCATCAAGTGCATGCTCGACCTTCTCAAACCCACTTCAGGCAAGGTCCGGTTATTCGGACTCGACCCGGCTGTTCACGAAGTTCCCGTCAAATCAAAGCTGTGCTATGTCCCTGATCAGATCGGCTTTTATAACTGGATGTCCATCCAGGATTATTTTGAATACCTCGCTGCCTTCCGCGAGGATTGGAACCAAACACTACAAAGCAAACTGATTGATCAGTTCGAACTCGACCCCGGCCACAAGGTCAACGAATTATCGAAAGGTCAAAAGATGCAGGTGGCACTGATTGGTGCGCTCTGTCCTGAGCCGGAACTACTGATCCTGGATGAACCGACATCGGGTCTGGACCCTTTGATTCGACGCGAGTTTATTCGCACGGTGATCGGAGCCTATCAGGACGGCGATCCGGAAAACCGAACGGTTTTTGTATCCACTCACCTCATCACCGAATTCGAAGGATTAATTGACGAATTTACCATCATTGAACAAGGCAAAGAACTGCTGACCTTGCCCACGGAACAGGCTCAATCTGAATTCAAGCGTTTACGTTGTCGTTTGCCAGAACCACCTGGAAATCACTTTGAGCACCCGAACCTGTTGGAATATCAACAAGATGGAAGGCAGGTCGAAATCACCTTGAGAGGAGATTCTGCACCAGCTCGTCAATGGGCTGAATCCATGTCTCCGGAAAGTTTGTCCATCGATTCACTCACCCTGGAAGACATCTTCCTTTCCACCGTAAAAGAACATCGTCAAAGCCATGTTAAATCCCATTCTTAAAAAAGAAATACGGCTATTGAAGGGGTCCATTCTGGCTGGAACAGGATTGATTGCCCTGTTGTGGATTTATCACATTTGGGTCAACAACACTCAAGCTTCGTTCAGCAATTTTTGGACTGTAGGTTTATTCGCTCTTCTACTGTCGCACATCACAACCACTGCCTTCGGGTTTGAAATATCAGAGCGCTTTTTCGCAAACTGGCTCACACAACCCCAAACCCGTCGTCAACTCTGGTACTACAAACTGTTTCCAATGTTAACGACCTACCTGATTTTCGGATGCCTGTTGAGTATCCTGTTATTGGTGGCAGAAGGCACATTGGAAAACCTTGCCAATGGAGACCAACTTTACACAGCACTTCCCTGCATACTGATCGGATGCTTTGGGCCCGGAATCTACTATAATCTCAAACTGAAAAACCCAACAGCGGCCTTATGGTTGACGGTTGTTTGCCTACCGTTTTTGTGGGTGCTGGCTCTGTGGTGTGCATCCCTGGTTCTGCCCGCAAACATGCAATCGACTGAAGCTGTTTTCACCGGATTACGCTGGTGGGTTTGGTGCGTATTCCTGGCATACGGAGCATGGGGATTAATCGCAGCTCAACGATTATTTTTGCAATGGGAAGATATTGGAACTGAAGGTAAGGCCCTGGAATTACGTTTTCGTAAGTCAAAAACTGAGCAACCAACCAGGAAAATCAGTAGCCGCAAAGGTCCGAGTCCTTTTCGAAAATATCTCCTCAATGAAATCCACATCCAGCAACTGAATATTGTCATTGGTCTGGTGATGGTAGCTGCCATCTGGGTTACCCATTATTGGGCCGTGAATCGATCCGCTTCGGTCCACACGAATGATGAAACACAAAAGCTCATCGCCATGTTGCCAAGCATGTTTCGTTACATGATTTTCCTCCTACCCTGCTCCATCGCTGCACTGGCCATAGCGGACAATCGCAGGCAGGATGTCATCACATGGGAACTGATGCTTCCACTCTCCAAACGAGTTAAATGGATGATTAAACTGTCATTGTGCCTGTTTCTCAGTTGGCTTTTCACGATTGGATTACCATGGTCCTATGACAACAGGATATTGTTCGAATCCTTTAAGCCTGAAACAAAATACACCGCATTCATCATCCTTAACATTGCCGCAGTGGTCATTGCCAATCTGAGTCTTTACCTTTCGTCATTGAGTGCTTCCTATCTAAGATCATTCAGCTTCTCCCTGGGATTACTTCCACTGATGGCCTTCTTTTTGGGATTCATCAATGTCTTAAACATGGAGGACATGAGCACTCATTTCCCAATCGGATACTTTGCTGTTCCTACGGGAGTTCTGTTGCTCGTCAGCTTCATGGCAGTTTATTGGAGTAGGAAGAATTTTGAAGCACCCCATATTCTCCGGCAGCACAAACTGCAGAACTTGAAACACTGGGGATGGAGTTTCTTCATCATCGCACTTTGGTCAGGCATCATGGTGGATCGTTCCTGGGAACGACTGACCTTAAGGGAACCCACTTTAAAACCCATTGAAATCCTGTCGGCAAACCATATCCGAACCGATGCATGGAGTCAGGAAAACCTGTTCTCACACGAACCAAAACCGGGCACCAGGAATTCGATCAGGAAAGTCCATCCCAGGCTTGGTGATAATATGCACAGCTTGTCATCGATAGCCTTGAAACCAGATGGACGCCTATCTTTGGTAGATTCCAAGGAATTATTAAGATTAGGGTCTCTCTACAATATCCCAACACCATTCACTCCTGCAGTTAAACCCATTCTTCTGAATCGCTCCGTTCCCCAGGGTCGTGATTTAGTTTCGGAAGCTTTGGTGACAGCGACAGATGCGACTTTTTACCATCGGTTCGTTCTGGATACATCTGGAAAGCTTTTCAATTGGAGTCAAGAGTCGGAGATCCAGGCAGCCAGATCTGACACAATAGCGACATACGCAATCCAACCGGAACCAATGGCACCGGATTTTCGGTTTAAATATTTATGCGCCATGCCTACCGCCATCTACGCACTGGATGAACATCAAGTGTTGTGGGGGGCTCATTACGAGAAAGAAGGAAACACCTATACAAAAACTCTAGCCCCATTTAAGCCCATGTTTCCTCAGTATACCTGGAAAGAAATAGCACGCACTCCTATTGGAATCATCGCACTCAAAGAGAATGGTACACTGTGGACGTGGGGGATTGGTCGAGTTTACACTGGTCTTCCTCAAGGTGAACGACCTGATCCGAATGAATTGGTGCAAGTGTTCGATTTTAAAAAATGGAAATCAATTCACCCTCACACCGACCAATTTCTGGCTGAAGCTGAAGACGGTTCTTTTTGGATCATAACTCCTTCTTTCAATTTCTTAAGTGCCGAACAAAAAAAGATCATCAAGTCAAGACGCTACCGATTCCTTTGTCGTGTGGATATCCCCGACCTGGCACAATATTCACCCTCGGATGATGATGAATCTCCAACCCAATTCCGTTGGATCAATCAGAGAGGAGAACTTTATGCGGCGGACTTGCTGGCGGAAAATTGGGATACCAACCTGGACCAAGAGATGATCATCAAACCGATTGACATCCGAAGAATCGGTCATCGCAGCGATTGGGTTTATTTGACAAACGGCGCCGGGATGACTTCGGACGGCAAGATCTGGAACTGGGATCGCCTCCAATCCAATCGCTGGAATCCCTTCCCCGCCCGCTGGCGACACCAAGTCGTTGCGGAAGAACCTCGTTGATTACCTTGGAGCATTCCATGTTTCCAACACAATAGACCTTCGCTTTACAGCGCCTCACGCTCCCAAAAAAAGCAGATCAGCATTCGATATCACTGAAATAATTTCTGAGCGAATTCTTTCAGGTATTGACGCCAGACAATCCATGTGTGCCCTCCTTCGCCTTCTTCATAAACAACATCAAAGTCATACTTCTTGAACAAATCCACCGTAGCCCGAGAAGTCTCCAGCAGAAAATCTTCTTTACCCGTCGCAAACCACATCAATTTCAACCCCTTTTTCAATGCAGTATTCTCAAGGATGGCCTGATGTCTTTCTTCAAAGCTGGGCTCCGTTGGTGCGGGTCGGTTGGGGCGAGGAATGATGCCAAAAATCCCTGAACTATAGACTCCGAGATAGCCAAACTTCTCAAGGTGTGGAATCCCGATATTCAAAGTTTGTGCGCCCCCCATGGACAATCCGGCAATCGCACGGTTGCTTCGATCTGATTTGACCCGATAGTGCTTTTCGATGTAGGGCATCACATCATCCACAAAATCATCGGTGAATGCATCCGGACCCCCAAATCGAAATGGGCCTGCATGTCCCGCTGTCATGACCACAATCATGGGTTTCGCCTTCCCTTCAGCAATCAGATTATCGAGGATGAAACCGGCACGTCCCACGGTGGTCCATGAATCATCACTGTCCCCTGCCCCATGTAATAAATAAAACACAGGAAAAGTCCCCTCTCCTCTTTGATACCCCGGAGGTGTGTAGACGTGCATGCGCCTAACAGCATCAAGGGAGGATGAGTGATAAGTGATTTCAGCCACTGCTCCGTGAGGGACATCTTGTGTGTCCATCCATTTTAAACCCGGGACACCTACCAGGCTCCATGTATTTCCAACGGATTCACTGGTGGCGGTATTTCTCGGATCATTGACTGAGATTCCATCTATGTTGAAATGATAACGGTAGTAGCCTGGCGCGACCTCAAGAGTTGCCTCCCAAATACCATCGTCATTCCTGGCCATATCGACACCTTGTTGATTCCCCGGAATATCGGAGCCGACTAGCTTCACGGTTTTCGCATCGGGAGCAAGCATTCGAAAAGTGACCTTTTCTCCTTGGACTTCAGGTGATACCACCCTGGGACCTCTTCCGAATCCTTGGGCTTGAGTATGATCCAAAGGGAGTGTCACCGCAAAAAACACAGCAACAATGAATGTGGCAAAATTCCTGATCATTTTAGTAAATTTGATATTGTTATGGGTTCTACGGGGGATGTAGAGCATGAAAAGAAGTTTTCCGTTACAAAAAAATACTTTTCAATTCATGAAACCTTGCGAGGAAACGGATCCAATCATTGACACTCTTTCGTTATGATATCAAATAGCCGTCATGATAAAAACACAGGTTCAGATCCCCGAAGACTTATACCGAAAAGCTAAGCGAATCGCCAAGGAACGACAAATGTCTTTTGGAGAAGTTATGCGACGGGGTTTGGAATACATGAGCCGCACACACCCTCCCCTCAATACCAAGAACAAGGCTTTGCCTTTGATTCAAAGGAATCTTTTTGTCGAAAATTTTGATCAGCTGAATTTGAAGGAACTGGCAATCCAAAACGAGATCAAGCAAATCCAATAGTCCAATATGATTGGGATCGACACCAACATTTTACTCTACTCGCTGAATCCAGCATCGAAATTTCATTAACCCGCTATCGACTTTTTGAACCACTCGTTTGGAGATCATTCGCAACCTATCGCCATCGCAGACTAGATTCTAAAATTTTGAATCGCCTGAATCCTTCAATCGTGTAAGTATCAGAAGGAAATGAGCCGACTAGAGCAAAAAATCTCCGATGCACTGACGACGGAGGACCTGTGGAAAATGATGCAGAGGAGGGTTCCCCCCATCGTTTCCGAATATTTTCGAGGTGGTGCCGACGCTGAAACCACCATGCGCGGCAACGTACGCGCATTCCAACAATCTCAAACCACCGCATATGGGGCGTTAAAATTTCCAAACCTGGACATGAGCACGACGGTCGTTGGCCAGGAACTCAATGTGCCCTGGTTCATTTCACCCGTCGGTAGTTTACGTTCCCTTTACCCAAAAGCGGATGCGGTCGCCTCTCGCGTCGCCGGTGAATACGGAACGGTGATGTCCCTTTCCACCCTTTCGGGTACCCCCTTGGAGGAGGTTGCTGCGGCATCCAAAGGAACATGCTGGTTCCAACTTTACCTTTGTGGTGGACGGGAAACAGCGCTTCGAGGGATTGATCGTGCAAAAAAAGCTGGTTTCAAGGGATTGATATTGACCATGGACACCGGAGTTTCCGGGATGCGCGCGATGCATGCTCGAATGAAACCAATGGAAGCAGCCGCTCCCTTTAGCGGACTTGAGATCGGGGACATGATCAAACTCGCCCTGAGAAAAATGGCCCTGGCCCCGCAAATGATACCCAGATTGCCCTGGCTGATCGACCATTTCATGGATGGAGGTTTGATCCAGTTCGTGAACGTGATCGATGAAAAAGGCCAGCCAATGCCTTATACCGACATCGGATCCCAACTCGCTGCATCTGCAGTGACCTGGGAGGATCTTAAATGGATCAAGGAAGCCTGGGGAGACGAACATCCTCTCATCATCAAGGGAGTACACTGTGCCTATGATGCAAGAAAAGCTGAGGAAATGGGTGCAACAGGTGTTGTTTGGTCCAACCATGGTGGACGTCAACAGGATCGTGTCCCACCGGCCCTCCATATTGTCGTCAATGAGATGCCTAAAGTGGGAGACACAAAACTCGATTTCATGATGGACGGAGGCATCCGAAATGGAACCGACATACTCATCGCATTGACCTACGGATTAAAGGCCGTCGGCATTGGACGCGTTACAGCAGCGGGTGTCGGAGCCGGAGGCTATGCCGGATTGAACCGGGCTTTTGAAATCTTAAAATCCGATCTAGACCGAGCCATGCGATTGGTCGGGGTTCAGAGTGTGGAAGAAATCCGATCAAGAGGTGCCGAGCTACGACGTGAAAACCTCTTAATGGGGGATGATCATTTGCCTCCTTTTGAATTCTGATTGGCACACTTTTTTATAGGAGCCAAACCACACACTTATAACCTGCATAAATGTTGTGAGTTTCACGAAACATGAAACCCAATTGACTCTGCCCCCTTCTATTTTCATTTGAACGATACCGTTTCCACGAGCAGTTAATATCCCGATCTCACTGGTTGACACTTTTCCTCTTAAGGCATCTTGGACTTATTCGGAATTTCACTCATGGTCACCGGCATACTCATATGGTGAGAGAGTGATTCGTCCGACAAGGCCACGAAGGGATCGGCATTGAAAAACCGGAAATATTTTTGAATAGCTTTCAGATGGATCAAAGCTCTGAATGTTATAAGCCATTAAGACAACCTAATGATAAAACATACGACCTTTAAGATTTGGTTCGCAATATGTGGGCTGGGATTTTTGATCTCCGATGAAATCAAAGCCGAAACCAAACTCCTACGCTTTCCCGACATTAGTGGAACGACTGCTGTTTTCTGCTATGGGGGAGATCTCTGGAAAGTTTCCACCGTGGGAGGCCAAGCCTCACGATTGACGGCACATCCCGGACAAGAACTCTTTCCAAAATTTTCACCCGATGGAAAATGGATCGCCTTCACCGGCCAATATGATGGAGACGAGCAGGTCTATGTCATTCCAACGACAGGAGGCATTCCAAGGCAATTGACTTATTATCCGGCAGCGGGCCCATTACCTCCGCGTTGGGGATACGATCATCAAGTTTATGGATGGTCCCCCGATGGAACGAAAGTTCTTTTCCGTTCCCTTCGCGATGCAGATGGAGGCAAGACACTCACCGCCCTCTACACTGTGGATGTATCGGGTGGTTTACCTACTATGCTACCTATGCCAACTTCGGGAGCGGGGGATTTTTCACCTGATGGAACAGAAATTCTCTACTCACCGCTCTTCCGGGATTTTCGAACATGGAAGCGCTATGAAGGTGGATGGGCTCAGGATCTCTACATATTCGATCTGGAAACCCATCAAACCACTCCTATTGACAACAGTGTACGAACGGAACGTGACCCCATGTGGATCGGAGAACATCTTTACTTCGCATCTGATCGTGGAGGTCGTCTCAATCTTTACCGTTACAACCATGAGACCAAAATTTCAGAAGCACTGACCCATCACCAAGATTGGGACGTGCGATGGCCTTCCTCTGACAACAAGTCGCAAATCATTTTTGAAACGGATGGTGTGCTGGCGATTTACAACATCGAATCCAAGAAAGAAACGCGCTTATCTGTTACCGTACCTGACGATGGATTGGCAATGCGCCCTTCCCGATACTCTGCAGAGAAAAATATCGAAGACTATGAACTCTCGCCGCAGGGAAATCGTGCACTTTTTGTTGCGCGCGGCGATGTATTTACCGCTCCGGTTGAAAAAGGGAGTACTCGCAATCTGACCAACTCTTCTGATGCACACGACAAACATGCAAGGTGGTCGCCCGATGGACGCAAGATCGCCTTCGTTTCGGACCTGACCGGTGAGGAACAACTTTATCTCATCGATCAAAGTGGCCGTGGTGAACCTGAAGCATTGACAACCGAGCACCAAGTGATGCTGAGCGCTCCAAAGTGGTCACCGGACAGCAAACGACTGGCTTACGCTGACAAAGACGGAAAACTCTTTGTGCTGACCATCGAAGACAAAGCAGTGATTGAAATCATCGATTCTCCACGCGGAGGCATCTCGGACTACACTTGGTCCGCATGCAGCGGTCACCTCGCCTTCACCATGCGGGAATCAAATAATTTTGATCGCCTGCACCTATGGTCCGTCGCTGAAGGAAAAGTGCACCCCATTACGGATCCGCATTTCGATGTCGGTTCACCCGTATGGGATCCAGAGGGAAACTATCTCTTCTACCTGTCCCGGCGTGAATTTGCGCCGCAGATTTCTTCCATAGAATGGAATTATGCCGGTAGCCGAGACGTTCAGATCTATGCCCTGGCGCTACGGAAGGACGTAAAAAATCTTTTTGCCCCCGAGTCTGATGAAGTTGCTATTGAGGATGAGGAAAAAGAGGATGAGGCTGATGAAGTCGAAAATAAGGAAAAGGACACTCATGAGGGTGAAATCGCGCAAAAGGACCAAAATGAATCGAAAAAAGATCCCATTGCCATCGACTTGGATGGACTTGCTCAACGAACAGTCCGTGTCCCGGTATCCCCTGGAAACATAAGCAGCCTGGGAGCGACGAAAGATTACCTGCTTTACTCAACTTCCGGCGCTAGTTTTTACGGGCGTGGCTCGAATGAGAAACCGAGCATTCACCTTTTCGATTTCAAAGAACGTCAATCAAAACCTTTCGTAGAAGGAGCCGGAGGATGGGCCATCTCTGCGAATGGCAAAAAGATTTTGGTGCGCGCCCAAGGCAATTATACCAGATACGATGTGAAATCTGGTGCTCCGGGCAAAAAAATTGTTTCAACTTCCGGGCTCATGGTTGATCGCAAACCTGCTGAGGAGTGGCTCACGATTTTCAACGAAGTTTGGCGCAGGTATCGTGATTTTTTCTATGTCGAAAATATGCATGGATTCGATTGGGAAGCCATTGGAAATCAATACCGGCCCTTGGTCGAACACGTTGCTCACCGTTCAGACCTGAATTACGTCATCGGTGAGATGATTTCTGAATTGAATGTGGGACATGCATATATTGCCGGGGGAGATTTCGAGATACCTGATCGCCCCAAGGTGGGACTACCTGGTGCCCGATTTGAACTGGATGAGAATCACAAAAAGTATCGTATTTCAAAAATTTTGAGAGGGCATAATGAGGAGACCAAATATCGTTCACCGCTCACAGAGGTGGGCATCAACCTGAATGAAGGTGATTATGTGTTGGCTATCGATGGAGAACCATTGAATGGAAATGATAATCCCTATCGCCTTTTGCAACACAAAACTGACCCGGTGGTTTTCACCGTAAACGATCAACCAGAGGAAGAAGGTGCTCGAGAGATCACTTACCGCCCCATCACATCCGAAAAATCGTTACTCTACCTTAACTGGGTATTGGGGAACATGGCCAAGGTAGATAAAATGACATCCGGGAAAGTTGGTTATTTTCACATTCCAGATATGGGAGGGCCCGGCATTTATGAGTTTATCAAGTGGTTCTATCCCCAGATCCGCAAGGAAGGTTTGATCGTTGATGTGCGCAGCAATGGCGGAGGCAACGTGTCGCAGTGGATCATTGAGCGCCTGGATACAAAATTACTCGGCACACGCTTTGGTTATTCCAGTAATGAACCCGGAACGTATCCCGCAACTGTCTTTCACGGCCACAAAGTTTGTCTCATCAACGAAACTTCAGCCTCCGATGGCGATATTTTTCCACATCGCTTTCGTAAAGCGGGCCTTGGTCCGTTGATTGGAAAACGTTCTTGGGGAGGCGTGGTAGGCATCTCCAGTCGAGGCCCTCTGCTGGACGGCGGCACGGTGTTTGTCCCCTTGCAAGCTACCAATGACACAGACGGATCTTATATCATCGAGGGCCACGGGGTTGATCCTGATATCATTGTTGAAAACGATCCACAATCGGTTATTGAAGGGAAAGATCCCCAATTGGAACGAGGAATAGCTGAAGTGCTGCGCATGATGAGAGAAAATCCGATGAAACTCCCTACTCGTCCCGCAGACCCGATAAAAACGCAATAGGAAAAACAATACTAAGCGGTAAACAGGTATTGTCGCCATGACGGATTTACCGTCATGGCTTAGCCTTCACGCATGTAATGCAAGGATTTGATCAACTGCCCCCTCTTGTGTTGGTGCAGATTTTCGTCAGCTTAAGGATCAAGCCAAACGAACAGTGGCTCCAAACATAATTTTTTCCAATCCAATTACCATTCACGTCCAGGAATCCAAGGAGCTCCTGCGGATTTGAGCTGCTCTAACAATGTCTTCCAATCTCCCTGAAGCACAGAATCGAGTTCTGCTTCAAACTCAGCAAATTGCTCCCGGCCAATTTCCAGTTGACGTCGGTGAGTTTTGGTGGGCCCATAGGTCTGTGAACGGGTGCCGGAAATAGCGGATTGGATGCGCGAGATAATTGCGACTTTAGCCGGTTGACTGTGCTGAGCCCGAATTTGATCTCCCGTCAATCGCTCGGACAGTTTCTTCAATCCTAACTCCAATTGACGGGCATCATCATAAAGCCGTTGATCCAAAGCAGCGGTGTTCTGCACGATCCTTTTAATTTGGCCTAACTGATCCAAAACGAATCGAATTTTGCGATTAGCATCTTGCGCGGATTTCATTAGTTCTCCGGCCTGCATTGAAAATTTCAGGTTCTCCTCTGCCGACTGACGTGGCAATGCCGGATCTCCGATGGAAATCACTTCAAAAGTCTGGGGCACCCCGAGTTTCGTTTCTTCATCCCGAAACCTTTTCACCGCAGAGACGGTATAGGAACCAGGTGTCACCAAAGGACCACCTCCGGAACTTCCGCTAAGGGACGCGTGGCGAAGATCCCATGCGATCCGATGAAGTCCCTCGCCGGTAGGGCCTGTAATTCTTCGGACCACCTCGTCAGATTCGTTGCGGATGGTGAAAATGAGTTTGGGAGTTTCCTCTTGCGCTTCCTCTTTGAGCGCATCCCAGTCGGGAGGAAGATTGTCCTTGTTGGATTTTTGTAGATCCTTTTCAGCCTTCTCCCTCTCGGACTTGAGGGTCTTCAAGCCTTCCTTGAGGTAATACGTAAACACCGCACCGTAAGGCGGGTTGTCGGCGACGAAATAGGAGTCACCCTGATATCCTTTTCTTCCTCCCAGGGGCCGGTCCTGGATGTATAGCTTTGCTTTCCGAATTGGAAAAATCGAAAATTCGGTCTCCTTTAAAAACTGAGGATCAATGGTTCGTAGCGGTGAATAATCGTCCAGGACATACATTCCCCTACCGAAAGTCGCGCCTACGAGGTCGTTTTCTCGTTTCTGTATAGCCAGATCTCGAAAAGGAATGACAGGGGAACCAGGAATCTTGGTCCAATGTTTCCCCGTGTCGCGCGTGAAGAAAATGCCGAATTCCGTTCCAACGAACAAAAGATCGGCAACTTCATGATCCTGCTCGATTCTCCAAACAAGGTGGCGCTCTGGGAGTTGTTCTGAGATCAAATCCCAGCTCAATCCTCGATCCACACTGCGGGCGACGTAAGGTTTGAAGTCCCCTTCCTTGTGATGGTCAAAAACGGCGTAAACCGTATCGGAATCATGGAGGTCGGCTTTGATGTCGTTCACAAATGCGTATTGAGGAACACCATAAACTTTGTCGATCTTTCGCCAGGTCTCGCCGCCATCTTCAGTGACCTGAATCAATCCGTCATCTGTTCCCACATAGATCAATCCTTCTACCAAAGGTGATTCGGTGATTGAGGTGATGTTGCCGTATTGCGACATGGCATAGAGGTCGAAAGTGGCATCGACGCTCCATACCCTGTCCATAATGGGTAGCGTGAATCGGTCAACATTTCGCGAGAGATCTGGACTGACCGTCTTCCAAGAGTCTCCACGATCATCGCTTCGATGCAGTTTTTTGGAACCAAAATAAAGCCGGGTATGGGAATGAGGACTGATATAGATGGGCGAATCCCAATTGTGGCGCAATGCTTCTTCATCGGGATCCGGTTGAGGGCGGATGTCGACGGACTCTCCGGTTCGTCGGTCGAATCGACGCAGGTATCCCTCCTGAGATTCGCAGTATATAATGTTCGGATCCTCAGGATCAATCGCACAATCGTGCCCGTCTCCTCCAATGGTGACGCGCCAGTCAGAATTACGAATACCGGAGACGGAACGGGTTCGAGCGGGGCCATATTGAGTGTTGTTGTCCTGTGTACCGCCAACGACATGGTAGAAAGGTTCATCATAATCGACGTCGACCTTGTAAAATTGTGTGAGAGGAAGATTAGCTGAAAATTGAAAAGTTTCACCACGATCCCAAGACCGGTAGAGTCCACCATCGCATCCGACCAATAGAAAATCGGGATCCGAAGGATGAAAAGCGACTGCATGGTTATCCACGTGTTTGTGAGGACTTTCGACAGTTTTAAAGGTTTTGCCTCCATCGGTCGTCCGTCCGAGATAAACATTTGCGTGATAAAATGTGTCGAAACGATGCGGATCCAGGTAGATTTCCTGATAATAATGAGGGCCTGTACCACCGCTGGCATAGTCACTCATTTTGGTCCAGTTTTCGCCTGCATTAGCGGTTCGCCATATTCCACCTTTACGACCGGGAAGTTCTATAGTGGCATAGAGAACTTTTGGATCTGTTGGCGCAATGCCCAATGATATCTTTCCTTTGTCTCCGCCTGGCAATCCGGATTCGAGTGCTCTCCAAACGTTTCCTCCATCTGTAGATTTGTATATTCCAGATTCCGGTCCCCCCCCCATAAGCGC
Organism: uncultured Verrucomicrobiota bacterium; assembly: GCA_964342825.1. Classification (GTDB taxonomy): domain Bacteria; phylum Verrucomicrobiota; class Verrucomicrobiia; order Limisphaerales; family AAA164-E04; genus AAA164-E04. The sequence continues at coordinate 19,053 of CAYFHO010000056.1, forward strand.
CCAAACGGTTCGGTGTCTCTGATAGGTAGCTGCGTATATGACGTTGGAATTCGTGGGATCCATCACAACATCCGTGACCCCGGTCCAAGGACCTTTCGTGAGAATCGCCGTCCAGACTTTGCCACCATTGGTCGATTTGAAGAGTCCTCGTTGCCCCCCGGAAGACCACAAAGGTCCCTGTGCTGCGGCGTAAACGATATTGGAGTTATTTGGATCCACCAAAATTTTTGAAATCCGTTCAGTCCCCTTCAATCCGACATTTTTAAACCGTTTGCCCCCGTCGTAGCTAACATAAATACCATCTCCATAGCCGACATGACGGCCACTGACGTTTTCACCAGTGCCTACCCAAATTGTGTGGCGATTTCCAGGATCGACCGCGACGCACCCGATCGAATATGAACCATAGGAATCAAAAATGGCGTCCCAAGTGGTTCCGGCGTTCACCGTTTTCCAAAGGTTGCCGGATCCGGCCGCCACATACCAAGTGTTGGGCTTCACCGGATCGATGGCGATGTCGCTGATTCGGCCGGACATCAAGGCCGGACCAATGGAACGTAGTTTCAAGGCGCTGATGTCGGAGGTTTTCAAACCCTCGTTGGATTCGGATTTGATGGATTCTTGACCGTTCACAAGAGAACAGTAGACAAGAAAGATACTGATGATGAATTGGGAATAAGATTTCATAGTAGGATCCAATTTTGATGTGAAAAGGGTTTATAGTTACGGCTGATCATTTCTTTTTCTTTCGGTTACGACGAGGAAGAAACCATAGCCATAACCCAGTCAACCAAAGAATAAAAAGTACAATACCACTAGGAAGGAAAACTCCCATTTTGACAAACTGAGAAAAGAACGAGCCATCGTGAAGGCTCTCAATCAAATCGGAGCGACGCCGTGTCGACGAAAGAACTTTTCCGGTTTGCACATCGATTTGGATCTCCCACTGATTTCGGCATAGGACCTTGAACACGCCCTTGCCGGGTTCGGCATAAATCCGCTTGATGTCTTCCCAACCGTCTACATCCGCCTCAGGGATTTCGCGACTGATGGTAAGGATCTCCGACCAGGTCTGCCCTGGGGTTTGGTTGGGTTTACTGCCCAGTTGGGTGGGCGGCTGGATCCAGTCGATTTGTTTTTTGATCTGCAGAAGGATGCCCGACCCAATGACGATCAAAATCGGCACTGAAAACCAGATGGCTCCCCAGCGGTGCAATTTCCTTGTGATCAAATTGAGAGTCATTTCGGCGATCCATCCAGTTCCCGGAGCACTGACTGTACATCTTATTATCGATCCAGACTGGCATGTGCAGAATCATAGTACCTGAGGCTTATGTCAACAAGCGTGAAAATAATCCTCTCCGAACAACCGAGATCGGACAACGAATGTGAGTATCACAACTTAACAGTCAGGAAAATTTCCAATGTCATCCAGTCTTCTTTCTGGGTCTCTTGTCGTCGAGAATCTGGGCAATTTCATGGTCACTGACAGGATCTGAATCGATCTCTGCTAGGTGGACCTCAACCTTGGATACCCCTTACATATAGCACTAGCTAACCTAGGTGTCATTCAAACCTTTTGCCTCCCTTGAAATCATCACAATAACAAGCAGGGCAATTTACTTGCAGGAAAGGCAGAGTTGGAACGTCTCTATCCGCTTCAAAGGAAATGAACCACTTAAAGTTGCCCGAGCACCACAACACTCCCGACAATTTTCATCGATTTCCAAAAGTTCATCAACCGTCAATGAAGATATGATTTCACAATCAGGAGATCGATAGACATAGCCCTCTCTCCCCTTAGACTCCAATATATCAGTGAAGGCTCCCATGTGACCATTGGTCGTGACCACATGCATGTTCAAAAACATTTTAGTTCCATCATCCAAAAGTAAAACATCCACATCGTCGGTGACATCTAATCTCTCCCATACTTTTCCATCAAATATTTCTATGGGATGATCACGGTCATAATTTTTTACCTGCACAGGTTTGGTATATGCCTCCTCTGATAAAGTTTCCTTGTAGTGAATTGAAATCCTCTCGGAGGATGACTTTGAGGGATTAAACCATTTCGATGACTTTGAGTGAAGAAGGTTGATTTTCAAATGCCCCGTTACCTTGCCGTCATAGGACTCGGTGAGTTCAAAAACCTCGCCGTCCAATTTCCCATTTAGCGCAAGGATCTTTTTGTGTTTTAAATAAAAGTATGCCCCCCTGACGTGATGATTTTCAAAAATCTGCAGACGGATCACGGTTGGCTGCTGGTGAAGCCCAATACTGGCAACAATCTGGATTCCACCTCCATCGGGTATTTGCAATGAATTCAATAATTTTCTCTTATTCAAATTTTTGGAAATTCTTTCCTGTTCAGAGGAGCCAGGGAATGGTTTTGCTTGAGTTGGTAGATTATCTCGCTGCAGTCCTTCACTTTCAAATCCAGATTGGAGCTGATGAATCAAAATGGCACTTAAATCTCCACCTTGAAGGCTTTGTGATGCCAACATGCCCGCAAGATAGAAAAGTAGATAGGTTGAAAAATCATTTTTAAAGATACTCATATAGGAACCTTCCTGGACTCAGTCGTGTTTACTCAAATCAGATCACCAAGACAAGGGTTTGAGTTTGTTTTTCAATCGAGACAGATCGAAAGAAAATGTTAACTTTGTTACGATATCGAGATCCTAAGCCTGCCTGGCCGTGGTTTTCTGTTCTGCTCATGGAAACACTAGCTCGATTCCCCCAATCTTCTGCGTCATAGCCTTCGTTTACAATGCTTCTATTGTCCACGACTGCCATCTCCTGACATTTTTACAGACACAGGATACCCTTCATTCGGCTCGACAGTTTCCCTCCGCTCATTAAAATCCTCCGCATGCTTGGAACCACCATCGCCCATTACAAAATTACCGCCAAGCTTGGGCAAGGCGGCATGGGTGAAGTGTATCGTGCTACTGATACGAAACTCGATCGCGAAGTGGCGATCAAGGTGTTGCCCGAAAGTTTCGCTGTGGACAAAGAGCGCTTGGCTCGCTTTGAAAGGGAAGCGAAGACATTGGCTACGCTCAATCACCCGAACATTGCTGGGATCTTCGGTCTTGAGGAATCCGCCAATTCTCAAGCACTCGTGCTGGAGCTTGTCGACGGCGATGATCTATCCGACGTCTTGAAGCGTGGTCCTCTCCCGATCGAGGAAGTACTCGATATTTGCAAACAGATCGCCGAAGCCTTGGAGGCGGCACACGATAAGGGCATCATCCATCGCGATCTCAAACCCAGTAACATCAAGATTACGTCCGATGGCCAGGTGAAGGTTTTGGATTTCGGTTTGGCAAAGTCAGCGCCTGCCATCGACAATGATTTCGACGCAGATTCACCAACCATCACTGCCGATTACACCCTGCCAGGCACCTTGCTGGGCACGGCCGGTTACATGAGCCCGGAGCAAGCCCGAGGCAAAACCGTTGATAAACGATCGGACATTTGGAGTTTTGGAGTGGTCCTTTTCGAATGCTTGACGGGCAAACGCATGTTTACTGGAGAGACGGTGACGGACAGTATTGGCGCCTTACTTCACCGCGAGATCGAATGGGATCAGTTGCCAACAAATACACCTCCAGCCATTGAATTACTCCTGCGTAAATGCCTTGAACGAGATCGCAAACGACGCTTGCCGGATATCGGAGCAGCCAGGCTGGATTTGGAGCTGGCGGTGACGAATCCGAGCCGGTCATGGATTGGTTTGCCAGCAGAAGACACAGCCAACGGAAGTGGTAAACAGGCACGAGGCTTATCTGTTTGGCATGCCATGCTCACGGGATGCGCCGTGCTGAGTACGGCCTTCGCGGCGTGGTTACTCAAACCAAGCAAAGAGTGGGAGCGTCCTCCTCATCGTCACTTGGAGATCTATCTCGGAGAAGGTAAAGAGCTTTATACTAGGCATAATAATGTCCTTCGAATTTCGCCGGATGGAACGAAGGTCGCCTACATTGCCAAGTCTTCGGAAAACGACTCGCCCGACGGCATTTATCTCCGGAAGTTGAATCAATTGAAACCGGAATTCCTTGAGGGGACAACAGGCGCCATACAACTCGTTTTCTCCCCCGACAGTGACGAAATCGCCTTTCAAGTAGGAACGAGTATAAAGAAAATCTCTTTGGAGAGTGGGGCAATTGTTCCGCTGATGGACGCACCTTACTCTGAGGTGCTGGAGTGGACACGGGAGTCGGGTATTTTATTGAGTGGAGACTGGAGAAACCCCTCAATCCTTAAAGGGGCTGTGGGGAAATCCGAGTTTGAACCGCTAACTGCCATCGTTGAGGATGAAAGGGCCCATACATCTCCTCAAATACTCCCGGACGGGCGTGGAGTGCTCTACAGTGCGGCAACGGGTTTTCGTTTTGACCGAGGTGAAACGAGCTTGCGGATTCAGCGCGTCCCCGGTGAGACAAAAATAGTTGTGGAGGATGCGGTCGGTGGAAAGTATTTGCCGACGGGGCATCTGATTTTTTTGAGGGACAGTATGATATGGGCAGTTCCTTTTGATTTGGATCGTTTGAAGGTGTCGGGTAAGGAACGGATTCTGTTCCCTGCTGTCGGGGGACGGGCAGCCGGAGGCGGGTTTGATATTTCGGATGAAGGTGCCCTCGTCCATCTGCCAGGAAAGATGATCCCGCCTCCTTCCTATGATTTGTTTTGGGTCGACCGGGCGGGAAAACGAAAGGAAGTGGGGCTCCCTTCCGGTGAGTATTTCTCATTCAAACTATCCCCTGATGGCCGTAAAGTTGCTTACATTGGGTTTGATAAAATGAACCTGAATATGTGGGTTTACGCGTTTGAATCATCCTCTCCCATTCGATTGACGAACCATGATGGGGAAGATGCTTCGCCGGTGTGGAGTCCAACAGGGGAGAGTATTGTGTTCAGCTCGAATCGGGATGAATCCGGGAAGAGAAGCATCTATTGCAAGCGCGTTGATGATTTTGAAGAAGCCAAGCTTTTACTGACGAGTTCTGATAATCTGTCTCCAAAATCGTGGAATCCGGTAGAAGATGTTTTAGTCTACACGGATCAAAACGGAGGCGATGAGAATTTGATGATGGTTTCCTTGGAGGGCAGTGATGAAGCAGGCTGGACTGCCGGTGAGCCTCGAAAATTTCAAGCGACTCCGAACCTAGAGCGAAACGGTTCTTTCTCCTGGAATGGACAGTGGCTCGCCTATCAACTGCACGAGGACCAAGAGAATAGTGTACCGGAAGTATATGTGATTCAATTTCCGCGCAAGAGTAAAGGTCGAGGGATCAGGGTTTCCAATATTGGTGGGCGCTCGAATTTTCCGGTCTGGTCGCGCGATGGATCTGAATTGTTCTTTGGAAACTATGGTACTCGGGGACAGCGGCGTTCACAGGTCTACATCGCTAACTACGCGATTGAAGAGGGTGAACTTGTCTTCAACCCATCGGTGACGCCTTGGGAAGGCGCCGAGTTTCAACAAATGCGTGCCAGCCGAAGCTTTGACGTGCATCCAGGCGGGCAACGTGTCCTCGTCAGAGAGTATTCGGAGGAGTATCAAGCGGCGCTGCAGAAGACAGATCACTTTGGCTTTTTCGAAAACTTCTTCGACTATTTAAAAGAAAAAGTCCCCATCGACCCGAAGTGAATGCTCCACGGAAGGGCTGGCAGATGCTCGGTCCCAGTTTCTGTAATCTTACCAGCCCACTGCCATACCCTGACATTTTTACAGACACAGGATCCCTTCATTCGGCTCGACAGTTTCCATCCGCTCATTAAAATCCTCCACATGCTTGGAACCACCATCGCCCATTACAAAATTACCGCCAAGCTTGGCCAAGGCGGCATGGGGGAGGTGTATCGTGCTACTGATACGAAACTCGACCGCGAAGTAGCAATCAAGGTGTTGCCCGAAAGTTTCGCTGTGGACAAAGAGCGCTTGGCTCGCTTTGAAAGGGAAGCGAAGACATTGGCTACGCTCAATCACCCGAACATTGCTGGGATCTTCGGTCTTGAGGAATCCGCCAATTCTCAAGCACTCGTGCTGGAGCTTGTCGACGGCGATGATCTATCCGACGTCTTGAAGCGTGGTCCTCTCCCGATCGAGGAAGTACTCGATATTTGCAAACAGATCGCCGAAGCCTTGGAGGCGGCACACGATAAGGGCATCATCCATCGCGATCTCAAACCCAGTAACATCAAGATTACGTCCGATGGCCAGGTGAAGGTTTTGGATTTCGGTTTGGCAAAGTCAGCGCCTGCCATCGACAATGATTTCGACGCAGATTCACCAACCATCACTGCCGATTACACCCTGCCAGGCACCTTGCTGGGCACGGCCGGTTACATGAGCCCGGAGCAAGCCCGAGGCAAAACCGTTGATAAACGATCGGACATTTGGAGTTTTGGAGTGGTCCTTTTCGAATGCTTGACGGGCAAACGCATGTTTACTGGAGAGACGGTGACGGACAGTATTGGCGCCTTACTTCACCGCGAGATCGAATGGGATCAGTTGCCAACAAATACACCTCCAGCCATTGAATTACTCCTGCGTAAATGCCTTGAACGAGATCGCAAACGACGCTTGCCGGATATCGGAGCAGCCAGGCTGGATTTGGAGCTGGCTATCGCTGATCCAGAAAGCACCTTCTTGCGACGCCGTGAAGGGGTAGCGGAAAAAGAATCCAAACCTAATGACCTTTCCATAGCGACCATTGTTGGAGTTGCTATTGTCGCAATTGCATTGACTTGGCTATTGAAGCCAGCACCTCCACTTCCACCTGATGAGCCGCGACCTATTCGTCGCCTGAGCATTGACCTTGGAGCACAAACTAGATTGGCCATTGACCGAGGGCCCGCTCTCCAAATATCTCCTGATGGAACAACATTGGCCTATATAGGGAGATCAATAGAAGATCCAACGATTGATCGAATTCTCTACATTCGGCGCTTGAATAACCTAAAGCCGTATCACCTCGAAGAAACTAAGAATGTAAATTGGTTTTGTTTTTCACCCAATGGCCAAACAATTGCATTTATTACAGGTTACGGGCGTTTACAGACCATCTCTGTTAATGGAGAATCCGCTCAGCCACTATTCATGGCTACCAATGACATTAGAAGCATTCACTGGGGTAAAAACGGGCAGATTACACTTGGTCAATTAAGAGGTCCACTATTACAAATTTCATCCTCCGGGGAGGAACCGAAGCCAATAACTTTTCTATCAGATGAAGAAGTAACTCATCGCTTGCCTCAAATACTTCCTGATGAACGGGCTGTTTTATTCACGTCGCACAATAAAATCAACAGCGGATTCGAAGAAGCAAAAATCATGGTCCAGCCTATTCCTGATGGAAAACCTCAATTAATCAAGAAAGGTGTTTTTGATGTGCGTTATCTTTCGAGTGGCCATCTGGTCTACATGGATAACGGAAGACTTTTTGCTGCAGCTTTTAACTTGGACACACTAAGCATCCAAGGCGAGTCAGTTCCAGTCGTGGAAGACATTCTCTACAATGACGGAGGTGGAGGGGGGCATTTCGACGTTTCTTCCGAAGGAACGCTGGTCTATGTAAAGGGACGTACTCGCAAGAAACTTTTCGAACTGGTATGGGTGGACCGCGACGGAAGACCCGAAAAACTTGACCTACCGGAGGCTGAATACGGTGGGTTCAGATTGTCTCCTGATGGAAAATTCCTTGCCTATGGTTTAGTCCAGGAAGGTCAGGAAGATTTATGGATTTATGACTTGGAACGGAAAGTCATCCATTCCCGCCTAACCTCAACAGAGGGTGATGAGTTTTTTCCAGTGTGGAGCCCAAGCGGAAAAAGTATTGCCTTTGTATCGAATCGCGATGGAGGAAACCGGAATATTTACTGGAAACGAGTAGACGAATCAGGCAATGGAACACTACTTTACGAAACCCTCATTCCAAATCTACAGATCTGGTCATGGCACCCAACGCTTAACCATTTGGTGATGTTAGAACGTAATCAAAATGGAAATATTCAATATCTACCAATCACAGGCGATGATCAGTCGGGCTGGACACCAGCTGGTGAACCGAAAAATCTAGTCGCGACTCAGCATTCTGAAACACACGCCATGCTGTCACCTAATGGTAAATGGTTCTCCTACCATTCTAGGGAATTAATGGGTAGTCAAGTGTTCGTCCAGGGATACCCGCCCAATGGCTCAGCCAAGCGTCGCGTATCAATCGTGAACAGTTCATCAGTTTGGTCGTTTTGGCATCCTAACAAAGCAGAATTTTTCTTCACATCACATGTGGTATCATCAGGAACATTAAGACAAGTTTACTCATTGAATTACCATGAGTTAGGAGACGATCTTAAATTCGAAGACACACCGGCGAAACCATGGAAAGGAGCAACACACTATCATCTAGGAGGTACTTTGAGTGCCGATTATGACCCAAGCCATGACCGCCTTCTCTTGAGGCAGCTCGTTGAAGAAGATACAGAGCCCGAAAATGATCTGAACCACCTGGTTGTTTTTGAGAATTTCTTCGATTACTTGAATGAAAAAGTTCCGGTAGAGCCGCCCAAGAAATAATTCCAAGAATTTCTTTTATATAACTATTGAAATAACTGATGAACTACCCAAGTGAATTCAGTCCTATCATTGAACCAGATACTGGATATTGAATGGCTTCTTGTGAATACTGATGAAACACTCTGTCAAACGGATACTAACCGGATCGTTGCAGGATACTAATCGAATACGTGCGAATAATGTCGGAGAGGGTGCAAATCGTGCCCTTTAAGCACCATTTATCTGCAACTTACGCATGCCAAAATTTACTATTCAAGCATATTCGCTCACTATCCGCCAGTGCCATCCCATTGCACTTTTACTGACTGTTGAAGTTCCATTATCCTCGACGGTTTCAGCTCAAGCATTAAAGTTTCAGCATGCTGGGAACCACCATCGCCCATTACAAAATTACCTCCAAGCTAGGACAAGGTGGGATGGGTGAGGTGTATCGTGCTACAGATACGAAACTTGATCGCGAGGCAAAAACGCTGGCTACATTAAACCATCCCGCCATCGCCGGAATTTATGGACTAGAACGAGACGGCGATTCAAAGACTCTCGCGCTTGATTTGGTCGAAGGTGACGATTTAGATCTCTATTCGAGAAGATTTTTCATCCCGGTAGAGCCGAGTCAAATCGGCTTTCAAAGATGCCATGGAACTTTACAGGGAATTCTTTCATATCATTAGGAAATTAAACGAGCAGAAGGTAGCTTACTCGGTTGTAGGCGGCATTGCTCTGGCGTTTCACTCGCTGCCTCGATTCACACGTGACATCGACCTTTTGGGGTTGCCTAAGCATCTCGAATCATTTGAGCAAGTTTTTGAAGAACTCGATTATATTTCGCTAGGAAGCCCTTGGACTTTTGAAAGTACAAACATCACTTTGCACCGCTTCGGCAAAAGGAGCGAAGTCGCCAAGGAGGAACTATTAGTGGTTGACCTACTCATCGGCAATGATGAGGTACACGCAAAAATAATCGAACGAAGCGTCCTCGACACTTCTTCCGCTGGAACCGTGCGACTTGCGACTCGAGAAGATTTGATTTGGATGAAATCACTTCGTAATTCAGCGCAGGATCTGGCTGATATCGAAAACCTGAAAAAATCATATGACCAAGATTGAACTCGTCATGAAGGAACTGGATGATCTGCGACAGTTCTATTTGCAGATCAATTACCGAAACAAAAAAAACGTCACACCTTCTGCGACGAAAGGAACGGAAACGCTTGGTAGAGGCAATAACGCCTCCAATCCGCCACAGCCATACCCTGGCACCATTAATGACGGTTGAAAGCCTCCATTCTGCCCGATTCCTCAATTCATTATGAACTATCAAGGCTGGAGCTCCCATCCTTTAACATTACCAAATCGGCATCATTGAGTATGTGCAAATCAATGAACAAGCGAATCACCTTCAATCCTGATCAGTGTGGTGGGACCCTGCATCCGTGGCATGCGCATTCGGGTCAAGGATGTGTTGGATTTGCTTGCCGCTAAGGTATCGAGGAAAGAAATCCTTGAAGACTACCCTTACCTGGAAGAAGCGGACATTGACGCATGCCTCGAATACGCAGCCGCAGAAACAGATCATCCAGTGCTCCTTGTTTCATAAACCATGTGATTCCTCATCGATGCTCAACTGCCGCCTGCGTTGGCTAGAGCTTTGACAAGGATGGTGGTTATGTTCTGCCATTTGCTCTGACGCGAGCCCTGAGTTTGGCTCACTTCAGATGAACTTACCCCTCATTACCTCAAACAAAATATGAAGCCCACTATCCAAAAAAAGACAGACTGCCACCGGCCGCGCCATAGCGACGAAGATTGAATTAACATTATCTTCCGCTCCAAATTCAATCTACTACAAAAATTTGCCATTGAGATAGACTCTTTGAAAGCGTCATTTTTAATTGCCTAGCCATGTTTAATGAAGTTCTCTGTCAGGTGCCATGAGAGTGTTGATTAGTTTGATTCTGTTTTCATTGACTGGATTCTCAGGATTATTGGGAATAGATGTGAATTTCATGCGGATTCCTCATTCTGGAATTCAGCCTCAGATAATGGCCGATACATCGGGCAAGTTGCATTTGATCTATTATGTTGGGGAGCCCTCGGCCGGAGACTTATTCTATGTCACACGCGGCAAAAAAAGCACTTCATGGTCACCCCCAATTCGTGTCAACACCAACCCGAAAGCGGCAGTGGCAGGAGGAACGATCCGTGGAGCACATATGAGCCTCGGAATGGAAAATCGAATTCATGTCTCATGGTTTGGTAGTGCGAATGTCTCTTCTAAACCGCCTGAAGGGAAATACCCCCAGGCCCCGCTGATGGTGACTCGTTTGAATGATGAAGGGAATGGATTCGAACCTGAACGCAATCTCATGACCTGGACCCAGAACCTGGACGGTGGGGGTTCCATCGCCGCTGACCGAAAAGGTAATGTATTTGTGGCTTGGCATGGGCGTGGCCATTCCAAAATCGAAGGAGAAATGGGGCGTGGCATCTTTCTTGCCACCTCTAAAGACCAGGGCAAAACATTCAGTAAAGAGGTAGAAGTAAAAGAAGCCCCACCTGGATCATGTGCATGTTGCGGTATGCGAGTCTCTATCCATCCTACTGGTCAGTTACACATTGTATATCGTGGAATACAGAAAAAGATTCGCCCAATGGTTGACCTGTGGTCAGACGATGGTGGACAAACTTTTCAGAAAACCATCTTCAACCCATGGGAAATTGAAGCATGTCCCATGAGTTCAGTTAATCTCCTTCCATTAAAGGATGCCGTCCTGATTGCAAGTGAGCAAGAAGGCAGCATAAAACTGAGTCGCAAACCGCTGAATCAATCCACAATGAGTCCTTTCTCAGATCAACTCTCAATGTGGAAAGGTAAACACCCCTCAGTAGCAACAGATCCAACAGGCAACGTTTTAGTGACCTGGGCGGAAGGAGCAGGCTGGGCAAAAGGAGGAACACTCCGCTGGGTAATCCTCGATAAGAATGGAATCTTAATTAGCGAAAACGAAAGGGGTGAAGAACCTGAAGTTCCCGTATGGAGTTTTCCTTCGGCTTATTATTTTAATCAACAATTTGGGATTATATTTTGAGCAGGCCAAATGCGTTCCTGTTGAATACTCTACTTAGCTTAGTGGCAACCAGCCAGTTGGCAATTGCTAAGAATCACGGACGAATTTCGTGACTGAAGAAGAACCAACAGTCATTCAATTTCCTTCCAAGGATTTGAATAAACTGCTGAGAGGAGTGAACGCGACCTGCGCAGTGACAAGCATGCCCCCCATGATGCCTCATTCCTTGGAATTGAATGATCATTCAAACGGATACTGACGGAATAGTGCCAGGATATTGAAAGGATTCTAAACGTATAGTGGGCGGATAGTTTAAAAAGCGCCATTTGCCAGTGAAACGAACCCTCTCTTGGGAGTGCTTGAGGTTGGTTCACAATCGTCTTTTAGCAAATGCACGGCCTGAACCACTTTTTAAGTATTTTTCAAATTCAATCGCTTTGTTTGACTCACTAAAAGCAATGGCAGTTTGAATTTTCCATGGCTTGTTCGGAGATGTAGATGGAACCTCACCTCGATTGTGGCGCATTAACCGTTCTTTCAAGTCCTCAGTACGTCCCACATAAAAGCGTGCCGGATCTGTTTCGGATTGCAATATGTAGACGTAATAGAATTTAGGCATGATAGTCAGTGCGTCATTTCCAGCCTTCGCTTTCTCGCTAGCTCGCAAGCAGTATTTGTATTCGGATGTTTTAGCCCGCCTTCGTTTTGTATTCACTGGCCTGCCTAGCCGTAGCTTGCCGTTCGAGTGATGAACACCCAACCCCGATTCAACGCTACTTCGGCGCGGCAGCCTTCGCTGGGCTCGTTCCTCGCAAGCGAAGGCTGGCGGAGAGGGTGCGAATCGAACACACCAGAGACGGGTTGACCGCCTCTCAACGGTTTTGAAGACCGCGGGGACCACCAGGCACCCTTCACTCTCCTTGAGGTTTGAATAAGTAAATCTAGGGTGGATTGTAGTTTATGACAAGGGTGAGTGTTTAATCAGGAGGAACATGATCATAGTGTTGCATTACAATGATGTTTTCATTCCGGATGTACATTCATTTTGTTGTCATTCGACTAAGATACTGCCATATTCTAGTCGGAATGGGAGACGGCAAACATCAAGTCATCGATCTTCGGAATATTGAGTTCGGTCGCATCATTGCTGAAAAACTAAGGGAGCAGCCTGAAATGCTTAATTTTGCGAAAGGCAATATAAAGCGCTGGATTGCTCAAAGCAATGGTCCCCCCCCATCTGCACATTTGGAATGGAAAGACATCTTGGAAAAGATGGATATTCTGGAAATTATTGAACTGTTGACTCAAGATTCTGAAAATGCCAACAGACTCAGGCAATCCAATCCTTTTGCAGGCGTGCTAACTCCCCAAGAAAGATGGAACGTGCTGAAATCATATGACAAGAGATCAGCTTGAACATGTCATCCGGGCATCTGGTGCCATCGTTAATATGGATGAGCTGGTGATCATAGGTAGTCAGTCTGTCCTAGCTCAATTTCCTGATGCTCCAGCCGAACTATTGAAATCGATGGAGGTGGATTTGTATCCCAAGCAAAATCCTGAAATGGCCATTCAAATTGATGGAGCCATAGGAGAACTGTCTCCTTTCCATGAGACTTTTGGTTATTACGCACATGGGGTTGGAAAAGATACCGCTATTCTTCCTCGTGGATGGGAAGAACGGCTAGTCCCCATACTCAATGAAAACACACGCGGGGTCACTGGTTGGTGCATCAACGTCCTTGACCTGGCGTTCAGTAAGTTGGCAGCTGGTCGTGAAAAAGATCTCAAATTTGTGAAAGTCATGCTCCAGCATCGACTGATTCACAACCAAGAGATTACTGAACTTTGCGAAACTTCCGGTTTAGAACAACGCGTCATTGAACGAATTCAATCACGATTGGATGCACTTCAACGCTAATCTAACTTCCAGTGCTTGCCATGGTTATGGCAAACTGGTGCGGTTTAGCCCAAACCTCTTTGACCGGAGTATTGCCGAAATTTCATTTGATACACAAGACGAGGCCTATGGGACCGGGTGGAACCGGATCCATCCGGATGTTTAATGCGTTTTGCTTCTTGTTCTTTCTTGATCCCAACCAGAGGCTTGCCTACCTTGCTGAACATGAAATTTTCGATGAAATCTATTACCTCTAAATTTGCGTGGCTACTGAGCGGGACTCTGCTGGTGGCGAACCTTCACATTCAAGCTGAAAACCCCAAGGTCACCATGAAGACGACTCTGGGTGACATTGTGCTGGAATTAAATGCTGAGAAGGCCCCCATCTCCACATTAAATTTTATCAAATATGCTCAGTCTAAATATTACGATGGCACGATCTTTCATCGAGTGATACCGACGTTCATGATTCAGGGCGGTGGTTTTGATGCCAAACTCGACAAGAAGCTCACGGGTCTCATGCCTCCGATCAAGAATGAATGGAAAAATGGTCTAAAGAACAAGCGAGGCACCATTGCCATGGCTCGCACCAGCGCACCGGATTCGGCCACTTCTCAGTTTTTCATCAATGTGGTCGATAACGGCATGTTGGATCAACCCAGAGGAGGTGCTGCATATGCCGTATTTGGAAAAGTGGTGGAAGGAATGGAAACGGTGGATAAGATTCGAGACACCGAAACCAAAGAAGATCCCAAATACCCTGGAGGAAAAGTTGTTCCAGCGACTCCCGTGGTGATAGAGTCGGTCTCATTAAAAGGTGATTATGATCTTTCCGCGTTGGAATCAACTGTCGCGGCATTAGCAAAGAAAGAAACCAAAAAAGTGAGTTCAGAAAAAGAAAAAGGCGAGGCGTTTTTGGCAGAAAACCGCAAGAAGGAAAATGTCACAGAAACCGCATCGGGTCTGCAATACATCATCGAAGAACCCGGATCGGGCAACAAACCCAAACCTACAGATCAGGTGGAGGTTCATTACCGAGGAACGTTGCTGGACGGCACCGAATTTGACAGTTCATACAAACGAGGTGAGACCATTGTCTTCCCTTTGAACAACCTTATTCCAGCCTGGATTGAAGGTCTTCAGCTAATCGGCACCGGTGGGAAGATCAAATTGTTCGCCCCTTCAAAGCTTGCCTATGGAGAACGCGGTGCAGGTGGTTTGATCCCCCCAAATGCCACCCTGATTTTCGATGTGGAACTGATCGACATCAAATAGATTATTGTTGTGATTTAAAACCGAATGCTTGTGGAGTTTTAGAAGCAAACCAGGCATTTTCGGCCCCTCAAAATCAGACATTATTTAGGCCGGGCTCCAAATTGGAACCCGGCCGTTTCATTTTCAGCCTGACTCTGCTGGGAATTGTTTGGCTGAAATCCTCCTGTTGAACTTAAAGGAAAAAAATTATTCGCTCACATGAACGGTTTTCACATCCAGCAGTTGTCGATTGGAATCATCCATAGGATCGTCCTTGGGGCGAGGATAATCACGCCATAACCATCGCATCATTTCGGGCATCATGGCTCCCCCCTGTTTATTGGAATGAGTCCCAATACCAAAGCAATAATTGACGTCATACCCTTTATCGGTGAGGGCATCCACCATCTTGCGATTCTGTAAATACCAGTCCCATTTGGGATCATATTGTCCACCTCGCCGCCTGCCTCGGTTATCATTCATTCCCTCCTGAAGGAATATCCTGATTGGTTTCTTTTCCGAGTTTCGCACCAATTGCGGATACACATGTCCGCCACGGATGTTGGTAAAGCTACCGATGGTGCTAATGACTTTCCTGAAAGCATCCGGACGATGCCAAGCAACCGTGAAAGCACATATCGCTCCCGAACTGGCTCCACCAATCCCACGATCTTCTGGTTGATCCGAGATATTGTAATCCTTCTGCAATGCAGGGAGAAGTTCATCCACAATCATACGAGCGTATTGATCGTTCAGTTCATTGTACTCTGTGGGACGATTATTAATTCGATCCCCCCAGTCACTGGAAGAAGATTCCTTTTGATGAGGTAGACGCCCCGGATTGATGAACACACCGATCGTCACCGGCATTTCACGACGGTAGATCAAATTGTCGAACACATTGGGAATGCGATAAGCACCATCCAGGCTCACGAAAGCGTGTCCATCCTGAAAAACCATCAAACGCGCAGGCTCGCTACCGTCATATTGTGCAGGGACATACACCCAATAGTGACGAGTCGTATTCGGAAACACCTGACTCGCATGAGTCAAAGGTCCGATGATTTTTCCTTTGGGGACTCCATCCTGAGGCAGGGAGTCAGGGCCCAACTTGTAAACATCGTCCAAAGGTCCACCATGAACGCTGACAGCGGCAAGCAAACCTGCAATCCAAGCAAAAGATTTCATAAAACTGATCATAAATTTCCGAAGATTTATTGAGGCAACATCAAGATCCGGAAAGACATATTAAATGTCCTAGATCATTGCGAACATAGATCCGTTGATTGGCAAAAACGGGAGTCGTCCAGCACGTCGAATCCAAAATTTTTCTTCTGGAATACTCTTTGTATTGGTCTTTATCGATCCCTGTTACTGCCAATTCACCTGATTCGGAAAGCGAGAGGATATGGTCTCCGACTCCGATGGTATTTCCAAAACCAAAGCCATCTTTGGCCCATAAAAGCCCACCGGAATCAAGGTCGATGGCGACGAGTCGTGCGTTTCGGCTTCCCTGTTTGCCATCCACGCCATAAATCACATGATCGACAATGACACTGTTGTTCATTGCGTTTTTGATTTCACGTGATTTCCAGTCACTGGATAACTCAACACCATTAAAGGTGAGCAGTTCTGAACTCATGTTCCCCGAAATAAAAATCTTCGAACCTTCGTTCAGGATGACGGGTGTGGTTGCTTGCATATCAAATTGAGCTTTAAACGGGTATCTTGAAACCTCGGTACCATCTCGAGCTGTCAAAATACTCAACCCCTTGCCGTCCATTGAAGCCACAAATTCTGTTGCTCCATGCTTGAAGAGTACCGGGGTAGTGTAACCTGGATGGAAAGTTTCACCAGATACCCACACCTGTTTACCCGTGGAGGCATCCAAAGCAGCCACTTTCCCGGCCGAGACAAACAAGTGACCATCGTGAATGACTGGTGAGCTTGCAAAACCCCAGTTGGGAATCTTGATTTGGAAAACATCTGCCAAATGAGTTTCCCAATGAACAGAACCATCCGTCACAGCCAGGCAGTAAAGACGTCCGTCTTTGCTCAGAGTGAAAACGCGATCACCAACAATTGTTGGTGAAGCATTCGGTCCTCCCTTGTGCATTCGAGGCAACAGCTGAGCCTCATAAGATCGTCGCCAAATCTCCTCTCCCGAATTCGCATTCAAACAATATACGGTCTCTTTTCCCTCCTTGTCGTGCCCCATGGCAAATGCTTTTTCATGGGCCACCGTAATGGACGCATATCCGAGGCCAATCTGCTTTTCCCACGCGATTTTGTATTGATCAAGGTCCGTCAGGAAGCCTTGTCCAGTGGTATGATTAAGACGACCAGGTCCAAGCCAATGAGGCCAATCTTCTGCCACCATCGAATTATTGGCAAGACAGGCAAATGCTGTCAGCAATATCAAAAATTTCTTCATAAGGTAATACATGTTGGAATATTCAAGGCAGAACCCGTTCTAGGCAGCCTCAGGTGTCCAACCAAGAACCACATCAAAGGTTGCTGCCAGTTCATTGATTTTGGAGCCGGGAATGGGATTGAAATCTACGGTCACATTTTCTCGCTGCTTAGGATCCTTGATACGTTTCCAAATCCCGTCCGATGCATTTTGAGGATGCCCTTTTATGTAACACTGGGTCGTCAACAACTCTTTTCCCTGACGTTTGACCTTGAAATGTATGTGCGGTGTACGCCCTGGGTAAGGAACTGGTTTGATCGTTCGGAAAACATACTCCCCTTTGCTTCCGGTCAGGAATCTGCCAAAACATTGGAAATGAGTGTCCCGTCGTTTGAGATCATCTCCGCTTCCAGAATGATAATAGACACCTTTTCCATCGCATTGCCAGATCTCCACCAGAGCGTTTCGCACAGGATGGCCATGAGCATCCAGAATCCGGCCACTCAACCAGGTTACTTGTCCAATTCCAGGATGAATGGAGTCATTGATGATCAATAAATCATTGTCCGTATCCAGCGGAAGTGTGTCAGGATAAAATGGGCCTTCGGTGGATTTGGGAGTTTGAACCAGAGCTTCGGCCATCAATCCGGGGACCTGCCATAAGGAAGCACCTAGAACGCAGTGGCGCACGAAACGACGCCTCGAAAGAATTTTGAGTTCGGATTTCATAGGAGCGTGATTTATATAATCAAATTGAAGCCTTGACCAGCTCGAATGTAGGTTTTGCATGGATTGAAAGGATTGGAAAACCTTGCCGGTACCGAACTACGATCCGGCGGTGTGGCCTAAATTTCTTTGAGGATTATCGGCCCATAGACTGAACAGAGCAAGAGTGGTCGGAATGATCATACTGAGCAATAAAATGGGACGATAAGAACCGCCCAACTGTTCACTCCATCCAAAGATGAGGGGCCCCAACCCACTTGCAATGACCATGGTGGACATATTGATTCCACTGATCGATCCCAGCCACATACGACCAAAAAACCGAGGCCAGATGATACCTGAAAGACTGACAAAACCTCCTCCGGCAACTCCGTTACCAATCACATAAGCCAACACGCCCCATGCAGAGGACAATTGATAAAGCCCAACAACACCGGCAAGTCCACCCAGATTCATGAGGAGTAACAAATATTTCAAACGCATCCTGGTATTGATCCAACCAAAGCTCAGGTTCGTCAGAACACTGGCCACAGCCATTGGAACAAACAGAGTCAAGATCCGTTCCTTTTCAAAATTGAACTCAGAACCAATGGATAAAATATGAAAAGTGAATGCCGTGGCAAACATGG
>CAYFHO010000057.1:0-37610 GCA_964342825.1 uncultured Verrucomicrobiota bacterium
TCTTTCTCCAAAAATTAGCTTAACTCCTGGCCCAGTTTTCCGGGTCCGCCACAGAGCATTCCATTGATCTTGATCAATTATCGGAAAAGATGGAGAAGTGCTTTAAGAAAAAAACTTTAAGCATCGGAAACTACAAGGAGCTTGTCTCCAACTGAACCACAGGTCAAAAGCAGCGTTGGGACCATTGAAAATCAGCCATTGAGCAGCCGTCTTAAAACTTCTCCGACTAATGCCGGGTTGGCTTTGCCGCGGCTTAACTTCATGACTTGTCCCTTAAGGAAATTGAGAGCAGCTTCTTTTCCATTTCTGAAGTCGTCTGCAGGACCTGGATTGGCATCAATGGCTTTCTGGCAAAATTCTTCAATCGCGCCGCTGTCGGAGACTTGGACCAAGCCTTTTTCCTCAACAATGGCTTCAGGAGATTTCCCCGTATCAAACATCTCTGAAAAGACCGTTTGAGCAATCTTGCTGCTGATCTTTCCCGATTCGACGAGATTTACCAGATCCAATAATCCTGATGGTTGAAATTTAAGTTCGCTGAGCGTGATTGCAGATTCGGTTAATTTTGCCTGAAGATTATTAATGATCCAATTGGCTACGGATTTGGGTTGTTTAACCTTTCCAGCTATCTGTTCAAAATAATCACCAAGCGGTACGTCATTCACAAACACCTCGGCGTCGCCATCAGGCAATTGATACTGTTCAATGAAGCGTCTTTTGCGTGCCAAAGGCAGTTCAACAACTCCCTTTTTCACCTCCTCGAACCAAGCTTCCGAAGGCTCGAAGGGCATGAGATCTGGATCAGGAAAGTATCGATAGTCGTGCGCGTCTTCCTTCGTGCGCATGCTTTCTGTCATTCCGGCAACGTCATCCCAGCGACGTGTCTCCTGCACGATGGGTTCATTGTTTCTGACTGCTTCCATTTGCCTCGGAATTTCATATTGCAGCGCACGACGAACACCACTGAAGCTGTTCATGTTTTTGATTTCAACCTTGGCTCCAAGCTCGGTCGTTCCTTTTGGACGCACACTGATATTAACATCACAACGTACCATCCCCTTCTCCATATCACAGTCGCTGATACCCGCATAAACCAGAATGTCTTTTAGAGCATTGAGGTAAGCGTAGGCCATATCAGCACTGGTAATATCGGGCTCCGTAACAATTTCTAGCAAAGGAACACCTCCACGATTGAAGTCCACACCACTCTGACGATCATAATGAAAACTCTTGCCCACATCTTCTTCAAGGTGGGCACGGGTCAAGTGCACTCGTTCAGTCTTACCATTCAATTCAAAGTCCACATAACCGTTGAGAGTGGACGGTAGAGCAAGCTGTGTGATCTGGTAATTCTTGGCGACATCAGGATAAAAGTAATTCTTCCGATCAAATCGAGCGTGGCGTGGCAAGTCACAATTGAGAAGGTATCCGGTCAATGCAGTCAGTCTTAGAGCTTCTTCGTTAGCAACTGGAAGAACGCCTGGCATTCCGAGACAAACAGGACACACCTGCGTATTTGGATCCGCGCCATACTGATTGGCGCAACCACACCACATCTTGGATTTGGTTTTTAACTGCACGTGGGTTTCCAGACCAATGATCGGTTCGTATTCCATGATTCAGAAGGTTCGTTGAAATTAAAGTGGTGGATCAATCCTTATTTTTGGGCATATAAGGCTGGAGTTTTCTGCGAAGATGCCCGTTGTTGGCTATCATGGCGTATCGATGATCGTCATCTATTTGCTGATGATAAAAGTCACCCCCAGCCTGCTCGAGAATAAATCCACCTGCCACAATGTCCCAAATGCGCACCCCTTTTTCCATGAAAGCATCCAAACGTCCATCAGCAATCCAAGCAAGCGAAAGAGCCGCAGCCCCAAGAATCCTTACTTTCCTGACGCGGTAAACCAGTTTATTGAAAGCAGGCAACATTTCGTCTAATGCTCCTTTGGTTTTGGAAAAGCCTATGGCCAGAACGCTTTCATCCAGCTTTCGATGCTGGTTGGGGCGAATCAATTTACCGTTCAACCTTGCAGGTTTATCCTTAACCGCAGTCCACATCTCGTCCAGGAAAGGGTCATATACCAGTCCGAGCAATGTTTCGGGCCTGGATTTACCTTTGCCCGGTTTTGTGGAGTTTCCCTGCAAGGCTATGCTTACACAAGCATGGGGCAATCCATAGGTGAAATTAACCGTTCCATCAATCGGATCCACAATCCACCGGACAGGTTCTGTCACATCACCAGTAAATCCTTCCTCACCCAGCACAGGAATGGCGGGATTGAAATCTTTCAATACTTTTTCAATTGCCTTTTGGCAGCGTACATCTAATTCCAGTTTGATATCGTGCTGGGATTCCTCATTACGCTTTTTGACCTTGCGAAGGTTGCGACTCATCAGCTTACCCGCTGCGCTTGCCGCTTCCTGAGCCACCGAAAGTGCCTGACTCAAAGTTTTCTGATTCAAATGCTGTTCCATGGTGTATGTGGTGTTTTGCGGGAACACTTCGTTGGTTTGAGTTGAACCCGCAAAGGGCAAAGGGATTAACAGGTTCCTTGGGTGCCAAATCAAGGAAGAAAACCAAACCTGTGTCTCAATCATCCGCAAACATGGATCCCGGTAATGGGAAGAAAAACCACGGATGCACTCAGTGGATCCATAAGTTTTTTGCAAGTTGGAGAAATCCGACTTGGTTTTTGGACTGGGATTAAGCCATGCTGTCGGGGTGATTCAGGAAGGTGATCATATTTACTTCATAGGTATCTGCGGCACTGCAATGGCTTCATGTGCAGGCGCATTAAAATCGCGTGGATATCGCGTATCAGGCTCGGATGCGAATGTTTATCCTCCTATGTCCACTTTCCTGTCCCAGGCCGGGATCAAGGTGCACGAGGGGTTTGATCCAGCTCATCTCGACGAAAGGCCGGACTGCATCGTCATAGGAAATGCCATGTCGCGAGGCAATCCTGAGGTCGAACATGTGCTCTCAAAAAGGTGGCGATACTGCTCTCTCCCTGAACTTTTAAAGGAATGCTTTATTCGCGGCAAAAGGTCCATTGTGGTGGCAGGAACCCACGGAAAGACCACGACGACCTCGATGATAGCCTGGATCCTTGAATGCGCAGGCCTGCATCCTTCCTTTTTAATAGGGGGTTTGCCTGGCAATTTCCAGAGAGGCGCTCGATTGACCAACAGTGACTGGATTGTTCTGGAAGGTGATGAGTATGACACGGCCTTTTTCGACAAGCGCAGCAAATTTGTTCATTACCTCCCTGAAATCGCGGTAATCAATAATCTGGAGTTTGATCATGCGGATATTTTTGAAAACCTGAAGGCGGTTCAGAAGACCTTTTCACACTTGATTCGACTGGTGCCCTCCAATGGGCTTCTCCTCGCAAACGGAAATGATTCCAATATCGCTCCTTTGTTGGATATAGATTTTTGCCCTGTTAAAAGATTCGGGCTGAACGGAGCACAGGATTTCAAGGTCACCACTCATCAAACAAAAAAAGGCACATTACACTTTGAAGTCAACGAAGAGGAATACCAGTTACCCATGATTGGAGAGCATAATCTGGAAAATGCAGTCGCCGCAATTGCATGTGCTCACCAATGCGGTATCCATCCATCAGTGATCGAAGGAGCCATGCGGACCTTCAAAGGAGTAAAACGCCGCCTAGAAATTATTGGTCATTCGCGTGGTGTCACGATCATCGACGACTTTGCGCACCATCCCACGGCGATCAAGAAGGTTCTAAAAACTCTCAGAAAAGCATATCCTGAAGGGCGGCTGTGGGTGCTGTTTGAGCCTCGCAGCAACACAACGCGACGAAGTATTTTTCAAAGTGACCTCATCGACGCGTTTTCAGAAGCAGATATAGCCCTCTTTGGAGAAGTGGCTAGGGCACATCTTCTGAAACCTGAAGATCGACTTGATCTGCCAGCAGTGGTTGATGCGCTGACGAATAAAGGCAAAACTGCGAAAGTGATCGCTCAAGCAGAGGAAATGGCACTCGAAGTCGCCCAAAATGTAAACAAAGGGGATGTGGTGGCCATCCTGAGCAATGGGGGCTTTGGGGGTGTACACGAAAAAATCCTGTTTGCGCTTTCCGAATCATCTACATAAGTTTTGATTCGGTTGACTGGCATAGAGAATATGCATTTGGGTTTATGAGAGACGACAACGTATCAGGCTTTAGGAAACGAATGGAACGGTTTGTGACAGACCGTGATGTTCCATTGATTCGACTCATTCTTTACACTCGGTGGTTCAAATGGGGGTTGCTCCTCATGCTGCTCATCATTCTATCTCTGCCGACAATTCTCATCAAATATCGAAAGGTCACCCCCGAAGGATTCAATCCGGTCGTCAAGATTAGCTTTCTGGATGTCATTCAATCCTGGTCCTTGAGAAGGAGTGCTTTAAAGATGATGGAGGAGGACAAATTTGATGACTCAGTGCATGCATGGCATTCCTCCATAGCGAATCATCCAGGCAATTTGGAATACATGCGAGAGTACTTCCATTTCCTCATGGAGCACGACCTTCGCAAAAGCAAAGCCAAGGATGCAGCACAAAATGGAATGTGGTTCCTCAGGATCACTCAAACAAATCAAACCGATGTGGAACTGCTCGCCGAGGTATTTGATTTTTACGATCTGCATACTTACAACCATTACGTCCTGAATACATTGGATGGTGAACTGACGGGCGAACTTGAAAAGAAATACCTCAAGACGCTGTTTCATGCCGGAACCGTACAAGATTTCAAAGAACGACTGAGCGGGTTGACTGAAGAAGATATCGGATCCGATCCAGAGTTACAAATGTATCGCGCTGCATATTTGGCTGCATGGGGCCCCCCAGAAACCGCTTTGGAAAACTTGGAACTGGTTCGATCCAAATTGAACGACACTGAATTGGGTTCCTTGGCACATATCCTGAACCTCCAAATCAGTCAGGCACGTTCCGAAGTCGATCAGTTCAAGAAGTCTCTGGATTTTCTGGTGAGCACTGGTAAAGACACCTTGATGCATCATTTGAATTACTGGGGAATGCTGATTCAGGAAGGAAGAAAACCAGAGGCTCTACAGCAAATCCGAAGATACAATTTCCCTCCCAAGAATGCAACCGAAGTAGCTTATTTTGGGGAAGTGGCTTCTTCGTTGGGGGAGGAAGAACTCGCCCTTCAATTTCTTTCCACCTATGCCCCGCAATACGGATACCACGAACCCATTTGGTACGTTTACACCCAGCTTTTGACGAAGATGGAAAAATGGCCTGAACTACGGCAGGCAGCTCTCATCATTCGCAATGCGAGAACCGTCACAGATTCCCTTCTGGGATTCAGTCAATACATGGAGGCCCGAGCAGCTATTGGAGAAAACAGGCGGGGAGCGGCAGAGCAACTGGTTGGACAAATTGTTCAACATGAGTACGATTCACCCAAGACAGGTTACCTGATTGGGAAAGGTTTGGGAGATCACGGATTTCCGATGCAAGCACTGTCAGTTCTGAATCCTCTTGAGTCTGACCTGGTTGATTCTACCGAATATTGGGAGACAATCTTTACCCTGTCATCTGCTAGCGGAATGAGGGAATCGCTGTTCAAGGCTGCTGAAAACCTCTACCGACTGGATCCTGACAACCGCGCCTACGTAAACAATTATGCCGCCATGTTGCTGAGTGAACGCAAGAAACCTGAGACGGCCATTTCATTGACCTACGAACTTATGACGCGTGACAAAGAGGTAAACATCGCAGCAGTGATCAATCATGCCCTGGCTTTGGTGCTCAACCAGCGCTTCAGCGAAGCAGTGGAATACATGAAGAAAATACCAAACGAGAAACTGCCTGCTGAACTCGTTCCCGGTTACAACATGGCGTGGTTTGAGATAGCTTATCGTCAAAAGGATTATGATACGGCTAGAGAGTATGGACTGAAAGTCGATGTGGATAAGCTCCTGCCTGGCGACAAGGTTTACTATGAGGAAACATGGGGCATTTTAAACGCCGAGAATTAGGTCTAGACATTTTAAATTTTCAACCATCATTTAAGCGACATCACTCAAGGCAACACTTGTATTTGATATGAAACATTCCCCCGGATTTCTGGCCGTTGTGAACGAAGCACTGAAAAAAATAAGCGAGGTCTCCATCGATCAGGCAAAAGAAAAATTATCATCAGGCAACCATGTCGTTTTGGTAGATGTACGTGAGGATAGGGAATGGGCACGGGAGCACGCCAAAGAAGCCGTTCATCTTGGGAAAGGAGTCTTGGAGAGAGATATTGAGACCCTTTTTCCTGACAAGAGTACGGAACTCATCATGTATTGTGGAGGGGGCTATCGTTCTGCTCTTACTGCGGAAGTAGCCCAACGAATGGGTTATGAAAACGTCCATTCCCTGGCCGGAGGTTATAAGGCAATGGTGGCGGCAAATTGGCCCATGAAACAACCCGATGGTTCAGAATGAACTGGCTCAAAGGGATCCTTCAGGAAATTGCCAAATGGGGAGATTTTGTTAAAATTTCCCACACTGTTTTTGCCCTGCCCTTTGCGCTGGCCTCCATGCTGGTGGCTGCCAGAGAAAACCGCGGTTGGCCTGGTTGGAGACTTTTCCTGCTGATTCTCGGGGCCATGGTTACGGCTCGAACTTGTGCGATGACGTTCAATCGTATCGTGGACCGCCATTTCGATAAATTAAATCCAAGAACAGCCAACCGTCACCTGCCAACTGGTTCCATCTCTTTATTCAGCGCCAAAGCACTGTTGATGCTCAGCGGAGTGGCTTTTATCTACATCTCCTACCACATCAATACCATTTGTTTTTACCTCTCGCCGGTTGCCCTGTTTGTTGTTTGTTTCTATTCGCTGACCAAAAGGTTCACGGACTACACGCATGTTTACTTGGGAATCGCCTTGGGATTAGCCCCTATAGGAGCCTGGTTGGCTGTTGCGGAATCCCTGAGTCTCGCTCCAATTCTCCTCAGCGTGGCGGTGGTTTTCTGGTTGATAGGTTTTGATATCATCTATGCGATGCAAGATCACGAATTCGATCGCAAGCATGGATTGCATTCTGTTGTTGTGGGTTGGGGTGTAAAAAATGCACTTCAGGGAGCCTTTCTAAGCCATATGATCATGTGGGGTATCCTGGCCATCTTTGGTTTTCTTCAATCTTTTCGACTGGCTTATATAACAGGACTTTCAGTGATCCTCGTGGCACTGGTTATGGAACATTGGCTGGCTCGCAAACGAAGTTTGAAATGGATCAATTACTCTTTCTTTCGTCTGAACGCTTTGATCAGTCTTGTTTTCCTGATTGTCACAGCACTCGAGGTCATTTTCCCGTTCTGGCGTTTCCGAGTTTAGACTTGCTGGGGACAAGGCGCAAAAACCCTTGAAGGCAGTCACGGTGATTTTACTGCCTCATTCATGGCTTCTACAAGGTCATGCGAAAAGTAATGAGTCGATTATTCCCTGTCCCATAAAACCGACTCGTGACCTCTTTGAAATTCCCAACCGGCTTCGGCGGATCTCATGGTATCTGCATGACCATCGACGAATAACATGGTTGCGCGGCCTCCATGCCGGTTGACGACACGTGACGGAAGACTGTTATACGATCCGTTGTTGGGGGTTCTGAAAAACACAGTTCGAAATACGGACCATTGCTTGCTCGGATCGGTCGTGGGCTTCCAAAGATCAGCGTTTTGTTCGCTTGGATTTTCAATGACCGCAGAATCAGCAAGATGAATCGTTTCAACGGGGCGCTTAACGGTCGTCGCCTTGATGGTTCTCCCCGGATCTGGCAACCAAAGACTCAATTCATGATAATTCAGACCGATCCCAAAACCATCCTGAGGTTTCACGGATGGACACTGATTGACTTGGCGTTCCTGGCTGTAGTTCACCAAAAGGTCCGGCCACCAACGTATCCCGCCCTGCCGGTCATCGGTCACCACTTTATCCGATGCATCGGGATCATTGACCGCGAGATTGATTAATTCTTCTTCATTATCATCTTTGTACATCAACATCGCGAATCCAAGCTGCCTTTTGTTGTTAACGCATTTGATGGCTTTTGCTTTCCCTTTGGCCTTGCTTAATGCCGGTAATAACATACCCGCCAAGATGGCAATAATCGCGATCACTACCAAAAGCTCAATCAAGGTGAATCCCGTTGGTGAGGGACGTTTGTTGAGGAACAGAGATCGGGCAAAATTGGAATTTTTCATGATTTCAATATCAAGTAGAACTTTGTGGATTGATGAACGTTGTGTTTATGACAGGAAATGGTCAAGTAAAACTCACTTCCGACTTTGATGATGATTCAATGAAACAAGATCTCAGCCGCTTGCATATAAGTCATTAAACGTGTAAGAAGAAACATATGATGCGAACTTCCAATCCAGTTTTAAACGACCGCACTTTCACCCGTATGGGAGGATACGCGGGTTCTAGCACCATGACCATTCAGGGGACGGTCATCAAAACAGCTATTTTGCTCCTGCTTGCTGTCGTCAGTGCTTCCATTACCTGGAATGTGGCCGCTCAAGAGGGAAATGCCATGCCGTGGGCATTTGGTGGCGCGGCCGGAGGATTTGTTCTGGTGATGATCACCATGTTCAAGCCTACTTGGGCGGGAGTAACAGCACCCTTGTATGCACTGTTGGAAGGACTGTTTCTTGGGGCCTTTTCAGCCTTCTTCGAAATGCGTTACCCTGGGCTTGTTTTTAATGCCATTTGTCTGACTTTTGGAACACTTTTCAGTCTGCTGTTCGCTTATCAAACAGGATTCATCAAAGCCACGCAGAATTTTAAGCTGGGAATCTTTGCGGCTACGGGTGCCATCGGCCTTTTGTACCTGATCAATTTTGTGATGAGATTTTTTGGACCAGGTTTCTCATTCATTCACAGCTCAGGCACCTTCGGAATTATTTTCAGCCTGGTGGTTGTTGTCATTGCGGCTCTAAACCTCGTACTTGATTTTGATTTCATCGAAAATGGAGCGGAATCACAAGCCCCCAAATACATGGAATGGGTGGGAGCACTGGGTTTGATGGTTACTCTCGTCTGGCTCTATTTCGAAATTCTGAGACTTCTCGCCAAGCTTCAGGATAGGCGATAGGTCTTTTACCAACTACCTCAAACCAACTCGATGAGTGACTTCATCTTCAGAGGAGACCTGATCCTTCCCGACCGATTGCTCCAGGATGGTTGCCTCGTAATCAAGAATGGACTGATCGATTTTGTTGGGCCGTGGGATGATTGCCCATTTGAGGAGCCAGAAAATATCCAGCATTTAAAAGAGGGGTGGATCGCTCCCGGTTATATCGACATACATGTTCATGGAGGAAATAATGCCGATTACATGGATGGCACGCCTGAAGCGGTTCGTATCGCCAATCGCATTCATGCCAAACACGGTACCACCACGATTTTTCCAACTACGACTACAGGTACGCCCGACCAATTAGACCGGATGCTCCATGCCTGTCTTTCAGTTCAGGAAAATCATCAAACCAGCCATGGAGCGCGCATCGGAGGGGTTCACTATTACGGACCTTTCTTCGCAACCGATAAAGTGGGTTGCCATTCAGTTGAAGGACGTCGTGATCCTGCTCCTGAAGAATACGTTCGTTGCTTTGATCTTGGTATCATCCAGGTGGCAACTTGCGCCGCAGAATTACCCGGCGCAGAAGCTTTTTATAAAGAAGCAAGTCAGCGCGGTTACTTGGTGACATGCGGTCATTCCAACGCCACTTGGAGGCAAATGGCCAATGCCTTTGAAGCTGGTATGCGACACGTGGATCACTTTTGGTGTGCTATGAGTTCTATTCCAGGCTTACGCGAGCAATACGGATTTCCCATGCAAGGAAGTATGGAACAATTCGTTCTGATGGAACCGGAAATGAGCACCGAAGTGATTGCCGATGGTGAACATTTGTCACCCGAGTTGCTTGAGTTTGCCTATCGGATGATTGGTCCGGACCGCCTGTGCCTGGTCACCGATGCCAACCGGGCCATGGGCATGCCACCGGGTAAATACCGTTTTGGTCCAGGTGATGAAGGAGCATGGTTTGAAAGCGACGGCAAGGTGGGGTTTGTTTCGAAAGATTCACTTGCCAGTTCCGTTGTCGGCATGGATTCTATGGTGCGAAACATGTACGAAAACACCTCGGCGGAACTTCACGAAGTCATCCGTATGGCTACCCTCACTCCAGCCGAACGTGTTGGAATGGACGATGAAATCGGGAGTTTGGAAGCAGGGAAAAGAGCGGATTTTATCGTGCTGGATCCCGCACTTGAGGTAAGAAAAACATTTATTGGTGGGGAAACCTTTGAGAAAAATTACTCATTGGATTGTCATTAGAATCTTCGACTTTATGAAGCGAAATTAGGTCTTCATCAAATTTAGGACTACAATACTCATTTCAATGCTTTAGCGATATTTCTGGGATTTTGCCTACAATCGAGAATTCGATATACCTTTATTTCATCTCCTTCCACTTTGTAGTAAATAGCATACGGAAACCGCTTGGAAAGCATACGGTAGTATTCATGAAATTTTTTATGAATCCCTGAATTTAAGAGCAAAGATTCGATGTCTGAGTAAAGAGAATCCAAGAAATAAGCTCCAACTCCTTCTTGTTGGAGTTCGTAAAACTTTTTTCCACTGGCTAGATCATGAACGGCCGCGGACAGAATCCGGATCTTCATACTCTACGAATAGCTTCTTTTGCAACTTCCCAATCTTCAAAACATTGGTTACCGTCTTTGACATCTTTCTCAGTGGCTTCAAGTTCATGGATATGCCATTCAGGGACTTGGATGGAATCCTCTTCTTGCAACAATTCCATCCAAATAAACTCCATGATGCTAAGTTTTTGATTTCTGGGTAATTTTCGAATCTCTTTCTCCAAAGTGTTCATGAAGCCAGAATACAAACAGATACTCGTGAATCAATTTAATTTACGAATGTGCAGCAGAGCAGTGGATTCAAAATTGTTCATCAATCGAATGAACCCCATTCCGTAAAAACCGGATCATTCCACAATGAATCCGCCAACTGTCGATACCCTTCAGTCAATGGATGGCTGGCGTCGCCGTAAAGGGAGCTCTCAAGAATGCTCGGTGCGGTAAACAAGATGGATGATTCCTCAAGCCACATTTTAACCCCATTCTCGATTTGAATAAATTTAATACGATTCTCTTCAGTCATGATATGCTGATTAAAGGGGCCAATCACAACGATCAGATCGTTACCACGATCCTGCAGTAATTGACACAATCTTTTGAATGCCTGCCATTGGAGTGAATCATCGAGGTTTACCCAATCAAACCGCTGAGTCCCCACACCATCTCCAGACCATGGTTGATGTCTGGAACTTTGCGATCCTCGCTCAGGATCTGGTTCAGATTCCTTGATCAATTTGAAATCTACAGCCGACCATGGCAACCGATAGGTATTAGGATAGGAAGCAGGGAACTGTCCGTCATCTGCCAGTGTCCACGCATAGGGATCCTTCTGATTCCAATACTGAATTTGCAGGTGACGCACCCAGCTTAGAAAGGACGACTGATGACCGAATACTCTGCCAAGCCGCTGGTCAAGTTTGGCTCGATAACTGGGGATTGTAATTTGGAACTGTGGGACAAGAGTAGGGTGATTAAAAACCTGTTCTTTGGAATCTGACAGGTCTGCCTGGGGGCTGCTCATCCAAAGCAGGTTACAATGAAGCATCACTTTCTTTTGCTTCAAGTGTGATCCATAATGATGAATCAAACCCTCCAGAGCCAGAGGATAGAGTCCATTCAAAGCTGCATTTACGAACCGATGCTGGCCCTGTGATTTTTGATTCAAAAAGGCAGACCAGGTTCCATCTGGCGCAACATACTCCCCCCAAACCACCGAATCACCGACAAAGAAAATCTCATTGCCAACCGTTCTCCGTTTGAGATGCCTTTGGTACTGCCAATAATCCTGACTCGTCTCGTAAGGGACGCGATAATTCAGAACCGGATCAAAGGACTCCACCCTATCCCAATTCATTGGTAAAAATGTAACCAAAGAAATAAACAGTAACAGTACGCACAACCATTGATTGAGTGTCAGGAGAAATCCATGAGGCAATGATGGTCGCAACTTGCGATCTGCTTTTACTTCTTCACTGCTCTGATTTGAGATTTCTTTTCGCATGGATCAAAATTGAAAATAAATAAATTCGCCTCCAGAAGAACTGAAGAAACAAAGCCAGATCAGCATGAATATGGCTGCTGTGATCTTAAACCACCCTGTCTCGGTCCATGATCTCATTTGTGTTTCCTGAACCCATTGATAGGCCCACGCCAATGCAATGAGCCCAACCATTAGCAAAGGCATCGCAGGATCGCTCCAGGTACTCCCAAAAATCCGGCCCAGGATCAACCAGGCTTCGGCCATGGTTTCCGCGCGGAAAAAAATCCAGGCAAAGCTCACAAAAATGAAAACCAACAGTCGCTTCACCGATACGGGCACTCGATCATGATACCATGACTTCCTTTCCAATTCTCGAGTCAACATCGTCCCAACCGCATGCAACACACCCCATACAATAAAAGTCCAGGCGGCCCCGTGCCACACGGCTGACAGTAAAAAGGTAATGCCTAAGAAAAGGTAAGATTTCATGGCTCCCCGGCGGTTACCACCCAGAGGAATGTAAACATAATCCCGAAACCAAGTGGACAAACTGATGTGCCAGCGTGACCAGAAATCCCCAAGACTGGTAGCGAGGTAGGGTCGGTTGAAATTTAGCATCAACCGGTAGCCCATCATCAACGCTACACCGCGCGCCATGTCGGTGTATCCGCTGAAATCAAAATAGATCTGCCAGGCAAACGCCAAAGTAGCCAACGTCAAAGCGGCACCTCCAAATTCATCCGGCATGCCGTAAACTCGTTCGACATAAAACGAAAGATAATTGGCCAATGCCAACTTCTTAAACAAACCAACTAGAAACAGGGACGCTCCATCAGTCAGATCTTTAACCCTAATCCTGGGGGCAGCTTTAAACTGAGGTAGCAGGGATGACGCTCGTTCTATGGGACCTGCGACCAACTGCGGAAAAAAGGAGACGTAGGTGGCGAAGCATAAAAAGTTTTTTTCTCTTGGAAGTTTGCTCCGATAGAAATCGATCGTGTAACTCATCGATTGAAAGGTATAAAAGGAGATCCCCACCGGAAGTAGGTATTCCCAACCAAAGGGCATCAAGCTGGCAGCCTCGGGCCATTGAATATTCCATCCAAGTCTACCAAAAAGGTTGTTGGCATTCTCGATAAAGAAATCCGCGTATTTGAAATAAAAAAGAAGGGACAAGTTGTTGATCATACTCGCCCAAAGCCAGGCCTTGCGACTTTGCATCGATGCTGCAAAGACCATGGTCAAGGAAAGCGTTCCGGCCAAAAAAGAAACCGCCTTGAACTCTGCAGATCCCAACAACCACAAACCAAGGCTTGATAAAAAAACCAGACGCCCCATCCACGCGGCCACGTTTAAGGATAAGTTGGGTTGGTGGTAGAAAAGCAATCGCTTCCAGGTAGGCACATTGAGCCTGGTCTGAGTGGAGGTATCACAGGCTTCCATCCATGCAACGATCCAATAGTCCAGAGCCGTGGAATATATGATAAGAAGTAGATAATATGGATTCCAGCTGCCGTAAAAAACATACGAAGCCACCAGCAGCCAGGGTATACGTAGAGAAGTTTTTTTAAACGCCAAATACCCGAGGAAAACGATGGGAAAAAAAACAAGGAAGGTCCAGGTATGAAACAGCATCGAGGTGGGGGTTCTAGGAGGTTTGCCTACAGATCATTGCCATTAGAAAGCGCTCGCGGCCCCGCGGCAACGGAGCCCTACCTTGGCCGACAACTCATGGATGGTAGGGATGCGCTGCTGCGCGTCCGGTGGCGTGTCCGCATTTCGCTGCAGGGTGTCGTATATCTCCGACGCGCTCACGGCCCTGCGGCAGTGGGGCTCTACCTTGGCTAGTGTGCTCATGCCTGGACCTTTTTGATGCATCAGGGTGTACCAACCAGTTTCTCCGCCTCTTCTTCGCTGATGGATCGCACGCAACGAAACCCACAAAAGTCGGTGAAAAAACAGGCATCGGAATCCCCAGTCTGCTGGCCCTGTCGAAAAGTGACACGACACATGTCGGCACTCGATTTCCAAGAACCACCACGCATGACGCGGCGGTTGTTGTCAGCCGTACCTTCAGGCCCTCGCGGGTTTTCATCAGGACTGGAGGCATAATAGTCTTTCTCATAAGCATCCTGACACCACTCGGACACGTTGCCGTAAAGGTCGTGTAGATTCCAGGCGTTGGGGCGCCGTGTACCTACGATGTGGGTTTTCTTTCCGGCATTTTCCCCGTACCATGCATACTGTTTCAGTGCACGTTCACCAAAAGGAAATCGATCAGAAGATCCACACCTGGCGGCGTATTCCCATTCTGCCTCGGTTGGTAAACGATATCCGTCGGCATCGAAATTGCAGGGCCATCCAGGCTGGGCCTCATCATAGCAGGGTGTCAAACCTTCCAACAAGGATCGCTCATTGCAGTAGAGTTTGGCGTCACGCCAGCGCACTTGTTCAACAGGTTTGTTGGGATCGTCCTGCCAATGCGAGGGATTGGGTAACTGAACTTGGGTGAACATTGCATGTGTGACTTCAAACTGATCCATCAGGAATGAATCCACTTTCACTTCGTGCGCCGGTCCTTCATCTGGACTTTCCTTGTCACTCCCCATTACAAATGTGCCCCCCGGTATGAAAACCATCCGGACATCGGCTTTGGTTTTCACCACGAAATTGGCCGTCCCAAGGTCACCTTGACTTTTCTGCTGGGAGGAGCCTGATGCACCATCCTGGGGGCCACAAGAAGTCAATACCATCATGATCAGGTAATATACTGCCAGCCCCTGAAATGTTTTCCAATCGATCATATCAATCTCAACGGACCGGGGTGAACCAATCCGACTCCTTGTGGCTGTGACCTCCGGTGGTGATGTCTGCAAACTGGTTTGAGTTCGCTTTTGCCAGGTCAATCTCAGGGCCTTGATTCAGAGGAATGCCGATGATGTTCCAGTCCTTCGCGTAGATTCCAACCATTTCACAAGCAGCTTGATGGGTGCCAGGTTTGGATGGGTCACCATCATTAGAAAGCCCGCGACTGATGCTCAGGAATTGTCCGTCCGGTGACCAATCCACATGATAAATCTTGTTCACAGCATCTTTGACTGACAGAACTTTCTCCCCCATCCTGGGAGGATCTGCCTGCCAGTTGATCGTGCCAACGGCGATCTCGTGATCACCAGGCCCCCAGGCGACATGCCCGCCATCAGGACTGAAGGTGGGACGGCAACCAGGGATCTTCAGGTCAATGATTCGATCCCCATCCGTTTCGATCAGCAAGATCGCATGTTGAAATCCCATCCCGGCATGAACGGTTGAAACGATCCATTTTCCATCCGGAGACATACTTGGATTGTAAAGGTGGTGGAGCTTGTCATAGTTTGGATGAGGTTTGGTTTTCCCGGTGGGGACATGGTAGAACATGATTCCCTTCGTATAGTAATCCACCACATTCCACTTGGGATATTCCTGGGGCAAATAAATCAAGGTGTCGCTGTCGTTTGTCCAGCAAGGTTGACGCGCATGTTTGGAAACCAAAGTGCGTTCGCTGCCATCCATGTTCATCACATAAACACTGCGAACCGTGCCTCGACCCGCTCCAGTATCCACAATGAAGCAAATGCGTGAACCATCCGGTGATACCTGGGGATACATCTCATGCTGGTCGGGTGTGTCAGTAAGATTTCTGGCTTCGCTGCCATCCGCATTTGAAACAAACAACTCCCAATTGTTATCCACATAAGTTTCATAAACCAGCTGGTATGAGGTGTCCGCCAGGCGCGATTTTACGTCTTTTGCTGAAAGCAATTGTACGGATAACAAGAGCAGAGCCGTCCAGAGAAGTGAGCGAGAATATTTCATGATCAAAAATTAATTTCATTGTTTCAGGAGCAATCACTCCATGGCATAAGCACTCCAGAAATCATTCAATTTTCCAGCATCCGCTTTGCCATCTGAAATCACCACGCGGTATCGCATATTGGAAGGTTCATCCGGCTTTAATTCCCAGCCGGTTTCCTGAATAGGAACGTAATTGAAGAACACCTTACCGTCCGGCCAGACACGCATGCGTTGTGGAGCGTCACGATTCTCGGGATGACACAATATGGCGAGGGTCGCATCACCCTTGTCGGTCGGGCCAAACATGGCACACCATCGGCCCCGAGTGGTGTGGCCATTGGACCGGTCTTTTCCTTCAGAGGTCAGATAATTGCTGTTTTGCTTGTTCCAATGATACGGGGCTCGGTAGGCGATACAACCACCGTAACGATAAGCGGGCAACACGAGGGAAGAATCGGTGACATTGGTTTGACGTGTATCGTAGTCCACCAGGTAGCTGCCCTTCGATTTGCGAACTTTGACAGTCAAAGTCTCATCCAGAATGACTTCCTCCCGGGAACCCTCCTCCGTCATGCCAACCTG
Source organism: uncultured Verrucomicrobiota bacterium (assembly GCA_964342825.1). GTDB lineage: Bacteria > Verrucomicrobiota > Verrucomicrobiia > Limisphaerales > AAA164-E04 > AAA164-E04. The sequence goes on from CAYFHO010000057.1 coordinate 16,598, forward strand.
CTCTTGTTGGACGGTGAAACCCACAAGGCCGTTTTCGCTAAAGGAACTGAGCGTTCGCACAAATCGCACTTTTCCGGTCTTGCCACCCAGATTCCAGAAATCAAAATGCCTACCCTTATGTTCCGTTTTCACCCATGCATGCCATAATCCAACATGATGAATATGATCATCGGCATGGATACTGGTCACCACCCCACCCGAAGGTGATTTCAAAGGGTGAATAAAACCACTGCGCGCATAGGCCGGATCTTTTCCTTCGGGCGGAGGCACCGGGGCTTTGTGATACACCAACATCACCAAATCTCCATCACGTATTTCGATGGTTTTTGGGGTTTCAATGAGCGACAAGGTTCCTGCAGTGAGTGAGGAAGCCAGGAGGGCAAATGCCAGCAGCAGGTAAAAGCCCATAGGTTTAAAAACAGTTGAAATGGTTTTCATGATCATCCTGTGTCCGTTCAACAATGTTGAAAAGTTGTGAATGATTAAAAGTCTGACAAAACCATCAGCAAAGGAAAGATAAAATCTGGGCCCGGTTTGCCCTGAAAAATCCATAAGGAAATCCGAGGCCACCAGCAAATCCAGCCGAGTTCTAATATACGGATTTTTCAATTGGTTGAGATTTTTCAGCGCCAGGACATACCCCCGGTTTTATACCCTGTAACTTGACTAAGTAGCGACCACAAGTAAACTAACTTCATGATCAAAGTGAATATCCACGAGGCTAAAACACACCTTTCTAGCTATTTACGCAAAGTGAAAGCAGGAGAAACGATCCTGATATGTGAAAGGAATGTTCCTGTTGCAGAACTACATCCTCTTACCAAAAGCAAGAATGAGTTTAAGAATAGACCATTGGGACTTGATGCAGAAAAAGTGCAGCTTTCACCCGATTGGGATAGTGTTGAAATTAATAGAGAGCTGGAAACCATGTTTGGATTGAACGAACCGAACCACCCAGAATTCTAATGGAGGTTTTACTCGATACCCATACGGCACTTTTTGCCTGGAGTTCTCCAGAGAAATTGTCTGTTCGTGCCAGGGAAATTCTGCTCGATCGAGATAACAAAATTTATCTTAGTCAGGTTTCGACACTGGAAATTGCCCTGAAATTCAGGATAGGAAAAATAAAATTACCCTCGGCACCCGTCGAATATGTCCATTCAAGGGTAAGGATTTTTGGTTTCGATTATGTCCCTTTGGATGATCAGGTCATCCTGAATTTCTGCAACCTCCCTTTTCTACACAAAGATCCATTTGATGGACTGATTATTGCCGTGGCCAATAACCTTCAAATTCCGATACTGGGGAAAGATGAGCAATTCAAACAATATCCAATTGACCTGATTTGGTGAGAATTCTAGAAAGACCAATGAACAATAGGACTTAGCTAGGCCATTACTTTGACCTGGCGAGTCTGCTCGGAACGTTTCCGGGCGTGTTCGCAAAGGATTTTCTTGCGGAGCCTCAGGTGATGAGGGGTCGCCTCCACGTATTCATCATGGCCAATAAATTCGATGGCCTTTTCAAGACTCAACAGCATGGGTGGCTCAAGTTGAATCCCTTTCCCGTCGCCAGATGAACGGAAATTGGTCAGTTTTTTGATACGGCAAGGGTTTACAGGTAGATCCTGGTCGCGCGCATTTTCACCAATGACCATTCCTGAGTAAACCTGCTCACCCGGACCGATCAATAGTTTGCCGCGTTGTTGAGCCTGATCAAGTGCGTAGGATGTGGATTCACCTGTTTCGGTACTGATCAATGAACCAGTTTTGCGAGTGAGAATATCACCGCGATCTTCCCCGTATTCATGGAAGAGATGACTCAGCACACCCATGCCTCTGGTCATGTTCACCAGATCGGATTCAAAACCAATCAAACCACGCATGGGAATCAGGGCTTCCACCACAATCGTGTCGGAGCGGTGTTCCATGTTGGTGATATCCCCTTTACGATTAGCCAAACTTTCAAGCACCGGCCCCATGTAATCTTGGGGAGTTTCGATAAATAATTTCTCGATCGGTTCGAGTAATTTACCTTCGGGTGATCTTTGGTAAATGACTTCCGGTCGCGAAACAAGAACCTCGTAACCCTCTCGACGCATTTGTTCGACTAAAACCGCGATTTGCATCTCGCCTCGCGCGGTGACGTCGAAGATGTTGGGAGCATCCGTTTCGTTGACACGCAAAGAAATGTTTGTACGTGTTTCACGAATCAATCGCTCCTTGATATGACGTGCTGTAACCAGCTTGCCGTCCTTACCTGCAAAAGGGCCGTCATTGACCGCAAATTGCATGCATATGGTCGGAGGATCGACGGGCACAAATGGAAGCGGTTCGGCTTCTTCAGAATCGGTGATGGTTTCACCAATCTCCACATTCTCAAACCCGGTCAAACCGATGATGTCCCCAGCAGCTGCCTCTTCTACCTGTATTCGCTTCATACCATCGAAATGGAAGATGGCGCTGGCCTTGCCGGCTATTTTAGTCCCGTCGCCCTGGATTCGGAACATTTTGGTTCCAAGAGCGATCTTTCCAGAAACAATTTTACCGAAAGCAATTCGTCCCAGATAGTCGGAGTAATCCAGGTTTGAAATGAGCAGCTTGAAATCCTCGGATTGCTGGATACGGGGAGCTGGGATTTTATCGACAATCGCCTCAAACAAGGGCTTCATGTCCGTTCCCTTCTCGTTCAACTCATTCATGGCAATGCCCTCTTTGGCACTCGCGTAGATGACAGGAAAATCGAGTTGCTCATCGTTGGCATTCAAGGTCAAAAACAGATCAAACACCTTGTCGAGAACCTCATGCGGAACAGCTCCTTCCCGATCGATTTTGTTGATCACGACAATGGCTTTTGCGCCTGATTCGAGTGCTTTGCGAAGCACAAAACGAGTTTGAGCCTGTGGACCTTCCACAGAATCAACGACGAGGACAACCCCGTCGATCATGTTCATGATACGTTCCACTTCACCCCCAAAGTCAGCGTGCCCAGGAGTATCAACAATGTTGACGTGGTGTTTCCCATAGGTGAAAGCAGCATTTTTCGCCTTGATGGTGATCCCCTTCTCGCGCTCGAGGTCCATACTGTCCATCATACGTTCTTCGACCACCTGGTTGTCTCGGAAAAGTCCAGACTGCCGTAAAAGACAGTCCACCAAGGTCGTCTTTCCATGATCCACGTGAGCGATGATGGCGATATTGCGAATATGTTGCTTCATACAAATGAGATATGCCCCAATAGCAGGGCAGCGTAGTCTGCAACGTTTCCGAAAAAGGTCAAGCAGACAAGTAAATTTTCAAAAAGAAAGTAGGACGTGATGGAAGAAATTACCAAGTTGTGATCCGATGTCACGTATGCTAATAATGAGTTACGACTTCGTCTATCAATGTAGAAGAGTCCATTGGAAAGACTGTGGGAAGGCGCGTTTTGATAGACCCTGCCGAATATGGAATGAAGCTTCAAGAGGCGGGCTTACAACTTCAGCAGACCTTTGCTGTAGGCTACGTGCCCAAAGGGGTTTATCGCTTTAGAACACATGAAGAAGCAAATCAATGGCTAATGCAAATGATGATCAAAGCCGCGGCAAAAAGGAACTGAATTTAGTCTCCCGCCCTCCCGTGGAGTCTGACTTGGTCTCGCTTTGCCGATGCTTGAATGAATTGGGGGCGCGATATGTTGTCGTTGGCGGATATGCGGTCATCCATGCAGGCTACCCTCGTATGACCGGTGATTTGGATATTCTGATAGACACCTCGCTTGAAAATGAGGCTAAAGTATTTCAGGCACTCAGAACATTGCCGGACCAAGCCGTTGATAAACTTGATCCAGGTGATGTAGAAAAATTCAGTGTGGTGCGTATTGCCGACGAAATTACCATCGATTTGATGAAATCTGCCGGAGGCATCGACTACGCAGAAGCATCAAAGCAGCTAGTTACAAAAACGATCCAAACGTTGAAATACCATTTGCATCTGCCCGGCTGCTTTGGATGATGAAATGCCATACTCACCGCGAAAAAGACGCTGCCGATTTGCTTTTTCTGCGCCAATTAATCGAAAAGAGCGGAGAGACTGTACCAAAATAATTCTAAGATTTTCCATGATGATAATCAAAAGTAAAACAGTTGCTCAGCTTGAGAGAACAATTCCATTCCATAATCACACAACATTACTTTCCACCTCAGATCCAGGAATCTTGACCTCGCCAAACCTCATGATACTTTATGTATCATGAAAACAGCCACGGTAGCCGATCTTAGAAATCGTTTTGCTGAGATTTCCCATTGGATTATCCAAGGTGAAGAGATAACCATTACCAAGAGAGGGAAACCCTTTGCAACCATCCGATCCGCGAATCGCCGACATGCACCACTTCACCCTTTGAACCGACTCGAAAGACTGAAAAAGTTGAACCCGGAAGGTAAGCTCAATTCCGATTCTACCGAAGAATTAAAGGAGGATCGTGAGGCGAGACTATGCTGACCTATTTTGATACTTCTGTTCTCATAAAGTCCTATGTGCTGGAACCGCGCTCTGAAGAAGCCATTGAACTTATTAACAGGGCAGGTACAGCATTCCCCATTAGCCAACTCATTACCTTGGAAATGACAAATGCATTGCAGCAAAAAATCTTTAGAAAAGATCTATCTCAACAGGCTGCCTCAAGGTATCTGAGGGCATTTGAAGCCGATATTGAATCTGGATACATGTACTATCCGTCACATGACATGAAATCCATTTTTCAAAGTGCTCAAAAACTTTCGCTTGATCATTCGCACTCTCTTGGAAGTAGGAGTCTGGATGTTTTGCATGTTGCTGCCGCATTAGAATTTGGCTGCGATGCCTTTGTTACTTTCGACCAAAAGCAGGAAAAGCTGGCAAGATCTGCTGGATTTAAAATCACATAATAAAACCTTTGCGTCACGCCATCTTTGCGTGAGAAAACATTTCCATGATCGCACGAGTCACCCTGGAAATCGCACTTCGCAAGGAGTTTGATTATCTGGTGCCCGAAGAATTCCGAGACCGGGTGGAAGTCGGCTCACGTGTCAAAGTTCCATTTGGCCCCCGCAAAATCATGGGAGTCGTGACGGGACTTCCTGTGACTTCTAGCCATGATCAACTTAAATCGATCATCAGCGTGGTGGGGAAAGGTAGTTTGGTAACCCCCAAAGTGCTGGGCTTGGCGCGCTGGATGGCTGGTTATTATTGCTGCCCGGTGGAGACCGCACTCAAGAGTGTGCTTCCTGTCTCCGTCAGAAAGGAAAAAGAGGGTTGGAAAAAACAACTGTATGTTCGTTCTATCGAGCCGGTCGGTGATCCACCAAAACTAACCAGGCGTCAGGAAGAGTTAAATTCTGTTCTTCAGGAATGGAAGGAACTGCCTTTACAGGAATTTCTGAAAATGACGCACTCCACCCAAGGTACGATCAAAAAATTGGAAAACGCGGGAGTGGCACTCATCACACGTGAGGTCATCGAACGGGATCCCTACGCTCACGAACACATCGTTCCCACAGAACCTTTAACCTTAAATCAGGAACAAAAAAGCTCCATGAAAGCCATTCTGGAGGCCATGGGTTCTGATCCAAATTCCAAAGGTCAAAAAGTTTTTCTGCTCCATGGAGTGACCGGCAGTGGAAAGACGGAAGTTTACCTTCAGGCCATTCAACACGCACTGGAACAAGGCAAAGGTGCGATCGTCTTGGTTCCCGAAATATCACTGACCCCACAGACAGTCGAAAGATTCAAAGCCAGATTTTCATCGGGGAATCATCAAACTCTTGTCGCCGTTCTGCACAGTCACCTTTCCGACGGAGAGCGCCACGACGAATGGCACAAAATAAAAGAGGGACGCGCGCGAATCGTTATCGGAGCACGTAGTGCCGTGTTCGCACCTGTCGAACCTCTGGGATTGATCATTGTCGATGAAGAGCATGAGCATTCTTATAAACAGGAAGAGGCACCAAGGTATCATGCTAGAGATGTGGCAGTAGTACGTGCTCAAAGGGAGAAAGCGGTTGTTGTTCTTGGGTCGGCAACACCTTCTCTGGAAACCTATTACAACACTCAAAAAGGGAAATACAAGCTACTTGAAATGCCCACCCGAGCCGATCACAAAACCATGCCCTGGGTGCGTGTGATCGACATGCGCAGCGAAGCGGGCAAAGAAAAAGGTATTCCCATCCTGTCACAGCAATTGAGAGAAGCCATCCAAAGCCGCATAGAGAAGGGAGAGCAAACCATGCTGTTCCTGAATCGCCGTGGCTACGCATCCTCTATGCAATGCCCCAAATGTGGTTACGTTGCCGGCTGTCCCAACTGCAGTATTTCGATGACATATCACAGACGTGATCAGCGTCTTCGCTGTCACATTTGCGGACATGATCAAAAGGCACCCCAATGTTGCCCGGTGGAAACTTGTCGAAGTTATGAAATCAGATATGCGGGGATTGGAACCGAAAAGGTGGAGGATACATTGAAGAAACTGTTTCCGAAATCGGGCGTTCAAAGAATGGATTCGGATACACTCAAGAAGAAGGAGGATTACAAGAAGATCCTGACAGCATTCAGGCTCGGGAAAATTGACATTTTAATAGGAACACAAATGATTGCCAAAGGCCTACATTTTCCCAATGTCACGTTGGTGGGGATCATCTACGCGGATTTGAGCCTACACATGCCTGACTTCAGAGCGGGAGAAAGAACATTTCAGCTGCTGACCCAAGTTGCGGGACGAGCGGGCAGAGGGGAAGTTGAGGGAGATGTGTATGTGCAATCCTTTACCCCCTTTCACGCCGCCATTCAGTATGCAAGGAGACACGATTATCTGGGGTTCTACGAACAAGAAATGGAGTTTCGAAAAGAGACCGATTATCCACCCATTTCACGCGTGGCAATGGTCACATTAAAAGGGAAAAATGAAGAAAAAATCAAACTGAGCGGAAGACATCTTAGGAAGATGATGAAGGAGGTGGCAGAAGAAATCAAGGACCTGGCCATTGCGGGACCCGCACCAGCGCCTTTGGAAAGAGCAGAAAATTTTTATCGCTACCAGATCATGTTAAAAACAAAGCGAATGTCGCAACTCAGTCAATGCTTGGCAGAAATCAATCAAACTACCAAACTGCCTCAAGGAGTCCAAACCATCATTGACATCGATCCGGTCAGTATGCATTAACAAAATCGGTAGGGACGCGCTACTGCGCGTCCAAGATGTGACGAAATGAATGATATATGACAAATAATCAGACTAAGAAGACGTCTCTGTGACCTTCTGAACTCTCGTTTGTAAAATCAAAAATTTAATGAATTCCTCTAGTCCCAACCCGAGTAGAAAAAAAAGGGCTCATCGGTCACACAACCGAACCCCCAAAGCCTATCGATGGGCTGATTACATCACAGAAGGCCTGATCTACTTTACCATCCTATGGGGTCCCTGGGCATTCGGAACTACCCGCGATTGGTCCATTAACACAATGAATGTGGCCAATTATGGAATTGGATTAATGCTGATAACCAAATGGTTCATTCGCTGGAAAACCGGTTATCAACCCACACGGTGGTCGAGTGAGAACCAACAAGACAATTCGGCCACACCATCCAAAAGGGACTGGCGCACCAAAACAGCCGCCTGCCTCACCGTTTACATGCTTGGATACATACTCGTATCTATCATCAACGCACGATCAAACTACAATTGGGATGTCAATTTCTTCGAATACGAAGATTCCTATATCAAGTGGCTTCCCCACACGTATGACAAAGGAGCAACGATTAAAAGCTTCTGCAACTTTCTTGGCCTGGCCTGCTGTTTCTGGGGAATTAGGGATTGGCTTCTCGGAAAAACAAGAAAAGAACGTATGGAGGAAACTTCCGTTGAGGATGACTCAGAACACATGTTCCGAGAGGAAATTTCTGTTCCAGCCATCCCAACCAGACTCAAAAAATTACTGTGGCTGATCTGCCTCAACGGAGGGCTTCTGGCACTAGTCGGGATCGTTCAGAGACTCGATGGAACCCCTAAGCTATTGTGGATTCTTGAGAGGGAAAGATTTGCAGGGCCCACACGCAGCTTTGGTCCATTTGGCTATCGAGGCAATGGGGCAAGCTACCTCAACATGATTCTTCCGCTTTCTGTAGGCTTCCTCATGTGGATGATTCGATATGCTAAATCTGTCCGCATGAAAACTGGAAGAAAACCGGGAGAGTCTCACTACATATTGATACCGTCGATTTGTATGTTGGTGACAGCTCCATTTATCTCGTTGAGTCGAGGGGGAATTGTCGTTCTTTTGTGCATGATACTAGTGGGCATCTGTAGAATTCTTCTTAAGCCGAATTTGCTGAAGGGAGAACAACGGGCAGGTATCGGTTTTCTAATACTGGCAGGTATCATACTTTCCTATTTCATCGGAGGGGAACCACTACTAAATAGGTTGAATAAGCAAAGCCACTGGTACGAAACCCAAATTGAAAAAACAAATTTCGAAGATAAGATCATCTATACAAGTGAAATCCCCAAGCCCCCATACGACAGGAATCACACGCTTGTCATGATCACCGATTCTCAATCTGGAAAATTTCGGAAATCATATTTTCAAGCTGACCTGTCCAAGAACGGGACTCTACGTGTCCAATTGGGCGATTATCAGAACAAGAGCTCCACTTACAACACCTACACAAACCTGCAAGAAGCACTTGAGTCAGGTCACCTCAAACTTGAATTCATTCGCAACTCGGAAGGTATCCATGCGAAGGCCAATGAGACCATTTTGTCTGGGACAAAGAAGACGTCAGGTAAAAAGCCACCATCCTGGAATCATCCTATCGTTCCAAATGAAATATTGGTCTACAAAAAAGCAGCATTGAAGGAAGGCGAACCCGAGCTTCAAAGCCGCTTACTCTCCATTGAACCAATTTCCTCTGAAACCACAAAGAATCAGAACGAAGAGTCCATACAATTGAAATTGGATGAATCGTGGAGCCTAAGTCAAATCCTGTCAAAAATGAGTTCTCGGGATCGAATCTACGAAGACTCCTGGCGCATGGCCAAGGATTACCGAATGCTTGGATGCGGTTCGGGAGCATGGGCCACAGTTTATTTTTTATACCATGACGCAGATGAGAGATGGGACGCCTGGGTTCACTGCGATTGGCTGGAATACTGGATCAATTTCGGACTTTTTGGAACCCTGCCCGGATTTTTGCTCATGGTGATAACTTGGACTCCAAATAGATCCAAAACAGGAATTCCATCTCAAACCTGGCTACAAACAGCCATGACTCTCGCGATCACGGGCTGTCTGATTCATGCCCTTTTCGATTTTCCGCTTCAAAATATCTCTATCACACACCTGTTCATCATCCTCTGTGCCATCAAAATGACCTCGCAAAAGGCATACCGCGAGAGGCAGAACCTGGCGTCCCTGCCGCGATCGAGGTAGATGCGGGACGTCCCGGCACGCTCCCTCGCGGCTTCCCTTCCCCTGCATATCATGTCACCATGGAATCACAGAAGTATTGAGCGTCAATTGAGTCCAACTTTATTTCACGCAAAGGACGAGGGGCACAAAGTTTTTTTTTACCACCCGTTCGGTTCCTCACTAGAGAACACAGAGGGCCACAGAGGAGGATTGAAGATAATTTGAGTTCCTTTAAAATTCCGGGCTGGAATCCCAAAGAAAACTCAAAACAAGCACACTAAAAAGGGTGCGAACACGCATGGTTGTTACAAGATCTACAGGCTATCGAATGCAAACGGACAGGCCGAGGCATAGAACAGATTTGGCCGCCCGCAGGGCTGATGGTTTTTTGGTTTATTTTAGGCTGCTCGACAGAACTGTTTAAAATAAACCAAAAACTCTCCTCTTCTCTCCTCTCTGTGGCCCTCAAGTCCCGGCACAGGACGGGTGGTAAAAAATCCGGCATCTTTCACCCCTTTGTGAGAAAATAAAAAACTCTGCGTCACAGCGTCTCCGCGTGAGAAAATCAATCATCAATCCTCCACCATCATAACCTCCAACCCAGCAAAGTATTTCCTCAAATACCCGCGATCCGCTGCAATTAATCGATCACAATCCACCCATGCGTGCGCTCCGATCAAAAAGTCAGGGATCAGATACTTTCTCGGGCCACCTTGCTTTCTGTATTCAAAAAATATGCGGCCCGCTTCACATGCGGCATCCACACTCAAAGGCATGACTGACACCCCCAAATCATGCAGAGCCTGGTGAAACACCTTCTTATCCTGAACAACAGCAAAAAGCTCCGCTGCCACGATGTCGCATATCACCAAAGCCCCTTCTCGACGGCATTGTACCAGCAGATCCATCCACGCATCAGAGCCTGTTTCTCCAAGGAAGACAGCAATCAAGGCAGACGAATCAACAGCCGTAATCATGGCAACTCCACCGGTCCCCGCATTTCATCGAGATGCTGTTTACTCGAAACACCACCGCTCTTGCGCCCTTTCCCCAAAACCGACCGCATCTGCTTTTCATCAAATACTCGTTGCGCTTTGAGGTAAGTTACATGTTCATCAAACTCCAAAACATCCCCGGGCTTGAGTCCCATACGATCACGGATCGACTTGGGAATGGTTAGTTGCCCCTTAGAAGTAAGCGTCGCTTTCATGAATGAATTCTTACCTGATTCCTTACCATTAATCCAGCAAAATGAACACTACTCTTGGCCTGAACAGGGGATATAAATTTTCGAAATCACGCAAAGGACGAGGGGCACAAAGTTTTTTTACCACCCGTTCGGTTCCTCACTTGAGAACACAGAGAAGTTAGAGAGGGAAGCTAAGAGCAAATATTCTTGAACATTCAACAACCACAAGTGGAATTGAAAACGATTGGCATTCCCGGATAGGCATCAGCCTATCCCCACCGCTATGAAACATCATTGCCGCTTGCAAGGCTGATGGATTTTTGGTTTATTTTAAACTGTTCGACAGAACTGTTTAAAATAAACCAAAAACTCTCCCCTTCTCTCCTCTCTGTGGCCCTCCCTGCCCCCGAGCCCGGCACGGGACGGGTGGTTTAAAACGAAATGGACGCACGGCAATGCATCCACACCAGAATCCTTTGTATCCTTCACCCCTTTACGAGAAAAAAAACTCAGCGTCACTGATCGAGAAAAAGACCATCACCAAGACCTACCATTGACATCATCAGATAACGTTATATGATAACAATTATGAGAACCATCATAGACATACCGGAAGACATGCTGACCCAGCTCGAATCGGCACGAGTCCGTCAAAAATGCTCACGAGCCTCCCTGATCCGCGAAGCCATCCAATCGTTCCTTAAAAAGCAATCCAATGTATCAGACCTCGACAGAGCTTTTGGTTTGTGGAAAGAAAAAGAACTGGATGGCGTGGATTACCAGAATGCACTGCGAAGAGAATGGGAATCATCATGAAAGCGGTATTTGACACCTGCATCTTGATCGACTATCTGCGAGGCATCCCAGCCGCACGCAATGAACTTGGACTCTATGAAGAAAAGATCATCAGTACGATTACCTTCATCGAGACCCTGGTTGGGGCGATCACCAAGGAGGAAGAAGTGGTCATTCGGGGTTTTCTCAGCGCCTTTCAGGTTGCCGACCTTGACACGTCCATAGCGGAAAGATCCATTAAAATCCGAAAAACACATCGCCTCAAAGTGCCCGATGCCATTGTTTACGCCACAGCCAAAGAAAACGGCTGCCTATTGGTCACAAGAAACACCAAAGACCTCAAAACCGAATGGCCGGACATCCGAGTTCCTTATCAACTGGACCGAGCTTGAAGCAGCCTGACCTCACCCTTCGCAAATTGTGAAAGGTAGATGCGGGACATCCCGGCACGCAATCTTCACGGCTTCCCTCACCTTGCACATCATGTCACCATGGAATCACTCAACCTTGTTCGAACCTCAGTAGCGGCCAACTATATCTCACGCAAAGGCGCGAAGGACGCAAAGATTTTTCTACCACCCGTTCAGATACTCCTCACTAGAGAACACAGAGGGCCACAGAGGAGAATTTTAGTATTCTTTGGCTTTCCGATTGGGAGTGCCAAAGAATACTAAAAAGCTGCACACTAAAAAGGATACGTTATCCCTTGGTTTTTAAAAACCGTAACGACAGTCGAAAGTCGTTTCGAATTCTGTTTTAAAAGTGAGTATTGAATCATTTCTAGCCGCCCGCAGGGCTGACTGTTTGAAGGATTGTTTGTGTTTGTTCGAAAGAATGAACTCAAACAATCCTTCAACTCCCCACCTCTCGAATCTCTGCTACCAAGTAGTCCCGTCAACCGCGGGATGCCCTCCCTGCCCTCAAGTCCCGGCACGGGACGGGTGGTTTAAATAAACTTGGCGTCCTTCACCCCCTTTCCGAGAACATAAAAAACTCCACGTCTCTGCGTGAGACAAATCCCTTCTATCAATTCAAAAGACCTTCCAAAACCGCCACAATCCGTTCGGATGCCTTGCCGTCCCATTTTTCGGGAATACCACCCTTTTTCCAATTTCCGGCTAAAAGGCGTTCCATCGAAGGTGCGATATTTTGGGGCTCTGTTCCGACTAGTTCATTAGTACCAATCTCGACTGTTTCAGGACGCTCCGTGGTGTCACGCAACGTCATACATGGGATGCCCATAACCGTGGTCTCTTCGGTAATGCCACCAGAATCTGTTATAACTGCTTTAGAATGCTGAACTAAGTAGTTGAATTCCAAATAAGATAAAGGCTCAACACAATGCAGATTCCTCCAAGCTTGATCGAGATGCTTCAATTGATTAGCAGTTCGAGGGTGAACAGGAAACACAATATCTAAACCCTTCGAACTTTCCATGATAGCAGTTAGAGTTGACATCAGCTTAGATTCCGCATCCACATTCGCAGGCCGATGAAGAGTCAAAACAATATATCTCTTAGGCTGTAGCTGAAATTGATCGAAATAATCTGGTCGAGTGAATCGGTCTTTTTCATACAACAAGGTATCGATCATCGTGTTACCAACAAAAAAAATTCGATCCTCACAGACGCCAGATAATTTCAAATTCTCATTGGCATATATTGAAGTAGTAAAGAAATAATTGGTAATTGAATCGGTAACCATACGGTTGATTTCCTCAGGCATACTCCAATCACCGGAACGGATTCCACCTTCAACATGAGCAACTTTTATTCCTAGTTTTTGAGCTGCAATAGCGCATGCCATGGTGCTTGTAACATCTCCAACGACGAGACAAAGCTGAGAAGGTTTTTGAAGGAGCAGTCTTTCATAACGCACCATTATTTTCGCTGTCTGCTCAGCCTGGGTTCCAGAACCTACTTCCAGATTGAAATCCGGAATGGGAATGCTGAGTTGCTGAAAAAAACTCCCGGACATTCGCTGATCATAGTGTTGTCCTGTATGTACTAAACGGTAAGCGAACTGATTTCCACGAGTATCAGATTGTGTTAAAGCCCGAATGAGCGGGGCAATTTTAATGAAATTTGGGCGAGCACCGGCGATGATGTCGATGAGCGGCATTGAAGAACCTCAGGTAAAAAATAAAAATTGAGTAAAAACAGGAACAATAGAGAAGAATGAAAATCTGCGGAAATCTTTAAAATCTGTGGTAAAAATTTAATTCAAGTAAGGCTTATATTCTGGCACAGCCTTTTTCAACCTGAGCTTCAACTCACTAGGTTCCGCAGAATGTAAAATTGGTCTCAACTCCTTAAAAATAGCCTCAATCTCCTCCAATTTTCGGGGCTCAGACACAAAACAAAAAATCTTCTCATGCTCCGTCGGTTTCGTATTCTCATCGGTATGCTGAAGCTCCTCAAACAATTTCTCGCCAGGCCGTAAACCCACAAATTCAATATCAATATCCTCATCGGCAGACAGCCCGCTGAGTTCGATTAATTGTCGCGCTAAATCCACAATTTTGACAGGATCACCCATATCCAAGACAAATATTTCTCCACCCTGTCCCATGGCACCACTTTGTAAGACCAAGCCAACGGCTTCAGGGATCGTCATGAAATAACGCGTGACATCCGGATGTGTCACCTTAACAGGACCACCAGACGCAATTTGCTTTTTAAAAGTGGGAATCACACTCCCCGAAGAACCCAGTACATTACCAAAGCGAACGGCCATGAACTTGGTTTGATGTCCGTTTGAAGCCGCTAAGGCCTGCATATAAATTTCCGCCAATCGCTTACTTGCCCCCATCACATTCGTTGGATTGATGGCCTTATCGGTGGATATCATCACAAACCGCTTCACTCTGTATTCGACAGCTAAACGGGCCAATTGAGCGGTGCCAAACGAGTTATTTTTGATAGCCTCACTTGGTTGGGCTTCCATCATCGGGACATGCTTATGCGCTGCCGCATGAAAAATAATTTCAGGCTGAAAACGTTCAAATAAATGTCGCAATCGGTCTTCATCCAGAACGTCTACGACAAGTGATTTAATAATCCCCCCCAGACCACGATCATTGAGTTCCTGTTCAATTTGAAATAATTGTACTTCAGACTGATCCAACAACAGAAGCCTCTGAGGATTGAATAAGGCGATTTGCCTTGCAAGCTCACTACCAATACTACCGCCGGCTCCAGTCACAGCAACCACCCGGTTTTTGAGCATTTCTTGCAGTTGATGTTTTTCGATCTCAATGGACGGACGCCCCAGCAAGTCGGCGATTTCTACTTCTCTTAGCTGAGAAACTTTTACCTGACCCGTAGCCATTTGTTCCAGTGAAGGCACGGTGGTAAACGGTAAATGAAGTTTTTGCAGTATCCGGATGATCTCTCCCTTCCTCCGAGCCGAAGCACCAGGCATAGCGATCACCACTCCTTCGAGATTTAAATTGTGACGATCATCCTCTAATGCTTCGGGGGAATCTATGACAGGAATATTGTAGATCCGCATGCCTTTCTTGCTCGCATCATCATCGAAAAAAGCAACCGGTAATTTTCCTAACCCTCTTTTATTGAGTAATTCTTTGGCCAAACTTGCTCCCACTTCACCGGCACCCACAATAGCTACCCGCTGAGCCGTTCGCCTTCTTCTTCCATTTGATTCGACTTGAAATCGTTCTCTAAAGACACGACAGGCTACCCTGAATCCACCCAACATAAACATGGATAAGACAAAATCCATCAAAATGACCCCTCTTGGCGGAGTCATGATATCCATATTAACAAGACGAGGGATGACAATAAGACCTGAACCAATGGTCACAGAACTGCACAAACGGATCAGATCCGGCGTTGAAAAGAATGCCAATAATCCACTGAACTGGCGCCCCATAAACAACACACATAATTTAAGAGGAACAATCCAAAGGATAGAAATGGCAATGGAACCCTGATGTGCCTCAAAGCCACTATCAACAAAAAAATCAAACCTTAACTGATATGAAAGCCATAATGAAAAGGCAAGAATGGTGGCATATACAGCTAGGATCAAACCAAGCCGTATTCCCGGTATGGTGATAAGATTTCTAATGTTAGAGTTCAATTTTTTAGTGAGTTGTAAATTCGGAGGGCCAAGTTCTACCTCGGCCCAAACTTTAAAGAGTTATTTCACGCAAAGGCCCGAAGAGAGCCAAATATTTTTTATCCTGATTTTCCTCATTTGGTAGATTGAGTGATCCTTGAATCGATGTTATGTGCCACCCGTTCCCTTCGGTAACTAGAGGGCAGGGAGGACCACGGAGGAATTATTTGAGAGAGAACCTAAATTTTCTTTGGGCTTCCTGTCGTAATCACAAAGAAAATTAACAGCCTGCAAAGTAAAAAGGATCCGATTTCTGTCTGAATATACGAAAACTTTAACCGTCACCAATTGCCTCAGAACCTAACATACTCTTGATAAGTAACCGTATCCACGATGAATTAATATCACCGCCCGAGGGGCTGACAGTTTAAAGGATTGTTTAAATTTGATCAACAGAACGAACTCAAACAATCCTTTAATTCCCTTTATTACCTCTGTGGCCCTCCTCTCCCTCAAGTCACGACACCGGGACGGGTGTTAAAAAAACTCTGCGTCCCTGTGTCTCTGCGGGAGATAGACAAAAAAGCAATTTCACTTAGAAGACCTATGAAGACTCTTCACGCAATCAATCACCCTCTGCTGATCCTCCTCCGTGAGACTACTTGAACTAGGCAAACAAATCCCCCGCCTATTCAAATCCTCTGCAACCTCACCGCCCACACAATCAAACCCTATATACAAAGGCTGAGTATGCAATGGCTTCCAAACTGGTCTTGACTCAATATTATGCGACTCCAAATGACGTATTATCTCAACCTGTGAAGCACCGAACTCTTTCTCATCAATTAAAAAGCAACTCAACCAGCGCGAGTGCCGATCCCAAGGAGCCTCTGGTTGGGGCTCTATTCCATCCAATCCAGTAAAGGCAGCGTTATAACGTGAAAACACGGCGCGACGCTGATTGACGCGTTCATTTAATACCTCAAGTTGTCCTCGGGCAATTCCTGCAAGAACATTGCTCATTCTGTAATTGTATCCTATTTCGCTATGAACGTAATTATTAATACCATCCGGATCTTGGTCCCTCGCCTGCGTGCTCCAATGACGCGCACGGTCAACAAGCTCTGGATTTTTAGAAACCAAAATTCCACCAGCAGTTGCGGTTATCATTTTATTTCCATTAAATGAAAATACACCGACATCTCCAACAGTCCCAGTGGGCTTCCCTTTGTAATTTGTTCCTAAGGATTCCGCAGCATCTTCGAGTAAATGAATTTCATACCTATTGCATAGACTTACAATGGCATCTAAATCTGCTGATTGACCAAATAAATGTGCAACGGTCACCACTTTTGGAAGGCGATTAATTTTTGCTCTAGAAATTAAAAAATCTTCTAGGCGTTGCGGGTCGATATTCCAGCTTAATGTTTCACTATCGATAAAAACTGGCTTCGCATGTTCGTATAAAACAGGATTACATCCGGCAACAAAAGTTAAAGAAGGAACAACAATTTCGTTTCCAGGTTTAACTCCTAGCAGCTTCAATCCCAAATGTATCCCTGCGGTACCTGTCGACAAGGCCACTGCTCGTAATCCGAATTTCTGAAAAACAAATTTTTCAAGAGCCGTTAAATTTGGCCCCACAGTGGACAGCCAATTTTGTTCAAAAGCTTGCTTGACATATTCAAGCTCCGCCACACTCACGTGAGGAACAGACAGATAAATCCTTTGCCTGTTAGCAAGTTCGTTTTTAATATGCATCTTTTTATGAACCACCAACAACTACTGATAACGAACAACTTTGGCAGGAACTCCCATAGATACGGAGTAATCAGGCAAATCACTAACAACAGCCGCTCCAGCCCCAACAATACAATTCCGTCCTATCTTAATATTTGGAATAACCGAGGCTCCTGTGCCAATCATCGAAAAATCTCCAACCTCCACGTTTCCTGCTATGTGAACTCCGGGGCAAATATGAACATGATTCCCAATTTTGCTATGATGATCAATTGTTGATCCAGTATTCAAAATAACATTGGACTGCACACGGGCATCTGAATTAACGATCACTCCCGCAAAAACGACGGATCCTCCCTGAATATAACTTTTAGATGAACAAACTGAGGATGGATGTATCACGCTTATGGGTTTGCCCCCCATTTTACACAAACGTTGAAAAATATTGTATCTTGATTTATTGTCACCAATTGCAACCACGAACTCCCATTTGGCAGTTAATAAAGACATAAATTTTTCTAATTTGATAACTTTGACACCATGGATGTCACGTATTGAGGGATCCTCATCAATGATAAAAGATACACCAATACCTGATTCAAAGGCAGTATCAAGCACAACATGACCGTGACCTCCGCCGCCATAAATAGCCAGTTTGTTATTGCAACTGTGTGGAGCACTGTTCTTCATTTACATTCAATGCCATGAAATCAACCATTTGCCTTGCAATTAAGTCTGAATTAAATTTTTCTTCAGCAATATATCGACTTTGAACACCCATTTTTTGAATTTTATACTCATCTCGTGCAATTTCTACCATAGCGTTGGCAAGTGATTGCATGTCTTTTGAAGGAACTAACAGTCCATTAATCCCATGTGTAACAGTTTCTCTACACCCTGGAACATCTGTAGTAATGATAGGGCGACCAGTTGCCATTGCCTCCAAAACAGTTCGTGGCAGACCTTCTCGGTAAGAAGGCAAAACAAAAACATGACACTTTTGCAAGTGCTGTCTTACATCATCAGTCCATTCGAAGTATTTTACAGGACTAGATTCAAGTTTTGCAATAAATTCTGCCTTTGGAACAGAATCTGGATTTCCTTGATCAATGGGACCAACTAATACCCAGCGTGCATTAGGAAGTTTCTTGGAGGCAATCTTAGCTGCTTCTAAATATTCAACAACGCCTTTCGCTCGCAATAATCGAGCAACCATTAAGAATACTATTGGTTTGAAGGAAGGAAATTTTCTAACGATAAAATATTTTAAATCAATACCTGATCCATTGATAACAGCAATACTATCAGCGTTGACTAAACGATTTTCTAAAAAAAGATCTCGGTCGTCTCTATTTTGAAAAAAAACTCGATTGGCACGTTTCAAAGAAAATCGATAGAGAACCTTTACTATAATACCAACACATTTTTGCTTCACCGTAGTGCCGCCAAAAGCATATCCTGCACCGGTAATCATGGCAAAACGCTTAGGAACTCCCGCAAGCCAAGCTGCAATCAATCCAAAGATTACTGGCTTTACCGTGTATGCAAACAAGATTTCTGTTTTGTCTTCTTTGAGTCTTTTGTATATATAACGTATATAAAAAAAGTCGGTTATAGGATTTAAGCCTGTTCTTGAAAGTGGAAAGATGACAGGTTCTACACCTATTTTTTTCAAATCATTAACAATGGCGTCTGAAAAAGCTGGAGCCGAACACTTCACCAAACAACCGCGAGAAACTAATTCTTTAATAAACCGTCGTCGAAATAATACGAGTGAAGGGGCAAAACTACATAACACTAATGTATTCACAACTTAATTTTTTAATTTTTTCCAGGATCTTAACCAAAGCTCTAGAACTAATAATGAGTATCGAATATATGCGGTATTCAATTCAGGTAAAGCTCCGTTGTAAATTGAACGAATAAATTTAGGATCAAGATATTCAGCCACCTCTGAAGATTGTGAAATAACAGTATCATTTATAAGTTCGTAAAAATCATTCTTCAACCAAATAGCCATGGGAATTTCAAATCCCCTTTTGCGACCAGAAATAACTTCAGTTGACAAACGGCCAACATAAGCTTCACGCAATATATATTTTGTCGTACGACCAGACACAAGATAATTATCAGGTAATGTATCGGCTAGCTCGGCCAATTCATGATCCAATAAGGGTGATCGGGCTTCGACTGAGGCGGCCATACTTGCCATATCCATTTTAACCAATAAATCACTGAGGAGAATTAATTGGCGATCGGTTGAGAGAACCTGACGTAAAAAACTATCATTTTCATTGATAATATTATTAATTAAGTTTTCAGTTGGA
Source organism: uncultured Verrucomicrobiota bacterium (assembly GCA_964342825.1). Lineage (GTDB taxonomy): Bacteria > Verrucomicrobiota > Verrucomicrobiia > Limisphaerales > AAA164-E04 > AAA164-E04. Next base: position 36,156 of record CAYFHO010000057.1, read on the forward strand.
TTCATAACTTCTTGTTTCCAAACAGAGGACTTTACCTTCTGATTAAGCATATCCAAAGTCCAAGTAAGATATCTTGACGAGGGATCTAAAGCCATTCCTCTTATAAATCTCATTAAGAATCCGTAATGACCGCGCCTTGAGCTAGGAACAGCGGATAAAATATTTGCCAGAAATGAAAATATTGACTTAGGAATAAATTTAGAAAACTCAACAGCTCCAGCTGCTAAATATCTCCTGTATCCACCAAATATTTCATCACCTCCATCACCGTTTAATAAAACAGTTACATATTCTTTTGCACGTTTACATATTGCATAACTTGGAATAGCACTGGAATCCGCAAAAGGTTGGTCATAATGTTTAACCAAATATTGTAAACATTCAACAGGAGCGACATCTAAGGTCAATTTTATATTTTTAACACCCAAATTTCTAGCAGTATCTGCTGCTATGGTCGATTCATCTAATAACGGATCATCGGTCCCGACCGTAAAAGTATGTAATTCAGAACCAACTTCTTTTGCTGCTTCATATGCCACAATAGATGAATCAAGGCCTCCTGATAAAAGAACACCCAAAGGTACATCACTTTGTAATCTAATACTAACAGCTTCTTTTATTTTGTCTCTAATCTGTTCTTTAACTTCTCTTAAATCGGTATAATTGTGCTGAGTGTTACTTAACTTCCAATAACAGTCCTCATAAATATTATCAAAGCTAATGGTCAAGCTACAAGCAGGAGGAACACACCTGATACCAGAAAAAACAGTTTGTGGTTGAGGAATAAAACCAAGTGTCAAATAATCATATACTGCCTGTTTTCTAATATTTACATTAGTACCATCACTTTGCATAAGTGTAATTAAAGATTTTAATTCTGAGGCAAACCAAAATTTTTCTTTAACATTAGCAATGTATAGCGGTTTTTTTCCAAATCGATCCCTACCGAGAAACATTTTTTGCTTTGATAGATCAAGCACACAAAAAGCAAACATACCTCGCAAGCGACTAACCATTCTCTCGCCTTCTTCCTCATAAAGGTGGACGAGAACCTCTGTATCTGTTTTGGTTAAAAATTTATGCCCCTTTGATAGTAATTCCTTTCTGAGACTCTTGTAGTTATAGATTTCTCCATTTAACACGACCCAAACATCCTTCTGTTCATTAGTTAAAGGTTGATGGCCATCATGCGTGTCAATAATAGATAGTCGCCTCATTCCTAAAAAATGCGGCTTAAAAATTTCAAATCCAACATCATCAGGGCCACGATGTTTGATTTGCTCCAATGCGCTCTCAATAATGTTCAAATTATTAAGATCAGTGTTAAATCCACCCAGTATACCACACATATAATTAATGTTTTTGTAATGTCTATTTTAATAACTAATATAATTGTTGTGAGTCAAATCACCTCCGGTAGAACCGGAGGCTTGATTATGTGAGCCGCTCAAAGCG
>CAYFHO010000058.1:0-37347 GCA_964342825.1 uncultured Verrucomicrobiota bacterium
TACTCATTATACCCCATCTTCACCTTTCTTTCTGGAATCAATTGAGATGCGCCCATGAGAATGAAAACGTAAGTTTTCTCGTTGTGAGACGTATGATATTGAGTTAATTTGGATATGGATGCAAAAGGTTAAAAATACCCGTATAGTGAATTTAAATTTAACCCATCTGAGTCAGTTTTTTCATCAGTTTAACATCCTTCTCATTGCAAGTGGATTACTTGTTTTGCCAAATACTCATGCGGCGCTTGGAGAGCTCGACCCCACGTTTGAGAAACGCTGGGATAGCACAGGAACGATTGATCAAGTATTGGTATTACCGAATGATCAACTTTTATTAAGTAGTTCAGCGTTTTCTCTAAAGTCAAATAAGGATGCCTCCAGTCGCTTAATTCAACAGCCCCTTTTAAGATGCAATCCTGATGGAAGTCTGGATCCTAGTTTTGTTCTTTTCAAGAATAGGATGGACCGGGTTCGACTTTCTGTTGAAGCAACTCCGGGTGCATTAGCTTTGGACGCAAGAGAAGGGATCCTCTTTGCGGGTAGCGTTGTCGGATCAGGTGGGGATGGTATTCTTATTCATCATTTAGTTCGTTTCTTTGCAGATGGTTCTCTGGATAATTCATTTAATATTGGATCCGGTCCCAATGGTCAAATCAGAGTAATATCCCCTTTGCCGGATGGACGCATTTGGATTGCGGGTGATTTTACCCAAGTGCATGGGAATTCAGCTTCGCACCTTGCAATGTTGAATCAGCAGGGGGCCTTTATGGAGTCATTCAAGTTAGGCGAAGGTTTCAATAAGCCTGTCGAAAGTGGTTTCACTGATGATCAGGGGAGGTTTGTCGCAATTGGTAAATTTGATGTTTACGATGGTCAGCCTGTCAATGGGCTCGTGCGGATCAATTTAGACGGAAGCATTGATACTTCTTTTGATGTGAATGATTCATATGTCAAAAAGGCTGCCTTCATTATCGCTGGGCCCGATAACAGTGTCTTCGTGTCTGAACCTCATGGAAATTTTGGTGGTCCCGATTTACCTCCAATTGTGAAATATAATTCTAATGGTAGTCTAGATACACAGTTTAAATTTGGTGAGAAATTTGATAGGCGTTTGGTAAAGAGTATGGTGTTAGCATCCGATGACTCCCATTTGTTTATCGTGGTAAGCGAAGCCAATTCCATTGATCGAGAATTAAGGATACTGAAAATCGATTCATTTACAGGTGAGATTGATGGTTCTTTCACAGATAGAGTTCAACCTCTAGTTGGAGACGAACTCTCATTGCACATTCATTCAGACTTAGGGCTACTTATGAAAGGGGATTTCAAACGAGTTAATGGTATTGAGAGCAATGGGTTGGCCAGGGTCCAAACAGAAACCAGGCAGAACTCCTCTCCTGTTATCAGGCACTTTACGGGATCCCAAGTTCTTGCCAATGGCGATGGGCTCAACTTGATGACATCTGTCACGGCACATCCGAGCCCAAGTTACCAATGGTTTTTTGATGGGGCTCCATTGCCATTCGAAAATAGGCCCAACTTGCAGAGGCATTTTGCTAATTCTTCCCATCAAGGATTCTATCACCTCGTCATATCGAACGAACAAGGGGAAATTGTAACCGATCCGGTTGAGGTTGTCGTTCATCGTGGAGAACCGGGAAGCATTGACCATGATTTTGTTTTTCCCTCGGTATTCGACCGCATTGAGCCACTATGGGTGCGTGCTTTCTTGTTTCAAGACGATCAGCGCATTCTCATTGCTGGGCACCTCCAGGTGCAGCGAGGTGACAATACGGGTGGACCTAATGGAGGGGCGCTTCCGCACATAGTGCGACTCTTACCTAATGGTGCTTTCGATCCTTCTTTTGATCCGGGGGCAGGGCCAAATAAAGGGGTGGATTGTGTTCTTGTTTTACCCTCTGGCAATCTGTTTCTCGGTGGCTCATTTTCTGAGTATGACGGAATCAATAGGCAGGGGTATGCCGTCACTTCTCAGGATGGGGAATTATTGGGAATGGAGGAGGGGACAGTGCATGGGAACATGCAACGAACTTTGCTTAATCAGGGAACTCAACAAATCTCGGCAGGGAGCATGGATGCAAATGATCGTATTTACCTAGCGGGTAAATTTGGTGAAGGAGATCAGGTGAAAGACCAAATCATTCGATTGCACTCCGACGGGATATTGGATTCAAGTTTTCCGCCATTGGAAGCAATCGACGGATCATTCTGGCATCTATATTCTCATCCTGATCAAAGCCTTTGGGTTTTCAATGATCGGCGTATTTGGCAGATTGATGTCAATGGGAACATTCTTCACGGTCCTGATCAATTTGAAAACTTGGTCCAGCGTTCCTTTTTTACTAAATTTCTTGCTACATCATCTGGTGATACTCTGATATCAGGTGTTCAATCTACAAAGGAGAATCCGCGTTTTTTGGATCGTTGGTTATCCATTGGTCAATTTGACTCTGAATTCCCAGTTTATTCACCCACATTGCTGGGAGGAGGAGATGTAACTTCATTAGGGGTGACTTCAGATGATTCTATTTATGTTGGTAGGCTTGTGAGGGATTCAATTCCAAATACGCTTTTCAGGCTTACTTCAACAGGAGCATTGGACCGTCAGTTTATGTACAGTAAGTATGGGAATTCCGTTTATAACTTTCTTATTCTGCCGAATGGGGATTTAATTGTGCTGGGGGATTTTATTCCTCAATCTGGCGTGCAAAGCAGTTTGGCGAAAATAGTCGGACTTTCTTCAACGAAGACCATTCATCTGTTAGGAAAACTGGTTCAAGGGCAAATCCAAATAAAATTTAATTCTAAGCCCGATCTTAAATATCAACTCTTGTCGAAATCTTCACTGAATAATCCAGAGTGGTTGCCTGTGGCAGAAACTATTTCCTCCGGATTTGAGTCTGCTTTCATTCATGACACGGATGATCATCCATCTCTTTTTTATCGTGTCATTCAAATTGAGGAATGATTAGTTTTGGGAATTCCCAGAATGACATCACGATAATTGCTGTATTGTTTGCTTCATGCGAAGTGCAACACATTCGCTACGTTTGAAAAAATCACAAATTTTACAAGCAGGGGTTGCTATCATGGAATCGAGAGGTAAGCTTGGTCTGCACATAGATAATACATAGATTAAAAATTCCTACACAGACTTTACCCGCTTAATGAATGCAGAATCCATGACGTTTCCACCGTTCAGTCTCTCAAGACTGTTGACCACTGTTTTTGCTCCCAAAAAAGGAGAACGCGTTGCCGTTCTTATCGACCTCGAGGATACCAGCCTGATGAAGGATTTTGCTTTTTTAAAGGACGAATCGTTGAGCATTCAAAAAAAAGCTCATGACGTCTTTTACTTGGGTTTGAAAAACGGCGTCAGTGAAGAGTTGGGCCTGACGGGCGGTGAGATTTTTGCTTATCAACGGACTGGTGGGAGCAATCTGGACTTGCCCGACGAAGCATTTGATTCCGAAGGGAATCAATACAGTTTTGAAAACGATATTTATACCAAATATGACATCCTTCTTTGTATCTCCACAGATTCGGCAACAGCCCCTCTGACAGCCTTTGCAAAGCAGTTTGGGTTCAGAGGCGCTACCTTGCATGGTCTCAACGACATCATCCTTAATTCTGGACTCGCAGTCGATTACAACCAGATCAGTGTTGAGGCCGAAAAATTGCGAAGCGCGTTGACGAAGGCGGATGCTTTTCAGGTGGATTTCGAGGTTGAAGGACGAAAATGCACTTTGGAGCTGGATTGCGGTCAACAGGAAGCTCAAAAAAGTCACGGATTGTGCCGAGGCGAAGAACCCGATGTGGCCAACCTTCCTGCGGGAGAGGTTTATTTCGTCCCCAAGGGGGCTCAGGGCGAATTCCCTATGAAGTATTCAGATGGCACCATTGGGGTGATGGAAGTAGCTGGTGGACGCATTCAAAAAGCCTCACTCCTGAAAGGCGACGCCTCCGTGATTGAAAGTCACAACAATAAACTGGTTTCAGATCCAGTGACTGGAGAACTGGGAGAACTCGGTTTTGGTACTCAAATCCTTCCTGTCTCCGGCAAGGATATTCAGGACGAAAAAATTCTTGGAACCATGCATGTTGCCACGGGGCGAAGCGACCATCTCGGCGGTGATCTCACTCCTGACAAGTTTGCAAAAGCACTCAATGCAACTCATGACGACATCCTGTTCTCGCCCAGCAAAACTCCAGAGATCAACGTTTCTCAGGTGCGCATGATCAGAGATGGAAAGTCCACGGTTGTTTTGGAAAACTTCGATACAGCCCCTTACCTCAAAGAAGCCATGGCTTGAATTCAAGTCAATCTACCCAGAGAGGACTCATTGCACTGATTCAAAGTTGAATTTTCTGTGGCCAGTTTCCCTTTTGATCCTTGGTCTCTCTTGGAATCACGAGCTTCATGGAGCGACCAATCTGAATGATCTTCCAGCGTTATTCGAGATCCCTGAGGTGTCGGATGAAAAAGCGTCGCCTGGAAAACGCGTTCGGCAGGTAACCACTGGCTGGGAAACGACAGACGTTTACCACGCACTTTATTTACCTAAAGATTGGAACAAGGTTCATCAATGGCCGGTGATCGTCGAATACCCTGGCAACGGTGGCTACTCCAATCCATTGGGAGATGTGAGCGATGGCACGATTGAAAGTTGTGCCATGGGATTTGGATTAACCGAAGGCACAGGTTTCATCTGGGTATCGATGCCGTTTGTTTCAGGTGGTGGACAAATCGCACGCAAATGGTGGGGGGATGTTGAGGAAACAAAACGCTACTGCATGGAAACAGTGCTAGAAGTTTGTCGACTTTTCAATGGGGATCCCGAAAGGGTGATTCTTGCCGGGTTCTCTCGAGGTGCCATTGCATGTAACTACATTGGTTTGCACGATGATGAAATCTCCGCTTTGTGGTGTGGGATGATTTGCCACAGTCATTATGAAGGCGAATTCAGGCATCCTGCCCCCGATTATGTTCTGTGGCCTGAGAGATTGAAGAGGCTGAAAGGACGTCCTCAGTTTATCAGCCATGAAATCACGGTTGATCCCATTCGAAATGCGATTGAATCGGTTTCGTCCGGCGGTCATTTTACATTCCAAATCTTGCCTTTTAAAAATCACTCCACTCGTTGGACCCGGTGCCATTTGGAGATCCGCAATCATGCCATGAAATGGCTTTCCCAGTTTGCCAACCCAGGCATCAAACCTTGATTTCATTCGGATTTCCAACCTGATGACTTGATTCTGGATCACATTCAGTTTCAGATAGGCCCATCATGAAATTACAACCGTCCTTGTTCAGAGCTTGTGCCTTTTGGATTTGTATCATTAGCACAGAACCCCTTCTTCATTCAGATGAATCCAAAGAACACATTCCAGCCAAGTTGAAAGCACTTTTGGTGGCCGGCGGCTGTTGCCACGATTATGCGGGACAACACAAGATACTTGCCGAAGGCATACAGGCCAGAGCGAGTGTGCAGGTGGACGTTGTTTGGACGGAGGATCGATCCACGAATCCGCCGTTGCCCTTGTATGAGGATCCCAATTGGGCTGATGGTTACGACGTGATCATTCACGATGAATGTGCGGCCGGAAATCGAGAACTCGAAGTCATTCACAATATTTTAAATGTCCATCAAACGATTCCGGCGGTCCACCTTCATTGTGCCATGCACAGTTTTCGCAATGGAACAGACCTCTGGTTCAAACACCTGGGGATTCAATCGACCAGCCATGGTCCACAAGTACCGATAGAACTTCATTTTACAGACGACGAGCATCCAATCACAAGGGGTTTGAGCGATTGGAAAACGATCCCCGAGGAACTCTATAACAACGTGAAAATCTTCGATGCCCACCCGCTGGCGACAGGTAAACAGACGATTAAACGAAACGGTAACGAGCGGGTGGTTGAGCATGTGGTGGCATGGATCAACGAAAAACAGGGCGCACGCAGTTTTAGTACCACCATTGGTCACAATACTGAAACCGTTGCGGACGCCCGTTATTTGAACCTTGTGACTCGCGGGCTTTTGTGGGCATGCGGGGCTTTGAATGATGAGCATTTCAAAGCGTATTCAGGTGAAAACAAGATCAATTTGGTAAAAGCTGAACCCAAGTTGCCTGCCAAGACATTGGGCGTTCCACCTGAGAATGCAACATTGGTCGAAGTAACAGCCAGCAGCACGCAAAATGAAAGATACACCTGGATGGCTGTTGATGGCGATCCCAAGACACGCTGGTGCGCGGTTAATGCAGATAAACCTCAATGGCTTCAATTGGCATTTGATCAACCTCAATTCATCTCGGGCGTTTCAATTCAATGGGAAAGCGGCAACAACGCGTATGGTTATCAATTGGAGGCTTCCATGGATGGTAAAACCTGGAAAACGGTACATGATGCTACGGATAACCTTCAACTCGGTCAAACAGAGGTCAAATTTGAGGAAACCCAACTTCGTTTCTTGAAACTGACCGGTACGCGAACCAGTGCCGGAGGTTGGATTAGTCTTTGGGAGATTGGACTAAAAGGGAAGGGGATCACACAGCTTTATCCCAAATTGGATGTTGTCGATCAGAAAAAGGTTCAAGAAACCCAAAAGAAAACGAATGATCCTTTAGCCAAAGGAGGAAATACGCGTCCGGTGATCAAGAAATTGAGCAAAGCGGAAGAGGAGCAAATTCTCAAGGATGCCTCCGTGCCCGATGGATTTGATATGACGTTGTTCGCATCTTCAGCCACAGCGAATTACCCTGTTTATGTTGCAGCTTCACCCGATGGAGATCTTTACGTTTCAAGTGATGGGAATGGTTCGCTTGGAAGGAATCCGCGTCGGGGTCGTGTGCTTCGATTGAGAGATACAGATGACGATGGGCGAGCGGATGAGGTCAAAGAATTTATTCGTGAAGTTGATTCACCCCGCGGATTGGTATGGGATCACGACCGCCTTTACCTGCTGCACCCTCCTCACATCAGTGTTTATTTTGACCGGGACAGGGATGGCGTCGCTGAAGCTTCCAAACGTCTCATATCCGGTATCGCATTCGATTTCGATCAACGACCACCTGATCATACCACCAATGGACTTGAATTGGGCATCGACGGTTGGATCTATATTGCCGGTGGTGATTTTGGTTTTATGGATGCCGTTGGAACAGATGGACGGCACTTGCAGCATCGGGGAGGTGGTGTGATTCGTTTTCGTCCTGACGGAACTGGATTGGAGCTGTTTTCAACGGGTACGCGAAATATCCTTGGGACTCCCATGAGTCCGCTATTGGATATGTTTGCAAGAGACAACACCAACGATGGCGGGGGCTGGGACGTTCGCTTGCATCATTTCACTGGTTTGGAAGACCACGGTTATCCCAGATTATACAAGAATTTTGGAGATGAGCATATCCACCCACTTGCCGATTACGGGGGAGGTTCAGGATGTGGTTCGGTATATATTCATGAACCAGGCTTTCCGGCCGAGTGGGCCAACGCCCCGTTCACTTGTGATTGGGGTAGAGCCGCCACCTTCCATCACAGTGTGAAACGGCAGGGAGCCACCTTTATTGAAACTTCTGCCCCAAAACCTTTCATCAAAGTAACGCGCCCCACAGACGCCGATGTTGATGCAATGAGTCGGGTCTATCAGGCAAGTTGGAAAGGGCCCGCCACCTTTAATTGGGCCGGTCCGGACCATGGGTACATCATCCGAGTCTCACCCAAAGGTTATCGTCCTGAACCGTTACCAGCATTTCAAAATCTCACAGATATCCAACTTGTAAAAATACTGGAATCGCCAAGCCATATCCGTACGCTCACAGCACAGCGCGCTTTATTACGTCGTGATGAAGTTCCATCCACCACGAAAGCTTTGGTCGAGTTGGCTGGTGATCCCACCAAAGAACTAAGTGCGCGAGTAGCGGCACTGTATGCAATAACCCAGCGAGGATTGGATAGCAGGCAGAGTGCGTTTGTGATTGATACCATCAAACCCCTGATGGGTGATCCACTCATACTTCCTTTCATCATGCGTGCCATGGGTGATTTGGGCATGGATCAATTAACTCATGATCATATTGGACCCGCACCATTGGAATGGTTGCAGATAGGTTTGCAAAGCAATGATCCCCGAACGAGGTTGGAAGCCATCATTGCGGCTGCGAGGCAAAAGAAAATTCAGGCAGGTCAGTTTATTGCATCGAGTTTGGGGCATTCGGACGCCGCGATTGCACACACCGCTTTCCAGGCTCTTGCGATGTTGGGTGACAGTAAAACCTGTTTTGCTGTTCTGGATGCAAGACATTCGAACCATGAACAGCAGATGGGTGCTTCCTTTGCCTTGATGCGTATGCACCGATCCGATGTTGTAGACGGTCTGATCAGCCGGTTAAATGACGCTGGTAAAAAACATGCGCATTCGTATTTGGTGAGCGCGCTATGTCGCTTGTATCATCGTGAAGCAACATGGAAAGGAGACAGTTGGGGAACGCGCCCAGATACACGCGGACCTTATTACCAGCTTGAGACTTGGGAGCAATCGGAAGGAATCTTGCATGCCATTAAACAAGCATTGGCGAAAGCTTCACCTGAAGATGCTGCCCAAATCATTCAGGAAATGAATCGAAATCGTATTCAATCCAATGATGCACTGGAAAGAATCATTCAATTGGCATTGCAGGATAAAAAACATGTTCCCGCAGCGATTTCCCAGTTGGCTTCTGTGGATGACATTCCTGAAAAAGCAGTTCCATTGCTGTTAGCAGCTGCACGTTCTCAAAAACTGGGCGCCATGGTTTTGTCACAAGCCGTTATGTGTCTCACAAAATTGAGCGATCCTCGCTCATTGCCCGCTATCCTCTCTGCCTTGACCACCCTTGAGAAAGCCAAAGGTGAAGGTAAAGCTCAGGAGGCGGCTAGACGGGCCTTCATTAATCACCCTCGCTTGGATCATTTTCATGTGCAGCTTGAAACAGTCTCCAAAAATCAGCCTCTCTCTTCCGAGGCTCGTTGGGCACTTGCCGGGCTTTTGGAGTTGGCAACCCGAGAAACAGCATCTCCTGAAGCTCGTGATCAGGTGCGGAAGTTTATTGATGAGGCATGGCAGGATTCGACGGCCCGACTTGGCTTGATCAATGCAGCATCTCAAATGCGCAATCATTATCTGGACGCAAGAATTCGAACGGCTGTTAATGATTTCGATGAAAACGTGGCCAAGGCAGCTCAAACAGCCATGCGTCGACTTCGGATTCCTGCGCTGGGTGAGGATAAGACGCCCAAGGTGGCTTCCCTTCAAGTCGATCAAGCCCTTCATTTGGTGGTTTCAACTTCCGGTGATGTGGCATTGGGAGAAGCTGTGTTTTCTCGTGCCGCATGTGCGACTTGCCACACCGTGAGTCAGGATCAGGCGCAAAAGGGTCCTTACCTTGGGAACATTGCCAATACTTACAGACGAAAGGACTTGGCTGAATCGATCTTAGATCCCAACAAGACGATTGCTCAAGGTTTTGCAACCAATCAGATTACCATGAAAGATGGTGAGGAATATACCGGCTTTGTTGTGAATGAAGCAGGAGATCAGGTTACCTTGCGAGATGTTCTTTCGCAGGAGCACGTTTTGTTGAAAGCTGAAATCGAGGAACGTTCGACGCTTCCCAATTCCATGATGCCTGAAGGATTGATGGGAGGATTTACCGTCAAAGAAATGGCCAGTCTTCTGGATTACCTGGAGAATTTAAGTAAATCCAAGTGAGCCCCATCGAATTTTGAGGGGTTTGCAGATTCAGCACGAAACAAAAAAGCGGCAACTCGGTGTGAGTTGCCGCCTGTAAAAAGGTGGTGGAATTATTGGATCGGAGTCAAAGGTTGGTGACTTGCCAATCTGAATTTCTCAAGATCCCGGTCTCCTGCTCTTGTGTTGGAATTCAGCCCGGTCACATCCACGGCCGTGTTCTCAATCCATCTCCAGTTCTCTGCGTGGCCATCTGCAAATGAAAGGATGCCACCGTTGCCGTGTCTGCTGGCTGGGGCATTCTGCCAGAAACCATCGTTTGGACCTGCCGGGTTTCTGACGGCAAAGAATCCATCATCAATACTGTCTTTATCTTCATCTACAAAAACAAATGCCTGCGAAGGTCCTGGATTGTTGATGGAATCTTCCTTAGTCCAGATTGGCAAACCAGGATAAACCCAGTCCGCACTACCACTCATCCGGCCGCTCATGGAATAACTGCGTACTCGGTTGACGACTCTGGAGCCAGCTCTGAAGGCAACGTCCGAAGGACAAGTGTAGATCTCAAGCGAAGAGTTATAGGGGAATAGGGCCCCCTCCATAATATCCAGACGGTTGGTCCATCCTGGGGCGGAGGAAACATTGCCGCCGATCCATGCATCTCGCGTACCCAAGTGATTCAAAACTAACTTACCTTCATTGTCATTGGCATACATCACCCAGCACAATTGCATTTGCTTGAGATTGCTCAGACATTTGATTCCTTTGGCTTTTTGTTTTGCCTTGCTCAAGGCCGGCAGAAGCATGCCAGCAAGAATGGCAATGATGGCAATCACAACAAGTAGTTCGATCAGAGTGAATGCTCCCAAAGATCGCTTAATGCGAGGGCAGCCCAGGTTGTTGAATGGTTTTCTTCCCATGGTCTTTTTTGTTTGGATTGGTTAAGTGGTAATAAAAAGCATCATATTGGTCAATCAAGTAATCAGTGACTTTGCTATGATTATTCTGCAAAGGCATCCGCAATGGATTTTAAAAACGGCGGTCTCAGTATTCCTTTTTCTGTGATAATTCCAGTAATCAAATGGGGAGGGGTGACATCAAATGCAGGATTCCAACAGGGTGTGTCCGATGAGCTTATCAAGCATTTTCCAAATACGTTTCGAACTTCATCGGGATGGCGGTCTTCAATGGGGATTTCTTCACCCGAAACCAGTTTCATGTCGAAGGTGGATAAAGGAGCGGCCACGTAAAGGGGGATTTCATGGTGTTGAGCCAGCACGGCAACTCCATAGGTTCCAATTTTATTGGCAGCAGACCCATCCGAAGCGATACGGTCGGAACCGACAATCACCAGATCGATCATACCCTGCTTCATGAGTGCTCCCGCCATATTGTCGCTGATCAGGGTGTGTGGCACTCCCATCTTCTTACATTCCCAGGTGGTCAATCTGGCTCCCTGCAGGAGGGGGCGAGTTTCGTCGGCATAAACCATTTTTATGCGTCCTTGTTCCTGAGCCCTGAAAATTACGCCCAAAGCGGTTCCAATGCCTGCTGTCGCCAAATAACCCGTGTTGCAATGTGTCAATATTCGGGCTTCTTGAGGGATCACTGATTGACCATGGTCGGCCATCGTGTTGCACCTCTGCATGTCATCAAGGTGAATTGATTTGGCCTTGTTGAGAATGAATCCGGGGATATCCGATGTCGAAGTAAAGGTTTCTTTCTCCAAATCTCCCATGATGGATTCGACCGCCCATGCCAGGTTGACGGCTGTGGGTCTTGCGTCTATCAGTTTGTCAGCGAGAATTCTTAAATTTCCAAGATAGCTGGCAATTTGGGGCTCTGAAATGGAATTTGCTGCAATCACCATTCCGTACGCAGCACTGACTCCAATGGCTGGTGCCCCTCGTACTCTCAGGGACTGGATAGCTTCGATAACTGCATCCAGCGAATTCAGATCAATGTAAGTTTCTTCGACAGGCAATTTGGTTTGGTCCAGCAAACGCAATCGGCTATCAGAGGTCCACTCAATCGTTCTAATCATTTCAGTATTCTCCCTTGAACCACCACGATTAATACAGTTCGTTGAGCGGGTTTTGTCTGTTTTGAAGTGGGAAAAAGATTTTTTTGCCCATTCGATGTGATTCGTAAACGGAAACGATCATCTCTGTTGTTAAACGTGCGTCTTCAATACTCGATTCAGGGGAGCGATTATCCTCGATTGCCGCTATCAAATCCTGGCAGGCCAAAACATTTCCTCCATGGTGCCCACCGTCTTCCAATTTTTCCGGTTGGCCAGGTCCGCTTGAAGTGACGGGAATCCACCGTTTGCCGGTTCTATGCGGTGTCCACGAGGGATCTGGCAGCCAGCCTGCACTGGGAAGGTAACCCGTATTCATGGCCAGGATTCCCTTTGTTCCATAGATCATGATTCCAAATCGAGAGGGTTCTGCTCGGGCGTTTCTTACTGAATTGAAGTATCCCATCACACCATTATCCAACTCGTACATGGCTTGGATCTGGTCACCGGCTATTGGACCGATGCCTTCATTGCCTTCCTTGACATGTGAAGCGTCAATGCTTTGTTCACCTTCATTAACGGATGCAAAACACCATTTGGCTTCCCCTCCCAGATAATGCATGAGATTCAGGACATGGGTGCCCAATACCCACAGATCTTCTCCGCCACCCCGTTGATCTTCCTTTCCCCTGGCTCTGATCTCGAGCACCTGGCCTATACGTCCTTCGTGGATCATACGATAAATGACGGCCAGGATGGGGCTGTAGCGCGTTTGGTGAGCGACGGCGACTTTGATATTATTCGTCTGGCAAGCAGCGACCATTGCATCTGCTTCTTCCAAGGTGCGACAAAGTGGTTTTTCCAGATAGATTCCTTTGACACCCTCTGCAGCGGCCATGAGCACCATGTCATGCCTTTGATCAATCCATCGGGGACAAATGCTGACGATATCTGGTTTTACTTCGGTCAGCATTTTCCGATAGTCTTCAAATCCTTGGTCCAGCTTTAATCGTTCTTTTGCTTTTTGCAGACCTTCCGGCTGATCGTCGGCGACTGCGACGAGTTTGGTTTGTGGAATATCCTGCCAGACGGAGTCCAGGCCATGTCCATAATTCCCGCGACCGCTGCTTCCGATCACCGCTACTCGATAAGGTTCTGCCATGATTTCATTGGAGGGTTGTTGGCGTTGCTCTGCGCATCATACGGGAGAAGTTCAGTGAACAACAAGTCGAGATTTGCCTTCGCCCTCGGTGGATACAAATTCGATTTCATTTTCAGATTGACATTCGTTATGGATTCCTTCTTTCTGTCCCTTCAATGATCTTCGGAACTAAAGAGAGACAGCATCGTTACTGTCGCTCCAGGCGTCTTCAATAGAAGCCTCGGGCGGTGTCGTCTTTCTTTACGTCTTTTTCATTTCCTCCCGTTTGCTTCAATCTTTGCATTTCAAAGCGATGAGTATTTCTATTATTTCAGGTTCAGTTACATCTCCTCAGGGATTCCAAGGGGCAGGCGTTTTTTGTGATGTCAAACGACTGGGTACCGGCAAAGGGTCCAACAAAGGGCGCAAGCTGGATCTGGGGGTCATTTATTCGGAAGCTTCCTGCGTCGCCGCTGGCATGTTCACAACCAATCAAATATGTGCGGCCCCCGTCAAAGTCTGCGTGGACCACTTGAAATCTTCCAGTGCCCGTGCAGTGGTGGTTAATTCTGGAAACGCCAATGCCTGTACAGGATTGAAAGGCCGCAAGGATGCCGAGGCCATGTGCAAGCAAACGGCGAAAAAACTTAGAGTAAAACCTGCCGAAGTTTTTGTGGCCTCCACCGGCAGAATTGGCCTTCCTTTGCCCATGTCGAATATTAGAAGCGGCATTGAGGACGCCTGCGGAAGGTTGACAACAGAAGTCTGTGGTGGAGATCAGTTGGCAGAGGCCATCATGACCAGTGATACCCATCCCAAACAATATGCAGTTGAGATTGAGTTGGATGGCAGAAAAGTGAGGATTGGTGGGATTGCCAAAGGTGCAGGGATGATTCATCCGGGCATGAGTCCCACCGGTAAACGTCCTTACAGCATGCCGCTTCATGCCACCATGCTTTCATTCATCACCACCGACGCAGCCATTGCCAAACCCACTTTGCAGCGATGCCTGACCGAAGCTGTTGCGGCGACCTTTAATCGAATTACGGTGGATGGTGACATGAGCACGAATGATACCGTTTTGATATTGGCCAATGGATTGGCTGGAAACAAAACAATGAAGCACACCGCAAGAGATTCTCAGACCAAGGCTTCATTGAAATTATTTCAAGAAGCTTTGAACCAGGTGTGTTTTGCTCTTGCAAAAATGCTGGTCAAAGATGGGGAAGGTGTTTCCAGATTTGTGACCATTCGAGTGGAGGGTGCCAAAAACGATCGAGAGGGTGATGCGGCTGCTCGAAGTGTGGCCAACAGTTCGTTGGTCAAAACAAGCTGGTTGGGAGGAGATCCCAATTGGGGGAGGATTATTGATGCCTTGGGTTATTCTGATGCGACCATTGAGGAATCAAAAGTGGATATCGCCTACAGCGCCCCTGGATCGAAAAAGCTTCTTTATTCGTTGAAGGGAGGTAAACCCACCCGAGTTAGCTTTGAACGGCTCTGTGAGGAGGTTGCCGATCCGGAATTTGATTTGCACATCAACCTGAACCTGGGAAAAGGAAAAGCCATCATGTATGCCAGTGATTTGACTGAAGAATATGTTGAATTCAACAAGGGGGATGTCACTGATCCCGCTTCTCTGGGAGGCTGAAGATCGACATGGAACATCTTATCAATAAAGCGGCAGTATTACTGGAAGCACTGCCTTACATTCAGAAATTTAACGGTGCCACTTTTGTCATTAAATATGGCGGAAGTTTCATGGATTCACCTGATGAATCCGTGCGCCAGGGGGTGGCAAGAGATGTTGTTTTTCTTGAGGCTGTCGAGATCAATCCAGTTGTGGTCCACGGAGGTGGAAAGGCAATTTCCAGGGCAATGGAAAAGGAAGGGCTATCACCCCGATTCGAACAAGGCCATCGAGTGACGGATGAAAATGCTGTCCAACTCGTTCACGAAGTCCTGTCCCATCAGATCAATCCTGAGATTGTCAAAACAATCAATTCGCTGGGTGGTGTCGCCAGAGGTTTTTCAGGAACAGAAATTTTCAAATGTAAAAGAAAAAAGGTCGAAGGATCCGACGGTCAGCAAATCGATATTGGTTATGTCGGTGAAGTCGTTGAAGTGAATACCAAACCTTTGCTGGACTGTATCGCCAATGGAGTAACCCCGGTAATCAGCCCCACAGCGATAGGGGAGGATGGTCATATTCACAACTGTAATGCCGACATTGCTGCGGCAGTGACCGCCACCGCCTTGAAGGCAAAACGCCTGGTTTTCATGAGTGATGTTCCCGGTTTGTTACAGGATCCGCACAATCCCGATTCCGTCATACCTCATCTTCGCATTCAGGATGTGACCGAATTGAAGCAGAAGGGAATCATTGGCTCTGGAATGATTCCTAAGGTGGACAGCGCCACCAAAGCTATTGAGGCTGGGGTGGATAAAGTTTCGTTCGTAGATGGAAGAGTGAATCATGCGGTTCTGCTCGAAATATTTACCGACAAAGGCGTGGGTACTGAAATTGTTCTGCAGTAAACCTCGCCAAAAACATAATTATCAGATTTCCGCAAAGAGAACATCATGACTCAAACAACGATCAATATCGCATCCAACAGCGAGGACTCGGCATCGGTTCAGTCCCTTTTTAAAAACTACGTGGTTCCCACGTATGGACGCTTCCCCTTAACTTTGAAACGCGGACAGGGAAGTTATGTGTGGGATGCGGAAGATCGACGCTATCTTGACATGGGCGGGGGTATTGCCGTGAACGTGCTTGGCCATGCTCATCCGGAACTGGTACAAACCATATCCGATCAGGCAGCCACCCTGACGCATTGCTGTAATTTATATTTTCACCATTGGCAGGGGCATCTCGCCCAGCAACTTGTCCAAAGGATCGGGCCCGGTAAATGCTTTTTCGCCAATAGTGGCGCAGAGGCCAATGAAGGCATGTTCAAGCTGGCAAGAAAGTTTGGTCACGAAGAAGGACGTTTTGAAATTCTAACCTGCCATCAATCCTTTCACGGACGCACCATGGCAGGAATTGCTGCAACTGGACAGGACAAGGTGAAACAAGGTTTTTCACCTTTGATGCCAGGTTTTCGCCACGTTCCGTACAATGATCTGGAAGCAATGGAAAAAGCCATCAGCCCGTCCACCATTGCGATCATGATTGAAGGAATTCAGGGAGAGGGTGGTATCTGCCCGGCGACTCCTGAGTATCTTAAAGGATTACGAGCCCTATGTGATCGACATCGTTTGTTGCTGCTTTGGGATGGAGTGCAGTGCGGTCATTATCGTACGGGTTCTTTCCAAAGTTACACATCCATCCTTGCCGGCGATGCTGAAAGGGATTCCTTTTTACCTGATGCGATCTCCATGGCCAAATCGATAGGCGGTGGATTTCCGTTTGGTGCCTTTTGGGTCAGGGAACCTTATCAGGACATTCTTGGCCCGGGGAGCCATGGTACGACTTTTGGGGGAACACCACTGGGTTGCTCGATCGCTCTCAAAATTTTGGAAATCATTCAAAGAGATCGATTAGACCAAAATGCTGTCGACATGGGTAAGCTTCTTACCAGTGGTCTGAGGGATCTTGCAGGAAGGTACCCGAATTTTATCCAAGATATTCGTGGGATGGGGTTGATGATAGGGATTGTTTTTCATCCTAAAATTCCTGCATTGGGGAATGAGACAAGCCCTGTATCCCTGCAGATGGTAGAGGGACTTCATGCGCAGGGAATGTTGACGATTCCATCTGGAACGCAGGTCGTTCGATTTTTGCCTGCACTCAATCTGAATGCCTCAGAGGTGGAAGAGGCGTTATCCATTTTACAACAAACTTTAGAATCAATTGAATCATGAAACATTTCCTGAGTCTCGAAGAACAAAGGATCGAGGATTTGGAATCTATCCTCAACCTGGCTGATAAATTAAAAGCCGAGCGTAGCGATCAAAAATTCAAACCATTGGCAAATCAAACCTGGGCGATGATTTTCTCCAAATCATCCACCCGAACCAGAGTTTCCTTTGAAGTAGGGGTGCGTGAGCTGGGAGGGCAGGTCATATTTCTGACAGCCAACGATATGCAGTTGGGACGAGGGGAACCCATTAAGGATACAGCTCGCGTCCTTGGGCGAATGGTGCACGGTGCCATCATTCGAACATATGGTCATCATGACGTGGTGGATTTTGCTGAATTCAGCAAGATTCCCACTGTGAATGCGCTGACCGATCACGCGCACCCTTGCCAGATCGTGGCTGATTTGTTGACCATTCGGGAAAAATTGGGATCCATTAAGGACAAGGTGATTACGTTTGTGGGAGACGGTGCCTGCAATGTGGCAACCTCATGGGTTTTCGCTGCCATGAAGTTTGGATTTCAACTGCGGATTGCAGCACCTAAAGCATTCTCCCCCTCTCCCGGATTAATGGAAAAAGCCGGTTCCAATGTGGTTGTTACTGAAGACCTGGCATCCGCAGCCGAGGGAAGTGATGTGCTTTACACGGATGTTTGGGTTTCCATGGGCAAGGAGGAAGAATCGGCAAATCGATTGGAGATTTTCAGGGATTATCAAATCAACACGACGTTGATGGAACGAGCCAATCAGGGAGCCTTGTTGATGCATTGTTTGCCTGCATATCGAGGAAAGGAAGTGACTGAAGAGATTTTGGAGGCTCATGCACAGACGATCTTTGATCAGGCTGAAAATCGTTTGCACGCACAGAAGGCCATCATGTCATGGTTAGTTTCGTAACTCTTTAACACAATTATTGAAGCCAAACTGAAAAGCCCTTGAAGATAAGTCTGATCTGACGCAAAGTATTTATCATGCGCTGGAAAATCGCCCTTATAATCACCTGCATCTGCATTGAGTCCTTCGGTCTTGCCTCAACGGTCCAAGCTCAGGATCAGAACCTCAACAACACTATTTACCTGTTGCGACAGGAAAATGATGAGCGTTACCGCAAATTGAAGTCTGCATTGGATGATGCGCAGGCTGCCAATTTGTCATTGATGCAGAGGATGGAAGCTCTTGAAAAAGAGAACCGTTCACTCCGGCGTGAAATTTCCAAGATTCCAGTGTCGCCCGTATCTGAGGCTGACCTGAAAAAATTGTCTGATGAGTTGATCGACAGGATCAAGACCGTTGACTCCCAGCGCGCCTCCGATAACAAAGCATTGGTGGATCAGATCAAGGATCTGGTGAAAGCTGTCAACAAGTTGAACACCAAGCCAGTCGTCTCCAATGTCAAACCTGACAAACCACGTCGCGTCCCCAAGAAAATTGCCGAGGTCACTGTCGAACCCAATTATACAATCTCAGCCATTGCCGAGGCTTATCGTTTGGAAGGCATTGATGTTTCGGTGGCTGATATATTGGAAGCCAACCCTCAAATTACCGACCCTCGAAAAATCAAAATAGGGGACGTGATTATCATTCCTATTGAATGGTAAATTGAAAGCTGTTGATTGGGCTTGGGTGATTAAACGGGCGCTCAGTCAATAGGCACAAAGATCGAGGTTTATTGATCATTCTTGGTCGCCATGGAATACCTGATTTATGCTCTGGGAGCTTTCCTCTGTTTGGGGGTCATTGGGGTGATTTTGGTGGCATCCATCAATTACAGGCTGAGTTCGACTCACCTTCTAATTTATTGCTTGGGGATTCCGGTTCGAAGATTTGCGCTAAAGGATATGACGTCCATTTCAAAACGGCGTCGATTTCGGGCTGAGTTTTGGATTAATACCCTTGGACTGAAGCATCGCAAATTGGTCATCAGACGCGAAAGTGGGTTGTTCCGGGAAATTGTCATCACGCCCCGCTACAGATATGTCTTTCGAAAACAATTGGAAGATGCGGTAGGCGCAGTGAGGTCCGAACCTATTGATACTGATTCAATAGATGATTGAAACCAGAGACCCTTTTTCTGATTACCTGATCAGTTCTGTAACGATCAGGTGACGGACGGACCGTATTTTGTCCTCCGGGGAACAATTTTTGTTTCTATCTTCCCGTTGGGGGTTTTGAGGCGTGCACACCCGTTTCAGCGAGTTTTACACTCTTGGCATTGGAGTAATGGCATCATGAGGGTTTCGATTTTCTGGGTACTTTTTTTCTTATTTTTCAATGGGGCATCCTTCGCGCATTTGAAGGCCGAAAACGATTTTCAATCCTGGCAGTGGTTGAGTCTGCACGTTTATGAAACCAACGGATTTAAAGCTCATATTTTTGCCGATAATCGTATGGCCGATACGGTGAGTCGTGAAAAATTATATCTGGTAGGCCCCCGGATTCATTATCGAGTTTCTGAACCCGTCTCCGTGGGGCTTGGGTATTTGTTTCTGAATATTCACGATTTGAATCGGGACGTTTGGCGGAAGGAGCACCGTGTTGAAAACGAACTGAATTTTCATTTTACCTTGAGTGAAAAAGTAACCTTTCATCAACGCAATCGCTTTGAATGGCGTTGGAGAGAGGCAAGGGATCAGCCTGCCTACCGCATGAGGTCCAGGTTTCAGCTCAGATACAAAACTGATTTTGGCAGGTTAAAATCTATTTATGCCAACAATGAATTTTTTTGGGACTTTGAGAACGATGATTTCAGCGAGAATCGAGCGATACCTGTCGGGCTTCAATTTAAAATAACACCCAGTTTGGATTTCAATTTATTCTATATGATCCAGTCACTACACACCGCTGCGGCGAGGAGTTGGAAATCGAATCATATTCTCGGGACTCATCTTAACTATCGGTTTTAAAGCAATGAAATCTGAACAGACTTCTCCATCATTTTTCCAGTCAGTGATCTTAAAAAATTTGAAATGGATCGGGTTGGCGCTTGGGCTCCTGGGATTGGTTCTCCCGTCATTATTGAGTCCTGAAGGATTATCTCCTGCGGGGGTAAGGGCCCTTGGAATATTTCTAATGGCTGCCATTTTTTGGATGACCGAGCCGGTTCCTATTTATGCCACCTCCCTCCTGGTGATTTTGCTTCAGGTGCTCTTATTGAGTGATGTCAGTTTGTTTAAATTTGAAACAGACACAGAGTTGCCCAAATACAGGGAATTTTATGCTGCTTTGGCCAATCCTATTATTATTCTGTTCCTGGGCGGGTTTTCGCTGGCCAGTGCGGCGGTTAAGTTTGGTTTGGATCGGAATTTAACTAGAATTTTGTTGCGCCCCTTCGGCAACAAACCTGCCAATATCGCATTGGGTTTGATGCTGGCAACAGCTGTATTGTCCGCATTCATGAGCAACACGGCGACTACCGCGATGATGATGACAGTCATTCTTCCAGTGGTGGCGGTCATGGATCCAAAAGATCCATTCCGAAAGGCCCTGGCATTGAGCGTACCATTTGCAGCTAACCTTGGAGGAGTGGCCACGCCGATTGGAACTCCCCCTAATGCGATTGCCCTGGCCGCTTTGAACCAAACAGGAATGCGTATCAGTTTTACCACCTGGATGATCCTTGCTGTACCCATTGTTGCGGTCATGTTGTTCATAGGCTGGCGGGTGCTCTTGAAATTGTTTCCACCTGCCAGTGAAAGATTGACTCTGAACCTTGAGGGACAGTTTTCGCGTTCTCCTCTGGCTCTGGTGACTTATACCGTGTTCGGTTTAACCGTCTTGCTGTGGGTAACCGAGAAATTGCACGGAATTCCCGCCTCAGTCGTCGCATTCCTTCCTGTTGCCTTGCTTCCAGCGCTGAGCGTTCTGGACAAAAAGGAGATCAGGAATTTTCCGTGGGAAGTACTTTGGTTGGTTGCCGGGGGAATTTCGATCGGTGCCAGCATCAAAGCCACAGGCCTCGCTGATTGGATGCTTACTCGAGTACCCATTGGTTCCTTGGGTGCTACTGGAGCTATTATTTGCTTCGGAATACTAGGCTTTATTGTGGCTAATTTGGTTTCCAACACGGTTACTGCAAGCATTTTGGTGCCCTTGGTGGTTGGGTTTGCTTTAACCGATGGGCTTGGGACCTCTGAGGTGGCGCAGGGTGTTGTATTGGTGGGAGTGATTGTCAGTTTTTCAATGATGCTCCCCATTTCAACTCCCCCAAATGCGATAGCGATGAGTTCAGGATTGATTGAAACGGCTGACATGGCCAGAGCGGGCCTCATCATTGGTTTGATAGGTGTGTTTTTGGTCGCTGTATGTGCATTCTTTTACTGGCCGATGATTCTTTAAAGTGGCAGATTAAGAGGGAATCCTTATGAACCAGATATGTATTGTATGTGTGGATGATGAGCCGGAAGTGCTGGAGGCTGTTGAACGTGATCTCAGTCAATTTGATGATCACTTTCCGCTTGAATCCGCCAGTTCGGCGAAGGAAGCAAGACAACTTTGCGAAGCTTTGCATGCGAGCGGGGATCAAGTGGGACTCTTGCTTTGCGATCATTTGATGCCAGGAGAAACCGGAGTTGAGCTTTTGATTTCACTCCACGAATTACCCTCCGCCTGTCATGCACGTCGAGTGCTTTTAACCGGACAGGCCAGCCAGGCAGACACCATTGATGCCCTGAACCTGGGTGGATTGGATTATTACATTGCGAAACCCTGGGAAGGCAAGGAATTGCAGGATGTGGTGCGAGATCAATTGACAACATTTGTCATCGAACATTCGAAAGAGCCCGCTACTTTTATGTCGGTGCTGGACGCGGTCAAAATAGCCGAGCACCTGCACCGGACCAGTGGGTTCACAGATCATTGATGATGGGATGAGGCATGTCTTTCTCTGATCTACGCAAGTTGGAAGAAATCCTCCTTTCGGATCCCGATCTGGAACAACACTTGGTCAATTTTGATTCAGGTCAGTTGATTCTGCAGAATGGCGAAAACAACGACAGTGTGTTCGTGATTTTACAGGGGCAGGGGGATCTGGAAATTGTCGAGCAGCAGTCGGAGGGCTCTGTGCTCAAAGTGGGTTCTTTCGGTCGTGGAGATTTTTTGGGATTATCTTCGTTTTGGAATCAACAACCCAATGTAGCCGACGCCAGGGCGTCGACCTATGTCCAGTGTCTCCTCTTGGATCGTGAACAGTTTTCCACCCTTAGCCAAGAGCATCCTGAATTCAATCAGGCAATCCAGAATATCTTCATTTCAAACCTTTCACACCGGTACAGGCGGGGTATTACACTCAATCGTCAGATTGCCACCTTAAGCCGACAGTTGGAAAAAGAAGGTAAGGACCTTAAAAAAGCCATCCACGATTTAGAGCAGGCTCAACAACGATTGGTCAGCCAGGAAAAACTGGTGACGCTGGGGCAGTTAATTTCTGGTCTGGCTCATGAGTTGAACAATCCCGCCGCAGCCCTGGGTAGGAATTTTGAGCATTTATTGGCACTTCAGCACAATTTACTAAAAGGTAATCATGAGGTTGGCGGTTTTGACTTGGTTTCCATGCTTCAAGCTGGATTGGATCAGCCATACTGGACTCCCGATGAAAAGCGAGATCGATTGAAACAATTGCAAGACCGTTTTCCCAAATGGCGTCGTTCCTTTTGTCGACGCCTGGCGCAGGCACCTGATGAAATCCTTCATCAGTGGATCGATCAGGCGGATGAATCAGATCCGCTCACACCTGAAATTGCCAAAGCCATGGATGTGTTCGAGCTGGGCCTTTGCCTTAGAAGTCAAAGATTATCGGTCGAGCGAATCACGCAGTTGGTCAATAGCCTTAAAAACTATAGCCGAACCCAGGCGCTGGGATGGCAATTTGTCGATATTCGGGAAGGCATTCGAGATACGGTTCATCTGCTGAAGTACCGGCTCAAAAACTATAAACTCCAAATCGATTTGGGAGAAATCCCCAAGATAAGTGCCAATCAGGGTGAGTTAAATCAGGTTTGGACCAATCTGATCGTCAATGCCATGCATGCGACTGAAGTAGGGGGCATGATCCAGATCAAGGCCTACCTGGAAAAAGATCATATTATCGTTGATGTCATGGATGAAGGTTGTGGCATTCCTGAAGGTTACGAAGAGCGTATTTTCGAATCCGAATTCTCAACTCGCTCTCGCCAAAGTGAATCAGGGCTGGGCCTGGGGCTGACGATCACGAGGGGAATAGTAGACCGGCATGATGGTGAAGTTAGGGGTTGGAATCGGCCAGAGGGTGGAGCCATTTTTCGGGTGAGTCTGCCTCTCTACAGTCAGATTTGCTGAGTGATAGATTTTGTGATTCCAAGAGAAATACAGCAACCTTCATTCGCAATGATCGGTCGTTTTCTTGATCTGCCGTGACTTCTGATTAGAATGAGCTCTCGTGCACCACGACTACATTCATATTGAAGAAAAAGACACATGACCAAGAACGATTCGTTGCTGACAGATCTTCTTAAAGAGCATTTTGGATTTGATCAGTTTCGTCCGCTTCAAAAGGAAATCATTCAATCCGTATTGAGTGGAAATGACACTTTCGCGCTTCTTCCAACGGGTGGCGGAAAATCTCTCTGTTATCAGTTGCCTGCATTGGCCGATGAGGGATTAACCCTGGTGGTTTCACCCTTGATCGCACTGATGAAGGATCAAGTGGATGGTTTGAAAGCCGCGGGTATCCCTGCCACTTTTCTGAATTCATCACTGTCTCCTGCTGAATCAAGTGAACGCATTCGAGGATTATGGAATGGGGAGCACAAACTTTTGTATGTCGCTCCTGAACGTCTCATGATACCTGATTTTCTGGACAACCTCGAACAATGGAATGTGAAGTTGTTTGCAATCGATGAGGCCCATTGTATCAGTGAGTGGGGACATGACTTTCGGCCTGAATACCGTCGCTTAGGGGTTTTGAGGCAACGGTTTCCCAATGCGGGGTTCTTAGCCTTAACCGCTACTGCAACTCAGCGGGTACGCAAGGATATCATCGAGGGATTACATTTTCGTGATCCAAAAACTTATGTGGGCAGTTTCAACCGGCCGAATCTGAGTTATTCGGTCAAACCGAGACAGGATGGTGATGGTTTGGCCCTGGCTCTGACCCATAAACACCAGGGTGAAAGCGGAATTATTTACTGCTTCAGCCGTGCGGCGACCGAGAATCTTTCCAATTTTCTAAAGGGCAGGGGTGTCAATTCTGCTCCCTATCATGCAGGTCTATCTGATGATGTAAGACGTCAGACTCAGGAAGATTTTATCAAGGACAATATCGATGTAGTATGTGCCACGGTGGCATTCGGTATGGGCATTGATAAACCCAATGTGCGGTATGTATTGCACTACCATTTACCCAAGAATATTGAAGGATATTATCAGGAGACAGGAAGAGCAGGCCGTGATGGCCTTCCCAGTGAATGTGTGTTGCTCTACAGTCCGGCCGACGAAATCAAGTATCGACGCTTGTGGGAGGACAAGGGAAGCGAACAAGAGCGAAAAGTAGCGTTGGACCAGTTGAGGGCTATGAGTCATTTTGCTGAAAGTGCAGAATGTCGACGAGCCAGTTTACTGAATTATTTCGATGAACCATTCGCGGAGATTCCATGTGGCGGATGTGACAATTGCCTGAATCCACGCGCTCAAATCGATGGTACCTTGGTTGCACAAAAATTGATGTCCTGTGTTTTTCGGGTCAAGGAACACAGTGGGTTTTCTGTCGGATTAAGACATCTCGTAGAAATTCTAACCGGGGCTAATACGGAAAAAATCAGGCAGTGGGGACATCAGGCATTGAGCACCTATGGGATAGGTAAAGATCACAATCGTGAAGCATGGATGCACTTCGGACGTGAATTGATGCGCAAGGGCCTGCTGCATCAGGACGCCGAGCAATTTAACACAATCCAATTGACCACGAAAGGGAATCAATTCCTAAAGCAACGCGAATCAATTTTCTTAACCGAACCTCCAGCTAAATCGCTTGCATCGACAGCGAAATCAAGCGCGGGAAATGATGAGTTTGATCATGCACTTTTTGAAACACTCAGAGCTTTGAGGAAACGATTTGCAGATGAACAAGGGGTTCCTGCTTATACCATTTTTTCGGATGTGGCTCTCAGACAAATGGCTGCATACTATCCCGAAGATCTTGAGTCCTTTGGTAATATTTCCGGCGTTGGAAAAGTAAAGTTGGAAACGTATGGGGCAACTTTTCTCGATGCGATCCATTCATTTTTATCCGAACATCCCAAGAAGGTATTCAGCCACACTGTGGAACTTGCTCCTAAAACAATACGTGATCGCGATGCCTCAAGACCCGGCGAAACTGTGCTTAAAACTGTTCGATTGTTCAACAATGGAATGGATGTTCAGGCCATTGCGAATGAGAGGAATGTGACCGTTCAGACCATCGAACAGCATTTAGCCAAAGCGGTTATTGCCGATCTGGAACTGCGAGATTTCGAATGGTTTACTCGTGATGAAGCTGACGCCATGGAGCAAGCTTTTAATGAGTTGGGAGATGATCGTTTGGCACCAGTGCGAGAATCCATGAATGCGTCGGTGTCGTATCTTCAGTTGCAAATTTATCGCGCAATGCGTCGGAAATCTGTGAAGTAAGAAGTCTCATTTTTTTTCATTTCAGATACACTTGTTCGATTTCTTTGATTTTCTGAGCGTTTGAATCCCAAAGAGTGATTCGGCCATCCATGCTGGATGTTATTATCTGTTGTCCATTAGGATGCCAGTCAATCCCCCATAACAAGTCAGGCACGTCCGCTTGGTGTAATAAATTTCCTTTTGGATTGAAGATACGTAACTTGTCGCTGGCAATGGCGAGTTTTTTACCATCCTTGCTCCAGGACAAGTTGCGAATTTCAGCTCCATCCAGTAAGGGGATGGATTTGATCAATTTTCCTTCAGGGGTCCAATATTGTAATACCGGATCATCGATCTCATTGCCGTAATCACCGGTGACAAAAAATGATCCTGATGGATGCCAGGAAACAGACAATAAGAGGCAGAGTCTTTCTTTTGCTTCAGGGCGGTGTTGGATTTGGCGTATCGGACTGCCGTCAGATTGATGCAAAGTGATTATCCCGCCAATGGTGACGATTTTATTGCCCGATGGAGACCAGGAGACACCAGTTAATCCTTTCGCAAGTGGGGAACGTGGAATGTTGTGAAGGAGTCTGCCATCTGATTTCCAGATTCGAAGGTGTCCATCATCCGTATTGGCGGTGGCAATTTTATTGCCTGTTGGATCCCAAACAATTCCGCGCCCCATGCTGACTTCAAGAGGTGTTCTCTTTTCCGTATCAACATTGAATACTCCATTCAAATTAGCTCCTCTGCCTTGACTGGACACGGCAAGGTGGTTGTTCTTTGGATGCCAGGAAGCGAAGGTCGCCGAAAAGTACTCATCCTCTGATAAGACCGAAAGAGATCTCTGATGCTTAGGTAGGAGTGACTTCTTGTGAAAAGTATCGGACTCATAAATCTGTAAGGTTTGTTCACCTCCAACGACAAACAATGATCCATCATGATTCCAGCTGGCGGTCCAGAGGATAGGATGGGTTTGAGCCCCATTAACGATCACGCAAATAACGCACATCATAGCGAACCAGCCAACACTGAGTGGCAATATCGATCTTTTTGGTTTTAAAATTTTCACGGTATTTCACTTTCTTAATCCTAATAAATGAGTGCTTAGGTCTTTATAGGTTTCAAATTATTTTTGGCTCGCAAATCATTATGAACCAGAGTCTGAACATTCAGGCGATTCCAAAATTAAGCCTAACGAGAATCGAGTGTAACCTTCTTCTGTATTCAACCGTCTTTGCATTCACATAAACCATGATATACCCACGAACTCCATTCTTGTGTAATTTTAAAATAGCTTCCTTGCTTAGAGCTTTTTTATTCCTTTGTTTTATTTTTCAACTGGAATCACAGCAAGGGCGACGCCTTGGACCTGGTCAGGATAGGGGAACTCAGAGCAATGCCATCAGGCCGGAAGACTTGGATTTTTCCCAGGGAACACCTTCTATTCCCGACCTTGAAACGTATGAACGACTCTCTTATCAAGGCACTGATGTGGGACGAGATGAATACCTAGCCAATATTCAGTTCGTGAAGTTCATCATTATTGATATTCATGGGACGAGTCCGACGGTTTACTTCATGAATACAAAGAATGAACGTGCGCACCCTCGTTTCATGCAGAAAATTGGATTGGGAGGTCGTGGACGAGGTGGCGGGCGTGGTCCCCGAGGTCCGGGTGGTGGAAGCAATATGGTTCGTGGAGCATTGAATTTCATGCCTCGTCTGGAAGCTCCCAATGGTGAAGCCGGTTTGTTTTATTTTGATTTCCAGCCCCGTGATTCTCATTCGTTCAAGGATATTCAAGCAATCAGAGATATTTTGATCTCAAAATTTCCACACTTGGAAGGGCGGGTCGCATTTCATCCTTTGGAAGGCAATCTCGAGCGTTATGAGCAGGAAAAGGATTTGTATGCTAAATCAGAGGTAGCTGTCCATTTGGATGAAGATTTGTTTCAAAATATTGCTTATCTCCCCATGAACCCAGGGATCTCCTACGGACGTTTGAGGATCATGAATAATGAAGCACGTCCGGCTCCGCGAGATATATTGATCTGTAAAAGCTTGCCCAATCAGATGCCTCGCGTGGCGGGGGTTATTACTGAGTCAAGACAGACCCCGCTTTCACATGTCAATTTGCGAGCTGTTCAGGACAAGATCCCAAACGCCTACATCAAGGAGGCTCTCAAACGGCCGGATGTCCAGGCTTTGCTTGGTAAGTTGGTCAGATATGAAGTCACGTCACGCGGGTTCAATGTTCGTGAAGCAACTCAGGACGAGGTGGAGCATCATTTCAGGAGTATAAGACCTGCAGTGGGACAAAAACCGGTGCGGGATCTTTCCGTGAAAGGTATTCTTCCTTTGGATCGGATACGCTTCGAACACTCATCTAGTTTTGGTGTCAAAGCGGCAAATCTTGCGGTTCTACACTCCTTTGACTTTCCAGCTATGACAGTTCCCGATGGGTTCGCTGTACCATTTTATTTTTATGTGGAATTCATGAAATTCAACAATTTTGATACGGAAATCGACTCAATCCTGACCGTCTCAGATCCTCAAAAGCTTGAGAAAAACCTGGAGACATTTCGATCAAGATTGAAAGAGGGAGATATGCCTCACTGGATGATGGATGCGCTCCAGGAGATTCAAGAATCGTTTCCGGAAGGAACTTCCATTCGATGTCGATCCAGCACGAATAATGAAGACTTACCCAATTTCAGTGGCGCTGGTCTTTATGATTCGTTTACTCATCGTCCAGAGGAAGGTCATTTGGCCAAATCAATCAAGCAGGTTTTTGCCAGTTTGTGGAACTTTCGCGCTTTTGAGGAAAGGGAGTTTTATCGAATCGATCACAAGCTTTCAGCGATGGGGGTTTTATTGCATCCGAATTTTACAGGAGAAAAAGCCAACGGAGTGGCGGTCACGGATGATATCCTTTATGAATCCCAGGGGAATTATTATTTAAATGTTCAGGTAGGAGAGGACCTGGTGACTAATCCTGATGAGGCATCTTCCCCAGAGGAAATTTTGCTCGGTTGGTGGGTTGAAGACGGATATCAGATGGTTCGTCGATCTTCGCATGCTTCAGGCAACATGCCGCTACTTTCAGATAAGTATCTCAATTCTTTGCGAAATCACTTGGCATTGATTCACGACAGATTTGAGAAGCTTTATCAAATACCGGAAGGTGATAAGTTTGCCATGGAGATTGAATTTAAAGTCACAAAGGATGACCATCTCGTCATCAAGCAAGCCCGTCCCTGGGTGTTTTAATCTGATTTCGCTCCAGGAGTAGCTCTCATCAAAGAAAGGCAGTAAACAGTTTGGTTGATGAACTTTTTGTCAAATGCTGGGTTGATTTCTCTTCCGATTCGTGAACATTCGAAGCGGTTTGGGTAAATCCAGTTATGCAAAAAAACAGTTCATCATCAGCTTGGAAAAAATGGGGGCCTTACTTAAGCGAACGTCAGTGGGGGACGGTTCGAGAAGATTATAGTCCCAATGGAACCTCCTGGGACTATTTTAGCCATGACATGGCTCGCAGTCGGGCCTACAGGTGGGGCGAAGATGGCATTGCCGGGTTCAGTGATGACCAACAGCTGCTTTGCCTTGGAGTTGGATTATGGAACCACAAAGATCCAATCCTGAAAGAACGTCTATTCGGTTTGACCGGCGTTGAGGGGAATCACGGTGAGGATGTCAAAGAGGCCTATTATTACCTGGACGGCACCCCAAATCACAATTACCTCAAAATGCTTTATAAATACCCACAATCAGAGTTCCCCTATCAGCAGCTGGTTGAAGGCAATCGCAAGGATAAAAATCATCCCGAATTGGAAGTAGTGGATACCGGTGTTTTTGAGGGAGACCGATACTTTGATGTGTTTGTGGAATATGTGAGATCGACTCCTGATGACATAATGATCCAGGCAAGCGTCGTCAACCGGGGACCCGAACCGGCATCTATAGTTTTTTTACAGCAACTATGGTTTCGGAATACATGGTCCTGGGATTTGACAAAAAATCCCAAGCCATCCATGGTGAAACTGGATAATGAGACCGTTAGGATTCAACATGAGAACCTAGGCGAGTTGTTTTTCCAGGCAGATCATCCGGAGGAAATTTTATTCACTGAAAATGAAACCAATCTCAAGCGTGAGTTCAAGTTGGATGAAACGGGTTACTACAAGGACGCATTCCATGAATACGTCATTCAAGGAGAGCGGACCGCTGTAAATCCAGATTTCCATGGTTCAAAATCTGCCGCGGTTCATCGATTGGAAATCAACCCCGGTGAAACAAAAGTCTTACGATTCCGCCTTTCACGAGTGAATCATTCATCTCCTTTTGAGGGATTTGACGAGGCGTTTCAAGAAGTTCAAAAATCAGCAGATTCTTTTTATCAACAGCTGCAGAAAGATATCGCATCATCTGAACAGCGGCTCATTCAACGACAGGCATTTGCCGGATTAATATGGACCAAGCAGTTTTATCATTACGACATTGAACAATGGCTTGAGGGGGATCCGGGGCAACCGAAGCCCCCTGCATCACGAAAGCTTGGGAGAAACACTGAATGGGGGCATTTAAAAAATGCTGACATTATTTCCATGCCGGACAAGTGGGAATACCCTTGGTATGCTGCCTGGGATCTGGCTTTTCATTGTGTTCCGTTTGCATTGATTGATGCTTCCTTTGCGAAGGAGCAGATGCTACTCATGCTTAAAGAGTCATACCTGCATCCCAATGGGCAAATCCCTGCATATGAGTGGGCTTTTGGCGATGTCAATCCACCCGTCCATGCCTGGGGTGCCTGGCGCATTTACCAAATGGATCGTAAAAGAAACGGGGTGGCCGATCGTCAGTTTCTCGAACAGGTTTTTCACAAGTTACTCTTGAATTTTACCTGGTGGGTGAATCGCAAGGATGTGGACAATCGTAATGTTTTTCAGGGCGGGTTTCTTGGATTGGATAATATTGGAGTCTTTGACCGAAGCGTTCCTGTGCCCGGAGGCGGTCAATTGGATCAAGCCGACGGAACGTCTTGGATGGCCATGTATTCTCTCAACTTGATGAGAATGGCTTTGGAACTTTCACTTGAAAATCCGGTTTATCAGGAGATAGCCATCAAGTTTTTGAATCACTTCCTGGCTATTGCCAAAGCCATGACGAATATCGGCGAATCTGGCATCAGCTTGTGGGACGAGGAGGATGAATTCTTCTACGACGTCCTGCATTTTCCCAATGAAGATCCGATCCATTTGAAAGTTCGATCAATGGTTGGATTGATTCCTATGTTTGCAGTAGAGGTTTTGGAGCCAGAGCTTTTGGAAAAGGTTCCCCAATTTAGTGAGCACCTGGATTGGATACTCGAGAACCGACCTGCACTGGCATCTTTGGTTTCTCGTTGGAATGAACCGGGTAGGGGACACCGCCATTTGTT
Source organism: uncultured Verrucomicrobiota bacterium (assembly GCA_964342825.1). Taxonomy (GTDB): domain Bacteria; phylum Verrucomicrobiota; class Verrucomicrobiia; order Limisphaerales; family AAA164-E04; genus AAA164-E04. The sequence continues at coordinate 30,845 of CAYFHO010000058.1, forward strand.
CTCACTCCTGCGAGGTCATCGGTTGAAATGCCTCATTCGTCGCATGATGGATGAGGATGAATTTCTTTCACCTTACGGAATTCGCTCCATGTCCAAACGACATGAACAGGAGCCTTACGTTCTGCGGTGTCAAGGTAAGACCAAAGTTTGCAATGGCTCAGCCAAAGTTGATTATCAGCCTGCAGAATCCAATACATACATGTTTGGAGGTAACTCGAACTGGCGTGGCCCCATTTGGTTCCCTGTGAATTATCTTCTCATCGAATCTCTTCAAAGATTCCATCACTATTATGGAAATGAATTCAAGGTGGAAGCGCCCGTTGGCTCAGGTCAGAAAATGACTTTGGAAGAAATTGCCGAGAACGTTTCACAGCGGTTAACCCAACTTTTCCTCAAAGACGAAAACGGACATCGCCCCATTTATCGGCATCATCCAAATATTGAATCCAATCCGCATTTTCGTGATTACATCTGGTTCTACGAATATTTCCATGGTGACAATGGACGAGGGGTTGGGGCCAGTCACCAAACCGGATGGACCGCGCTGATTGCGAAATTGATACAACCCAGGATCAAGGAAGGGTAAAAAATTCTTTTAACCGATCGATTCTCCGATCCTTCTAGCCGTCACGCGCGCATCAAGGCATGCTTTAAATTCTTTCAAAGTAGCGTTTGCGCTCCCAATCTGTGACGGCTCCGTCAAAAGCATTCGCCTCGAGCCTTGCCGTGTGAGTGTAAAAATCAACGGCCTTGTTGCCAAAGACCTGTCGGGCCAACCTGCTGTTTTCGAACAGTTCAGTTGCCTGTGCCAAAGTTGTCGGCAGGGCTGGCAGAGTGTCATCTGAGTATGCATTGCCTTCATAGGCTTCGGGGCATTTGGTTTTTTCATCCACACCCGCCATACCGGCGGCAATCATGGCAGCGAAAGCGAGGTAAGGATTCGCGTCTGCTCCAGGCATTCGGTTTTCGATCCGAAAGGATTGACCATGCCCAACGATTCTAAATCCAACGGTTCGATTATCCATCGACCACGCCATTCTTGTTGGAGCCCAACTGCCTGATTGGTATCTTTTGTAGGCGTTGATAGTGGGGGCGTAGAACAGGCACAGTTCGGGGCTGTACTTCAATAAACCTCCAAGAAAATGTTGGAAAGTGATGCTGGGTTTATTTTTTTTCGAATCCCAAAAAACATTTTTGCCTCCCTTTTGCAGTGAAATGTGAATATGACAACTGTTTCCCGCTTCCTCTTCCGCAAATTTAGGGATGAAACTGGCAGATTTTCCGTGTTGATGCGCAATGTCTTTGATGGCCTGTTTGAAGATGACATGCCTATCCGCCATTTCCAATGCTTCGGCATATTCTACATTGACTTCATGTTGCCCTCGGCTCCATTCACCCTTGCTGCATTCGACGGGAATTCCGGACAAAGTCAGTTCGTTGCGCATCGCGCGTATGATAGATTCATCTCGTCCCGGCTGGAGGATGTGGTAATCGATTCGGTAATCACTTGAGGGACGCAAATTTTGATAACCTGCGTCAAAGGCTTCTGAGTAACTTTGGTTAAATAAAAGGAATTCGAGTTCACTTGCCATGAAAGCTTTGGTTTTGCTTTTGGCAAGTCTGTCCAGTTGTTTTTTCAAGACAGACCTTGGGGCTTCTTCAACGGGGGAGCCATCGTGATGCAAATAGTCGCAGATCACCAAAGCGGTTCCCGGTTGCCAAGTGAGTATTTTTAACGATCTGGAATCAGGACGCATTTCAAAATCTCCAAATCCATGCTCCCAATTAGCCACTTGGAAGCCTTCCATTGGATCCATTTCCATGTTGACAGCCAGGAGGTAGTTGCAGCCGTGTGTTCCGTGGGTTTGGACTTGGTCCAGATAGAATTTTCCTGTGAAGCGTTTGCCGACCAGTCGACCTAATGCATCAGGGAATGCCACAATAACCGTGTCAATCTCACCTTTGTTAATTTTCGATCTGAGCGTTCTTGTGTCCATGGGTTTGATCGGTTTATTCGGCTATGAAGATATTTTTAATTTCGGAATATCCATCAAGAGCATGCATGCCTAAATCCCGTCCAATACCACTTTGCTTGTATCCTCCAAATGGAGCCTCGATATGGACACTGGAATGAGTATTGATACTGAGCACCCCGCTCTCCACAGCGCGCGCAACTCGCAAAGCTCGTGAAAGTTCATTGGTCCATATGGAGCCACTCAGTCCGTAGGGGGTGTCATTGACCTCCTTCAACATGCTAGCCTCATCTTTGAAACTTCGGATACAAACGACGGGACCAAAAATTTCCTCTCGCCAACACGAATCATCCGGTTTCGGATTTAGAATAACAGTTGGATTGAGGAAAAAGCCTCTTTCAAATGGGCGATCGGCTCCGCAGGCAATCTGGCACCCGGAGGAACGCGCATGTTCGATGAATTGTTCTGCATTGGCCCGTTGTGATTCGGATACCAGAGGGCCAACCTGAGTGGTAGGTAGTGTTGGATCGTCCACCCGTATCTCCTGAGTGGCTGCGATGAAGCGTTCCACAAATTCGTCAAAAATGGATTCTTCTACAAAAACTCGACTTCGAGCACAGCAGTCCTGCCCCGCATTGGCGAAAACACTAAGTGGTGAATCTGAAGCAGCAAGATCCAAGTCTGCATCGGCAAAAATGATATTCGGAGATTTTCCTCCCAGCTCCAGTGAAACACGTTTGATTCCCGGTGCCGCCAATTCCATGATCCTTGCACCGCTCTGGGTTGAACCGGTAAATGAAATTTTCCTGACATCCGGGTGTCGGGTAAGGGCTTCACCAATCAGACTGCCTCGTCCCGGGACAATCTGCAGGATTCCTGGTGGCAGGCCCGCTTCAATGGCGAGTTGTCCAAGGCTCAACGCTGTGAGTGGAGAAAGGGAGGAAGGTTTTAAAATAACTGTATTTCCTGCAGCCAATGCCGGTGCGACCTTCCAACAGGCAATGGGGAAGGGAAAGTTCCAGGGAACGATGGCAGCCACCACACCCATGGGTTCCCTAAGAGTCAAATTAAGTCCCTTTTTGGAAACGGGAATCGTATGACCAAAGTATTTGCCGACCGCTCCGGCGTAATATTCAAAAATCCGAGCGCCCAATTCGATTTCATCTTTGGCGTCCTGAATGGGTTTGCCTATGTTTTGAGTTTCCCAACGAGCCAGGGTGTCTTTTTCATTTCGAATGGCTCGGGCGATGGCAAACAGCGCTTCGGCCCTTTCGTTGGGGGTGCGTTGACTCCACACACCCTTGAAAGCTTTTTTTGCACCTTGAATGGCTGTATCGAGTTCCTTAAGTCCCGCTGCATGAACCTCGGCAAATTCCTCCTCCGTGGCAGGATTGGTTTGCTGGATCATTTCTTTGCCTTCGGGCTCAAGGCATTTTCCGTCGATAAACGGGTCAGTGATCAATGACTTCATAATGCGGTTTGGTAAAGTTGGAAGAAATCTTCCTGAGTCATGCTAACCGGATTCGTCAGATGACAGCTGTCGTGGATGGCGAGCTCTGAGAGTGGTTTGATGTGGTCCTGCTTGACTCCATGATTTGATAGTCCCATTTGTATTCCCGAATCTTCGATCAATTGATCGATCCATTTTATGGTTTGTTGATCTGCCGTTGAATCGTCTTGATCAAGTATATTTAATCCTGCTGATATTCCTACTCGGCGATATAGGCCAGGTTTTTTGCCTGAATTCCATCGCATGACAGTAGGCAAGCAGAGGGCGTTTGCGAGTCCATGGTGGAGACCGCAAAGACTCGAAAGTGGATGAGCCATGGAATGGGTGGCTCCCAAGTCCTTTTGAAAGGCGATACCTCCCATCATGGCGGCGAGCTGCATTCCGCCCCGAGCTTCCAAATTCGATCCTTCCTTCACCGAGCGGACCAGGTGCTTGGTTATGATTTGTATTCCCTCAAGTGCGATGCCGTCACAGAGGGGTTGAATGACGGGAGAGGTGAACGATTCAATGCAATGGGTTAATGCGTCCAATCCGGTGGCAGCTGTCAAATGGGGGGGGAGTGAAGTCGTCAGGCGAGGATCCAGGAGGACAAGGTCCGCGAGTAGGTTTGCATGAAAGATCACTGATTTCGTTCCGGTAGATTCTAAAGTGATCACGCTGCTTCGCCCGACTTCACTACCTGTTCCGGCTGTCGTTGGTACTGCAATAAAAGGTGGCAGGTTATCCCAGGACTCTTCTGCCAATCTTGACTGGTCATGCAACTTGAAATCGGGTCGTTTTATTATCAATCGACAGACTTTGGCAACATCCAGGGCGCTCCCTCCGCCCACGCCAATGATTCCATCACAACCGGACTTTTTGAAAGCTTTCGCAGCACCCAAGACATCCATCTCCATTGGGTTTGGATGCACGTCTCGGAAAAGCTCTATGGAGTTCCCTCCCAGTCCATTTTCCAGTGATTGTTCCACCAACTTGTAAGCGGGTGTGTCAGGTAGGAATTTATCACAAATGACCAAAGGGTTTTTAACCTGCAGTAGGTTCAGTTCACGAGTGATCCCATCCATGACACCGGGACCAAACCTGATCGCAGTGGGAAAAGAAAAAGCGGCCATCTTGCTCATATGATAAGACTCAAAGTGCCAGATAATTGGCAAAATTTTGAATGATGGTGTGCGTTGGACTTGGATCTTTCATTGACTCAATTCGGCCGGCCAGATCAAAGGATACCTTGTCTTTCCAATCGGCAACCCGCGGAGTCCAGAGAAATTTGATAATGTCTTCCGTGAATTCTGGATGGAATTGCACTCCATAAAGTAGGTTTTGAAATTTAAATGCCTGAACTCTTGTGTGTTCACTTGTTGCCAATAATTGACAGTTAGGAGGGAGGTCCGGAACATAATCGGCGTGTCCACTGATTGCCTTGAACTTGGTCCTCATTCCTTTGAATAACTGGCAGGCTCTTCCTGCAGGAGTGAGTTCAATTTCTGTGTTGTTTAATTGCAAACCTTCCGGATGTGGTTGAACGGTTCCACGTAGAAACCGGGCTATGAGTTGGTGCCCATAGCAAACTCCTAAAACTGGAATACGGTGCATCAGGCATGTTCTCAGAAAGAGCAGGAGGTTCTGGGTTTCAGGTTCACTTTCCCAGGCATTCCTGGGGGATCCCGAGATGATGACTCCATGAACATCCCGGTCGAGAGCCCTGTCCAGATCATCTTCTATGTGGCAGGTATTGAGCTCGACACCTTCAACATCATTAAGAGTATTTGAAAACCAACCCGGCACATTACGTAATTCGTGCCCTACTGGATGGTCAGAGGTCCAGGTGACCGCATCCACAAGGAGGAGTTGCTTGGCTCTCATAAATTCGTGCGATTGCTTATTGAGTTAAAATGTTTGCAGTTAAGTTTATTGTTGGTCCTCAATGGGATCATTGCCGCCAATGGTGCCAATTGCTTTTTGGCTGAGTGCCTTGCTTTGAATTACCTCACTGTATCCCGGATAGGTTACTGAATAAGGGAATCCTTTGCCCGTCCCTGCTGCACCAAAGCGTCCTTTTTTGTCGATGGCAATAAAGTTGATGTGCAATGATTCGATGGGCCTTCCGTCCAGTCGGGCGATGCGTCGTATGGTTTCTGCACAGGCGTCTTCCGGAGAAAGTCCTTGTCGCATGTATTCGACGACCATGAATGATCCGCAAAACCTCATCACATTTTCTCCCACACCGGTTGCTCCTGCCGCACCTATTTCATTGTCGACATAAAGCCCGCTTCCAAGAATGGGGGAGTCTCCTACACGGCCTGGCATTTTATAGGCGAGTCCACTAGTTGAGCAACCACCAGCCAGCGTGCCATCTTCGGCCATGCCCACCAAGGCGATGGTGTCATGATTGTCCTCACCTGCCTCCATTTTGCGTTTTTCGCGTTTCCAGTTGCGCCATTCTTTTCGTTGTTTTGCTGTCAGCAGGTTTTCCGCCGCGAAACCCTGCTCAAGAGCAAATTTTTTTGCGCCTTGCCCAACCAGCATCACGTGGGGAGTTTTTTCCATAACGGCTCTGGCAACTGAAATTGGATGCGCAATATCCTCAATTCCTCCCACACTTCCTGCCTTGGATCCCGGTCCATACATTATGCATGCATCCAGCTGAACTTTTCCCTCGGAATTGGGTTTGCCACCATCACCTACAGAGGCGTTACCTTGATCTGATTCGGTTAATCGAATGCCTTGCTCCACTGCGTCCAGGATCGAACCGCCACTCTGGTAGGTTGTTAATGAAACTTCGTTGGCAGCTTTTCCAAAAGGCCATGTTGAAACAATAAGGGGACGTTTATCAGTGGCCAGCGGTTGAGATTGCGCCAGGCTTTTGGAAAGAACCCCTCCAGCAATAGTAGCTGCACTTTTGGCGAGAAAACCACGTCGAGAGCAATGTTTCATGCCCAATATGGATACGGACACAAGCTTCACATTGCAATCCAATTTGAAGTTTCGGGGTCAGTCCCAACTATTGATACAAAAAGTAT
>CAYFHO010000059.1:0-37010 GCA_964342825.1 uncultured Verrucomicrobiota bacterium
TCTGTCCGTAAGTATCACCTGATGCGTCCTTAAGTCGAGGCTGAACGACCTTATAGGTGGAAAATATTCCACGTATCCCGATATCAAGCGACGTCATATGGAAAAATATTTGCTTGTGATTCGTCGCTATTGTGATTTCCATTAATTAAGATATTGCGTCTCACAACATGGAAAGCAAGGCTAAATTCATTCCAAATCCGAAGAAGCGTTTGATGGATCAGGTGCGTGAAGTCATGCGGTTTCATCATTACGCTTATCGGACGGAGCAAAGCTATTGCCTTTGGATTGTGCGGTTCATCAAGTTCTTTCAGAGTCAACGTCATCCAAGGGAGATGGGGGTTCCTGAGGTTCAGCGCTTTCTTTCTCATTTGGCCAGTGAAAAAAATGTCGCCGCCGCCACCCAGAAACAAGCGCTCAACGCCTTGGTGTTTCTTTATCGGGATGTGTTGGATCAACCGCTCGGTCCGGGCATTGATGCGAAACGGTCCAAGAAAAAAGTGCAACCACCCACCGTGATGACCGAGTCCGAAGTCACACTTTTGCTGGATGCGATGGAAGGGACACATCGTCTTATGGCGCAGTTGATGTACGGAGGCGGATTGCGCCTGATGGAATGCATTCGGCTCCGAGTGAAGGATATTGACTTCGGCCAGGAGCAGCTGTTTGTGCGCCACGGCAAGGGGGACAAGGATCGTGTCACGTTGCTCCCAAAGAGACTTCATCGTCCGCTTCAAGCGCAACTGGATCGCGTTCGGGAACTGCACGACAAGGATCTTGCCGAAGTTTTCGGCGAAGTCCATATGCCGGAGGCTCTGGATCGCAAGTATCCGAGCGCTGCCAAATCCATCCAATGGCAGTATGTTTTTCCAGCCAGAAAGCGGTCAACAGATCCGCGTTCGGGTAAAGAACGAAGGCATCATGTCATGGAGAATGGACTACAAAAAGCAGTCAAGCGCGCGGCCGAAAGGACGGGGCTGACCAAGCGGGTGACTTCACATACCTTGCGACATTCCTTTGCAACACACATGCTGGAACATGGCACCCACATCCGCGCCCTTCAGGAGCTGATGGGGCATGCGGATGTCAAAACTACGGAAATATACACCCACGTCATGCGGCGGGATCTCAAGCGATTGACAAGTCCGCTGGATCGAATCATGGAGGATCATGCTTCCCATTGACCATTCATCGGGCAAGACCATCCCGCGTCAGGGTCCGAGCTTGTGGGTGGTTCCGGTAGGATTTGGAGCCGTGATTTTGCTGGGCGCTTTGTTGTTGAGTTTACCGTCTCTCAAGGCGGGAAATGATTTAGCGCCGACCTTTTTGGACACGCTGTTTATTTCGATGTCGGCCACTTGTGTGACGGGCTTGTCCACCTTCAACATCGCGGAAGTCTATCATCCTGTCGGACTGGGAATGGTCGCCCTGTTGATTCAGGTGGGTGGATTGGGGATATTCACCGCCGGGTTGTTGATCACGATGGCGGGTGGCGAACGTCCAAGCCTTTCGGATGAAAAAACCATTGATAACACCATCGGAAAGGTCAAGTCGATGCGGCCCAAACAAGTCTTCGGATACGCATGCTTCTTCATTGTGCTATTCGAAATACTCGGAGCGGCGCTTTTGTTTGTGATCCATCCTCCTCTGGAAACCGGTGGTGGTTCGAGTGATGTGATTTCGCGTGCAGGCCACAGTGTGTTTCATGCGGTCAGCGCATTTTGCAATGCCGGCTTTTCCAGTCTGCCCGGTGGTTTAACGACGTGGAGGGACCATCCGATGGCACTGATGGTTGTCAACTTTCTGGTCGTTGGAGGTGGGATTGGTTTGATCACCTTGATTCAGTTGAGAAACCGAATTCAAAAATTCAAACCTGCCGGCACACAAGAACGCTGGACAATTCAGACCAGACTGTGCCTCTGGAGCACCGTGATTCTACTGTTGATCGGAACCCTGGCCACGCTGGTTTTTGAATGGAATCACACACTGAAAGGACTGGACATCGGGCAACGAGTATCACTGGCATTGGTTCATTCAGTGATGTTACGGACGGCCGGATTCAGTGTGGTGGACCTGGAACAAATGAATCCCGACACCATCCTCGGAAGTCTGGTCTGGATGTATATCGGTGGCTGCCCCGGTTCCATGTCCGGAGGGATCAAGACGGTCACCTTCGCCGTGATCCTGATGACAGCCTGGTCGGCATTGAGGCGACGTGAATCGATTCAATGTTGGGGGAGGAGAATCGAACCCCGTTTTATTCAGATTGCGGTGATGATCAGTTTTCTGGCAGGAATGATGATCCTGGTGGGAGTTGGGGCCCTGATGATTACCGAGGGATCAAATCCGAATTTGCCAGCGGACCAACGATGGCTGTCATTGATCTTTGAGGTGGTGAGTGCTTTTGGAACGGTGGGACTCAGCATGAATGTGACACCGCATCTTTCTGCAGCCGGCAAAGTGGTTGTGATGGCATTGATGTTCATAGGTCGGGTGGGGCCGTTGATGCTGGCGGTTCACCTGTCCCGTCCACCCAAGCCTTCCAAAGTGAATTATCCCAAAGAAGATTTGTCATTGGGTTAAACATTCGGATTGTGTCAGACTGAATCATGGCTGAGAACAAGAGAATCTTCATCATCGGAGGCGGACGTTTCGGCACCCATCTGGCGCAACGCCTGGCGGCCTTCGGCACCGAGGTGGTGGTGGCGGATATGAACCCAACCCGGGTCCAGGCATTGGCGGAATCTGGACTGGAATCGGTCGAATTGAATGCAGAAGATCCGGAAGCACTGAAAGAAGCAGGAGTTCAGGAAGCCGACACGGTGGTTGTTGGCATTGGTGAGAACATGCAGGGAAGTATTCTGGCCACATTGAACCTCAAGGATCTTGAAATTCCTTACCTCGTCACCCGCGCCCTGGATGAGCGACACGCCAAAGTGCTGGAAAAACTGGGTGCCGACAGCGTGGTGTTACCCGCCAGAGACATGGCTTATCGCTTGGCCGAAAAGCTTCGGTCTCACTTTTTGAATGATCGCATCCCCATCGCCGGAGAATACCAGGTGGCAAGTGTTCGGCTGGGGGAAAAGCTGAGTGGCGTTTCGATTCAAGATGCCAAACTACCGGAAAATCATCACATCAATATTTTGTTACTGGTCCGGGAAAATCCGGACGGAAACGAGGAGACTCCACATACGATCAAGGAACCTACCGCTCCCATGGTGATGATGGAAGGTGACACACTCGTCGTGTGCGGAACCAGAAAGCACATCAACGCCTTTGAGACCGACTGCGGATAAAACGGTAAGGAGAACTAAAACTCCTTGGGTTTAAATTCAGCACTATTCAAAATGGTGGCGATCCCTTCAACCGGCTTGAGAGCGAACAATCCTCTTTTGAAGGCATAGCGATGACAGTCAGAATCAAAGACCACAGCAGCCACTCCACCTAAAACTTTTTTGTCTGCATATTGGGAAAAAGCCTCTTTGAATCGCATCAGTTTATCTTCATGGTCATCAATGTCGTCGACTTTACATTTCGATTTGACCTCAATTGCCACAACGGTATCTCCATCGACCAGCAATACATCCACCTCCAATTGCCTGCCCTGCCCGTCGATACCTTCCAATCTTTGAGCTGTTTGAGTCACATCAATCCCCAAATCACGAAACTGCCTTACCAAGCCAGGCTCCACCAGGGCTTCTACCAATTGGCCCCATTGGGAATGCCAATCCCCAGCCAGTTTTCTGAGGGCCCGGTCATGATTGCTGGCTTGTTTTCGTAGTGCCTGGTCATGGTTGCTAGCCTGCTTTCGAAGGGCCAGTTCGTGATCAATGGCAAGTTTTTCAAGAACTTTGTCTCGCTCAAAGGCCAACCTTCTGAGAGATAGGTCATGGTCGATTGCCAGCTTCTTGAGGGCTTTATCGCGTTCATCTGCAGATTGTTTTATCGCAAGATCACGCTCTTTTGCCGACTTGAGAAATGCGCGTTCTGTGTTGGCGGTTAATTCTTTAACCACACGATGAGTTTCTAGTGATAGCTCTCTTTGAGAATCACGTAATTCATGGATGCTTTTGACCAGTTCTTTCAGCTCCGCCAAACTCATGAGTGGACTTTACACAATGACCAGTGGAAATCAATACAGAATAAACATCTGTTTTTTATATAAACACCTTATAAACATTATGTAACAATTATAATTCTTTGACCTCCACCCCCTTTCAGAAGTCGATATTTCATGCTTCCAAACCGAGGGAAACACCTACCGGGCAGTGGTCCGAGCCCATGATTTCAGGCAGGATGAATGCTTCTTTGAGATGGGGTCGGAGGTCGGGTGAGACGCAGCAGTAGTCAATACGCCAACCGACATTCCGAGCTCGTGCACCTGCTCGATAACTCCACCAGGAATAATGGCCGCCTCCTTTTTCAAACTCGCGAAAAGTGTCGATGAACCCGGAATCGATGAGTCGAGAAAAGGAAGCACGTTCCTCCGGACTGAAACCTGGATTTTTCACGTTGTCTTTGGGACGTGCCAGATCGATCTCCTGATGCGCCACATTCAAGTCACCACAAAACAAGACGGGCTTTCGCTTTTGAAGATGGCAGACGTGTTTCCGAAAAGCTTCATCCCAAGCCAGACGATAATCCAATCGCGCCAAACCATGCTGTGCATTCGGTGTGTAAACATTGACGAGGATGAAGGATTCATACTCAAGATTCTGAACCCGACCTTCCTGATCGTGTTCCTGGATCCCCAGCCCGTTCCAAACCTTGAGCGGCTTTTGACGGCTCAGCACGCCCGTGCCCGAGTAACCTTTCTTTACGGCGGAATGCCAATGGACCTCATATCCAGGTGGCCAATCGAAATCTGTCAACTGTTCAGGCTGCGCCTTGGTCTCCTGAAAACAAAAAATATCGGCATCCATGCCATCCAAAATCTCCAGCAAACCTTTGCCCAGAACGGCGCGGATGCCGTTGACGTTCCACGAAATCAGTTTCACTGATCCTCCTCCTCAGAGGTTGGAGTGGGCAATGGCGGCAACCGAAAAAAAGACTCGGCATTGGAAGTCGTTTCCATGGCGAGTTGTTCAGAGGATTTTCCGGTGCATTTGGCAATTTCACGCGCAATGTGTGGAAGGTGCATGGGCTCGTTGCGTTGTGTTTTGGGTTTAGGATCGAGATCACGTGGCATCAAATAGGGAGCATCGGTTTCGATCATCAAACGATTGGCAGGAATACTTGGCACCAATTCCTTGAGGTGTTTCCCACGACGTTCATCACAAATCCAGCCGGTGATTCCAATGTGACATTCCAGATCAAGAAGACCGAACAAGACCTTTTTATCGTCGGTGAAACAATGCACCACGACGTCGGAAAGCTTTTCACGGAATTCCTTGAGAATGGAAATGAAAGCGTCCCCTGAATCTCGTTGGTGGAGGAACATAGGCAACTGGTTTGCCACTGCCATTTCGAGGTGTGCAATGAATACTTTTTCCTGTGTGGGGCGCGGAGAGATGTCCCGGAAATAATCCAAACCACATTCACCCACGGCGACCACTTCAGGCAATGCGTGCAGCTCACGGAGGATGGTGAACGTTTCACCATGGACCTCCTTGGCATGGTGGGGATGAATCCCTGCCGTGGCGAAAAGGGTTCCGGGGTGGGCTTTGGCGAGCTGAAGTGCCTTCTGGCTTCCATCCTCGGTGGCGCCCGTAAGAATCATACGATGGACACCCAGATCAAGTGCACGTTGGAGGACTTCCTTCCTGTCATGATCAAAGGAGTCATGAGCGAGGTTGAGTCCAATATCGATCAAGGAAGGAATAGACTGGGACTCCGTCATCAATGTTACTTTTGTTGAAAACCTGAATTCGTGGGTTAAGCCTCCTTGAAGACGGAGGTCGGTAGCCCGGCGACGCCAACGTCTGCTGCAAAAAGTCCACCTGCCTGGGGTTGTTCCTTGTGGCCTTCGGCGTCCAAATCTCGACTGGCGGTGGTGATATAGAGCGTGCGGTAATCTTTGCCGCCAAAACAACAGGCAGTGACGCATTCCACCGGCAACTGCACCTTGCCCAGCAACTCTCCGGAGTCAGGATCCCAGCGTCCAACGCCCCAGCCTGCCCAGAGAGCCACCCATAATTTGCCCTCTGCATCGATGGTCATACCGTCCGGGTAACCCATGTCCTTGGGAATTTCGATCACATGCCGCCGTTTGGAAATTTCACCAGTTTCAGGATTGAAATCAAAAGCATCCACATGACGCGTCGGCGTGTCGATATAATACATGGTTCGCCCATCCTGCGACCAGGCAAGGCCGTTGGAAATGGTGACCGATTCCACCAGGCGTTTAATGGAACCATCATTGGTGATGCGGTAAAGACTTCCGGCCCCCTCTTCCTCGTCGCAGGACATGGTGCCCGCCCACAAACGACCTTGAGGATCACATTTGCCATCATTGAATCGATTGACAGGCAAGTTGGGTTCCGGGTTCTGGAGAGTCGTCACTTCACCGGAATCCGGATTCAACTTGAGCAAGCCTTCCTGGCCACCTGCCAGGAGTTGGCCAGTGGAAGTTTGAACGACACAGCCGACTTTCTGGGAAACCGCCCAGGTTTCATTGCGATGTTGGTGGGGATAAAAACGCGAGATTTTTCCCTTCTCAATGTCCACCCATACAATGGCCTGGCGTTCCTCATCCCAACCCGGGCCTTCTGCCAATGTCGCCTTGCCGTCGAAAATACACGTTGCCTGATACGTTTGCATGGGACTTGTTGTAGAATGTACGAGAAAAACCTGCAAGGACTCGCTGTAAAATGAAAAGACTGGAAAATCATCACTGAAACCTTAGATTTTCCGGTCTCATGAAAATATGCCGTTTTAAGACCCGCGACAATTCAAGCCCCAGGATTGGTTATGTGGACGAAAACAATCAGGTCACCGACTTGACAACATTCCAAATTCAAGACCTGAAAACCCTGTTTGATGCAAAAACTCGGGCTTCCATTCTATCTCAGTTGCCTCACCAGGAAGCGACATCTTTGCCATTATCCGACGTGATTCTCCTGGCCCCCGTGGATGAACAGGAAGTTTGGGCTGCTGGCGTTACCTACCTTCGAAGTAAAACCGCACGTATGGAGGAGTCCGATTTCAGCGCAACCGCCTACGACAAAGTCTACGACGCCCCACGGCCTGAGATATTTTTCAAATCCATGCCCGGAAAAGTGGTAGCGAACGAAGATGCCGTAGGCATCCGAAAGGACGCTACATGGAATGTGCCCGAACCGGAACTTGCCTTGGTGATGGATTCCGAGGGGAAAGTGGTGGGTTATTCCATCGGAAACGACATGAGTTCAAGGGACATTGAAGGAGAAAACTTGCTATATCTCCCCCAGGCCAAAATGTATGATCGCAGTTGTTCCCTTGGCCCATGGATCGTGTTTGGCCCTGAAGAATCCGAGGCTCGGCAATGGACGATAGGCGTCAAGATTCGCAGAAATGACCAAGTGGTCTTTGAAGGAAAGACCTCGATAGATCAGATCAAGAGGTCATTTTCTGAATTATCCGATTATCTATTTCGCTCCCAAACTTTTCCTACAGGAGCCATCTTACTGACCGGAACCGGGGTTGTACCTGACGACGACTTCACTCTCGAAGAAGGAGACCATGTTGCCATTCACATCTCAGGCATAGGAGAACTGGGGAATCCGGTAAAAAGGGTTTGAGAATGTAAGGTCACCCTGTTTTTTGTATGAAAAGAAGCTTTTTTACGCGGATTAAACTCGCTATAAGTGTCGGTTCGGAGTCTTGAAGGACCGATACTGAAACCTCGAGATTTCGCTGCATGTAATTTGCTGACAAATGGAAGCGTACACCAAATTGCATGTCATCCATTACAAAAACATGAATACAAATAATATCATCAAATCAGCAACAAGTTGGTTGCTAACCTGTGTTATTCTGGCGGCAACCACCGTGGCAAGCAATGCCCAGGATGCTGAAAAAGTCGAAGAAACCAAAAAACCCGAATGGGAAACCAATGCCTCCGTGGGCTTTACACTAACCCAGGGAAATAATGACACATTATTGGCCACCGCAAGCATTTTGGCCTTGAAGAAATGGGAGCTCAACGAGCTGAGCCTGGGCGCTGATGGTAGTCTGGGTGAAGTCGAAGGTGTTAAAAACAATGAAACTTTGCGCGGTAACAGCCAATATAACCGGCTTTTCACCAACGAACGCACTTATGCACTGTTGAACATTGCGGCCTTGCATGACTCCATTGCAGATGTCGAATTTCGAGGTACGGTTTCTCCCGGTTTGGGTCATTATTTTTTCAAAGAAGAAAAATTTGAGCTCAGCGGTGAACTTGGTCCGGGTTTCGTTTACGAAAAAGTAGGCGGCATCACCGATCATTACATGTCATTCCGTGCTGCTGAATCAGCCAAATACAAGATCAGCGACCGCGCGAGACTCTGGCAGAAACTGGAATTCATACCTCAGGTTGATCATTTTGAGAACTATTTGATCATGGCTGAAATTGGTATTGATTCCGATCTGACAGAAAAACTTGGCATGCGATTGACTATTCAGGATGTGTACGATAACGAACCTGCAGCAGGTCGCAAAAGTAACGATCTGCGCGTCGTGTCCAGTTTGCGTTATAAATTTTAATCAATCGGTATCCTAACATTTTTCATGAACCGCTCCGCTTCCTCGACCAATCAAATGTCAAAAGCAAGTTGCCCTTATTCTTCACTTCTGAGTGGATGGGGGCTGATTGCAGCGCTTGGGCTCTTGCTCCAGGTTTCGACAGGTTGCCGAACAAGCTACTACGCGGTCATGGAAAAATTTGGTCAACATAAACGTGATCTGTTGCGTCAGTCACTGACTGACGCCACGGAACAACAGCGCGAAGTGGAGCAACAGTTCAAGGACGCGCTGACACGCCTGCAGGAGCTCACCGGATCAACTGGTGGAGAACTTCAGGAACGATATGAAGCCTTCAAGGCCGAATATGAAGCAAGCAAGGATAAGGCAGACAGTGTTCAATCTCACATTCGGGAGGTGGAAAAGGTTGCCGATGACCTGTTTGAGGAATGGGAGCAGGAAATTGGTGAGATCCAGAGTCCGGCTTTGAGTCGTAAGAGCCGAGCTAAATTATCGGAAACAAGGGCTCGATTTGAGAAAATGCGTGCTTCACTGATTCGGGCGGAGACGGGTATGGAACCTGTTCTGACTCAGATGAAGGATTATGTGCTCTACCTCAAGCACAACCTGAATGCCCAGGCCATCGGCTCATTGAAGGATGAAACCCTTCAAATCGAAGGAGATATAACAGCGCTGATAGACCAAATGAACCAGTCCATACAGGAGACTGAAGATTTTATCGAAATTCTCGAAATTGAAACTGACAATCAAAATTGAGAATGGTACACTACCAGCTTTTAGGAGGGACCCCACTGCCAGGTTAATGGCAAAGTAATTATTCGCATCAGTCGAACTAAATGATAACAAAGTATATGAAATACAATAAGCACCTGAGATCAGTCCGGTCAATGTTTGCCACGCTAGCAGCAGTGGTCGCATTATCCGGGTTTACCGAGCTTGTGAATGGACAAGCTGTCACCAATGAGCGTCGCAACAATCCTTCGGCTTTCAACCAGGCCAAGGGAGAATATTACAAAGGAAAATCACCCTTTTTCCAGCGTCTGTTCAACCGCGATTCAGAGCCTGAACCACAGGTTGAACCAAAAGCAGCTGCACAGCCTGCACCAGTGGTTCGCTCCTCTCGCGGATTTGGTCCTTCCTACACCACCATGGACCAAAATGGCCAGACATTCGTCAAAGGCTCCATGTCTTTCCCGACTGGAGTGCAGGGCCATGATGGATTGTTGCTTGAAAAGATTGTTCCCGCCGAAGTAATGGTTGGACAACCTTTCAATTACGAATACCGCGTCATCAACTTGACTTCTTACCCAATCCATCAAGTTGTGGTGATGGACCGAGTCACTGACAACTTCAAAATGACTGAAGCGGATCCCAACCCCAACAATGTCAGCGGCGGTGTCGCCACCTGGAACATTGGTGAAATGGGAGCTCGCGAAACCCGCACAATCAAAGTCCGTGGTACCGCTCCTGAAGAAGGAACCATCACCACCTGTGGTTGGGCCACCTACAGCCCGATTCTGTGCGAACCTATCAAGGTTGTGAAAGCTGACCTTCAGATCGTCAAGGAAGGTCCTTCCGAAGTCATCATCTGTGATCCTATTCCTTACACCATTCGAGTCACCAACACGGGTAGCAGTGTCCTGACCGGTGTTCGTGTCACCGACGAAATGGACGCCGGCATCAGCGCCAACGGCAGCCAATCCGCAGCCTTTGATATCGGCACCTTGCGTCCCGGTGAATCTCGTCAGTTCAACCTGACCGCCAATGCATCACGCACCGGTGAATTCACCAATGTGGCCAAAGTGACCTCTGCCCAAGGTGTCGACGGCGAAGATTCCGTGACCACCGTTGTCAAAGCTCCTTCTTTATCCATTGCCTGCTCGGCTGATGAAGAACGATTCGTGGGACGCCCCATTCAGGTTTGTTTCACCGTTACCAACAGCGGAAACGCTCCTAGCGCAAACACCGTGGTTGAGCTGCCAGTTCCTGCTGGTTCCAGCTTCCGCGGCGCAAGCTCAGGCGGCAGCCTCGTTGGAAACAAAGTGGTTTGGAACCTCGGAACCCTCGCAGTTGATGCCAACAAAGAAGTTTGTGCAAACTTCGTCGGCACTCAGGTTGGTAATCTGACCTTCAATGGAACTGTGAATGGTGGATGTGCCGATGCAGCACGCACCGCCTGCTCCACCAAGGTTTCCGGAATTCCAGCTGTCTTGCTTGAGGTGATCGATATCGATGATCCAATTGAAGTCGGCGCAAATGAAACCTACGAAATCGTGGTGACCAACCAGGGTTCTGCAGACGATACCAATATCAAGATTGTTTGCACACTGGAAGATTCACAGCAGTTCGTCAGTGCCGGTGGTGCAACCCAGGGTAGCGCCAACGGTCAGGTGATCGAATTCGCTCCTCTGGCTAGCTTGGGTGCGAAACAGAAAGCCAGCTGGCGCGTTGTGGTCAAGGCTGTTAAAGCCGGTGACATCCGATTCAGTGTCCGCATGACCACCGACCAGACCACTCGTCCGGTTGAAGAAAACGAATCAACTCACCAGTACTAAGCTGAGTGTTTGAACACACTCACTAGGAGTGTGATTCAAATCTAATCTAACCAAGGCCGGTAGCATTTACTGCTACCGGCCTTTTTGTATGCTCATCCTTCATTCAACGAAATAGTATCCTGAGAGAAAGATCTCTACAGAATATGATTTTCACACCACATCCAGAGCATGAAACAAGTAAGACGACCACGAGCTTGAATCTTTTGCTGAAACACTCTTCAATTAAGGGGACCGTTTTCCCAAACACCAAGGACACCGTAAGTGTCGAAAGGATCGATTTAAAGATGATGAAGGTTATTGATTTGAAAAACTATTTGCCGTGCCGCAATCAACCAAAGAGCTTAGCTCTTCATAAGTGTTTTATGTGGATGATAATTTGCCTCAGCTTGCTGTGCTTGAACACAACTTTCCACGCTCAAAACGCATCAAACAATGCTTTTAAATTCCAGAAGAACGACCGCATTGCATTGATTGGAGACACGTTGATCGAACGGGAACAAACTTGGGGAATGCTGGAGGCTCGATTGACTGCGCGATTCCCTCACCACAAATTGATCTTCCGTAACTTCGCTTGGAGTGGTGACAATCCGGCGGGTCAATCACGAGCCAGTTTTGACTGGAGCAAACCAAGGAACACTTGGCAGGAACTCATCATCCGTGAACTCGAGGCTTTCCAACCCACCGTGGTCATGATCGGCTATGGCATGGCTTCCTCGCTGGTAGGTATGCAGGAACTTGGAACTTTTAAAGCCGACTTAAACAGACTCCTTGACCGCATCCAGGAAACTTCCAAGAAGAATGAATCCGCACGCGTAGTTCTCTTCAGCCCAGTGAGACACGAGGCCATGGGAGGAGACCTACCGGATCCATCCGCTCACAATCGGGTTCTCAAATCCTATACCTCGTCCATCGCGGAGGTTGCAAGGCAACGATCTCTTCCTTTCATCGATTTGTTCAACAACCTGGGTGATGGGCATGCAGACCCATTCAAACGGCCTTTCACCGACAACGGCATTCATCCCAACGCTTATGGTTATTCGAGGATTGCAGATCATTTTCAAACCGTCATGCAATGTGAACCCTGGCCCTGGCATCTGGATTTATCGGCCAACGGAACGGTGGGTTCCGCCACAACAGGAAACCAGGTTTTCAATGTCCGGCGCAGCTTGAATCAAGTTCAGTTTGAGCTACGTGACGACATGCTGCCTTTTCCCAACCAGGATGAGGATGATGGAATTTATCCAAGTGCCATCACCTCCCGTGAAATTCGTATCGAGGGATTGGATCCAGGAAATTGGGCTTTGAAGATAGATGGACAAATTTATGCCGTCCGAACTGCGGCCCAATGGAGCAAGGGGCAAGTGTTCCAGCGAGGTCCGCAATTTGATCAGGCTGAAGACCTGCGCCAGCTCATTCTGAAAAAAAATGAATTGTTCTTTCATCGTTTCCGCCCCCAGAATCAAACCTACCTTTTTGGATTCCGCAAACATGAACAAGGGCAGAATGCGGTCGAGATCCCCCAATTCGATCCCATCATCTCAGGTGTCGAATCCGAAATTCATCAGATGTCGGTGCCCAAACGACATGTTTGGGAGTTTGTGAGAGTCGAGGATTCATTGAGTGAGTCGAAAGCCCTCGCCTGGAGAAAACCATCCCCTGTGTTGCCCGAAATTAAATCTAATTTGGGTGCTGGTGTTGAACCGGGAAATTCAACTCAGCAAGGTAATTTTCAACTATCGCCTGAAGTTGAAATGACCCTGTGGGCCGAAAGCCCTTTGATGAGCAAACCCATCCAGATAAATTTTGATCCTGAAGGTCGACTTTGGGTGGCGGGTTCGAGGCTTTATCCACAAATCAAACCAGGAGAGGAAGCGAATGATCAAATACTGGTCATGGAAGATACGGACCGCGATGGTATTGCGGATCGAACCACGGTTTTTGCCGAAGGACTGCTCATGCCGACAGGAATTGAGCCCGGAGATGGGGGGGCTTATGTGGGCCAAAGCACCGAGCTGCTTCATCTGAAAGATACGGATGGAGATGGGAAGGCAGATGAAAAACGCATTGTGCTTTCCGGTTTTGGAACGGAGGACACACACCACATTCTTCATACACTGCGATGGGGGCACGATGGACAATTATATATGAACCAGTCCATCTACATCCACAGCCATTTGGAAACCCCGAATGGATTGGTCCGATTGAACAGTGGCGGGTTGTTGCACCTGCGTCCATCAACGCTGGAACTGGACGTTTATCTGCGTGGTTTCTGCAATCCCTGGGGACACCAGTTCGATGCTTTTGGTCAGTCCTTCGTTACAGATGGTGCGGGCTTTCAAGGAATCAGTTACGGGGTTCCCGGCGCCATGTACTTCACTTACGCAGGAGCCCGAAGACTGCTTGACAGCGTCAGCCCAGGAGCCTACCCGAAATTCTGCGGATTGGAGATTGTTCGAAGTGAACAGTGGCCACAGGACTGGCAAGGCTCCGCCATCACCTGTGATTTCCGTGCCCATCGAATCGTTCGATTTTCCATTTCGGAGAGTGACGCAGGATATGCAGCTCAGGAGGCTGGAGATTTGGTTCGATCCCTCGATCCTACCTTTCGACCCATTGACGTGAAAATCGGTCCCGATGGAGCCTTGTACGTCGCGGATTGGAGCAACCCTATCATTCAACATGGTGAAGTCGATTTCCGTGATCCACGCCGAGACAAAGTGACAGGTCGTATTTGGCGAATCAGCTACAAAAACCATCCCCTGCTTCCACGCCCAAGCTTGGTTGACATGTCGGATGCGGAACTCTTGAACGAGTTGAAATCGGCAAATGCCTACAATCAAAAACAGGCCAGGAGAATTCTGTCAGAAAGAGGCGAATCCATTTTTGGAACACTTCAACAGTGGACTCAGGAAAATGAAAAGGAGCAAGACCGGCTACAGGCACTTTGGATGCACCAAACTTTAGACAAACACAATCTACCTTTGCTTGATGAACTTCTCCAAGCCAAAGACGGCCGTATCAGGGCGGCGGCTGTCCGTGTGCTTCGATTCTGGCTCCCCGGAACCGAAAAGGGCGAGGATTGGCTGAGTAAGTTGATCCATGACGAACACCCCAGAGTGCGACTCGAAGTGCTGCGCGCCCTACCCCACTTTAAATCAGGTTCCGCTGCTGCATTGGCTCTTTCCGTGTTAGAGCACCCAATGGATCGATTTTTGGATTACGGACTTTGGTTAACCATCAATGACCTGACTGATCCCTGGATTCAGTCGATACAGAACGGCACCTGGGATCCAACAGGGAAGGATGCACAACTGGAATTCGGTTTGAGCGCCATTGAGCCATCCAAAGCTAGTGAAGTTTTGGAACCATTAATCCGAACCAGAACCAAAGATGAACTGGTTCAGGGACCCTGGCTGAACTTGATCGCAAAGGCCGGAAGCATTGCTCAACTGAACCAGGTCATGAGTATTTGCACGATGGATTCCAATTCGGACACTGTGGTTTTGAAAAGTTTACAGGCATTAAACGATGCTTCTCGTCTCAGGAACCTAAAACCTGCCAACTCGCTTTCCGGTATCATAAAACTATTTGGCCATGGTAAGGAATCCATTCAACTGGCAGCGCTTGACCTGGTTAGGGAATGGAAATATGTCGGTGCTCAGCAGGCTTTGCTGGATACCGCCAAAAACGGTGAGAATTCTCTTCCGGTCAGAGGACGGGCTGTTCAGGCATTGGGTTCCATTGGAGGCGATAAGGTCTGGGATTCCTTGACATTACTGACAAGCCAGGATCAGCCTGAGACGATTCGACGCCTCGCAACGGAGTCGATGGCAACCATCAAACCCAACGCGGCACTTCCGCATATTTGGAAAACTCTGAATGATCTCAAATCGGAGAGCGAACTCGAATCGTTGTGGACTTATCTGATCCAGAGGAGACAGGTCATGAGTCAGTTAAAATCAGCTATCAAGGATGTTTCCCTCAACCGAGAAGCGGCACAAGCAGGAATCCGCAGTGTACAAAAAGCGGGGCGCAATGAACCCGAATTCCTACTGGCGATTGAAAAGGCGGGACAGCTTGTTTCAGATCAGGAAAACCTGAATCCAAGTTCCTTTTTGGCCATGGCAGAGCTGGCTGAGAAATCAGGAGACCCCTTGCGCGGAGAACAAGTATACCGTCGCCCGGAATTAGGATGCGTGGCTTGCCATGCCATTGGAGGCATCGGGGGTGAGGTAGGACCGGATCTGACCTCCATTGGAGCGAGCGCACCCACCGACTATTTGGTCGAATCCCTGATTGCTCCCAACGCCAAAATCAAGGAGGGGTATCACTCGGTGATTCTGGAAACACATGATGGGGAAGAATACAGCGGTATTCTGCAATCCGAAAACGGGGAGGAGTACTTTCTGAGAAACGCCGTCAACCAGGTGGTATCGGTGCCCAAAAAGGATGTCAGTGAAAAAATAATGGGTGCGTCCATGATGCCCGCAGGTTTGCTTGAGGTGCTGTCGGACCAGGACAAGCATGATCTCTTGAGTTTTCTTTCCAAACTGGGCGAACCGGGAAGATTTGATGCGGCCCGTAACAATGTGGCACGTAGATGGAAATTACGTGCAGGACGTCACACAGATGAACAGTTCGGCATTGATAAAATCATCGGTGACACATCAGGGCCCGCCTGGAATCCTGCGGATACACTGGTCGATGGCCGGCTGCCGCAACCGATTATGGCGGAAGCCTTAAAACTCAGAAACATCAATCAGGTAACAAGCCTCATCGGGCTCATGGCAACAGCTTCCTTCGAATCGACCGGCGACCGAGTCACTCTGAAATTCAATGCCAATGACGACACCCGCCTTTGGATCGATGGTCGAGAGTTTGATTATGAAGGAGTTCTGTCCACAAGTTTACCTGCTGGAAGGCACACGATGGTTCTACAACTGAATCCTAGAAATTTGCCAATATACTTGCGTTCTGAGATAGAAGGGGCTAGTTTCGTCGCCAAGGAGTGAGAGGTGAGGGAAACATTCCCTTAATTCTCGATTATAACCCATACATTGCAAGATAGTTACCGTTTGCTACTGCTGACGGCATGTGTTATGTTTTCTCATGGATGAGAAGGCATGAAGATTGCTTAAAGGTTGTATGAAGGGTAATTCTCATTCTGGGGATTAGGGGATTAATAAAGGAAGACTGAAAAGTTTGAGCGGTGGTTTCCTGTGCGAGTATGACGAACGTCAAACAAAACCATCCATTCACCTGGTATTTGTTTCGCGTCTCTTGGTGGAGACAAAGGGAAACCATCGCTTCTTCCTTTTAGTGAGTTTGAGCCGTTGGAGTGGATTAAAATGGATTTAATATTAATGGTAGGATTTTTGACAGTGGGAGTCGTTTTGTATTTTTTGGATCCCACACGTTCTATCTAGATGAGAGTGGATTCCGCAAAGAATTCACACCAAATTACTATATTCAAAAAATTGGCCTGTTCTTTAAACCAGGCACACCCTCTTGCAAGGAAGCACGTTCGTTAAAAACGAACCACGCTTCCTCGAATCCTCTTGCATGGTCTTCTTTTTACCTCAAAAGTAAGCTTCTGAATGGCGATCAAGCCCACATCTCGGTTTGAAAGGATCATTCAGCAGACAATACATGAGGAGTCTTTTAAGCATAACAATGTTGTTGGTGCTGGTCACAGCCCTGAGCACGGGTTGCGGTCCTGCAACTGAGGAAAATGCAGGAACTCCCCCACCCATGCCTCCAACTCAGGTAGTGGCCGTTGCCGCCAAAGTGGAAAAAGTGGCGGACACCTTGTCATTGATTGGCACGGTGGCGGCAGAGGAAATGGTGGAACTCAGATCGGAAACCGCAGGAATGGTGGAAACCATCCATTTCCTGGAAGGGCAAAAAGTCAAAAAAGGACAACTGCTCATTGAATTGGACCGAGCAAAACTCCATGCGTCCATGGTGGAAGCGGAAGCCAATCTTGCCTTAAGTGAATCCAACTTTCTTCGCAACGAGGAATTACTGGGAAATAATTTGATTTCGAAACAGGAATTTGATCAATCCAAAACACAGTACGAAGCACAACAGGCACTCGTCAATCTGCGCAAACGACAATTACAGGACACCCACATTACAGCACCATTCGACGGCACCATTGGGGCAAGATCAATCAGCCCGGGACAAGTCATTTCTCCTAACACAACATTGACCTGGCTGGTTGCCTTGGACACGGTCAATGTGGAGTTTAACGTGCCAGAACGATTCTTGAGTGTCTGTGAAACCGGACAGACCATTGACGTAAAAGTGGCTGCTTATCAGGACCGGATTTTTTCAGGATCAGTTTTTTTCGTGGCGCCATTTGTGGAAACAGAACTTCGTACCACACTGGTCAAAGCAAGAGTACCCAACCCGGAAGGATTACTCAAGCCCGGCATGTTTGCGACTCTTGATCTTACCCTAACCATCCGTGATCAGGCGATCGTGATTCCCGAGCCAGCACTCTTCCGCACTCTCGATGAGGAGCGTGCCATGGTCTATGTCATCGACGAAGATAATCTTGCCCAATTACGAACGGTAACGGTGGGTGAACGCAAAAGCAAAAAAGTGGAGATCACCCAAGGACTCTCAGAAGGAGAGAAAGTGATTGTTGAAGGAACGCAGAAAATTGGTCCCGGTTCTCCCGTGAAACTTGCCCCCTCCGAGTCAGCTGCCATTTACCAATAGTTCGTCCTATGAAGCTGCCAGAAATCAGCATTCAACGCCCCATACTGGCTACCATGATGAGCCTCGCGCTTGTCTTGTTCGGTGCGATCAGCCTGAGCCGACTTCCTGTGCGCGAATTACCGGATATAGACCCCCCCATCGTCAACGTTACCACGGTCTATCCTGGCGCCAATGCTTCCGTGGTTGAAACTGAAATTACTGAACGACTGGAGGAGGCGGTAAATAATGTTCCTGGAATTAAAACACTGACAAGCGAAAGTCGTGAACAGGTCAGTAATATTACCATCGAATTCAACTTGTCACGTGACATTGATATTGCTGCCCAGGATGTGCGAGATCGTGTGTCCAGAGTCAGAGGAAGACTCCCGGATACGATTGATGAGCCGGTGATTTCTAAACAGGATTCGGATGCCCGACCAATCATATGGATTGGTATGAGCAGTGACCGCTTCACGCCTTTGGAGCTAACCGACCTCGCCGAAAAGCAAATCAAGAACAGACTTCAAACAGTCGAGGGAGTCTCTTCCATTACTATCGGCGGGGAACAGCGTTTTGCCATTCGACTTTGGTTGGATTCAGAGAAAATGGCGGCTCACCAGGTAACCGTATTGGATGTGCAACAGGCATTGCGCGAGCAAAATGTGGAACTACCGAGTGGTCGGGTCGAAAACTGGGATCGCGAAATGACCATTCAGACGCGAGGTGAAATGAAATCCGTCGAGGAATTCAATCAACTCGTGGTACGTCAGGAGCAGGATCGCTTCGTGCGTCTCAGAGACATTGGTCGAGCGGAACAGGGTGTTGAAAATGAACGCACAGGTGCTCGAAACAATGGAAGACCGTGTATTTTTCTGGGAATTGTCAAACAGTCAAAGGCCAATTCGGTGGCGGTCTCACATGGAATTCGTGATCAACTCGAATTAGTACGACCGACCATTCCAGACGGTATTGAAATGGTGGTGAATTATGATGAGTCCACCTTTGTAGAAGAATCGATCAGTGAGGTGTGGTTGACTTTGGGGTTCGCCTTTTTCCTCGTGGTCATGGTTATTTTTGTATTTCTACATAATTTCAGGGCTACACTCGTACCGGCGGTTGCCATTCCGGTATCCATCATCGCCAGTTTTGCTTTCATGCATCTACTTGGGTTTTCCATCAATATCCTCACCATGCTGGCTCTGGTATTGGCGATTGGTATTGTTGTGGATGATGCCATTGTGGTGCTCGAAAATATTCACCGGCATATCGAAGAAGGCATGAAACCCATGGATGCGGCCTTCAAAGGGATGAAAGAGATCACCTTTGCGGTTATCGCCACCACGGTAGCCCTCGTGGCAGTGTTCGCTCCACTCGCCTTTCAATCCAGTACAACGGGTCGTTTGTTCGTGGAATTTGCGATAGCCATTGTAGGGGCGGTCATAGTTTCGACCTTTGTGGCTCTTTCCCTGACACCCATGATGGCGGCGCGCATTTTGAAACCCTCAACCAGGAAACAAGATTTTCTCGTCCGAAGGTTTGAAGCGTCCCTGCACTTAATCACCAATGCATACAAATCCATCCTTCAGGCTTTATTGGATCTTTCAGTGACGTTTCGTCTGGGTATCCTGGCCGGGTTAGCCATACTATTATTCATTGCCAGCCAACTTCTTTATGAGAACCTGGAAGGCGATTTTCTTCCTGAAGAAGACAAGGGGCGACTGTTCTGCTTTGTGATCGCTCCTGAAGGTTCCACGTCCGAGTATACGGACCGAATGCTGCAACAAATGGAGCAAATCCTCTCGGAAACTCCCGAAATTGAAATTTATGGATCCTTGGTTGCGCCCGGTTTTTCGGGCCCGGGATTGGCCAATAACGGCATCGTGTTCGTGCATCTGAAAGAAGACCGGGATCGATCCGTCCAGGAAATTGTCAATAGCCCCGGAGGGATCCGTCAACGTTTCTTTACTGAGGTGGAAGGAGCCATTGCCATCCCTACGATTCCTAAGACCATCAATCGGAGCTTTGGATCCCCATTTCAAGTCGTCATCCAGGCAGGTGATCTGGAGGAACTGGATGCGTTCGCCACTGATTTTGTCAATCAACTGCGTCAGTCCGGTTTTATCCAAAATGTTCAAAGTTCATTCGAGGTCAACAAGCCCGAATTGAAACTTGATATAGATCGTAATCGTGCAGCGGCACTGGGGGTTTCCATTCAGGATGTTTCGCGAACCTTACAAATCCTTTTTGGAGGACTGGATGTCAGCCGCATCAAACAGGACGGGAAGGAATATGATGTGATCGCACAGCTGCAACGAACAAGCCGTTTGACACCTGGTGATCTGGATAGAATTTATGTGCGAAACCAGGATGGAAGATTGGTTCAACTATCCAACATTGTTCGCCGACAGGTTGGCGTGGCTCCCAACAAAATTGAACGTTATAACCGAATACGCAGTGCGACAATTTCAGGCAGTCCGGTCGGTGTGACCATGGGAACCGCTGTTGAAAAGGTCAAGGCGATGTTGGACGAGCAGATGCCTGCCGGTTTTCTTTATGACTGGTCAGGAGAATCTCGTGATCTTCAAGATGCTGGCCAGGAAATTTACTGGATCCTTATCCTTGCTCTGATCTTCGTTTACATGGTGCTTGCTTCACAATTCGAAAGTCTGGTTCATCCATTGACGGTCATGCTGACCGTACCTCTTGCGACAGTCGGAGCGTTGGGATTGCTCTGGTTGCTGGGCACTTTGGGCAAGATGGGGTGGATTCCTCCCATACCCGCGATGAACATCAATCTATTCAGTCAAATTGGCATGGTTCTACTGGTCGGCCTGGTCACCAAGAACGGGATTCTATTGGTCGAGTTTGCGAATCAACTGAAACAAAAGGGACTGAATGCACACCAAGCCATGGCCCAATCTGGCGCTGTAAGATTACGCCCCATCCTGATGACCGCGGTCTCCACTGTCTCAGGCATCCTGCCGATAGCCATTGGCTTTGGGGCCGGAGCCGAAAGCCGGCGTCCCATGGGAATCGTGATTGTCGGAGGTATGTTGACCAGTACCTTCCTGACTTTGTTTGTTATTCCATTGGTCTATACCGTCTTTAGTGATGTGGCAGGGAAGATTCGGAATAATCCCCAAAACTGATTCGGACTAGCCAAAGGTATAGGGTGCTCGGTGATCCACATCCAACCACTCCTTTTTACCTTTTCCATTCACGAATTGTTCCCTGAAAGGATTCCAGTGCATGGGTTCGTTATGGTAGTAAGAGAGG
This sequence comes from uncultured Verrucomicrobiota bacterium, assembly GCA_964342825.1. Taxonomy (GTDB): domain Bacteria; phylum Verrucomicrobiota; class Verrucomicrobiia; order Limisphaerales; family AAA164-E04; genus AAA164-E04. Next base: position 21,195 of record CAYFHO010000059.1, read on the forward strand.
TTGACCAGGTGGCATACGGTAACCGTTCGGGCTCCAATTTCAACGTCTGCTATCGGGCGGGTACGGGTGCGCATGCAATCTAAAAAGTCTTTTTTATGATCGGTGGAACGGTAGAGGCGCACCTTGGCATCCGCGAGGTACTCCTGTTCAACCTGCTTGCACTGTTTACGGTTATCAGCAATCTGTTTATCGCCTAGCCAGAAATTAAATTTCCCTCGGTTGACATTTACTTTTCCGTCCTTGCCATGGAAAGTGACGCCATTCCCACCGGTGTGAAGCATTTCGATTCCGTTTTGATAAACCATGCGAACACCTTGACCGGATTCCGGGTTTTTAGAAGGAATGATCCTGCGTGGCCCTTCGTTGTCCATGCCCAATCCCCATTGTGCAATATCGAAGTGATGGGCTCCCCAGTCAGTCACACCGCCGCCACCATACTCACGATAATGTCTCCATGCAGGATAATGATTATGAACACCCCTTGGACTTAACACAGAATTGTAAGGACGTTTGGGTGCTGGCCCCAACCATCGGTCCCAATCGAGACCGGGTTCCATGACTTCTTCGGGTAAATCACAGGGCTTGGCAGGTCCACCAACGGACACTTCAACACGGGATATGGGGCCTATGATACCATTTCTGACCAGCTCACACGCGACTCGAAATTCCTCGGAAGAGCGCTGCATGCTTCCTGTTTGGAAAATTCTTTTGTTGAACCGCACAGCGTTGACCATGCGACGGGCTTCCTTGATGGATTGGCAAAGAGGTTTTTCGCAATAAATATCCTTTTTCGCTTTGGCGGCATCGATAGTCATTAAAGCATGCCAATGATCGGGAGTGGCAATACAAACTGCATCAACATCCTTGCGTTCCAACAGCTTTTGGTAATCGATGTAGTCCTCACATCCATTGAATGAGCCAGATTGGGCCTTTTCCGCATAATGCTTTTCAACACGTTTTCGGGCATCTTTTCGGCGTGAAGTATCCACATCACAAACGGCCACCGCCTGCGTTCCAGGCAAATTCATAAAATGACGAAGCAGGTATTGATTTTGTTTGCCCATGCCAATGAACCCCATTTGTATGCGGTCATTGGGCTTCACATCAGCTGACCATATATGCGACGGTAGGATGAAAGGGAATGCAAGAGTGGCAGTCGATGTGGATTTGAGAAAATTTCTTCGATTGGTTTTCATGGATTTGAAAATGGTTAACGGGAAATCGACGGGAGTTTAGCATCATCATTCAAGACCATTCAAACATTCATTAAAAAGAATCAGGAACCAAATTAAGTGGAAATTGTGTAACTTTGATGGAAGGTTCCTGTCTTAAGCATGGAATTGTAAGCTAAACCTAAATCTAAGAATCTATTCAATACAATGAATCCAACTAAAAATCAGATATTTTTGGCGGCTTTAACCGCTGTCACGCTGTGTTTCACTGCCTGCTCCAACCCTGCTGATAACGTCAATGAAGCCGGTGTTTCCTCTGCCAAAGAAGAATCCACAACTCCAGCAGAAGGTAAACAATTTGCATCCACTGCTGAATCCAAAATCGGATTCGTGGGATCCAAAGTAACCGGAAGTCATGAGGGCGGATTCGAAAAATTCAATGCCACCATTTTCGTCCAAGATGGTGAACTGGTTCCCAACGGAACAAATGTTGAAATTGATATGGATTCCACCTGGTCAGACAGCAATCGGTTGACAGGCCACTTGAAAAACGCTGATTTCTTTGATGTTCCAACCTTTCCGAAATCCACCTTCAAAACAACAAATATTGAAAAAGCAGCCGATGGTTACAACGTCACTGGCAATTTCACCCTACACGGAGTTACAAAAAGCATCACATTTCCAGCTGACATCCAGATTTCGGATTCGGAGGTAAAAGTTAACGCTGAGTTTTTCATCAAGCGCTTCGATTTCGACATCAAATATCCGGGCAAGGTGGACGACCTGATCCGAGATGAAGTCGTCATCAAGCTAGACATCACCGCCACTCCAATCTGACACCTCCCTTCGGGGGTCAGTCCCAACTATTTAAACTTATTATAAACCCGGATCACGGGTCCATCGAGTGGATTTCGATGCTCTGCCTGATAACGATTTGAGGAAGGCGACAAGATCTTTGGTTTCGGCTGGAGTTAAATTCAGCGCCTGCAGTGATTCTTCACGATGACCTATGGCTGGGGTGTCTGGAAGTAGGGAATAGAACTCAACCACCTCTTGCAATGTCGAGAACCTTCCATCATGCATGTAAGGTGCCGTGTCAGCGACATTTCTAAGCGTTGGAGTCTTGAATTCGCCAAGGTTGTTATCCTTTGTGGCAACGTAGTGAAGTGATTGATTCGCCTCGATGGATGGATCATCACTGAAGGCTCCCATGCCATTGAAAGGATCGTTTTTAACCTGGTCTACGGCAGGGTATCGCCCTTGGTCCAGCGCATTATTCCCACGATCGAGTCCGATGTTGTGAAACTCATTGTCAGTGAAATTAGGCCCTGAGTGACAAAGAATGCACTGTCCTCGCCCAACAAAAAGAGCCAAACCTCGAACTGCTTCCACAGTCAACACGTCCAGGTCTGGTTTATTGCCTGTTCGTAAACCTTGAACAAATTGATCGAACGGAGCGTCATTGGAAACGAGTTTCCTTTGGTAAGCTTCCATGGATTTTCCAACGTTGGAAAAGACACGGTTAATTTTTTGTTGATCGATAGCACTTAAGCTTTGCCATGCTTGATCCATCTTGTCGTCAGGATCTTCAACTACCGGTCGGGCGTCCTCGAAATCGAATTTTGAGTTCAAGGAGGGCCATTTACCAAAAATTCTTTCGTAATGTTCCAAGTATGATGGAGAGCCACCAAGCAGTTGATAGGTTCGAAAACGACTTCCCCCCATTTCAAAAGGATGTTCGATCGGACCGAGTGCCTGGGACCACAGTGAATCTTTGCGGCCATCCCAGAAGTACCATCGTTGATGACCTACATTCCAAAGCGTCGGGGCGTTGCGGGTGACTGTTTCCAGACCTTCGGATAACGGCTTTCCATCAGTCCAATCGTTGTCGGCCTGATGACAGGTAGCGCATGCTACTTTCCCATTGATCGATAATCCTTCATCAAAAAACAAGGCCTGCCCCAACAAAGCAGCGTCTTGGTTATCCGCATATTGGTTAGTTGAACTAGGGGGTAATTCTGGTAGAGGCGAGAGGTTGAGAATTTCGACGAGATTGGTTTCGTAAAGGGTAACACCATTCACCTTCATGCTCGCAGGTAAGGATTTAACGCTCTCGTCGTAAGCTTTTCCGCATCCCATCAGCAAAGAAACTACGAACAGTAAAGTGACATGTATACGAATCATCGTATGCTACAAATTGAAAGGAATTGTCGCACGATCCGGGATGCCATCTTCGATTAGATCAATATACAATTCCCAATCACCCCCCATGTGAAACAGCAATCCTTTCACTTCATATTTTCCATCAGATATTTTTGTGATCTCTGGTTCGGTGTTTATTCCGTGTCCGTGCGAAGGCATATCTGCATCCACCTTGATGGAAATTTCCGAAGGTAAAACAGCACCATTTGAACGCTGCACTGTCACGGTCATTGAAACATGCTCATTGCGCGGGATTGGGCTGGGGTTGAACAAACATGAAACTTGATAGGATCCACTGGCAGTTTCTGCCTCCATGGGTAAAGCAATGGTTTGTGTGGACTGAACTCCGACATCGCAAGCACTTGTCATCACAACCAGAAAAACCATTAAAACATTAAAATTACAATTCATGACCGTTTGCGTTTAAGGATAAAAATCATTCCACAAGCCATCAAAATAAATACCAACCAATAATAATTGCGAATAGTGGCAAATGTTTTTTGTGCGGAACTTGAAGGTGAGCTTGAAGTATCGAGAAGTGCCTGATTGGTTGGAGCCGGTAACTCTGGCCCTCTCTCCAAATACCGCATGGCAACAAAAGAATTAGCCCCCAGTTGCAACTTGGGAATATGAAGTGTCTGCTCTGTCCCGGAAGCAAAAAAGGGAATATCGATTTCGAGATCATTCGATTCACAGAAGGCAATCGCCTGATCTGACGACTGTATTGCTGGAATATTTGTGATTGGCTTCTGCGCGGTCTTCAGACGATACCTGACAAGGTTTCGAGGAACTTTCCACTTCAAGACAATGCCATCATCATCGTGATCACCAACGGTCAGTGGCAACCAACGCCAGACATATTGCCGTTGAAAATTATCAAGCAAGCCACTGATGGCATTGTTATCAGGCACAGCATCCGAATGCTTGTCCAACCAAACCCGTCCATCCCTTAAAAACTCGCGTTCCCCTGTCAAACGATATCCTTCCGCAAAGAGAATATCATTGGGACTGGAAATACGAAATCGGTGAACAAATTTTTCAAAGCGATCGAGCCATTCATCCTGACGTGTTCTTTCCAAGCCACCTTGCCGAGTTATGTTCGAAACAAGTTGAAATGTTGAAATCCCCACAGGTTTGAGTAACTTTCCATAAAGCACATCATCCATCCAAGTGCCAAGATTCGAAACGATTGCATCTCGCCTCTCAAGTGCCCCATCCAATAAAAACGCATCCCACTGCTCGAAACTGACTTCGGCGATAGGAACCCTGACAAGCGGTTCATGGGCAGCCCATGCCAAGCGTGCCCGTTTCAAAGCTTCATCGCCTGTTAAAAAATACCACGTGCTGAAGAGTCCGGCCTCCTGAAATCTGTGATCATCAAGTCGGTTATATCCCTCGATAGGCTGTCTGGATGAAAAACTGGATATTGAATCTGAAATCCAATGATCCATGGTAATCATTATCGATGGGGAGGGAACAACTTCTCTACCCATCAAGGAATAAAGGTAGCCTGCTAAGCGAGAGACTTTGATTGTCGAGCTACTCAAATCATGAATTTCGCCCACCTCACCTTTAGAAACATAATGGGCCAGGTTTTGGGAATCGTTGTATGTGTTTGGAGAAACGGCGACACCAATGAAAGGTAAGTTGGTGTCATCGTTATTTTCGCTGTCAGAGACCACCACTTCAATTCGTTCTCTTGTGAAAATATTCTTCATGACATCCAACTCGGTGAAATTTTGCAGCCCCGGGTGTTTCAAAATCATCAGAATTTTATGGGGTGTTGATTCACATGTGAAACGCTTGCTTTGTTCTTCGTCGGACGGTTCGATATTCCAGTGTTCTTCATGAGTTGTTTGCAAGGTGAACAAGTCGGAAACATTCAGGGGAGAAGTGAGAATGGGATTACCTGAGGCAGCGCGTAATCGAGTGAAAGTCGATGAGATGGACATTCCCTTTTGCCCCTTAAAAACCCGACACCTTCGACTGAACTCTAATGGTACCCCATTGAATTCAAAAGTTTCTATGATGGCAACTGTTGCACTTGCAGGCCCGTTGTTCTCAAGCAACAGTTTTCTGGATCCGTGCTTTCCAGGTCTTTCACTTTCATTTGAAAGTAGAATTGAAAATTCGGGTAAATTTTCTTCTTCGACAGATTCAATTTTGCACAGAATTTTTTGGCCCAAATCCTCTAATCTGAAAACACACTTACCCGTGTTGAACAAAAAACCATTAGGAATCTCCCTTGCGATATCCTGACTTTCCGCCGGACGTTGCCCTGTGGTCAAATGCACTGCTGCGCGATCCGCGGTGGGTTGCACATTGACGATGGCTTCTACCATCAGCCATCTGACAGAGCCATTTGGCCAAGTGCTCAAGGTGCGAATTTGAAATGGTTCCGCTCCCGCCAGAATCAGGTTGTTGGGATCAAATGGATCTTCTGATGCGGGAAAGGGGACTCCAAAAACGGCCGGCACCTTTTCCGTCTTAAACGGTCCATCGTTGTAAATAGCCAGATGCACCATGACGTCGTGACCCGCCAATACACTAGAAACCAAGCAGATCATCAGCAAGATGCAAATCAGGAAGTTGGCCTGAAACATTCCTTTACCCCTCTCCGCTGATGACCGATACCCATCAACCCAATGTTCGATATGGCTCCATTTCTTTGAACTGATAATCAACGTCGCCTTGGCTCAGGCCTCAATTCGGGTGGAGTCGAAAAATTCACTCCTCGTCCATTGTCAAAAAGTTCGTACATTCGAATCCCTCGATGATCCTCGACATGACCGTCTGCATACAAATAGTTGGCACGACCCGTGGTTTTGTCCGCATTTTTCTGACTGCTTCCATGTCGATCAGGTTGAATGTCATCAATCACATCTCTCCAGGTAGGCCAACCACTACGACCATGGGTATGGTCATGCAAAACATCCATGGCTTGCTCCTCGGCGATTTCAAAAACGATGATTGTTTCGGTAGGAAATTGCAAACGGTCCAGAATGTGAGCGTGATCGGGAGGACGAGCAGCAGGAAACCCTGCAATGGGCCCCGGCTGTGTGGTCCAATCATTAATGGGATAACTGGTTCCATTCTTTGAAATACGTTCCAGTGATTTCTTATCACTGGGACAGGCTCTTACTTCATCGCTGTTTCCCACATAGGGAAGGATCTGTCGGATCCACAGCTTATTGGGATCATCGTGGAACATGTTACTTAATGGCATGTGACCTTCATTGTCATCGGCATACATGATGGTTCCGATGCCTATTTGTCTCATGTTGGAAGTACATTTAACCTGCTTGGCTTTCTCTTTGGCCATGGAAAGAGCTGGCAACAGCATACCAGCGAGAATGGCGATGATGGCAATGACAACCAATAGTTCAATCAGCGTAAATGCCGAACGACGAAGACTTCGTGTGTACATAATTATCCTGGGTTGTGCCCGCCCTCCATTTCTGGGGACAAGTCCGTTTAATGGATCTAACTGATCACGCCAGAAATAAGACATTCTAGCAAGTTGATTTTACTTTTTTCAAAAAGAATGTCCGGTTTGATCGAATCACCTCATATTAATACGAAATGGAAAGTTGGACACAACTTGAAGCGTTTGTAAGGACTGGATCAGATGAAGCTTTTGAAGCCGTGACTTCCAATCACATCGACATGGTCTATGCAACTGCTTTGCGAAAAACCGGTAGACCCGATGCAGCCAGCGAGATCACACAGTCAACCTTCATCTTGCTTTCCACCAAGGCCGGCAAACTGAAGAAAACAGGATCTCTGGGGGCATGGTTGCATCGAAGTGCATTATTCAAATCGATGGAATGGATCAATGAGGAAAAGCAGCAAAGGGAACGACAAAACCAGTTGAAGGATCAATTGGTAAAAGAAGATCAACCGGACCATTGGGCTTCGATTGAGCCGTTTCTTGATGAGGCGGTAGATGCTCTACGTGAGTCAGATCGACAACTGATTCTAAAACGTTTTTTTCAGAAAACCAGCCTGCGTGCTTTGGGAATTTCTCTTGGAATCAGTGAAGATGCGGCGCGTAAAAGGGTAGCTCGGTGTGTTGAACAGTTGAGACAATGGTTTAATCGAAAAGGGATTCGTTGCTCCGCTGTTGGACTGTCGGCCTGCCTTAGTTATGCATCCACTCAGGCCGCCCCCGCCGTTCTTATGCCATCCATTATCAAGAGTCTCCTGACCATCCAAAACGTTTCCACCATCTCCGCTCCATCTTTCATTCATTCACTATTACTCATGAAAACAAAAACGATATTAATAAGCAGCTTGGGTGTAGTTGTTGTCACTGGTTTGCTTCTTTTGAACCGTGATGATTCGACTTCTGAACCTGTCTCCAAACCAGAAACAACGACGCCCTCTGAACTGGAAACAAGGATGGAAAATACAGGGACCGCAACCGCCCCCATCATGGAACGAGTCGAACAATTACAATCATCCCGGAGCGAAACACAAGGCGACCCGGATCTGCTTGCGCAATTTCAAAAACTCCTGTTTTCCGATCAACATATCACTGCTGGCGTCAAAGATCCGGCACGAGCATTTTTGGAGCAAATTCCAGTGGCTGAGCGTTTGCCCTATTGGGGTATGGTCAAGGAAGCATTGGACGCATCTTCCATCAACGTCAGAGTTCGTGCAACCAAACTGCTCCCACTGATGTGGCCGCAACATGTGGAGGCATTGCCGAATTTGTATGAAAGATTAAGTTCAAAAGATTCGGTTTCAGGGGAATTGATTGGAGCCACATATTACGCTTTGGGCCAAATCATCAAAGAACCCGCGCAGTTCAATGAAGTCTTCCAAGCGGCTATGAAAGGTTCTGAATTGGTAAGAAAGGAAATGGCCATTCAAACACCAATACTGATTTCCGGTATACAGGGTGACAAAGGATTGATCACTGATGGCATCAAAATGCAGCTGCAATCGCCGCAAAAAGCAGATCGAATTCTTGCTGCCCAGGTCCTTGCCCAAACAAGAGAGCCACTTGCCGAAGGTATTGTAGATATATTAACTCATTCATTGTTTGATGTCCCTGATTCAAATAACGATCAAACCAGATTCAACCTTTCCTTGCTATGGAAATTGGGGCCCGAAGCTGAATCAGCCGTTCCCCTTCTACTTGATCTTGCGGATCAGCATCCTGAGTTGGGTGAACTGGTGGACATGACCTTGAAAAAAATCCGCCCAGATGAACTCGCAGGATTCGGTATCCAAACGCCATTACCTCAACTTGACGCAAAAGCACAATCCCTGGCAAATGAACTGAGACAAAACCCGAATCAACTCAAGGATCTGATTCAGTCCATCGAATCAGGGCAATCCACCCTTTCGGAAGCTCTCGCCATTGGAACCATGGGACCTGAAGCTTCTCCAGCACTTCCTGCGTTGCAGGCAAGATTGAAAGCGGCTTTTGAATCCAATCCACAGGAAGCCATGATTCTCGGCGCGGTGATTGAACGTCTGCAACCAGAGCAACCAAAACCCGTGTTGACTGCCATGGATCTGATCCCGGTTTTGCAAGTTTTGGACTTTTCCTTTGCAAGTGGCGTGGAACTTGAAGCATTGCAAAATTCATTGAAAAACTGGAGCCAGGCATTGATGGAATCGAGAATTTTAATGAAGGAGAATCTTCCTCATTACGCCGAACAATTGAAAGGCATTCACCCCGACCTTTATCTGCAATTTAAAACGGAGATGTTGAAACAAGATTCTCGTTGGAAATCAGTATTGGAGTAAAAGAAAGGCGAATTCACTTGTGGGATAGCACGGAAAAACTATGATCCCGAGCATCCATGAGCCACCAAATTTTGACAAGTATCCGTGTACTGTTCTCAGATCGTTTGACGAATTGTCCATTTATTGAAAGAGCGATTATTTTGCTGATCGCCACTCTGATTTCATTACAGCTGTCGGCGAAAGAGCAGCCCAATTTTCTTTTCATCATAGCAGACGATTGCACCTTCACTGATTTGGAAGTTTACGGAGGCCAGGCAAAAACACCCCACCTGAACAAATTGGCAAGTGAGGGGATGCTTTTTACAAAATGTTTTCAGGCAGCGCCCATGTGCTCCCCTACCCGGCATTGTCTCTACACCGGTCTTTATCCGGTTAAATCCGGCGCTCACCCCAATCACACTTTTGTGAAACGAGGAACTCAGAGTATCGCTCACTATCTGAAATCGGCTGGGTACCGTGTGGCACTCAGTGGAAAAACACACATCAATCCGCCTGAGTCCTTTCCTTTTGAATATTCCAATGCCAAAGGCAAAGGCGGAGGTGGGGGGAATCCAGACATGAGCGAAATCGATGCAATTTTCAAATATTCCAAAGAATCAAACAAACCCGTAGCCGTATTCGCTTGTTCCAACGAACCTCACACACCTTACACCAGAGGAAATCCATCGGCATACCCTCCTTCTGAGATGATACTTCCTCCACATTATGTGGACACTTCAGAAACACGCACAGAGTTTTCAAAGTACCTGGCAGAGATCACCTATTTTGATTCACAAGTGGGTCAATGTTTGGATCTTCTGAGGAAACATGAACTTGAAGAGAAAACATTGGTCATGGTGGTCAGCGAACAAGGAAATGCCTTTCCTTTTGCAAAATGGACCTGTTATGACAAGGGGCTTCAAAGTGGAATGATTGTGCGCTGGCCGGGAAAGGTCACACCCAATTGCCAATCAGATGCCATGGTTGAATATGTGGATGTAGTCCCCACATTCATTCAAGCTGCAGGATTGGAATTGCCTCCGGGTCTGGATGGACAGTCTTTTATTCCTGTGCTTCGGGGTTGGGCGAACGAACACAAGCAATACAGTTTTGGCCTTCAAACCACGCGAGGCATCAATCACGGATCAGAGCATTACGGAATCCGTACAGTGAGATCGAAACGCTACCGTTACATTCGGAATTTGACACCCGAAGCTGCGTTTCGAAATACAATGATGCGCAGTGATTGGTGGAAATCCTGGCAGGAAGTTGCGGCTAGCGGGAATGAACATGCCAAGCAGGTAGTTCATCGTTTTCAACATCGACCAGCAGAGGAACTTTATGACTCCTTGAATGATCCGTGGAACCTTCACAACCTCGCAATGTTGCCGAAATTTCAGGAACAACGCGAATTGCTAGGAAATGTTCTGGACGCCTGGATGAGGGACCAAGGTGATCTGGGCCAAGCAACTGAATTGTCCGCCAATGATCGACAATGGAAGAATCGAAAGAAATGAGTGATCTCATCCTGTGAAGTCTTTCGGATCTATTTGGCAACGCGCAGTAGTTCGATTCGACTTTCCCTTTCATAAAAGTAAGAACGCCTCCCCGTATTGATTCGGGGAGGCGTTGTATTTAACAATGGACTTTACCGGGGGATGGCCAACTATGTGGGGAAAACGCGATGCGCATAGCCGGCTGAAACTTACCTTAACTTTCTTGCAAAATTTGAGGAGTGGTTTTTTCGACAGGTTTTTCTGCTCCGTCGTTTACCCACTGACCCGATGGCATTCTTCTCATCAATGTTCCATCTGAATGGATGGCATAAAGGTGAATCCACTGATTTGTCACCAGTTGCGCAACCTCCTGACGCTTTTTGATGATGCTTTCAATCTTCTCGGTTGGAGCCTCGATGCATACCTGCAATCGAAGGGGGTGATGCATCCATTTTTCTCCGTCATGCAGGGATTGAAGAGGCAATCCAGTCAACAAATCGCCTCGATTTCCGCAACAGACTCCAATGCCGCCGACGACATTATGAGTGATTTTTGTTCCGCTTCCAAATGAAGCATTGTTAGCAGTGGATGCATAGTACTGAAGATTGATCCAACTCGCTACGATCATGGGAGCAGTCATTATGAGTTCCAACACCTGGGAATCTTCGTCCTGCTGATATTCGTAATCATGCAGAAAAACCTTTCCTGCAAATCCAGCTTTTTGAGTTCTTGCCCTGGGTGCAATGATCATACCAGCGTTGCCTGCCAATCCCCATTCAGGTCGCATTTCGGACCAGTTGTTTGCTCGATCTCTGAGTTCCATACTCAATGGTTTTCCGTCATTGGCAATATCAAGTCTGGAGGATCTTTCTTGTCGGGTCAGATCGGATGCCAAACTGAGATAACTTCTGAGGTTTTGAACGAGCGGTTTCAGTGCGGTTGGTACGCTCTTGGTTTCTTTAAGGGAAACTTCATCGGTCGTAGTGTTGTGAACTCCAGCCAGGAACCAGGTTCCATTAGGCACTTTAACCTCGTAGTCACTGAGCAATCGAGCCCTGACATCCGCACTGTTCAATATTGAGGCCGCCACTCGTGCGTTGACTTCACCAGAGTGTCCACCGCATGCTCCGCAATCGAGCCCTGCCTTGTAAGGATTATTGACCGTTTGACTTTCGTGGCCACAAAGCAGAACAAGCTTGCCCAGAGAATCTATCAATCCTGTATTCTTGAGAATTCCGTATGCCATTTCTGTTTGTTCCTTGAGCGAGATGCCTGCAAGGCTGGGGCTAATGTCAGCAGAATGCTTGGCGCTACCAGACTGAATATTGAGCACGTTCTTAATGAGAGAAGGGACGTAGGCAATACCCGCAGTTTCCACAAAAGAGAAACAGGAAATGGCGGATTGCTTGAAAGAAGTCCAACCGGATTGAATCACCTTCTTGTGTTTAGATTGAGTTCTAAGTTTGTGATCCTGGGTCGCGTCTCCATGGGTATCGCAAACGTGGTGCGCAGGTTCCAATAAAACAGGGCACTGACTCTTTGTAGTCTCTTCACCAAGGCTTTGGTGCTTGATGGGCAATCCAAAGAACCCGGCAAAACCTTTGGTCTGGATAGATCTCGATGTCGATTCCAAATATCTTCTGAAAACCTCGGATCGCACGTCGATGCAAAATATTGCCTGGATATCCTTCGTGGTCTTTTCATTCGATAGATTGTCATCGGACTTGAGTTTGGCCCTGAACTCTCTTTCCATCGAATATTCATCACTTAATTGAAGGACATACAACAACGTTGTTTCCTTTCCAATTAGTTTTGAAGAAGTAAGCAATTCGTATGGAATAAATGGGCTGAATTCACCATATCCCAAAGATTCCAAATGTTTGGATAGTCCAAGCTCATATGCGAGTCGAATGGCAACAAGATCAGTGATGTGCTGATTTTTCTCTTCGGAACTATGCCAACTCTGGGATCGCAGATATCCGCACCATCCTCTCACAGAAAATGCCAATCGATGCAAGTAAACACCCGAAGCCTGCTCAGGGATATTCAATCGATGAAGAGTGCTTGCGATAAGGTCGTAAGCATTATCAGGCATTTGAGCTACCTGAGACCTAAAGCCCTTAAGCCCCAAAATTTCAGGATATTTATCGATGCTGGCATTCTCTTTCCATGCTTGGAACAGGCTTTTATCCCTTTGCGGCATTTTCCAGCTGGATTGTGCCTCATCAAAGTAAGCTGCACAATGGTCTGAAATCATATCGACAATCGCATGATTCCATCGCGTGTAATTGATTTTGTCCGAAGCTTCCGAAACGCTTTCCAACATGTCGGTATCCGTTTTTTGCTGCACCTGTTCCAGGTCTTTCACGATGGTTTCGACGCTTAACTCGTCGAGATATCCTTGGGGGATGATATGGGCGAACTCAATGGCACGTCTCATTCCTTGCTTGATATCCGAGTCAGTAATGTGACCAGCCAAAACCTTGTCTTTATAATAACCAGCGGACATTTGAATACCGCCAGGGGCGACATGTCGGAAATATTCACATGTTTCAGGAAAGGACTTTTGAGAAAATCCTACGAAAGGATTCACTGCCACGAAATCACTCAGAGACCACAGTGGAGCCATTTTTTGAGAGATATCGTTCAAGATGGGTTGAAGTTTTTCTTCATTCCATTGAACAGGATTTGATGCCGCGAAGGAAACCGAGTGCACCACACTCTTTGGCGCAACATTAGGCGTGGCATTATATTGGTCTTTGTAAATGAATGCTGTCAGTCGATCCCCAAAATTACCTATATAAAAACCTCGGGAAGCATGAACATACAATTTTCTTACCCATGAAACTTGAGTCCATTCAGAAAGGAAAGCCTGACCCCAAACAGTGGCAAACATGGCCAAGCCGATCATGCCAACCAATGCGTAAGTTGCCAAGGAATGGTCAACCGCAAGAGAAGGTAAGGTATTTTCAAATGTCCACGAAGTGGCGGAATGCAATCCAAAGTAGGTCAAAATGACCAGAGCCCCTAATCCAACTCCTTTGAATAAAACTTGTGTGTCCCTCGAATCTTTCCACCAATTCCAAACCAGGTAAGACCAGGACATCAGAAAGACACTCCCTAAAAGGATCAAAGCCGGTGCTTCCGTCAGCGATATTTCGAAAAAGTAAGCTAATCCAAATAGCAGACCAAAGCCAATCGCAAGATTCGGTATGATGTATACAGGTGAAAGTGGTTTTTCTTTGGAATCATCAGGAGAAGGAGTCTGTGATTTGACCAAGGTACCGGAGGCTAGGAACGCATGGGCCTTGTATAAAGCGTGGGCAACGAGGTGAAAGAAAGCCAGCGCAAAAGCACCCAGACCACACTGCAGCATCATGAAACCCATTTGCGCAATGGTGGAATAAGCGAGACTGCGCTTAATGCTTGTTTGAGTCAGCATTACAACCGAACCAAAAATGGCCGTAATGGCACCCACGATGGCAAGACCATAAAGGGCAGTAGGTGCTTCAACCAGCAAGGGGCTGAATCGAATGATCAAAAAGCCTCCGGCATTGATGATCCCGGCGTGCATGAGTGCAGAGACGGGTGTGGGTGTTTCCATGGTGTCCGGCAACCAACTATGGAACGGAAACTGTGCCGATTTCATGACGGCAGCGGACACAACCAACCACCCTAAAATGGAGATCCCCAGTGGATGAATTCCATTTTCACTGGCATTGGCAGCCATGTCGAGTATCTGGCCAATATCCCAGGTTCCAAACAATTTCCAGCTCACAAACAAGGCAGCCCCCAGGCAAAGATCCCCCAGACGACTGATCACAAATTTTTTCCTCGCTGCTGCAATGGCACCGGGTCGTTCTGAGTAATAGGTCAGCAGTTGGTGCAAGCACAAACTGGTGGATATCCAAGCGGCAACAAAGAGGAGTAAGTTGCCTGAAAGAGAAAGTATTTGAACGGAAGCTACCGTAAAGTGGAGCCAACCCGTGAATTGAGATTGTTTTTCCTCACCGGCGAGGTATCGAATCGAATACTGGCTCACGACGTATCCCAGGAATGCGACCAGAGATGTCATGATGACCGAGATCAGATCAATACGAATTCCGACCTGACTTGTGATTGAGTTCAGGTAGGTTAAACCCGCTTGACCTGTCCCGATGACAGTAAGCAATCCAATGAGTGAACTCACAAATCCAACCAATGCGAGTTTTGAGGAAATTCCAGGATTCAAGCTGGAACCATCTTGACGTTTGAATGAAAAAAGCCAACCGGCCACCAGGTGTGAAACTGGTACCAGGAGGGTGATCAGTGCCAACCAAGGAAATGTTGCGTCTTGGTTCGAATGAATTGTTTGACTCATTATTTCTTCCATCGGGAGACAAGATGCCGCAAACCCAGAAATTGGTCCAATATATGTTTTGCACTTATTCATAGATTTAATCTATGATTGAGTTGTTCGGAAAAAATTAAGCAAACCCAAATCATGCTAAACTATCATCATCTCCGATACTTTCTGGTTGTGGCACGTGAAGGCAGCGTAACCCGTGCGGCCGAACTGCTGAATGTCGCTCAAGCCTCCATCAGCATTCAGTTAAAGCAACTGGAAGACTACCTTGGCCAACCTCTCTTCTTAAGGCAGGGGCGTAACCTGGTGCTCTCCGAGGCTGGTCAAATGGCTCTTGATTATGCGGAACTGATTTTTAGAACGGGCGATGAGTTGTTGGATGTTATCAAGCATCAGATTTCGCAAAAGAAGCAGATTGTTCGGGTAGGAGCCGTGGCTACCCTTTCACGTAACTTCCAAATGCAATTGCTGCGCCCACTTTTTAAACGTGAAAAACTCGGTGTCTTTTTGCATTCGGGAAACATGAAAGACTTATTGGCAATGTTGGGTTCCCACCTTCTTGATTTGGTTCTCTCCAATTTACCGGCACATCGGGAACCGGATTTCCCCTGGTACTCTCACTTGATTGACACTCAACAGGTGAGCCTGATCGGTAAGTTTGATGAAATCGATGCCAAACAATTTAAATTCCCAAGAGACCTTGAATGTATTCCATTGATTCTACCGAGCCAGGACAGTAATTACCGATCCCTGTTCGATCTGGTGCTGGAAAAACACAAGATTACTCCTCTAATAGCTGCCGAGGTGGATGACATGGCGATGCTCAGGCTCCTTGCCATCGAAGGTGGAGGATTGGCATTAG
>CAYFHO010000060.1:0-36649 GCA_964342825.1 uncultured Verrucomicrobiota bacterium
GCTTTGAGCGGCTCACATAATCAAGCCTCCGGTTCTACCGGAGGTGATTTGACTTCTGATTTATCTCCCAGTAATGGTGTATAAACTTTATCTTGCTGATCAGGAAAGGTGTGAATGACGACGTTGTGATCGTATGGATCGGTTGCACGAATGTATTCGATCATGTCATTGATTTCCTTGATTGATTGGGTGTTCTCTTCGCCGATGTTCCAGTTAAGAGCCAAATGGTGACTGAAACGGGCAATCAACTCGCGGCAGTACAGTTTTCTTTCAACTCCAAGCAAACCTCCATCCAGGGATTCAGGTATCGTGGAATCCTCCATCTTGTGACCTCTTCTGTTGTCGTCGATTTCATTCTCCTGCATTTTAAAATGCAGGTGCAGCCCTTGATTGTTTCCGTGATCAAAGACAATTTCCCATTGTGCCAATTTGGAAACGTCATAGTGCAGTTTGTCCATACGTTCCACAAAAGGCCAAACGTTGTCACCGTCACCTCCCGAATTGTATGGGAGGAAGGAAAATGAGTTGACTCCTTTGGATGCAATGTAATTCAGTGCTCCGATGAGGCCCTTTCCTTTGCCGTCCTTCCATGTTGGGTCACCTGCTTTCCAGTCTTGAACATGCGGTTGCCATGTTTTGAGTGATTGTGTGGGGGCAGCTTCGCCGCTGCGAGCAGCTCGTTTGCGACCAGGCTGAGTTCCATCAAAGTCCTGATAAGCAAGTAATGTTTCGGGAGCATCCGGACCTGCCTTCAAGAAGTATTCCTTGGAACCAGCAAATTGCAGGTAATGTCCGCCGACGTATTCCAATCTACCCTTCGCCCTTAAGTCCCTTCCTTTTTTGTTGGAACGCTTGATCTTAAAAGAACCTGTAATGCCATCAAATGGTTGGAGTGGTTTTCCTTGTGTGTCACCTATGGCTGCTCCTGCTCCTGTATGAAATGAAATGCTGTAGGTCCATTTCCCGGTTTTATCCGGGGAAAGGTGAGCCCTCCAGTGTGAACCAGAATTGGCTGATGTATTTTCCGCATTTCCGTCTGCTGCAAAATAACCGGGAACCACGTAATCAGGTGAACCTGATGAGTGAGTAAAGCGGACATTGAATGCGTGATCAGTAAATGGATTTGGTTGGTTGTCCAATTCGTGTGCGAAGGGTCCGTTGAGGGTGAGGGTTACCTTGTGCCATTGCCTTAATTCACCTGAAATATCGACTGATCCGTCACCGTCTGGCTGACGAGGTGTGACAAGAGCTTGCTTGGCTTGAATCATTTTGCCAGCAGCTTCTTTAACCGCTGCAAATGCAGGGGGTAGCTTTCCTGCGGCAGGGACACTTGCGGGGCCAGCGTGTTCTGGACGAGCAAAGTCACGATTCCTGGTCAGTAAGAATTTATCAAATTCAAATCCATCCTCGCGCATGGAGAACATGATCTCGTGTACCCCGGGAGATTTAATATCTAGGTAAATCTTATAAGGCTCACCGCAATGTACCTCCGCGGTCCTTTGTTTGCTTTCCCAGCGCCATGCCTGTTTTCCCTGGCACCATTGCATTCTTTGCCCAGATTCAGGCCATTCACCGTTCAGTCCCACATGGATGCCGTTGTCTTCACTTCCTGAAGAATATGCACGTACCCAAACATAATAACGGCCTGCGTTTTCAAAATTGATTTTGTAATACAGGATACCGAGTTTACCTGGTTGATTGGAAAAGTTTTCACCGTGGATCAATTTCTCCCCGTGATTTCGACGTGAATCGGGGAGTATTTCCAAATACGCATTCCCGCTGGCTCCTGACAAATGGGCGGGATCACCATCTGGTTCGAAATCGGGAATGTTTCCCGCAGATGTCAACTGCCAGGCTCGTTTTTCAGTGTGAGTTTGTTTGTAAAAATGTTCGGCTTCCACGGCAACCATTCCGTTGGATTCCTGGAAGACGAGGTCCTCTTTTACAATGGGTTTACTACCGGCAAAAGCCAAGGACTGCATGGCCATTTCGAGAGTCAACGCGATCAATGTTATCTTTTTCATATACTTTTATGGATTTAGTTTCTGATAAATATGGAGAAGTGTGTCATCGGTTCCAACATTGCCCGGGAACACGATGTAGTGCATGCCGGGATAATTGGTTTCAGGGCCAAGCTCCCATACTGGAATCCCCGGGTGAGCCTGCCCTAGCACCATGGCTCTTTTTACTCCCAGACCATGAGTTGCAATATCGTTTGATGTGATGCCGCCCTTTGCGATTAGGAAGCGAGGCTGTAGTCTTAAGTTTTTAACAATCTGAACCAGTGCATGAGATACCTGGTTTCCGATATTCAAGTCCCCCTGGCTGGATCCTTGGGTGATCAAATCACGACTGGTGAAAATGACTACGTTTTTCTTAAGACTGAGTGCCTCATTCATTTGGAGCACTATTTCTTTCAGTCTTTCGGCGCACCGTGTTTCATTCAGAAAATCATGAACAGAGCACTCGATTTCCACGAGATCAGGCTGTCCGCGTAGTCGGCTTAATTGTCTTGATGAGACTGGAACGTAAGAGCCAACAATGATCAATCCTCCGGCCGAATCTTCATTCTCGGCAGTTCCGCTGTATCGAACGATATGAGGTTCGAGGTTGAGCCAGGAGCTTACCCACTGTGCTCCGGTGCGATACAAAAATCGAAGGCCCTCTTTGCTTGCTTGCTGGCATGCCTTGGCAACGACATTCAGGTCCGCAGTATGGGCTGCATTCACAATACAAACGGTCCCGTTCTTCAAGTCCCTTAATTGCTCAAGAACACCTTCAGGTCCTTTTGTTCGTATACAGTCAAGGCTCAAGGAATGAACCTCTTCAGAGGTCACTCTGCCTTTCGTTTTTTCCTCGACCCAAGCCTTCAGGTTCGAGTTTTGATAACCGAACACTGAATCCTTTGCAAATGGGGTTTCTGCCGCCGGAACGAGTTGGTCATCCTGTAGCACATAGTGTGTGTCGTGGATGGTATAGCGACCACCAGCTTCAAAGAAAGGAATCAATAATGTTGCATCAAAGGGACCCAACTCGGCCTGCAAAACATCCGTTTCTGCAGGAAAATGTCCTCTCAAAGTTGAATCACTGCGGCTGACCACTGTGAAGGTATGTTGATTGCCCGCAGCCTGCTTCAGACTCCTGGAGATGCTTTGGGTCAGTTGCCTGGCCTCGTGATCCGGAAGGCTTCTTGAATTGGTTAACAGGTAAAAACAAGGAAGGTCGTTTTCAAATTCAGACCTGAGTTGCTCTACTTTCCAATCCGTTAAAACCGGGATTCCGTGTACGGTCTGTGTGCCCGTTGGATCATCATCCAGAACCACCAATTTGTGCCTTCGCCCTTCCAGAGCACCAGAGGTATCGGTCGCAGGTTCGCCTTTCCAAAGTGGAGGCAACGAATCCAGGCAAGCTTGTATCTGGAGGGAATGAGACATCATTTTCCGGTCAACTCGACGTGAATCTGGTCGGTTGCGTTTTTATCCAAAAAGATGGCGCGCTTGCCTTGAATACCCTGGTGAGGTTCTCCAGGGCAGGGGAAAGGAGCCGCATTTTTTGATTCGCCCACGTCTTCAACCTTGAGGCAAAAATGATGCAATCCTGATCCGTTTTCCTTAAGCCAGTTCTGCAATGGATGATCAGGGGTCAGGGGTTGCACCAGTTGTAGGTGAGTGTTTCCCAGGTCCAGATGAGTTAATCGTATGGTGCCGTCATTAACAACCTCGCTGTGAACCAAGGGGAATCCCATGCGATGATGCCATGTTTGGAGTGCTTCGTCGGTGTCGCTGACGACAATGGCTAAGTGGTCGAGTCCCTGATGCTTCATAATGGATGAATTTCAATGGGCTGCGATTTGGCAGCGGCCTCGTAGATGGCTTCCTGAATTTGAATTGTTTTTAAATAATCCGCACCGCTCGTTTCAAAAGGTTTGTCATCCAACATGCGGTCAATGAAATGTCGTTGGGTCGTGTAAACGCAATCCCCAGCAAATCCTCTTTGCTCATGTGTGTATTGAATTTCATGGGCCTCCTGTCCCAGGTTTTGCAGCAGGATGGTGCCGTCCGTATTGAGTCTGATCGATCCTTGATTCCCTTCGACCAGAAACTCCCCAAAGGTATAACGCGCGTTGGTTCCTGAGGGTGGTTCATTGAACCTGTTGGCATCCCACTGCCCGATGGTACCATTTTTAAATTCGAATACCAGAAGACCACAGTCCTCTCCTTTGATCAGCGGATTCAACTTGCGAAGCCATGCACTGACCTTGCAAATTTCGCCGGCCAGAAATCGGAATGTATCTATAAAATGAACTCCGGTTTCGTAGACGAGCAGCCTTGGATATTCTCTGAAGTAAGGTTGCCTTGGAATATAGGCGTCCTCTCCCCAACCATCTCCGGTTCTCGTTCTGAAACTGAGGGAATGAAGTTGATTTCCAATGGCACCTTGATCGATTAGCTTTTTGATCTCACGATGCCACGGTTGGAATCGAAAGTTTTCATGAACCATCAAGCGAACGCCCGCTTCATCGGCTTGGTCCACGATCCGTTTCGCTTCGGATTGAGTAGGGGCCAGTGGTTTTTGGCAAATGATATGAATTCCGCGTTTACCAGCCTCTTCACAAATTTCCACATGTGTTGGGGGTGGGGTGATGATGTCCACAAAGTCGGGTTGTTCTTTGTCGAACATTTCAAGGTAATCAGTATAATGATTCTGAATACCATATTGATCGGAAATTTCTTTTGCTCGAGCCTTGTCACGATTGCAGAATGCAGTTATTTCCACTTCAGCAATCCTGGACCAGGCTTCATATTGGAACTGGCTGAAATACCCCGCCCCAATGCATACTCCTTTGAGTTTTCCTTTCTGCATATTATTGAGCAGCTTCGAGTTCAAGTGGTTTATCCGGCTTCATTTGGCTCCACAAAATAATCGCCAGTATATTCAAACCTGCAGCGACGAAAAAGAATGGTGTTGTGGAACCTGTCCACTTCAATAGGTAAGGAAAAGCCAATCCTGTGATCATGCTTCCCACGTTTCCTGCCATGTTCATGGTTCCACTGACGGCACCAGCATTCTTGCGTCCGATATCGGTGCAAAAACTCCAGGACGGACTCAATGTCATGTCGGCACCAAAAATCGCCACGGTGAACCACAGTACGGCACCCAACGGTGACTTCATGGCAAGACTCATGAGCAGTCCTGTGGCGGCCAATGCAAAACCTATGGTGGCTGGGAGTCGTCTGGACAGTTGCCAGTGTCCTTTTTTGTAGATTCGATCAATCAGCCACCCTGCCAGAAGACTGCCTGCCGCTCCACCCAGAAAAGGAAGAGAGGTGTAGAGTCCGGTCTCCATTGTGTCCAATGAGTAAGTTTTCTTCAAATGAGGGAAAAGCCAACTCAGTGCGAAGAAAAATGTAAAATTACTGCAGAAGTATTGGATCATGGCCATCCACATATTGGGGGAGTGAGCCATCAGTGAAAATGGCACATGTTGTTTCTGGCTGGCATCAACGGGTTGACGATTCTCAAGTATATAATTTTTTTCCTCATCCGAAATTCCAGGATGTTGGGAAGGTTCATCTCGAAACCACAGGTACCAAAAAACGGTCCAGATAAATCCGATGACCATGAGAATTAAAAACATATTTCGCCAGCCGGTGGTGACAAGCAACCAGGTCACCAGAGGCATCGCAAAGGCAGCTCCTAATCGACTTCCGGAAAAATTAATGCTTTGTGCCAGTCCACGTTCAGACATGGGGATCCATGAAAAAACCGCTCTTGCCATACCTGGAAATGCTCCGGCCTCACCTGCGCCAAAAAGAAAACGGACGGCAAACAGGGAGAAAAAGCCTCTCACTAATCCGGTCAATCCCGTGAAGATGGACCAAAGGACAACAACGGAACTCAAAAGAATTCTGGGTCCGAATCGATCTGCAATGGCTCCGGTCGGAGTTTGGAAAAAGGCATAACCCAGAGCAAAGGCGGATACCACATACCCCCATTGAGTGTCGCTCAGATTCAGATCAGTCGTGATACTGTCTTTTGCCGTGGCAATACAGGCGCGATCCACGTACAGAAGAACAGAAAGTAAAAAGGTGCCAAAAATCAGTAATGCACGTTTGGGTATCATAATTCTAGAAGTATGTCTTGATTCAAACCTTCCATGGCAAACGCCCGACACGGGCAGCCATCGCCGTCTTTTATTTTCAGAGGAGCCGCAATAAAAAACACTTTTTCTTCAGTCAGTTGGTCCAAATGCGTGAGCCCTTCAACAATGGTGATGTCTGCTTTCAAAAGTATCTGATGGATTAATGTGAGTTCCTCCATATTGTTGACATCCGCAACCGAAGGGGCTTCCACCCCCACCATTTTAACCTCGCGATCAACACACCAGTTTGCCAGGTCTTTTCCGATACGAGGGAAATGGTCCCGGTAATGTTGAGGTTGGTGGACATGCTGGCTCCACCTTGTGGAAAAGAGCAGGCTCTCACCCGCTGAAAATTGATTCACAATATTTCCAAGGTCATTCACGGTCATGACCGCTTGATCTTTGATGTTTTCAAGATGGACCACCCAGGCCCAGCCCATGCATTTTTGCAAGGGTGTCTGATCGATCGTTCCTTTGCCTGCTCCAAAATGTTTTTGAGCATCCATGTGAGTTCCCGCATGCGAATATAAATGCAAAGTGCGAGCGTTCCATCCATCCCTCTCCAGGGTTTTGGAATCTTCGTAATCCACTCCCCGCATGCCTTTGCTGAGAGTAAGCGTCAGATCGATCAACTTTGGCATGCTTCAAAGGTGTTGGATGATTTTGTCGGTTAATTCAGTTGTGGTTAATTTCCCTCCCACATCCGGAGTTCTGTTCTGAGGATCTTCCAGTACTTCACTGACTGCGTTGCGGATTAAGGTCGCCCCTTCCATTGTTACTGGATGTTTGAGCCATTCGAGCATCATGGCAGCGGACAAGATGCAGGCGATTGGATTCGCGATGCCTTTACCTGCAATATCCGGGG
This sequence comes from uncultured Verrucomicrobiota bacterium, assembly GCA_964342825.1. GTDB lineage: Bacteria > Verrucomicrobiota > Verrucomicrobiia > Limisphaerales > AAA164-E04 > AAA164-E04. The sequence goes on from CAYFHO010000060.1 coordinate 7,008, forward strand.
CCGTGCCGTGGCTTGGTTGAAATACGGCATATTGATCTCCAATATCACCCGATGGGGCCATTCCCATTCCGCCTATCAATCCTGCGGCCAAATCACTCAGAATATCACCAAACATATTCTCGGTGACCATGACATCAAATTTTTCGGGATGTTCGACCAGATAAAGAGCCATGGCATCCACGTAAACGCGACTGGTTTCGACTTCGGGAAATTCTTTGGCTACTTCATCGAAAACGGATCTAAAGAATACCATGGATGGCAGCACATTAGCCTTATCCACCAAAGTGCACTTTCGACGCCTGGACTTGGCAAGCTCAAAGGCCATCCTGCAGACACGTTCTGCCCCTTTGCGGGAAATACGCATCACGTCACAAACTTCGTCCCTTTGTGAGTCAAATTGAGATAAGCGTGCCGAGAATAAACCCTCACAGTTTTCACGGACGATGATGAAATCAATGTCTCCCTTGGAATAACCTTTTAAAGGAGAATCCTCCGAGTGGTAAAGGTGGATGGGGCGAATGCCTCCATACAGGTCCAGCCTTTCTCGAAGATCAATCTGCGGGGTCATCTCCTTCCCGTCAGGCCATCGAACACTGGGTAATCCCATGGCACCCAACAGCACGGCATCTGCTGCACGGCAAGTTTCAAAGGCTTTGTCGGGCAGAGGATTCCCATTTCGAAGATATTCCTGGGCTCCTACCGCACATTCCTCATACTCGAATTTAACATCGCTTAGTTTGGATTCAGTTGCTTTGAGGACCTCAACCGCTGCTTTTGTTACGTCTACGCCAATACCATCCCCCGGCAGGACGGCAATATTGAAGGATTTCACACTCCTGATTTCATTTGTAACGCTCATGGAATGCCACCACTCTGCCAAAACAATTCCAATATTGCTATACGTGATTCCGTATTTTTATTGTAAAATTACGTTTTATGGGCATTGTGATTACTTGTGACCAAACACCAAAAGCTCCGCAAACGGCCAGTGGTGGCCTTGTTGGTTGAAACCTCAAATGCCTTCAGTCGTGAATTACTCAGCGGGATCAGGGATTGGATTCGGTTTAACCAATCATGGGCCATCCACCTTTCTGAACAGGGTAGAGGAAATCAGCCTCCCGCCTGGTTGAAGCAATGGAAGGGAGACGGGATCATAGCCCGTGTTGAAACCAAAGAAATTGCAAGGGCTGTTTCGAAAACCAGGGTTCCTGTCGTGAATGTAAGTGCCTCGGGTCTGGCACCCCAGTATCCATCGGTCATCAGTGACAGTCTTGGAATCGCAACTTTGGCGGCCAGGCATTTAATGGAAAGGGGATTGAAATCATTCGGGTATTGTGGCGATGCAAGGTTTCAGTGGTCCTTTCAACATGGGGGTAACTTTGAAAAGGTGTTAATCAAAGCGGGTTATTCCTGTGAATTTTACCCATCACTATCCGAGGACGCACTCGACTGGGCACGTGAACAACAAAAAATATCCGATTGGTTATACTCCTTACCCAAGCCGGTTGGAATCATGACATGCTATGATATCAGGGGCCAGCAAGTGCTGGATGTCTGCCGTGCCATCGGCCTGCACGTACCTGATGAGGTGGCTGTGATTGGTCAACATAATGATGCCGTCCTCTGCGATTTGTGTGATCCCCCACTTAGCAGTGTCATCCCTGGTGCCCGGGAAGCTGGTCATGAAGCAGCTGCTTTGTTGTACTCGATGATGCAGGGGCAGACGGTGGAATCCAAGGTTCATCCAATCGCTCCGGTGGGTGTCGCAACCAGGCAATCCACAGATGTGGTGGCTGTTGACGATCCAAGACTCAAGCGTGCGGCTCGTTTTATGCGTGATCATGTCTTCGAAAAAGTAACCGTAGAAGACCTGGTAAAAGTCTCCGGTATGTCCCGCACTTTGTTGGAACGTCAATTCAAACATTCTTTTGGCGTTTCTCCCTACGAGCAAATCCTGACTCTTAAATTGAACAAAGCAGAACGATTGATTGTTGAGACCAAACTTTCATTGGCTGAAATTTCGGATAAGCTGGGCTTCAGTTCTCCGGAACATTTTAATTCCACATTCAATAAACGCAAAGGCCACCCACCAGGTCAGCTTCGTAAACATTTTAAAACTGCCCGAAGAAAATGAATGAGTCATACGTTTGCTACTAATAATCATTGGGATGAGCCTTGCGATAGATTTCCCCGGGAGCATTCGGATGATCTATTTTGTTTTCCATGGAGATTTTATGGAGTAGTTTTGGGTTACAAATCGATTCCCGCAAATTATCCTTTCAGCGCGCACGTGTTGGTTTTGTTGCGAGGTTTTTCCGGGGTAATTTAGAGATGTTTCCATGAAAAATTTTTGCGTCTTAGTGGCAAGTTCCATCCTGTTTCTTAGTTTCGTTTGTTCTGCAGCGCAATTGAGAGTGAATACTTTTGAAAGTGACTCGGGAAATCCGATGCCGGCGCGGCTGCATCTTGTCGATTCCAAAGGTGAACCTGTCTTGCAGAATCTGTCCGGGCTGCCATTTTTCAAAAACCATGTTTCCTCAAACGGAAAGGCACTTTTCAAACTACAACCCGGGACGTATGAGTTGACGGTCGAGCGTGGTCCTGAATGGAATGCAGTTTCCCAGTCCATCATCATACCATCCTCAGATGGCACGACGAATCTAGACGTCGAACTGGAGCGATTGGTTGATTTGAGTTCAGAAGGATGGTGGTCGGGTGAAATGCATATTCATCGCCCCATCGATCAAATTGAACTATTAATGCAGGCAGAAGATCTGCATTTCGGTCAGGTTCTTACCTGGTGGAACCAGACCAATCCATGGACAGCACACCCATTACCAAAACCCATTCTAAGGCATTTTGATTCCAATCGATTCGCATACCTGATGGGTGGTGAAGATGAGCGGGATGGCGGTGCTTTGCTTTTTTTTAATCTGAACCGACCTGTGGATATCACCCAAGGACGCCAGCATTATCCTTCTTCACTGTTCTATGCAAAACAGGCAGTGGATTCAGGGGCCTGGGTGGATATAGAAAAGCCCTTTTGGTGGGATGTTCCGATGTGGATTGCCCATGGTATCGGGGATTCAATTGGTGTTGCCAACAATCATCTTTATCGTCATGGCGTGTTGGAGAATGAAGCCTGGGGGAAACCTCGCGACCGGGGGCGGTTTCCCGGACCTCAGGGCAATGGTCGTTGGACTCAGGAAATCTACCATCATCTTTTGAATTGCGGTATTCGCATTCCTCCTTCTGCCGGTTCCGCAAGTGGTGTCCTCCCAAACCTTGTAGGCTACAATCGCGCTTACGTCCATTTCGATGGGGAACCCTCCATGGAAAAATGGTTTGAAGGTTTAAAAGCCGGTCGTGTCTTTGTTTCCAATGGGCCTTTGCTGCGAGTTCGAGCGAATGGTCAATTACCTGGCCATGTTTTCAAATCGGATCAAGATTTCATGTTTATTGAATTGAGAGGGAAGCTGGATGGAAACGATCCCATTGAGCGAGTCGAAGTGGTTCATAATGGTGAAGTGTTGTCTCATCCCTTTCCTGGGTGGATTCCTATTCATGAAAGCGGTTGGTTTCTTGTTCGAGCCATCACGACTCATACCAACACACTTCGATTTGCTTCGACCGGGCCATTCTACGTGGAACTTGGTGGTCGAAAGTCAGCACCACAGCAGAACGAATCTGCCGATTTTTTTGTCCGCTGGTGTCAGGAAAGGATTTCTGGTCTTCAAGGGAATCAGGCCCTGACTGATTCTCAAAAAGTAGAAGTTCTCCAACCTTGGCAGCAAGCTTTGGCCTTTTGGAAAAGTAAAAGAGGTGATGTTCCGACCTTGCAACGCGTGCGTGCAGAAGTGTTCGATGTCGATACTGCAGATCTGATCCCTGCACGAGTTTACATCAAAGATGAAAAGGGTGGGTGGCATTTTGTGAAATCCTTAAGCCCAGAAGGATCTGCGGTGAGGTATGAAAAACAAAACTGGTTTCAATCCGATTCGGAAGAATTTCACACCGCTGTTTCCGCACATCCATTCGAAGCCAAACTGCCACCAGGTAATTATGAATGGGTGATAGAGCGTGGAAAGGAGTATTTCCCTTTTGAGAAGAAAATAGAAGTCAGGGATTCACCGATTGAAATCCGTATCCCACTCAAGCGATGGATCAACATGGCCGAGCGAGGGTGGTACTCCGGGGATACCCATGTTCATCGGTCATTAGATGATTTGCCCACCACCATGTTGGCGGAAGATTTGAACATGGCATTCCCTCTTACCTATTGGGTGACGCGTGCATTTCAATCCCCGACAACAGGAGATAAGACCACTTCCAATGAGATTCCTGGTCATTTGATTTCAGTGGATGAAAATCATTTGATCTGGCCACGGAATACCGAGTGGGAGATTTTTTCCATCGGTTCCAAACGTCACACACTGGGAGCCGTATTTGCACTTGGACACCAGGAACCGTTTGAATTGGGAGTGCCTTCGGTCAAAGAAGTGGCCAGGGAAGCTTCTCGTCAAGGAGCGTTGCTCGATTTGGATAAACACGACTGGCCTTGGTCCATGACCCTGCCTCCTTCCATGGGGGTTCAACTTTATGAGTTGGCGAACAACCATATGTGGCGCACCAAATTCGCTTTCACCAACTGGAGCAGCGCAACGCCCAAGTACATGCGTCCTCCGCTCAAGACTCAATCAGGTAACGAGCGTGAATGGATTCAGTTCACGATGGCCAATTATTATGCCCTTCTAAATTGTGGCGTAAAGATGGTGCCCACCGCCGGGACAGCCAATGGAGTGCATCCGGTTCCATTGGGTTTTGGGCGGGTCTATGTCGAGCAAGCGGATGGTTTCAGTTATGAAAACTGGAAGGATGGGCTCAAGAGTGGACGAAGTTTTGTGACCACGGGGCCCATGATTTTTGCTACACTGAACCATAAAACTCCAGGTGAGGTATTTGAAATAAATGGAGATATGAAAGCGACGGTCCGGGGTGAAATCATCAGTGAACAACGGTTAAGTTTTGCTGAAATGATTCAGAACGGCCAGCCGGTTCAAACGATCATGGCGCGGAACGAAAGAACGAAGGAAGGTGCCTTTCGTACCAATTTTGAGATTGAACTCAATGTAACAGAATCAAGCTGGCTGGCATTGAGGGCCTGGGAAGATCGTCCTGGGGGGCGTGTTCGATTTGCTCACACTTCTCCCTGGCATATTCGCATACCTGGGAAACCACTTTTACCTCTTCATGAAGAACGTCAATATCTGATCGACAGAGTTCAGCATGAGATTGAACGCAGCAAGGACTTGATTCCATCCGATGCTTTGGAGGAATACCAGGAAGCACTTCGTTTTTACGAATCCATTCCAACGCGTTCTCCGGTGGATCCAAGCCTAAGAGGTGAAGTCGTCGAGCCTGAAGACTGGAAGGGGATTCCTGGCCGAGTATCGGTCAAACCATATCCTGGTGGACGTCATCCCCGAACGGGATTTCTGGAAGGTGCCGTCAATCCGCAGCGCGAAACAAAAGTTTGCGTTTTTGACCCGTGGGGTGAAGATAGTTACGTGGTGGTGGATGTTCCTGAGGCGATATGGTCAAACCTTGGGCTGACATACTTGGCACATACCCACATAGACACCATTTGGGATCAAAAAGGAATTTCACTTCCACCACTAGAGTGGCAGGTGCATGAAGGTGGTTTGTTGTCGCATCAACGTAAGTTGCCAAATGGACTTTCTTTCGGTGCCGAAGTGAAGGCTCATCAAACATTCTGTGAAATGGAATTGTGGTTGAAGAATGATGGCTCGGATACTCTCACCAATTTGCGTATCCAAAATTGTGTCATGCTCAAGGGGGCCAGAGGGTTTAGTTCCCAAAGCAACTGGAACAAGCGCCTTCAACATCCTTTCGCGCTGGTTCACTCAGAGGACAAAAAGAGATGGATCATCACCGCCTGGGAAAAATGTGACCGGCCCTGGGCCAACCCACCGGTTCCCTGCATGCATTCCGACCCAAAATTCCCGGATCTCAAACCGGGCGAATCCAGTCGAATCAAAGGTTGGGTGTGGTTTTATGAAGGAGACAATGTCGAACAGGAATTGCGTCGATTGGCGGACACTTATTCAATTCCTTTTTCAGTGGATTGAGTGATTCGATAGCGTTGTTTATCGAATTTACCTTGAGCGACAAATCTTTGACATCCACCCTCTCGACCGTCAAAGCATGGGATTGGAAGGAATGTGATTCTGGCAAATGTTCTTGCCTGGCGTTTGAATGAAGCTTGTCAGCTTCTTTTTGTTTTACACTCACAGGCAAACCAACCCGTAGGATGCGGTTCACTTGCCACAAAAGGGTTTGCCAGTAATTTTTCAACACTTGTCTCTCCTCCTATGTTGTGTAGGATGGTAGAAACCCATGGAACTTTTTCGGAAAGACATTGTCAGTCAATTGACTGTTTATTTAAAGAGTGTTGCCGTAGTTGCTCACCTTCGCCTGATGCTGCTTCCAATGGTGGTTCACCTGGCCATGACTTCAGTGGCCGTAGCCGACTCAAGAGGGATTGGCATTGATTGGAAAGAAGCCGCCGAATTTTGGGCCGTTCAAGTGCCTCAAATACAGTCAAAACCCGAAGTTAATTTTATACAATGGCCTCGACAAAGGATGGATTTTTTCACCTTGTCAGCCATGGAAAAGCAAAGTTTATCACCAGCTTCCGAAGCCCCTCGTGGAACGCTTTTGCGACGACTTTATTATGATCTCACCGGTTTGCCTCCCTCCTTCGAGGAGGTGAATGATTTTATAAATGATCCCGCGCCCGATGCCTATTTGCAGCGGGTTGATCGATTATTGGAGTCTCCGCGTTTTGGGGAACGCATGGCGAGTATGTGGTTGAACCTCGCTCGCTATGCTGAAGATCAGGCCCATCAAGTTGGCAAGGATACCAAACACTTTTATCCGAATGCCTACCGCTATCGACGCTGGGTGATCGATGCCTTTAATCGCGACCTTTCCTATACTGATTTTATTAAATTACAGCTGGCGGGTGACCTTTATGATGACACCACTCATGAAGACCTGGTTGCAGTTGGGTTTATTGGGCTGGGACCGAAATATTACAACCGTGGTCGATTGGAAGTGAAAGCCGAGGAATGGGCGGATCAAGTGGATACCGTCATGCGGACATTCCAGGGGCTGACGGTGGGCTGTGCACGTTGTCATGACCACAAGTTCGATCCCATTACCATGCATGACTATTATGGGCTCGCCGGTGTGTTTGCCAACACCGAACTCGTTAATGTTGCCTACGATAAACCGGCAGATCAGGTCAGTAAAGAGGATCTCCAAGCACATCGGTTCACCGCTCATTTGGTCAAGGACAAGGATGGAGAAGATCTATCACTCTTTGAGAGAGGGAATGTGGATCAGCCAGGGGAAAAGGTGCCCAGGGGCTTCATCCAATGGCTCAGCCAGGATCAGCCTGTCAGCTTCAATTCAGAAGGCAGCGGGCGGCGAGAGTTGGCGGACCGTATCGCATCAAATGAAAATCCCCTGACTGCGCGTGTTTATGTCAACCGATTGTGGTCTCTTTTCTTTAATCGTGGATTGGTAGGAAGCCCAAGCAACTTTGGCGTTCTAGGGGAAAGGCCCACCCATCCTGAACTGCTGGATGATCTGGCAGTTCGCTTCATACAGAACGGTGGCTCTACCAAGCATCTGATCAGAGAAATTGTCCTGTCTTCGACTTATCGGCAATCTTCCCTGGCGGATTCAAAATCACTTGTACAGGATCCAGAGAATCAATGGTTGTCTCGTATGTCCCGACGGCGCTTAAGTGTTGAGATGTGGCGTGACTCTCTTTTGGCTGTATCTGGTGATTTGTATTTGAAAGGGGGACCATCCCTTGAATTGGATGATCCCAATAATGTGCGCAGAACGGTCTTCGCCCGAGTGAGTCGGCTCAAGCTGAACGATCTATTGATTCAAATGGATTATCCTGATGCCAATGTACACGCTGCGAAGAGAAGTGTGACCACGACTCCCTTGCAAAAACTTTTTGCCATGAACAGCCCTTTCATGCTTCGACAATCGGACCGTGTTGTCGAGGGTTTGGAGGATATGACTAAAATTGAAGATGGTATCACGCACCTATATCGGCGAATACTCTCCCGCGTTCCAGATCTTTCCGAGTTGAATTTGGCGACTCGTTTTCTTCAAAAAGAGGATAACCCTGCGCCAGATTCCAAACGATGGGGGTTGCTTGCCCAAGCTTTGATGATATCCAATGAAATGCTTTATCTTGATTAACTCATGAACACCTTGAATCGATCGATGATGAATTCGATTTCGGTCAGTCTTTCACGGCGAACCATGTTGGAAAAGACGGCCGCAGGTTTTGGAATGCTTGGGCTTGCAGGAGTGGCCGCTTCGCGTGCCAATGCCGCCACCGATCAGGATCACTTGCCACATCAAGATCTTCCTGTCAAACCGAGGGCAAAACGGGTCATCTTTCTTTTCATGAACGGTGGGCCGTCGCACATTGACACTTTTGATCCCAAACCCGCCTTGGCAAAATATGAAGGAACGCAACCCACAGGCAAACTTTACAAGAAACCGAAATCATCCGGTTTCATGCCGTCTCCATTCAAGTTCAGTCATCATGGTCAAAGTGGAATTCCTGTCAGTGAGTCTTTGCCTCATTTAGCTAAGGTGATAGACGACTGTTGCATCATTCGCTCACTACACACCGATGTGCCCAATCACGAGCCTGCCTTGTTGCAGATGCATACAGGAAACATACAACCCATTCGACCTGCTTTTGGTTCATGGCTTCTTTACGGGCTTGGAACAGAAAACCAAAACTTGCCGGGTTATGTGGTCCTTCGACCGAGTCCCAATATTGTGGTGGGACCTGCTCTATGGTCGAATAGTTTCCTTCCTGCCAAATATCAGGCCACCAGTATTTTGACATCCGATCTGCAGGTCGAAAAATTGATCCGTCACATTCGCAACCCACGGTATTCCCTGCGTGAACAAAGAGAGCAGTTGGATTTGGTAGAAGCCTTGAATCGCAAACACATGGAAGCCAGAGCAGGGGACAGCGAACTGGAAGCTCAGATTCGATCCATGGAAACCGCTTACCGGATGCAGATCCAGGCTTTTGATACTTTGAATCTGGACAAAGAGACTGAAAGCACAAGGGAAATGTACGGTAAGTCCACCTTTGCGCAATCCTGTCTCATGGCACGCAGACTGGTAGAGTCGGGAGTCAGGTGTGTCACTGTCTACTACACCAACAAGGGAAATCAACCTTGGGATACCCATGCCAACCACAATGCTTCCCACACCAAGCTTTGTGCCGACAGTGACAAAGCAACTGCCGCATTGATCACAGACCTTAAACAGCGGGGATTGCTGGAAGACACACTGGTGATTTGGGGAGGTGAATTTGGTCGTACACCTTACTCCGAACTACGAAATGGCAAGGATAAACCTGCCGGCAGAGATCATCATCATACAGCTTTTTCCATGCTGTTGGCTGGCGGTGGAGTGAAGGGCGGAATGGTTTATGGAAACTCTGATGAATTAGGAATGATTGCGACTGAACGTCCGATGCATGTGCACGATTTTCATGCAACCTTGCTGCACCTCATGGGGTTGGATCATGAAAAACTAACCTATCGCTACTCAGGCAGAGATTTTCGACTCACCGATGTAAGCGGATCTGTCTGCCACGATATCATGGTCTAAACAAACCTAAACGAGAAACGGTTTTGAAAATGGAATTTTTCATCAATCTTAAAAGTCTTAAACGTTCCCTGTGGGCATTTCTTATGGTGGTGCAGTGTTCAGTGGCTGCATGGGGCAAAGAACAGCCACCTCACTTGGTGTTTATCATGGCAGATGATATGGGCTACGGGGATATTCGTGCTTATAACCCGCACTCTACCATCCCAACCCCACACCTTGATCAATTGGCAAGTGACGGGATGCGATTTACAGATGCACACACTCCATCTGCAGTTTGTACTCCAACAAGGTATGGTGTGCTGACAGGAAGGTATTGTTGGCGCTCACGTCTCAAGCGGGGTGTGCTCAATGGTTACAGCGATCACTTGATTCAAAAAGATCGACTCACACTTCCCCGTTTTTTAAAGGGACACGGTTACAACACTGGAGTGGTGGGTAAATGGCATTTGGGTTTGGATTGGGATCGACATTCTTCGCATGAGGATATTGATTATACCACGCCGATCCGATGGGGACCGAATGACTTCGGGTTTGCTTACAGTTACATCATACCTGCTTCACTGGATTTTCCTCCTTACGTGTATTTGGAAAACCAAAGAGTCACAGGTGTGCCAGACAGTAGACAGCCCAGAAAAGCTTTCCCTGCATTTTTACGAGAAGGTCCTATCGGATCCGATTTCGTGATGGAGGATTGTCTGGATCAGTTGGCGAACAAGGCGGTTGAGTTTCTTGAAAAAAGTAGTCACTCGGAAAAACCATTCTTTCTTTACATGCCCTTGACGTCTCCTCACAAGCCGGTTCTTCCTCACCCCAGATTTAAAGGAGCGACCCAACTAGGGCCTTATGGTGACTTTATTGTTCAATGTGACAACATTGTAGGGCGAGTTCTCAGGGCGTTGGACGACCTTGATCTCCGTCAGAACACAATGGTGGTTTTTACCAGTGACAACGGTTCTTTCATGTATCGACTCAACGAACCGGATGCTGAAGATCATGTGGATGATGAAGGAATCCAGGCATTCCGGGCAGATCGACATACGTCCAACGGACCATTGAGAGGGACGAAAGCCGATGTATGGGAAGCTGGACACCGAGTGCCTTTCCTGGTGCGATATCCAGGGAAACTGGAAGCCGGGAGCGTTTGTGATCAGACCGTTTGCTTAACAGATTTTTATGCAACTGCCGCACAGTTGGTTGACAGAACAATTCCTCCAAATGCTGCGGAAGACAGTATCAGTTTTGTTCCGCTTTTAAAATCACCCGCCAAAGACCACAGGCGCCCTCCTGTGATTCATCATTCAGGGAGTGGAATGTTTGCTATCCGGGATGGAAGATGGAAATTGGTTTTAGGCAGCGGGTCAGGTGGAAGGGAAAAACCGAAAGGTCAAGGATTTGAAAAACCCTATGCCCTGTTTGATCTCAGTAGTGATGTTGGAGAAAAAATGAATCTCATCGAACAACATCCTGAGGTCGCCGAGTTATTGGAAGGACAGTTCTGGCGAATTCACGATCGCGGAGGCAGTCTTTAGATTAAAGTGGATCCTAGGTCAGCTGCCTTGATCTAAGGCTCAGGTGTATGACATGTCACTTTGCCCTTGTCTCGTCTTTTGATTGCCGTGAGTGGCATACCTCCGTATACCGTCCAGGGCTTAAGGTCGTGATGGACGATGGAACCTGCTGAAACCACCGCACCCTCACCAATTTTTACTCCGGGGAAAATGATGCTTCCGGTGAAAATGACAGCATGATTTCCAATTTCAATGCTTGAACGATTCACCTTCCGATGGTCGCAGGACACTGTCGGATTGGTGAGGCCTTCTTCAATATTGTCGGATCCCGTGATTAGCCGAACACCGGCACCAATACTGGCATAATTCCCGATTTTGCAAGAGCCCCCTCCAGATACGGATGAAGAGAATGCAAGGTGAACATGGCAACCAATGGTGATGCCATTGCCTGCAAATAAATATACACCTTCGTCAATTTGGCTATTGTCTCCTATAGAAACTAATTCGGGGCGATCTATGCGTGCATTAATGAAAATTCTCACATCCTTCCCCAGTTGTTTGAAGCGCTTGCGCATGAAGGAGTCTTCAAGGAGTAAACCTGGACCTAAAGTGGGTTGGCTCATAGGAATTTAATAATAAGCAATTTCTTCATTATTTTAAGCTTGTTCAAAATCAGCCGATCAAGCCTCCGTCAATTTTTACCTCAGCCCCTGTGGTGTAACTGGAGATGTCTGACAGAAGGTGCAAAACAGATTGAACAATATCCGACGATCTTCCCAGTCTTTGCAAAGAAGTTCGCCGGCGAATGGATTCGGTTTGATTGGATTTGAGCTTTTCTGTCATTTCAGTTTCAAGAAATCCAGGCAACACGACATTGCTTCTGATGCCTCGTTGGCCATACTCCCTAGCCAAATTCTTGGAAAATCCGCAAAGCCCTGCTTTGGTAGCTGCATAAACACTTAATCCTTTGAAACCAGACTGTGCGCAAACGGATGAGATGAAAACCAAACTACCCTTTAATTGCGAAGCCAGTTGACCTTTGATGACAGCTTGAGTCAGCAGGATGGTCGAATATAAATTAACATCCAGCGCCTTTTTAATTTCGGGTTTTGACATCATGGTCAAGAGACCATCCGTTCCAATCGCAGCGTTTGCTACAAATCCATCAAAAGGCAAAGTCACCAATCCAGCTTGATCGATCAGTGTTTGAATTTCATCATCGTTTGAAAGGTCTGCACGAAAGAACGAGAAATTATCGCCAAACTTTTGTTCTAACTTTTCGATGGAGGTTGATTTGCTTCTGGCACAGGTGACGACATGAGATTGAAGACTCAGTAGTGCCTTACAGATTTCGAGTCCCAGTCCTCGAGAACCACCCGTGATGAAAAATCGTTTTCCAGCCAGGTCCTTCATTTGATTGGATCCAACTTATTGAAAGAACGCTTGCCGTTGTTCATCTCACGTATCTTGTTCCAGGAATACCACCTGGGCCAAGCGGGTTTGGGGAGTAGCTTTCTCATTTGATTCATGATGTCATCCAAAAGGGCATCGTCGGCATCGGGAGTTGTCGGCTCCAGATCCAGAGCGACGATGTACCCTGTTATTGCATTGGGTTTTGCCTGAGCGTTGGCTCGACGAACTTCCTGAAAACTCTCCGCTACTGTTTCAATCTGGTCGAGACAGATTTTTTCCCCTCCAATATTCAATACCCTATCCAACCGCCCGGTGATTCTGAAGTGATCGCCTTCGAGTTCGCATAGGTCTCTGGTCGAGACCCAAGTGCCCTGAAACTCAAGATTCAAGACATTATCCGTCAATTTAAAATTGCTGAATTGTTGCTTCAAGGATGTCAGAGGGAACCAACCATCCATACGATTTGTCTTCGCAATGATGCCTAATTCCGCTGTTGCATAGATAAGTGTTTTTCGACTTGCAGGAAAAGCTTCTTGAATACGGGCTCCTGTTGGTGGGCGCAGAATCTCTCCTCCCATGGTGATTTGTTTCGGAGACTCATTCGATTCATTTGAGGGATTCGTGGACTGTATCAACAAATCGATGAAGGTTGGAGTGGCTGAAAGTGCTTGTGGATTCTCATTCTGCAGAAGGCTGTGGTTTTTTTTCCAGTCTCTACCTAGAAAAAGGACTTTTCCTTTCGATACATGGGCCTGGCAAGCCAGTTGAACCCCAGCAAACGACCATGGGTGATAACAAGTCGCCCAGGTCCAACCTTCAGTTGATCCTGATTTACTGCAATTTTTAAGAAGTAGCTCAAGATTCCACCAATTTAATTTTGGTTTACCGGTCGAACCCGAGGAATAGACTCCGATCATTCCATTTTTATGGGGAGCCGGTGCTATGGCATCATCGGGAATTCTTGGAGGGCGGATGACAAAAGACGGACTATCGTCACCGGCACTGAGGTGTTCAGCAAGATTTCGATATGCTGTTCCTGTCTCCATTTTGATCTGGCTTAGTGGGGATTGAAAAATCCTCTATTGCCGCTCCTCCTATATATGATCTCTTTATCCTCGTGTTTGGCGAAATGCCACTCTGAAGTAGATCTCTCTCAACGTCTCAATGAGGCTGGGATAGGAGACATGAACTTCCAATTCAGCATGCTGTCATTACTGCTGTTTCCGGATACATTGAAATGAAAATATTTTTTCACCTGATCGAAAGAAGGGAGTTTCTTGAAATCAACATATTGTTCTATGTCCTCATTCGAGAATGGGATCCCCGGTAGACCTGCTCCCATGCCAAGTAAGCCGGAAAGAGCAGATTCAGGTTCGCTGCGGAAATTGTCGTAAAACAATTCCACCGTTGATTGGACATTTTGATAATGGACATAACCGGATTTAAATCCTCCGACGGCGTTCATTGCTTGTTGAAACTCGGGATTGGATTTCAGTGGTCTTCCCGTGCCATTGGCAGATCTAAGATATGATTCCAAGGTGTTTTCATTAGTACTGAATGCCACGTACATTCCGGTGGCCACAAAATGAATTCCCATGGTTTCCATTTGTGCAGAGGTTGCTCCTGGAGCGGGTGCTCCGCTCGGAACACTGATCGAGTATAATGTTCTCCCCAAGAAGGAGCGTTCCTTTAATACGCTGTTTCCTCCGGGCAGCAGGCCGCTTGCTGCTATGAACGCCTTGACCAATGGATCAGGATTTGGGCTCCCGACCAGTACAATTTCCGGCGGGTTGATGATGTCTTCAAGTTCGGAAGATTTAGGTGGCCATTGGGCAATAATGAAATCATCACCCAAATTTTCGATGAAATTTCTTCTGAAGTCAAAATTTGGATCACGATCTTTGCCAAGCAACCCCATTGTCATTTGAAGAAGTCCTGATAATTGAGGTGATATTTCGCCGAGCATTTTCTCCAGCTTTTGCCAGGTGTCACGAGCGTCAAATCTGACCCTTTGAAAGGTTGCGACGTCATCTGTGACAAATGGAGGTGGCGAGGCATCTTTTGATTCAAATTCAACCAAATTCAAAATACCCTTGCGTTGGTTTTTAGGGGCTTGCACGGCAAAGTTCCAGATTGTTCCCTCCGGTTTGCCACCCCAGGAAATTCCCAGCCCTTGAATAGCTTCGAGCCCCAGTGCCTTTAGAATGACTTCAGGTTTTGGCATCAGCATGGCCATCGGATTGGCATTTTGCCCCGCTTGCGGTTTCGGGGAATTTGCTTCGGCAAATTTCTTTATGAGCGCATAAATTGATTCAAATTGAATCCATCCATAACCTTCAGCTGTTCGAAATAATTGTTGGTGAATCTGGTGGAAAGCAGGTTTATTTGAAATGGATTTTCCACCACCTCCAGACAGTTTTTGAATTGTTTGTTCTAATTGTGGAATGGAGGTGCCGGCCAAAAGTATAGATCCAGACTGACCGAAAATTAATTCCAGCTTTGCATCTGAAGTCTGCTTCAACTGAGGTAGTTCAGTTTTGATTTCGGTTGTCAGGAAGGTCAGATTTTGAACCTTAACCGGCTTAAGTGGATTTCCAGCTTCCTGGAATTTGGTGCGGGTTTTATTGATCAGCTCAGTCAACTTGGCTTCCTGGTCTCCGGTATCCAGCAGGGCGAGTAAACCCAATTCGGATTCGTTGTTGGGAGCAGGAAGAATAGCAAAAGTGGCCTGACCTTTTACCAGTTCAGTAAGATCAGCCAATTTGAATCCGGTATCCTTCTCGAAATTAGAGACGATGTTTTCCTGCCAGGCCTTTTCTGCATGTTCCCTGAACGCAGTCATGGCAGGATCATTCCAGAATTGCATGTAGAGATTCTTGTTCCACGTCTCCTTGGCTTTTTCATAATTGGGAAGTGTCAGCACCGCCAATGCATTTTCCGGAACCCATTGGTTGGGCGGTGGCGTTTCGGCGGTCAAGGTCGCCGTTACAGGATGAGCGAGAACAGTGGTGAATGTCAGAGCCAACGCAGCCCTTTGAATGGTTTTGTTTTTTAAGAGTTTGATCATCGATGGATGGTTGTTGAGTGTTAAATTTCAGGTGAATCCACTTTCAGGCTCCAGATTATTTTCGGGAACGAGGGATGTTCATGATTTTTGGGGCAGGCAGATACCTGTATGGACTACTGGGGTTTTGATGGTTGTAGGCAAATGCCTCCCGGTTATTCAAAAAATATTTCAAACGATCCACAGGAATGGCAAATCCCAAACCCTCGCTGTAATTGAGTTTCATGTTTGTGACCCCGATCACTTCGCCTTTGCGGTTAAACAGAGGGCCTCCACTGTTGCCGGGGTTGATTTGTGTGGTTGTTTGAAGAAAAAGGCGTCCTTCAAATTCTCTGGTTTTCGTACTCACGATCCCTTCGGTGACTGTACGTTCCAGGCCCAAAGGGCTTCCAATGGCGAAGGCTGGTTGCCCCACCTTGATGGAATCGATCTGGCCCAGTCGAACGATTGGAAAGGATTTCGTTTCTTCGTCTTCAGTTTCCATTTTAATCAAAGCCAGGTCGGCGAATTTATCCAATGCCACAATTCTTGTTCTTTCAAAAGCCGCCCGTTTTAGCGCCCCTTTCTCCTCCTGATACACTTCGATGGTAATTTCTGTTTCACCTTCAATCACATGAAAATTCGTTATCAGGTATCCTTCAGGATGGATAATAAAACCCGAACCCAGTCCAGAGGGTGTTCGTACTTGAACCACCGCTGGCCCGAGCTGTTTTGTTAAAGCGGCAACAGATTGATCTTCAGTGTGTTGAGTGGATTCGTAATATAGGCCAGCTTTGATGGATGTTTCCACGGACTCTTCATTTTCGGAATGGGCAACTGCCTCTTCCGCAGCGAGTTCCTTTCTTAACTGTGCAACCTCTGATCGCGGGATAAGTAACACCGTATAACCAACATCCAGCACCAACTGATCCCTTTTTTCGGCAAGTAGATTTCCCTGCAGAGTGGAACCTCCTTTGAGCCGTAACTCCACACTTTCCCCATGTATCAGGGGACAAAGCTGGCTAATCATCAAAACGAGGCACAGTCTGAAAGTTTGGTTGAGCAATTTCATTTTGATTCAGGAAGTATGTTTACTTAAAGAACTGTTGGATGCCCACGTAGATCATCAGAACCGCAAATCCTTTTCGAATGTATCCTGGCTCGAGATGTTGGGTGAGCCAGGCACCGGCGTAACCTCCAGCCACAGCCATGGGGGCAACTGAAAGTACGACTTTCCAGTCAATATTACCTTGGTGAAAGTGCTTGCCAGCTCCCATCAAAGCGGTGGGAATAATAATCGCCAATGAAGAACCAATCGCTGTCTTGATGGGAAGATTCAGAAAGTAGGTCAAGGCAGGCACGATGATAATTCCACCCCCGACACCAAACAAACCGCTGATGACACCACTGATGGCACCCGTTAAACTGAAGATTAGATATTGCATCGAAACCTCACAACTATTCCAACCTGTTGATTTTCTCAATCTTTTTCCTGTTTCGCTTCATGTGGTAATCATGTATGAAATTTCCTGATGAAGGCGCTTAAATTTCAATACCGCACTTGGGATGATCAGGAGGTGACGCTCACGCTTGGTCCTGGCAGGCATCGGATTGGTCGTACTCCTGACAATGATGTGGTGATTGATGAATTGGCCGTTTCCGAGCATCACTGTGTGGTGATCATTGAGGAAGGTGCAGCAAGAATTGCGGATGCTGATTCGATTCCAGGGACCTTTCTGGATGGGGTGCCCATTCAAAATGAAACTTTGAATCCCGGGCAAACCATTAATTTGGGTACCTTAATGATCAAGGTTTTGGCAGCCGAGACGAACCCAGGAATTGGAGGAGGCAAATCAAGATCTGAATCTGTTCCCTTAAAAGATGGTAGTTATAGTTGCCTCATACATCAGGATCGTCGTGCTGAGTATGAGTGCCCCTCCTGTTTTCACCTATTTTGTGCTTCCTGTTTAAAAAGGGTGCAGGAATCGGTAACCTGTCCTTCATGCGGGAAAAATGCGGATACTATCGATTGGTCAGGACTGGAAATGACCCCCAGAGATGCAGCTTATGAACTGATGCCGGATTCAATGAAAAAAGCCTGGGGATACTGGAAAAAATGGCAGGACCATCGAGAAAAATCTTCTGACTCATAACATATTTTCTGATTTACAGCTTGTGATTCACGCTGCAGAGGTTGAAATCTCAAAGTTCGTTACGCTCGCTGAGGGCAAACTTTTAAAGGACACACATAATGGCAGACGAAAAGCAATTTGATTTGACAGTAATTGGTAGCGGACCTGGCGGTTATGTTGGCTCCATTCGAGCCGCCCAGCTTGGTTTAAGTGTTGCCTGCATCGAAAAGGCCCCCTCTCTTGGCGGCACGTGTTTGCGAGTGGGATGTATCCCGAGTAAGGCATTGCTTGAATCAAGTGCACACTTCATGTTTGCCGGAAAACAGTTGGCTCAGCACGGGATTGTTGTGGATGCTCCGAAACTGGATCTAACCCGAATGATGAAGAGGAAGCAACAAACCGTGAACATGCTAGGAAAAGGAGTCGAAACCTTGTTCAAAAAGAACAAAATCGAATCAATCTCCGGGACGGCTCGATTGGTGGAACCCGGTCTCGTTCAAGTGTCTTCACCGGAAGGAGTCGCCCATCATATACGTTCCAAAAATATTCTTCTTGCCACCGGAAGTCAGCCAATTTCGTTACCTCAGGTTCCATTTGATGGGGAACGCATCGTCACTAGCAAGGAAGCACTTTCTTTCGAGGAGGTTCCGGAACATCTGGTTGTCATCGGAGGTGGATACATCGGTCTTGAGCTGGGTTCGGTTTGGAAGCGACTGGGAAGTCGGGTGACCGTTTTGGAAATGCTGCCACAGATCTTTCCGGGCATGGATGGTGAAACTGCTCTCGAAGCCCAGCGTATTTTTCATCGTCAAGGATTGGAATTTCAGTTTGGTGACAAGGTGCGATCTGCTTCGAGGATGGGAGACCAATGTCAGATAGAATTGGAATCAGGTGAAAAAGTTGATTGTAGCCATATCCTTGTCGCTGTTGGGCGCAGGCCTTTTACCGAAGGCTTGGGATTGGATTCCATGGGGATCAATACTGATTCTCATGGGAGAATAAAGGTCAACGAGAGATTCGAAACCAATGTACCTGGGATTTATGCCATCGGTGACCTTGTCCCTGGCCCGATGCTGGCTCACAAGGCTGAAGAAGAGGCCGTTTCATTTGCGGAGCAATTATGCGGCGAGAAAAATTTAGTGGATTACCAACATATCCCGGCAGTCGTTTATACTCATCCTGAAATGGCCATGGTTGGAGCAACGGAGGAATCACTCAAAGAAGATTCAGTGGCATACCGTAAGGGAGTTTTTCACTTTCGTGCCAACGGTAGGGCTCGTGCCTCGGGAGCAGTGGATGGCTGGGTCAAAATGCTCTCAGACGAAGGGACGGATCGAATTCTGGGCGTGCATATTTTAGGAGAAAATGCGGGAGAACTGATTCATGAAATTGTGGTTGCGATGAAATTCAAAGCCACCACCCATGATCTCTTGCGAATTTGTCACGCTCATCCAACTTATTCGGAATCCATCAAGGAATCGGCATTGGCTGTGCATGACAGGACCATCCATTCCTAAGGGCTGAATTGTATTGCCCGCTGGGTTCAGACCCTTAACCTTGACCGCATCAGATGACTGCGGAGATGTTCATGGTTTTTGCCCTGATGGGGCTGGTGTTCATCGCAATGATATTGGAACGTTTACGTTCCGATGTGATTGCGGTGGGAGCCATGGTCCTATTGGTTTTCTCAGGATTGTTGACGCCTCAAGAGTTGTTTCTGGTTTTCAGTAACGAGGCAGTGATTGCCGTGGCATGCATGTTTGTCCTGAGTGCTGCGTTGGAACGTACCGGAGCCATTGATCGTGTGGGGGACTGGGTGAATCGGTTTGTGGGCCGTACCGACCTGGCTGTCAGTTTGCTCTTGCTTCCACTGGTAGCCCTCCTTTCTGCTTTTGTGAACAACACTCCCGTGGTGCTGGTCTTCATGCCTATAGTCATCGCCCTTGCCGCCCGCAGGAATATCAAACCATCCAAATTACTGATCCCTCTGTCATTTGCTTCCATTCTTGGTGGTTGTTGTACTTTGATCGGAACATCAACAAACATTCTGGTCAGTTCAACCGCCCACAGTTTGGGTGAATCTGCATTGGGTATGTTTGATTTGACTGGGGTGGGATTGATCTTATGTGCCGTTGGAATGGGATACCTCTGGACAATGGGACGCAAGCTCCTGCCCGAAAGAGAAACCTTGTCCACCATCCTTCAAACAACGGAAAGTAAACAGTTCTTTACCGAAGCAATCATCGTTCCCGGATCCCCATTGGTGGGCAAAAAGCTCGTGGACTCACCTCTGAAATCGATTCCCAAGGCCCGTATTCTGGAAGTCATTCGAGGGGATGAACTGATCGGAGTATCGTTGGATCAGGTCGAGTTTCAGGTGGGTGATCGAGTGAGACTGAGTACGGTTTTTTCTTCCGTCATGGAACTCCAGAATCTCTCCGGTTTGGAGATCCAGAAAGGTGAGGAAGGCATGGGGTTGGAATGGGTGGGAACCCAGAAGGCTGTTGTTGTGGAGTGCGTGATCAGTCCAAGATCGTCCCTGATTGGAAAATCAATCAGGGAAGGGGATCTACGTCGCCTTTTTGGTGTTCTGGTGCTTGCGGTTCATCGTCACGGTGTCAATCTACGAACCAAATTTGAATCCACGATCCTTCAATATGGTGACACACTTCTCTTGGAAGGAACGGAAAATTCCATGCGCCGCCTGAGGGATTCCCGGGATGTCATTGTGTTGACTGACGAACCTCGTCAGGTACCGCGCAAAAGCAAGCAGTGGATTGCAGCCGGTACCATTGCTGCCATGGTCATTGCGGCTACATTCAGCAATATGCCCATCGCCACGCTGGCGCTGGCTGGAGCCTTGATCGTGGTGGTTGCGGGGTGTTTGGAGATGGATGAAGCCTACCGTTCGGTGGATTGGCGGATACTTTTTCTGATATTCGGCATGTTGGGTTTGGGGGCTGCTTTGGAAAAAACGTCTGGGATCCAATGGCTTGCCAGTCACATGATTTCTATATTGGGTGGAAACCATCCCGCGATCATCATTTCCGGTATCGTCTTGCTGACTTCGCTGCTCACCACTTTTTTGTCAAATAATGCCGTAGCAGTGGTGATGACACCCATTGTGCTGGAGATGGCGCACCATCTGCAGTTAGGAGTGAAACCTTTCATGATTGCCGTCGCTATAGGCGCTTCTGCCTGCTTTGCCTCTCCTGTGGGATACCAGACAAATGCCCTTGTTTATAGTGCCGGTGGTTATCAGTTCAAAGATTTCGTGCGTGTGGGTCTGCCTTTGAATCTATTGATCTGGTTGGTGGCCTCGATCGTGATCCCCTGGCTGTGGCCTTTGCAATGAACTATAGGGAACGATCCCTAGCCACCCGCCACAATTCTGACAATTTCCAACCGGTCTTGGTCATTCACGGTATGATTCGGAAATTCAGAAGGCGACACCGCCTCACCATTCAGTTCAACGACAACTGACTTCGGAAAAAATCCTTGGTCGATCAAGAATTGATCAAGGGGGCAGGGCAGCGCTTCAACCTCAACCCTCTCTCCGTTGGTGGTGACTTCGAACATTTTTTCTTAGCTGCAAGTAGTTTCTGATGAAAGAATGGCTGCGTCCCAGTCTTTCCAGACAGGCTCGTAACCCATTCTGCGAATTTGTTCTGCCATTTCTGATGGACTGCGTTCGTCGGCAATGTCGAATTGCCCAGTGGCTTTGGTCACGGGGGACTCCCATTCACTGGACCCTTCGGTTAAAGGAACAATGCGGCCCTTTGTAGTGTGGTGAAGTTTGTCCTTGCCCGCTCCTGTATATCCGCCGGGTTCGGTGTGGCTTCCCGCGCTCATTAGAGTGAATCCCAAGGGGATGAGTCCATCGCGCAATGAGGATGGTTCGCGTGTTGAAAGCACCAGGCCAATATCAGGGAAACAAATTCTGAAGGCGGCAGCCAATTGCACCAAATGAGTATCAGAAAGTTGTGTCAACGGTTCAAATGACCCCGCACAAGGCCGAAGTCTGGGAAACGACAACGTTATCTGAGCTTTCCAGCAGGTTTTCAATAAATACTCTGCATGTGCGGCCAAAGAAAGTGCTTCCCATCGCCAGTCCGCCAATCCAAATAAAGCACCAATCCCCAGCCTTCTGAAACCCGCATCGTAAGCTCTCTCCGGTGTGGCCAGGCGCCAATCGAAATCTTTCTTGGGGCCTGCAGTGTGCATTTGTCTGTAGATTTCCTGATCATAGGTTTCTTGATAAACGACCAAACCTTCTGCCCCGGCCTGAACCATCGGTTGATATTCATCAGTCTCCATGGGGCCCACTTCCAGAGACAGGCTTGGGACAATGGGTTTAAGTGTCCGCAAGCAGGTTTCCATATATCCGGAGGAGACAAATTTGGGATGCTCACCGGCAACCAAAAGGATGTTTCGGAAACCCTGGTTTACCAACTCCCGGGCTTCGCGCTCTACTTCATCCACTCCCAATGTCACTCGCAAAATGGGATTGTCTCTGGAGAATCCACAATATTGGCAGTTGTTGATGCATTCATTGGAAAGATACAGCGGTGCAAAAAGCCTGATGACTTTGCCGAAGCGCTGTTGGGTAATTGCTTTTGAAGTTTGGCACAGTGCCTCCAGTTGCTGTTCCGCTTCCGGAGAGATAAGGGCCATGAATCTTTGCATGACGCCCCCAGATCCATGTAATGCCTGTTCCACTTTATGGGTGGACGCAGCCATACAGCCCTCATGCCACTTGCCAAGAGGGAGTCGATGAAATGTTTCGACAAAACTCACGCAGCAAGTATGGAGCACTGCGGCTGCTCCCGCAAATGGAATGACGAAAAATTAATGATCTTCTCCGTGTCCGCCGAGTGCCTCTTCCAATTGATGGCATATGGATTGAAGGATCTGGATGCGTGCGAATTTCTTGTTGTTGCCGGCGACAATGGTCCAGGGTGCATTCGGAGTGTTCGTAAGGCCTATCATGTCATTGACTGCCTTTTCGTATTGAGGCCACTTCTCACGATTTCTCCAGTCTTCGTCCGTGATTTTATGGCGTTTATAGGGGATTTTAAGGCGTTTTTTAAACCTCTCCATCTGCTTTTCCTGATTGATATGCAGCCAGAATTTGCAGACCACCGTTCCGTGATCTGTCAGATGGCGTTCAAATTCATTGATTTCCTCGTAGGCACGCTTCCATTCGTGCTCTTTGGCAAAGTTTTCCACGCGCTCCACCAATACTCTCCCATACCAGGAGCGATCAAAAATAGTAATCCGCCCAGCCCTGGGAAGCGGATTCCAAAACCGCCAAAGGTAATGGTACTTATTTTCTTCGGGGGTGGGAGCAGCCACGCAAACGATGCGGTATAACCTGGCGTCGATGGCAGCGGTAACACGTTTGATGGCGCTGCCTTTTCCTGCGGCATCCCAACCTTCAAAGGCAAGGACGGTCGAAATATTGCGGTCGTATGCTTCCCAGAAAAGACGATGCAAACGACCTTGCCACGTCACCAAGGCCTGCTCATAGACCGCCAGCTCCAGCCTCTGATCCAGATCAACCTCCGAGAGGAAATTACGGTCAACTTTTGGGATGTTGATGGTAGGTTTTTTCTTGGGCCTTTGGGCTTTCTCAAGCTTGATGGCCTTCATCATCGCCTCGTGCAGGAGGCGTCCAACGGTGACATTACGCCACTCCTTGATGGAGGCATCCACGATATGCCAGGGAGCGTCCTTGCTGCGCGTGAACAGGATCAACTGCTCGGCAGCCTCTGCAAAATGTTCATAGAGGTTGTGATGTTTCCAGTCATCACGCATGGCCCGCCAGTGTTCCAATGGGTTCTCATACAAATCCTTAAGCCGTCGATGCTGAGCCCCTTTCGTCAGGTGTAACCAGATTTTGGCCTGAATGGTCCCGTCCTTGCGGACCATGCTTTCAAAAAACCTGATTTCTTTGCTGATTTCCGCCACCCATTCGGTGCTGCGTCGTTCATGGACGTATTTGTCGATGGGATCGGTATACATTCCGCCAAACCAAATCGCAATGCGGCCGCGGCTGGGAAGGGATTGCCAATAGCGCCATTGGTAGGGGCGATCCGTTGCATCAGCCGCCATATCCCAAAAGCTGTGGGTGTCGAGACCACGAGGATCCAACCATTCATTGAGGATCTGAATCACTTCACCTTTACCGGCACCATCAACACCTCCGATCGTGATGACTACCGACTGCGAAGTCTCACTGAGGGCGCGCTGAGCTTGCAGGAGATCCGCCCGAAGATTGGTCACCAGCTCGTCGTAGGCTTTTCGACCAATCGTTTTGGCGGATTCCATCGAGTGAAATACGTCTTCCTGAGTGACCACTTCGTATTCCATGGGGATCTCGTCTTTGCTCCCGAGCATGCAGAATTCACCCTGATGATGCAACGTTTCGTTGAGAAAATGTCGAGCTCCCCGCGGCAGTTAATCCCAAGCTTTTAGTTGGAGGCCGGATAAATGAGATATGGGCGTCGTTTCTCTTGAAAAGATTCCAGACCACGGCTCCAGGACTTGACGATGTTGTCCACGGAACGGCCCACCTGCAAATCCAGTCTTGTTGCATTGGTTCCATTGACTTTATCGAACAATCCCCAGTTTTTACCGGCTTCGTTTTGGATCCTGATCATATCCCTACCTTGCGTTTTTCGCATGGCTTCAATGATGTAAAGGTTGATCGGGGTCAAGGGGGCACGAACTGGATCAATGAAATCTACCTTAACCGCGGGAATGTTTCTCCCCCTGTACTTTCCTCTGGCGACAGTTGTTTTTATGGATCGAAATTGGACGCCGGGTAAATTCAAACCGTTGAGGTGGCCGCTGACTTTATCCGAATCCAACCAGGCTGAACCAAAGAGTTCGAATGGCATCCGGGTTCCGAATCCGAGGTCCAGACCGCCAATCTCACCCACCATTCCCAGAGCAACCTGGAATAAAGGGGAGTGGGCGTGAGGCACCAGTGGCGATGTCGGTTTCCAGTTGAGACCTGTATCTTTCCAGACCATGTCCCGTTTCCACCCTCGCATGGGGACGATATAAAGAACACAAGGGTGATCGATCATTCCTTCCTTGTTGATCAGGCGCGCCAACTCACCACAGGTCATTCCGTAAACATAAGGGATCGGCCATTGACCGACCATGGATTTAAATCGAGGGTTGAAGAGTGGCCCTTCGACACGCAAGCCTCCCAGTGGGTTGGGGCGATCCAAAACCATGAATTCCACTCCTGCTTTCCCGCAAGCCTCCATGGCCATTCCCATGGAACTGATGAAGGTATAGGACCTTGCACCCGTGTCCTGGAGGTCATACACCATGATGTCAATATGCTTTAACATGGATTCGGTGGGTTTGCGAACCGGACCGGGGCCGTAGAGTGAAAAGGCAGGCAGTCCAGTGATCGGATCGATACTGTCGCGAACTTCTTTGCCCGCGGAAGCTTTGCCGTCCAATCCATGCTCGGCTCCAAAAAGAGCCACTAGATTGACTTCCGGAGCTTTGTGCAACAGTTGGATGGTGGACACTCCCCGACTGTTGACGCCGCTTGGGTTGGTCAAGAGTCCCACACGCTTCCCTTTCAGCGGTTCAAACTTAAGCAACTCCAGCATATCGCTTCCCAACTCCACCCGTGCGTGGAGAGTTGAAGTCATCGCAAGGCAGAGAAAAAGGCGAATAAACCGCATGAGGACCTGGGTTGGCATAGACATTCAGTATAATGGAGTTTGAAATATTCTCAAATGCTCAGTGTCATTTTGCCTTGTTATTCAGAATTTCTTGAAACATGACAACACAGGATCGTAATTCAAAAAATAGGGGAATTCCCTTACATTTGTGTTAGCGCCAGCTTTGCTTACATGAATTGCTTGTTGTCAGTCAAGGGTTCATCAATGAATGGGGGCGGGAATACGTCTCGTTTTCTGGTAGCGGTATTTGATTCAATTCTGCATTCAATTTTTCAGTCACAGGGCTTGACCCCCGCATGAATGGAGACGCAAAATTCCCAAGGTAGTTTCTGTTTTCAGGGACAGACTCTACAGAGAATAACCAGTTAAGCTTTTTAAAACCGACGATTCGGTCTCTCTTTTGGTAATGACGATCAAAGGTAGCCCTCCAAGTTACCGTCTCTTTTGGGGCAGGAATTTCAAATACGGATGAATGCTTTGGTGGGACACTAACAAAGTCTGGTCCCACAGGAGGGGCAACTTCCCATTTCTTCAAGTTGGTATTAAGGACTAAAGTGTTGCAGGACCAGAATGTTACCTGTTTTTCAGTTGAGTTGAAGAATTTAAACAGAAGGACTTTTTGGTCAGCTTTTTCTCGAATTCCTTGATATTGAATGCCATTTATATTTCCGTGGTATGGGGCCAGTTCTCCTGTGAAAACTGGATCTTTTGGGTCAATGTAGATCAATTTCCTTACCAAAAAAGCAATAAGGAGCAGTATCATTATGACTATAAAAATCTGTTTTTTCTTACGATTGTCTGAGGCGTGCATATGGAAAAGTGGTGTTACTTGATGTAACTATTTTTTGCCTATTGCTTTTGGTTTCCTCAAAAAGGATCCCCAAACGGGTCTTCGAGAGTTTCTGGGATCGAATTGTTTTCAGGGTTTGGTAAAGGTTTCTGAGCTTCCCGTTCCTTACGCATTTCCACATAAGAACCGTCCATTGTCCGGTCTTCATTTCCGGGGCCTGCTTTGATCACTATGGCTGACTGTTGAGGAATACTTTTTTGTTCAACGTTGATCCCATGGCAACGAGTCTGACATAAACCGCATCCTACGCATTGTTCGGGCAAAACTACAGGGGCGAGAAAACCGCTGTCGGGTATGATCTGTCCCGTGTCGTCAACCTGCGTTCCAACCCGCGTGAACTCGATCGCATGATAACCGGCGGCGGCGCATTCATCTACACACAATTGGCATGCTTCACGTTCAGCAAACGGGAGGCAGGTTGTTTCATTGACGATGGCCAAACCCATTCTTGCCGCTTTCTTTTCTTCCAAAGGCAATGCCCGAATGGCTCCCGTAGGGCAAACCTGACCACAGGCATTGCAACTTGAGTCGCAGCCTGCCCAGTTGGCATTCACCTCAGGTGTCCATAAGCCTTCCAGTCCCTGGCTAAAGCCCATGGGTTGCAATACATGATTGGGGCATGCCTTGAAGCATTCTCCGCACCGAATGCACATTTGTAAAAATTCCTGTTCAGGGACGCTTCCCGGTGGGCGTACGGGCAAGCTCTCTGGATTATCGGACAATCTTGCCCCGAACATTTTTGTTGTCACGGCCGCCCCCAAGCCTCCAGTAATACCTAATGCGGCCCCACCCATCAGGCCCAGAAATCCTCTACGTCCCAGGGTCGTTTCGCCGGTGGGCGGGTCATTGACTGGTTTGAGATCAAATGAATTCCAGCGGTCCACAAATTTGATGGCATGGGTTGGGCAGACGCCTCCGCATGTCTGACAAAGGGTGCAATCGGTAGTGCGCGTGGTGAAATCCGGTTTGATCGCATCAAAAGGGCAAACAGTGACGCATTTGTTGCAATGGATGCAGGATGACTCCACCTTGCGTTCCGAAATTCGAAAAAGATTGCCAATTGAAAAGACAGCCCCACTTGGGCAGACATATTTGCACCAGAATCTTGGCTTGAGCAAACCAAGTGCAAGCACTGCGAAGAAAAGGATGATCGACAACCAATGTCCTGCATTCATTGGGGGAACCAGATGCGAACCGCGCATCCAAACGGTCTGAATGGGGTCACCGATGAACAGCATGGCACGCGTGATCACCGGGATGGCAGAGAAGTAGCCCGAGATTAAAACACCAGATAACGCCGCCAACAAGACGCCTGTCAGTAGATAATATTTGATATGAACCCACCAGCCATCTTTTGCAATTCGCCATCTTTTCCAATGTGTTCCAACGAATCGATCAAATAAATCAATGACAGTTCCAAGTGGACAAATATAACCACAAAACCCTCTCGGGATCAGAATGCATGCGATCAAAATAACTCCGCCGCTGATCAATGACCAAATCCAACTCTTGGAAGCAATGGCTGTGGAAATGCTGACAAGAGGGTCTATCATTAAGATGATTTCAGCTGGGATGATTTCTTTTCGGGCCAGGTGATCGGCATGATGCGAGGGCCATTTTCCCGGTTCCGTTTCGTGTAGGCTCCAACCACTTTCCGAAAACAGGATGGAGTCCAATAGATCCGATGAAAGTCCGTTCTTCCCTGACAGTGAGACTTCCATGCTGGTCAGAGTTTGAATCTCAAACAGGCCAAGATTTATTTGCTCACCCAATTCGCTATTCAAGGACAGGTAACAATCCTGCCCAGAATTTAATTGCGCTGCCGCACCTTCAGGAATCGAAAAGCTTAAGTGTCCAGAATTCTGGTCCAGGTCCTTGAAATCAAGATCTGCAATGATCCAGCCCTCTTGTGCAGGTTTGACACCATAGGGCCAGCAGACGTAAAAGAAACTGACCAGGAACAGGATCAGGAATATGGACTGAGATAACCTTCTGAATGGAGAAGCCAACACAGTGTGTCCGCACTTTCTCAATACTTTACGCAGGTGTCCTTCCCGCCCCGTCGTTGGATTAAAAAAATAACTTCACGGCAGGATTTTTTGAGTCCATCGTGCAAACAAGTTGGGGCGTCCTTGGATGATTCGGTTTCTACGAAGGAAGGGCAGGTACCAATCCAAGCGAAACAGGGCAGGGGTGCGCCGACGGTCATTGAATCCAGAAAGAATCACTGCTAAACCTGCAGTCATGGTGATGGCGCCTAGAACGGTGACGATCACCTGAAATCGATCAAATGATTCCCGTCCAAGCAAAAGTCCTGTTCCCAAAAGCATACAACCGGCGGCTGCAAAAATTGATTTTAACGGGTAAGTCCTCACTTCAAGATTCAGGGTTTATTTCCCGAAGTGAGCGCTTTGGCAGTTGCATTGATGATTGCCACGGCCGTGATGGTAGCTCGGCTGGTGGCATCGACATTTTTAAGGTCCTGTTTTCTGATGATCTGCTCCGGGACATCTTGCAGGGCCGAATAATATTGTTTCTCGCGATGTTGGGTGATCTCTACTTTGGTGACACGGCCTGATTCAACGGTGGCTTCGACATGCACTGGTGCCTCATAACCCAGGCTGCTTCCTTTATACTTACCATCTGCCAGTTTCGAAATTTGAAGTAATTCAAAGAGTTAGATGGATTCGATGCTGTCTTGGGCTCTTCCCAGGTATCTCTTGGAATACTGGTCATTGCGAGCGGCTGGCGCAGACAAAACTTTCTGATAGTATTCAATGGCTTTCTCAAATCGATCGGCTGCACGGCAAATATCTCCAGCTACGAGCAGTGCTTCGTGGGGTTGGTTGGCATATCTGACATACGAATCCGCCAGTTTGAGCGCTGAATCAATGTCTCCCATTGCACCCAATAATTTGATTTTCCCTGGAGAAGTGCCCGCCTTGTTAAGCATTTCTAAAGCCATTTCCCGGCTTCCCAATTTGTAATAACATTCGGCTAATCCCACCATGTTGTGATTACCCTCGGGGCCGGCCTGCTCCCACCACCAGGCAGCACGAGGATAATCCTGAAAGAACCGAAAATACATGCCTCCAATTCCTCTTTGAATCCTTTCCTGAAGTTCCCCTTCACCCGTATGAAGCTGGTTCAAATAATACATGAATCTGAGTCCTCCACGCCTGTCACCGGGCGATTCAAAAGCAGCCACCTGTGGGCGGTTTAAATGCAGCCACT
>CAYFHO010000061.1:0-35994 GCA_964342825.1 uncultured Verrucomicrobiota bacterium
AGCTTAAAATGCATTTTTTTCAAGTTTTTTTGCCCCGTAGTTTTAATCGCACCCCCCAAGCAATGAAAATCGATATTGTCATTGCACATTTCAATGCCCCTGAAATAAGTTCGGGAACAAAGGAACCATTATGTTAATTGAAGGCATCATCAACCCAGATTTGTTATCCTTGATCTCAAGGGTTCGTCACACGAATACCATTGTCATCTCAGACGCTGCGTTTCCCTATTGGACAATGATTGAAACGGTCGACCTTACCTTGGTTAGAGGAATCCCAACCATACCCCAAGTATTGGACGCTTTGCTACCCAATTGGAAATGCGGGGAGATATGGATGGCTGAAGAGTTCCTGAACACTAATCCCAAGGAAAAACTGTCCGAGTTCGAAACCGCCTGCAGGGGCATACAACGAACCTTCGAGCCTCACATCGAATTCAAAAAAAGAGTTCCAAACGCGATAGGTTTGATCCGAACTGGAGATACAACCGCCTATGGAAATATGATCCTGGAATCGGTTTAAGCTAATCCTTATGGTGCCCTTGCGTAGTTTGGATAACGATTGCGCAAATAAATCCTAAGGTCACTGAACCTGCCAAGATTAAAAAGGATAAGTATCGACCGTGATCCCAGTAGCCTTTGATCCCCAAGGAAAAGAATAGCAGGCCACCCAATAAGATTGCTGGATACCATCCTTTCCCAAGAAACGAGGATACAGCTTGGGACATTTTGATGGAAATCCAAATCGTAGCGAAACAAATGATTCCGCAGCCCAGAACTCCAGTGAATAAATTGGCAGGTGTGAGTATCCAGACAAAACTTACCGTATCTCCCCCTGGATTCATCCACTGTTTCGCCTGAAGAAGGAGCAATACTGACAGTGCCATCATGGAGATAAGCCAAAGGCTCCATTGTCGAATCACTTCAAAAGATGGTCTCAATTTCGTGTCGATAAGAGCACATAACGATTCCTTCACAATGGTTGGACCGACCTCCAGAGTTCCATACAAGGTTCCTCCCATAGCCATGATGGCCCCGGCAAAATAAACATATCGAAGTTGGGGATAAATTTCAGAAACAAACGCGGACTGAAGTGTCAGCAAATCTCCACCAGTCGGAGTCAACGATTGCGGGGCCAAAACCAGTTTTCCGCAAATGACAAAAACGACGCTGAACAAAAAAACACAAATAAAACTGATCAAACTATCCCAACGCAATGATTGTAAGCCATTGCGACAATCTTGATCGAGATTCAAAGACGAAGGAGAATTTGGTGTGGCGACATTCCCCGCACCTGATGATACATTTCGTCCCGCATTCCCCCACCCCTTCTCACGGATAAACGCCACATAGCAAAGGTAATCATAACTTGAACCTCCCACCACTCCGACATAAGTCGACAGCTCCACCCAAACAGGTCTTTCATTGAAACTCGGGTATTGATCTATCCAATCAGGGTACTGAAAGCTTCCCGGTAAAATTACTCCTTGAAAGACTTCCCACCAATTTGGTTTGAGTAAAAATACGGTGAGTATCACCAACAACAGCATCAAACCAACAATCAGAATCTGTACTCGTTCCAGTTTCTGATAACTCCCTCGAATCGATAAAAGGAAAACACCCACCAAACAGAGAAGGGCAAAAGCATAGTGAATCCCCAAGAACTCACCAAAAAGATGATTGAGTATGGAACCAAGGGTTGAGGCATGAAAAGCAACCCAAATGGGAAAACAGGGCACAGCTAAAATAAGAAAAGTAACGGGTAACCAACCGCGAGGACCTGGCAGATCCATCCAGCTCTCCAAAGGATGTTTTCCCGTGATGATAAATTGCCTTCCCGTCGCGTAAACCAACAACCATTTAAAGAAACAAATCAGGAGGAAAACAAACAGAATATTGTAGCCGAACAAAGAACCTGCTCTGGAAGAAAACACCAACTCACCCGATCCTATCGTCAATGAAGCGATGATCGCTCCGGGCCCCAGACGGCTCAACCATTCACGACATCGGGAGGATTTCATTCAGCGTTTGTAAATATCAGGTTGAAAATTGCCAAGGCAAATCCAACCTGCCATTGACCAATATTCGCTGTTCAAGTATCAGGGAGTCATGCAAACACCCCAGGAGACGTTTAGACGCGCCGACCAAAAATGTGAATCGGTATTGAATCGAAGATCATGGATATACCAGGCAGGCATGCTCGCAGGAGCAGCTGTGAGCACTTCGTTCTTGAATCAAAACGCTTTGGCAGCGCCCTCAAAAAGCCCCTTCACTCTGGATTTAACGGTATGGAAGCTGGCCATACCCGGCAGCCAGGATGATGCCATCAAGTGGGGCAAACAATTTGGATTTGAAACCATCGGAGCCCACACAGATGAAATTCGGAATTGGAGCGACAGGGAACACGAATCCTATGCCCAACAATTGGAAGATGCTGGATTGAAATGGGGCACATCCAACATGCCGGTCGATTTTCGAAACGATGAAAATCGCTTTAGAGAAGGAATAAAGCAGCTTCCGAACACCGCCAAGGCATTGAAGAAAGCAGGACTCGAAAGTGCCATCACTTACATCATGCCATGTCACAACGAATTGACCTACCTTGAGAATTTCAAACAACACACCGCAAGGTTGGGAGAAATTGGCAAAATTTTGGCTGACCATGGACTAAGATTTGGGATGGAGTATGTGGGAACAGAATCCTTGCGCAACCGCCGGAAATTCCCCTTCATTCACACCCTGAGAGAAGGACTCGAATTAATTGAATCGATTGGACTGGATTCCGTAGGCCTGGTCATGGATTGCTGGCATTGGCACAATGCACAAGACGGAATTGAAGATCTGAAATTGCTGGATCCCAAACACGTCGTCAGCATCGAACTCAATGATGCACAAACTGGAATAGACCGCCCCTTCCTGCAGGACAACCGAAGAGAGCTACCATACTCCACCGGAGTCATTGATACGAAAGGATTTTTAAATGGCCTGGCCGAGCAAGGTGTCCGTGGTCCAGTGATGGCTGAACCCTTTAATCAACCATTTAGAGATATGCCACGCAACGAAGGCATAGAATTATTGGCCAGGCAATTGCGAAAAGCGTTGAAACTGGTTCAGTAACGCTACTGCCTCATTTCGGATGGATTGGTTAGAGCTAGTTCAATTGGGCACATTGATTCCCTGGCTTTTGGGGATGGTGTTCGGCATCTTCGTGGGAGCAACCCCAGGATTAACCGCCACAATGGCCGTAGCACTGATTGTCCCCATGAGCTACTACCTGCCTGCCAATGCAGGTCTGGCCATGATCATAGGAGTCAGCTTTACAGCCATATTTGCAGGTGACATTCCTGCCACCTACCTGAGAATCCCTGGAACTCCGGCATCAGCGGCTGCCACATTGGATGGACACCAAATGGCCCGTCAAGGTCGAGGTATAAGAGCACTGTACCTGGACCTTTGTTGCAGTTGTATTGGAGGAGTGATCGGGGTGTTGCTATTGATTTTTCTGGCACCTCAACTTGCCAAATTCGCCTTAAAATTCAGCTCGTTTGAATATTTTTGGTTGGCCGTCTTTGGGCTTAGCATGAGCGCGCTGGTCAGTGCAGGAAATACTTTGAACGGTATTTTGGCCGCATGCCTTGGGATGTTGATTTCAACGGTAGGGCTGGATGTGGTCAGCGGGGCTCAGAGGTTCACATTCGGGAAAACGGAACTTATGGATGGAGTTCAGTTCATTCCCGTCATGATTGGTTTGTTTGGTTTGTCGGAAGTACTCAGGAATATTTGGAAACCGAACCCTCAAACGTCACTAGATAATAGTCCAAACAAAAAACACTCAGGGCAACCATTGATCTGGGAAGTGTTGAAAAGTTTGAAGGGCTATAAAAGATTAATCACTCAATCATCTGTTGCAGGAACGGTCATCGGAGCACTGCCTGGTGCAGGGGCGGATATTGCAGCTTGGGGTGCTTACGGATTGGCTCAGAAAACTTCCAAAAATCCAAAAAGTTTTGGGACAGGAACCGAGGAGGGAGTCATAGCTCCGACCAGCGCAAACAATGCAGCTGTGGGCGGTGCATGGATTCCTGCGCTTGTTTTTGGGATCCCTGGAGATGCAGTCACCGCAATCGTCCTGGGTGCTCTCATGGTTTACGACATCAAACCCGGTCCCATGATTTTCGAACAAAGTGGAGCCCAGGTACAATCCATTTTTGCAATCGCATTGATCACCCAGATCTTATTGCTGCCGGCTGGTTGGATTGGGATTAAAACCTTCGACAAGCTTCTGAGACTCCCCCGCCACTGGGTTCTAGCCTCGGTAGTGATCTTTTCTGTTGTTGGAGCCTACTCACTTCAAAACAGCATGTTCGATGTCTATGTGATGGCTGTTTTTGGCCTGATCGGTTTCGGTCTGGAAATCCTTCGCATTCCCCTGGCTCCACTAATTTTGGGACTCATCCTCGGCCCCATGGTTGAGAAAAATTTACGCACCGGACTCATAAAAACTGAAGGAGACTGGATGCCTTTTATCACCCGCCCATTTTGCCTCAGCATGGTTTTGCTGGTAGCACTGATGTTCTTGATCCCTTGGCTGAGCCGATTCTTACAAAAAAAGGGAAAGAACTGATGTTTTTACCCCTTCAAAGAAAAATGCTTAAAGATTGAAGTTCCTGAACAAGCTAACTAGCTTCAGTGGCAACCAAATTCCATCAAACTCATGAGTAATAAAAAATGGCAATCCTTATGGTGCGGACTCATCCTTACAAGCTCGCTTTTATGGATCAGCCTTGGGAGCACTTCATGCGGCACCATCCACAAAATGCCTGTCATTCGCCCCCCTCAAATTGAAGGAGCAACTTTTTTAGGAAATGCAGCCTGCTCCGATTGCCATACCAACATCGTGAACGTGTTTCCAGCGAGCCCTCATGCCAGATTTCATGTGAGTGATGCAAAATCAGCGGGGGTCTCCGGATGCGAATCCTGTCACGGACCGGGTAGTCTACATGTTAAAGCCGGTGGGGGTAAGGGCGTATTCATTCATAACCCAGGTCGAGATTCTGCTTCATGCATGGAATGCCATCAGGAAATCCATGCAAAGTTCAGTCTGCCCAATCATCACCCTGTGCTTGAAGATTTAATGAACTGCGTCGACTGCCATGATCCCCATGGAAGGGATATATTCAAACCCAGTGGAGGATTGGCTTTTGCCAGATTGAATCAATCCTGCGCTGAATGCCATCAGGAACAGGCACGGACATTCGTATTTGAACATGAAGCCATGAGGGAAGGTTGCACGGAATGTCATGATCCCCATGGTTCAGTCAACCCCAAGATGCTGGTGCAAAGGGATTCCAATTTATGTCTGAAGTGCCACGCTCAAATTCAATTTCCAGGTTCGGGTGACATTTTCATTGGTAAGGAACCTCATGGTTTCAATATGCAGGCAGGGAGTTGCTGGACAGCCGGATGTCATACCCAAGTCCACGGCTCAATGGTGGATCCCAAAATGAGATTTTAAAAACGGGAGGTTATATTATGAAAGATTTTAGCACCAACCTTGTGGTATCTGGAAAAGCATCGACTCTCCTGGCCTACGCATCCTGTTTTTTATTCACTGTCTCAGTTGTTTTGTCTCCTAGGACGAAAGCCCAGGAACTACCAGCGCCCGCATCTCGCACCGTTGATTTCACCAAAGACATTCTCCCTATCCTGAAGGAATCCTGTTTTCAGTGTCACGGAAACGAAGATCCAAAAGGAAACTATAGACTCACAACGCGAGATTACGCATTGGCAGAGGGCGATTACGGATCCAACATCATAGTTGGCAACAGCGAAGAAAGCGCCCTGATTCAATTTGTTGCACATCTGGAGGAAGACTCTGAAATGCCCCCCATTGGCAAGGGCAACAAGCTCTCCGACGAGCAAATTGGTTTGTTGCGAGCCTGGATTGACCAAGGATTACCTTTCGAGGAAATATCGGAGGAATCATTCTATTTCAAGATCACTCCTCAGTTGAGGTTTCTGGCCGTGGACGGGAACAAAGCAGCCTTCAGGGAGCATTATTGGATGCGTGATGGTGTGAATGGAGGCATTCAAAATTTTGAATGGAAACAAACATTAGACGGCGGCACTTCCTTTTCCGGGAGTGGAACGGTCACGGCTCCTAATGACCGATACGCTGTGGAGGCGGAGATTCGGAAGCGTGACCTGGGGTTCTTCCGATTTGGATTGGATCAGGCAAGGACCTATGATGATCCTTATGGTGGATATTCACCTGCATTCGACTTGGGGCCATATGCACTCAATCGAGACCTTCAGATGGATCTCTCCAATGCCTGGTTTGAATTAGGCCTGGACCGGCCTCATTACCCCAAACTAACCCTTGGCTACGAATACAGAGCACGCAACGGAGACAAATCCATGCTCCAATGGGGCCCCGCATTCGACGCAGCTTTCAATGGCCATAGTATCTATCCAGCCTGGAAACGTATTGACCAGGAAACCCACATCATCACTCTGAGTTTGGATCACGAATGGAATGGATTCCTCATTCGTGACGATTTCCGCGGAGAGTTCTTTAATCAAACCAACACACTCGAAACAGGCGACTTCATTAATGACGGTGATCCACTACCTGGATTTGTGTCGACGCAGGAAGATGATTACCAACATTTCCAGGGATCGAATGCACTAACCGTGGAGAAAAAAATCAAACCTTGGTGGCTGGCAAGTGGAGGCTATTATTTCTCTCATGTTGACGGAGATGCCAACCTCGCTCTTGGAAACTTCGATCCCACCAATCCTGCCGGTGCCGGAATGCCTTTTGCGACTCGCGGAATCCAATTAAACAGTGAATCTCACATCATGAATGTCAACAGCCTGCTGGGACCATGGAAAAATTTGACCGGATACGGAGGCATTCAGACAGAATGGACACGTCGCAAGGGAACCGGAGACACGACCTTCTTTGGCTCGCCGACAACATTAGGAAGCAATGTTGATCGATTCCAAATTGAAGAAAACTTCGGTATTCGACATACGGGTATTCCAAACACGATTCTCTACACCGATGTACGGCTTCAACAGGAAGCAATCGGACAGACGGAGAACTCGCTGCTCGATGACAGTTTTGACTCCAGAGAAGATTTCATGCGTGACATTGATGCCAGGGGAAGTCATGCCAATGTAGAACTGGGCAGCACTTTTTCACCCTGGAGAAAATGGACCTTTAATCCGACATACGGATACAAAAGGCGCCACCATGATTTTAAAAACCTTCTCGATACAGACCGCAGTAATCTTCCTGGAAACGGCTATCCATCGGCCCTTACTGAGAGGGAAACTGAGGGGCAGAATTGGGGGTTAAGTACAACATGGAAACCCGCAACCTGGCTGAAGACTACTCTGGCTTATGAAGGGGAACAATCAGACTATACATCGACCCTGGACTCGTTAAACCTGAACGGAGTGGATTACCCCGCGGGCAGCATCCTCGCAGGAAACTACGACAGCCACACCTATCGAATCACCACGACACTTTCACCGGCCACCAGGTGGTTCTGGACAGGGACTGCAAGTTATACTGACTCAAGGATTGTTTCAGGAATGAATGACAACACCATCATCGCTCCCTATGAAGGGGATCTCTATACCTTGTTCTCCTCATGGACTTTTTTATACAGCGAATCAACACGATTGATGGCAAATTACACATTCAGCCATGCAGATTATGGTCAATCATTACCCTTGGGATTGCCAATGGGATCTGAGTTCAGCCAACATGCCTGGCAATTCGAAATCCACAAGCAACTGACAGATTCAGATTCCATCGGACTTCAATATGCCTACTATCGTTATAGAGATGATTTAAGCAATGGATACCTGGATTACGATGCACATGGAATGTTCATCACTTGGACCAAGGTGTTTCAATGAATTTCGATTGGAGATCTTAAATGGTTATGAACTCTCCATTCAGAGTGGCACTTTTTGGGCTGGGTCGTGCGGGAAAATTTCACCTGCAAAGCATCAGGTCACTCTCTACTCTTGATCTGACACATGTAGTTGATGTGGATCTCGAGGTAGCAAGGGATGTTGGCCGTAAATTTAATTGCGCATTTAGTGCAGAAATTGATGTCGCTTTGGCAGATCCGTCTGTCGATGCCGTGATCATCGCCACCCCTACCGGTGAACACTATCACCAGATCATGAAATCCCTCCGGGCAGGTAAATCAGTATTCACTGAAAAACCTCTTGGGAACGGGCTAAACGAAATCAAAGACTGTTTTGCAGCGGCTCGTGAACATGGAAAGGGTTTGTTCGTTGGTTTTAACCGCAGATTTGACCCATCCTTTGCCGATCTGGCCGCAAAAGTGCGAGATGGCGTCATTGGAACGCCTCAGGTAATGCGATTGACTTCCCGTGATTCCCCCCTGCCCACCATGCATTACATCCGAACTTCTCATGGTATTTTTCATGACTGCATGGTTCATGATTTTGACATGCTCCGATTTATTACCGGTCAAGATCCGGTGGAGGTGTATGCAATAGGGAGTAATTTTGTAGATGGCATTCGCGAGATAGGAGATCTGGATAATGTTCTCGTATCCCTCAAATATCAAAGTGGCATGCTGGCCAGCATTGATGTGAACCGCTTTGCTTCTTATGGATATGATCAAAGGATTGAGGCCTTTGGTAAAGAAGGAATGATACAAGCCGAAAACCGAGCACCTCGATCCACTGTCCTGTCCGATGCTAACGGCATCCTCAGACCCGTGATTGAACACTCTTTCCCAACACGGTATCGAGAGGCTTACATTGAGGAATTACGCATATTTCACCATTGTGTCACCACCGGAGAACCACTCCCGATACAAGAGGCGGATGTGTTAATGAGTCATATACTTTGCGATAAAGCCGAACAATCCTTTAAAGAAGGCAAGCCCGTTCAAATTTGACAATCACAACAACAAAAATGTTCTCGAAAAAATAGTACCGACTTCTGTTTGTTCTCATTGGTTTTCAGCTTTACGAAAAAGGAGCGGCATGGGTATTTTTTCGGCCCGTTATGTCGAAACGATCGACAAATGAAGGAATGGAAGATTTTAAATGCTCAACCCCAAATTCTGGGGGTGTTGGAATTTCAGTGCCTGACCGGGTGGACAAGGACTGCTTTTCTAAAGCTGAAATCCTTAAAGCATCCATGCCATTGACAAATCTTGCTCCGACCAAGTGGTTAACCAAGTTAACCCTTTTGCTTTTTGGCAATAAAGTTATCGAAGTCAAAGGCTTGAGACACATCGATCCAGCAATGGATCCCTTCATTCTAGCCTTGAATCACAGCCAAAAACTGGAAGCCATCTATATTCCTGGACTATTGCATTACCTACGCAGAGGCAGGCTGATCCATTTTTTGGCAGATTGGAATTTTTGTCTGGTTCCGGGAATTTGGGTGTTTTATTATTTTGGGGAAGTCATCACCGTGGCACGTAAGCCAGCCAAACCAAAATTTTTAAACGTGTTCAAACCATTGTTTGTCAAGGGGCAAGGCAGTTTTGATCAGGCGCTCGACTGCCTTGATTCAGGGCGCTCGCTGGGTGTGTTTCCTGAAGGAACCACCAATCGTCAACCTGATGTCCTGCTCAAGGGATATTCAGGTGTGGCACAAATGGCTTTGAAAACCGGAGTCCCGGTGGTACCCGCTGGCATTCGCTTTCCCAACCACCAGAAAGACCGCCCTATTCCTGAAAATATACCATTCACCCTTGAATTTGGATCTCCCATGAATCTGGGTGGCCCTAAAGAAAAACCCTCTTTGAAGAATCTGCGTGATGCACACGTCGAAATCATGACGGCCATATCCAAATTATCAGGTAAGACCTGGAACCGCCAGCAGCGTAAAAAATGAGTTTATCACTTTCCACCAAAGTCAATGTGATCAAAGTCCAGTCCAATGATGACCGGGATCGCGCCATTTCAGTCTTGAAGCGCACTTATGATCAGGAAAAGCACTGGATATACAACGCCGATGAGTTCTTCCCCATGAACGACTTGGAACGGGACGACATTAGCTGGTTTGTTAGCCAGGTCGAAGATAATCCTGTTGGAGTCTTGAGAGTGATGTACAACCCGCCTCTCGAGCTTTACAAAGAATATGGATTCGAAAAACTGGAGAGCGGATTGGATGTGGAAGCGTTTGTTGCAGAAAACAAAATCGCGGAAATAGGAAGATTTGCCGTTCTTCCTGACTACCGCCGTTACATCGTTGTGGTTGCAGCACTCATGAGAGCGGCAAGCCAGGAAACGGTGGAACGCGATTATTCTCATTACGTGACTGACATTTTTGAAGGTGAAAAACACAGCCCTTACGAATTCCATACCCGTGTGATGGGATTCAAACCGGTGGCGACTCATGATGTTGGAGAACTCAACTGTCCAAACAGACGCATCACCATGATTCTGGACATTCGCGAAGCTTATAACCGCATTCGCAAGAAGCAAAAATGGATTTTCAGGTTCTTAACCAAGGGCTGGGGTGAAAATCTTCACGCCAAACTCCTGGATAAAGGCTAAAGCCCAAAGGTAAGTTCGACGGGTTTTTGTTTTTGTTTTAGCTGGCTACGAACTGCAAATGCCTCCCCTTCTAGAGGGATGTATTCATATGCACCTTCACCAAATGGATCATTAGAATCTTCCACAGCTTGAGGCCCTGAGAGTGCCACGTTCAAGCCTAACCTGAAAAGTTCGGTGTAAGTCTGATGGACCGCCATCTGTTGTCGAATACGAATCAGCATTGGCAACAGAGCTTTGACCATGGTGTTTGCTTGATAGCTACCTCCCAGGGCGTTGACTTTTTCCTCAAACTCTCTGACAGGTAAATCCCCCCATGCGACTACTTGGTCATAAAACTCGTTAAAACCTTTGATCAGTTCGGGGGGATATGGAGCCCCTTGCTGCTGTATCAATTGGTTGGCATACCTGCGTTCTGCGATGAATACTTCCTTCATGGATTGATTGGCAGGCGCACAGTCCAATTTTGACGTAAATCCCGCTAAGACCTCTCCAGGAAATCTGGTGATATTCCTGGCAAAATCATTGATGATTATCCTGTAAGAACTGGCCTCGATCAATTGCAGCATAAAAACGCCATCCTGACCTACATGCCGGCTCATAATGATACCAGTTAGATAGGCTTGAGCGGCGGACTCATACTTTTCGTGATTGATCGCCATGTTGGCCTTAAAAACGATCGCTCTGGCAAGCTGCTTTCCCAAGGTTCCAGAATCCATCCACCATGGATTCTGCCAATCGGCAGGCCAATCAACATTTTGTGCTTTAGAAGCCTCAGAGATCAGTTGGAAGGTCGGTTCGATGGTTTGACTCAATCGCTCTAAATCTGATTGAGCAAATTTGCTGTTTGGATCGTCCCCCTTCGCACGGAATTCAGCGATCAGTTTTTGATCCTCTGCACTCAAGCTCTTTAAGTTTTCATGGGCTTTAAGGTAAAGCTCAGCTGCATTGATGACTTTAGGTCCAGGTTGACCTTGAATATCCAAAACACCAATAATCAGGGCCAACGAACCAGTGAAGACCTGATAGAATAATTTTAAGGGAAATAGTGGATGGTGAAATTTCATAAAATACAAAGCTAACCAGAAACTGTCCCTGGGATATTATATTCGATGAATAATTTTATAAGCCCTGGGACTTTACCGGATGATGTTGCTAAAAACCTTTCCTCATTCCAACCATCCCCCACTAAATCCAGCTTTTCGTAAGCCGGATTGAATATAGGGACTTCGTTTCATGACATTCCATACGAATTCAGAACGGTAATTCTCGATCATCAATATGATAGGCCCCTGATCAATTCCCAGGTGTTCGTTATCAAACCAGCCAATCCCTGGCGAAATATGCCCATGTCTCAAGTTCGATTCATTATATTGAAATGAAGGGTTAAAAGCATCCACAAAGCCGTATTGGGTGAACACATCATTCCCATATCGTTCAACCATCGCCTTCAATGTGGGTATCACTATTTCAGGCGCGAAAACCACACTGCCTCCAGCAGCAGTTGGAGCGATAGTGCCATCATCCCTTCGGCGCACGGCTGAAGTTCCCCGGGCAGTATAGGTCCAGAATCGTCTCATTTCCCCCATGTATTCCCATTCACCGTTAGCTGGACCATCACATGCGGTGAGTCCCCATATATCTGAACTGTAATCTTTCCACTGCAACGGATTTTCTATGGCATAGCTACGCTGAGCATAGGTAGCTCGCCTGGAATTCTCAAAGTAGTCGATTCCCTGCTCTCTCATATAGGCATCTTTGATACCACGGAAATCAATCCACACATGAGAATACTGATGACCAAAAAGGGGCGTAAAATTAACATGGGGTTGACCATAAAAATCCGTCCAGGTGTATGTATCCACAAAGGATTGCCATGAATCTTCACGCACCGGGTGGGTTGGACTTCCTAGAGCCAGGATATACAGAATCATGGCTTCATTGTAACCATTGTAATCATGCTTGAGCATTCCTGATTCAGGTTTCCAACCATGGGAAATCAACCCACCTCGAACTTGAGTCCAATCCCACTCAACCCGACGATATAGAAAATCTGATAATTCACGTATGCGTCGCTCAAGCTCAGTATCCCGATGATAATATTCGCGGCAAAAAAGCACACCAGCCATCAGCAGAGCTGTATCTATGGTGGAAAGCTCAACTTTTCGAAAACGTAAACCAGATTCGGGGTCCAAAAAATGATAATAAAATCCGCGATATCCTGAGGTTTCAACGGGATCTTCTGTCTGATTGGACTTCATGAAAAACTCGAGTGTTGCCAGTGTTTTCTCCACTGCATGATTGCGATCCAAAAAACCCCGCTCTACGGCAACGGGATAAGATGTCAAAGCAAACCCAACACCAGCAATACTGGCAAAAGCATTTTCTTTGGGAGCACGATCCAAGGTTAGCCCGTTTTGAGAATTGGAGTAGTCCCAAAACCAATTAAAAGTGCGCTGCTGAACATCATTGAGAAATTCGAGATCGACTTTGTTAATCGCCGTGTCCGCAGCCCAAACACCTGGCAGTCCGTTTCCTATCAATAGAAACAAAAGTAGAGATCTTAAGACGGAATATTGAAAATTATCGCTATATTTGTGCATTTGATTGAAACAATAAAGCAAAAGATCGCTTTGAATCCAATCATTCATTAAAATTTAAAAAAGATGGATCAGGTACCGCAAAAGGTTTGATAAGGCCCATGGCCTGCCACCTGATAAGGTTCTGATGCCTTGGTTTCCTGATAAGGATTCTTCAAAACATTTAACAATTCCAGCAATGGTTTCAGGTTTGAATCTTGAGCGGCAGACAGGGCTTCCTCGACTTTGTGGTTTCTGGGAATGAGGACAGGGTTACTTTTCCTCATGAGTTCAGTGGATTCATCAAGACTGGCAAGATCATTGTTTCTTCTTTGTTCCCACTTGGTTCTCCAATCCTCGAATTCAGATTCCTGGCAAGGTCCAACATTGATTGACTTGCCATAAGTTAAATCTCTGAAAGTATTGGTATAATCTGCTTTGGCATCTTTCATCCAGTCCAATAAATCCCGAACGAGTGCTTCATCTTCTGCTTCTTTGGATACCAATCCCAGCTTGCAACGCATCATGTCCAACCAGGTTTCTTGATAAAAACGATCTGCACGACTCATCACCTCACCTGCCATGGTCAGAGCCTTGTCGGAATCATCATTTATCAGTGGCAAGAGAGTTTCCGCGAATCGTGCGATGTTCCATTGCGCTACCACAGGCTGATTGCCAAATGCATAACGTCCTCCGTGATCGATTGAACTGAAAACAGTTGAAGGATTGTAGGTATCCATGAATGCACATGGACCATAATCAATAGTTTCCCCAGAAAGCGCCATGTTATCAGTGTTCATCACTCCATGTATGAAACCAACGCGCATCCATTGAACAATAAGTCGAATCTGCTGTTCCATAAAGGCGCTCAACATTGCAAGTGCGGGATTCTGCGTTTCTTTTTGATCAGGGAAATGCCGATCGATTGTATAATCTGCAAGGGCTCGAATGAATGAAACATTCCGATGGGCAGCTGCAAATTGGAAAGTGCCAACTCGAATGTGGGATTTCGCAACACGAGTCAGAATTGCTCCCCTCAATGGAGTTTCTCTGTAAAC
The DNA here is from genome assembly GCA_964342825.1 of uncultured Verrucomicrobiota bacterium. Classification (GTDB taxonomy): domain Bacteria; phylum Verrucomicrobiota; class Verrucomicrobiia; order Limisphaerales; family AAA164-E04; genus AAA164-E04. Next base: position 14,201 of record CAYFHO010000061.1, read on the forward strand.
TTCCTCCCCGGTCGTGGTCACAGCCAGACTTCGGGTGGTCTCAATCCCCAGCCCGTACATGGCTTCACTGATAATATATTCCCTCAACATCGGGCCAAGCGCAGCCCGACCGTCACCACCTCGAGAATAGGGCGTACGTCCTGATCCTTTTAATTGCACATCCAACCTTCGGCCATCTGCAGTAACATGTTCCCCTAACAGGATGGCACGCCCATCACCCAGATTTGTGAAATGACCAAACTGATGGCCTGCGTATGCCTGGGCAATTGGATCGGAATCAGCAATCAAAGTATTACCTGAAAGTAGTGCTGCAGATTCAGTTGAACTTAACTTTGAAAAATCAAGATTCATCGATGTTGCCAATCCTTCATTGAGTATCACCAATTCGGGTTGACGAACTTTTACCGGTGCAGTCCGGGTGAAAAAGATCTCCGGCAACTGTGAGTAGGTCTGTTGAAATTTAAATCCAGAATCATTCATCTTTTACTTTTCAGCAACCCCTATAGGTTCATTAAATTCAGTGTAGGATCAAGGTCAGAAGGAATCCAGCCAATACCAATTCCAGTCACTTCCCATTCACCTTCTGAACAAGCCCCATTCCTCATCTTGTCAGTTTGAAGAGCGATTTGTGGAAATACGGTAAATACCTGATCAAATATTCTCTCAACCGAATAAAACGATCAGACATTATCAGCTTCTGGAGAGATACAGCCACGGTGAGACGCTTTCGAAAATATTTCAATTGAGTTTGGCCTATGGAATCTATGGTGTCCTCCCAATTAAGCTGATGATCTGCATATCGGGAAATCGCCTCTGTAGCCAACCACGCCGATTCCATAGCCATGGACATCCCGTTACCGGTCAATGGAGGGATAGTTGCCATATAATCTCCGATGCTTGCAATGGATGGCTTACGAGGAGGACGATATTGATTATAGGTAAGCCCGGCAACGAAACACATCGAGTCTTCCACCAATCGTGCTTTATCCAATAGATCATGAGTCAATGGATGAGCGTTGGAGAAAAGGAATCTTCTCCAATCGTTCTTTAAACAAAATTCTGAACCTGGCTTCGATTTATACAGACCACAAACATTTACCCGCCCTCCTTCGATTTCACACATCCCCAAATACCCTTGCCCGTTGAAATGCATCTCTAGATCTGTCGGCAGCTGCAGATGTTCAAGATGAAACTTGTATCCAATCCACGAAGAATGTCTATCCATCTGTGGTTGACGCCCAACGGCGGCTACAAAACCCGCACGACCAGTCAATGGATCACTCATGCGATGTCCTGTGTTGAGGACACCTCCCCTTTTTTGAAAGTGTTGACTCATGAGATGATCCATTTGAAATCTGGAAACACATAAGGCTGGCTCTGGTAATTGGAACACCGAAGACAGGGATTGATTCCCAAAAAACCTCACCGTTGTAGCCATGGTCGCGCCAACTTTCACAAAAGAATCGAATAAACCTAACTGCTTTAAAAGCGTAACTCCTTTGCCACTGATAAATTCACCACAGACTCGATGCCTTGGATACTCTGATGCCTCATGAATTGTCGTTTGTACTCCTTTTTGCCTGAGGCACAGTCCAAGCATGAGCCCCCCGACACCACCCCCAACTATGTTAATTGACCGTGCTGACTTCACGAGTTATTTGCCCTCAAAGTGGAAGCTGAAAACAGGTGACTGAACAAACCGGCTCGACCTTCTTGTATTTTCCAATCACCCTCGGCACTTTCATTCCAAAGGTCCGTTAATTCTGTTCGGTTAAATCCGGCACGCACGCTGACCTTGGAATCATGGAGTGTGATTGAATCGCAATTCAGAAGCCTGAGTCCGGTAGCCCCAAGCAATCCAAATTGATTTCGACGTGGTTCCAAACAAACAAAACTAGATATTTTCCTGGAAATTTCACGAAAGAGGCAACTCAACTCAATGGATTGAAAGTGATGCAAAAACAGGCTGGAAAAACAAATCTGGTAACCGTGTTCGTCTAGCTTGAGCCACTGGAATATATCCATTGAAATGCCAGAAACCTCCCATCCCAACTCATTGAATCGGCTTTTGACCTTAGCAGATGGCTCACTTCCTTTATCCACAAAATCAATCTTGCTTCCTTCAGGAACTTTACCCAATTTTTGGAACGAATTCAGGGCAAGTGATCCGTCTCCAGATCCAATCTCAAGAACCTTTAATTTAACATTCTTTGGGAGATTGGGAAAAATAGTGGCCTGAAGAATTCGAGAATGATTCATCAAGGCATTGATCCATCGCAAATCCCTTCGAGCATTTTCAACACGGGGATCCTCTGGTGAAAGTGTGTCCAGTATTTCGGGTTGAACGACTCTTTCCATGATTAGGTCGCAGCAAGCAAAATTCCATGACTGGAAAAACCAGCCCCAAAAGAATTCAACCACCAATACCCATTAGGTGAACCTTTGAGTATATGCTCTTCCAATGCCATCAATACAAATGCACTGCTGGTATTGCCAAATCGGTCCAGTAGTTGTCTGCTTATATCCAGATCCGTGTACTGGAGTTGAAGTTGATCGGTCAATGCATCCAGAACACGTTTCCCTCCGGCATGAGTAATCCAGGCACGAATGGAATCCTGTTGAATCCCATTTCTCAGGAGAACCGTATTGAGATCAGTCGCTGCACTCTGAGCCGCCAACGCAGGAGTTTCAGGAGATAATATATTTCGTAACATTCCATTTTTGTGTTCAAAACGAAGCAAATCACGGTCTTCAGGACGCAAGTTTGATTGCAAGTCGACACACTGGATCTTTCGTAACTTAGAAGAAGGTTCAGAACTACAAACTACTGCAGCCGCCGCATCCCCAAAAAGGCATGCGCTGATAAGCACTCCAGGATCATCGTCCAAATAAAAGGCAGCGCTGCACACCTCGACACAAATTGAAAGCACCTTATCTGCCTGCCCAGAGTGAATCAACGCGTGTGCGGTTCGCAGATTTGGAATCGCCGCACCACACCCATGTCCAACCAAATCGAGGTAGATTAAAGAGGAATCTAGGCCCAGCAATTCACTCACATAACTTGTTAACCCAGGGCATAAATATCCGGTGCAAGTGCTGATCACGACTGCATCTATCTGCTCCTTGCCTAAATCAGATCTTTTGAGAGCCTTTAATGCAGCCTCAGCCGATAATGTCGGAGCATGAACTTCAAACCTTCGATGAAGTACATCTGGAATTAACTGGAAGGCATCATCGATAGGACTCAAGGCGAGATGCCTCGATGTGATTCCGTTATCTCCGCCAAGAATTCGCCTTAAAAGTGTTTGGGATACTGGTTTGAGGAGAGGAAACTGAGGACTGGACAGGAAAGATCTCAGACACTCTGACTGAGTGTAACTGGTGGATGGAACAGCATGTGCTGCAGATAAAATATACATGAGAAACTGAAAGCTTTACTTTCGAGATTACCAACCATGAAATTTGTTCATCGCCTGATTCCAAAATAATGTGAAAGCGTAAGTTAACTTTCGATTCGGTTCACAGGTAAACTCGAGGCAACAAGGGTTCCAGATTGCACGTGGAATTCACATAATTTTGAATCCTCAACAAGTATAACCTTCTTGAAACAGACATGGCAAAATTTGGTGAAGGCGTTGTCTCCTTCAGTCAACTTCTCCCAAAACCGGGGACAGTCGGACGTTTTACAATTCAAAATTTGTTTCATTTGTCTGTATGCGTTGGGCTGATGAAAAAGACTACGATGGGATAGTTAATTTGAGTTAGAATTGAGTGTTTACCGTTTCCGGATCTGACACAGCTTCTCCAAAGTTGGAGATGAGCTGCTGGTGTCGATAATCAAACATCTTGACGAGCCGGCGATGCACAAAAGGTGCAGCCAAGCGATTGATCATGGATCCACCGGGTAATTGATATGCAATCTTGTCCTGCATGATACAAGAATGTTCCGTGATTGGTTCAAAAAGGTGAGAATGATGCCAATGCTTGAAAGGTCCGGTTTCTTGCACATCGTCGAAGCGTCGACCTTCAACAAAATTCTGATGAAGAGCAACCCAGGTTAATTTAACCGGACCCATTCGATTAATTAAGACAACCTTTGCACCTTCCTCAAGATGATCGGGACGCTTAATAATGGATACATTTTCCCATGGAGGAGTCAGAGTCTCAAAAGCACCCGGCTCCATATGCCATTGGTATAGGTGGAGTGCAGAGCAGGATATTCGAGATTTTTTTTCGAAATAAAGCATGAATAGACGCAAGTTCAAAAAACTTTAGAAACGAAATGTGGCGTTGAATCCCACTGATGGAGCGGACTGGTAATCGCTGGAAAAAAGTTCATTGCCAGAGGAATCGTCTATTAAAAATTCTCCCACCATATTGACTCCTCCGTAGATGGTGACGTATCCGATATTGTTGACTGCATACCTTGCCCCAAGACTGACAGAGGCACTCCTGTCCTCGCCCACCCCATTGGGATTAGGTCCATTCTCGTTCAACCGAAAACGGAAACGCTCGAACCTGCCTCCAAGCAGCAACTCCCAAGATTCACTCATCGAATAGCTGAGAACAAGACCAGGTCCTTGAGAAGCACCGAAACCTCGGCCTGTTTGCAGTTTCCAATGATCGGAAAATGCCCAATCAACCAGCAATATGGGAAAGAAATTCACAGAGTCTTCAATTTGAGTTAGAAAACCAAAACCGGGACCGATGCTTAGCCCAGGACGGATATTATAGGACATTCCGGCGATGCCACCGCCCACGATGGCTTGCCCAAAGTCGCCGTTATCTTCTGCAATTACACGAACTGATGGGATGGCTAGAAGCATCCAACGATCGCCAATACCTCTGCGAATCGGAGCAGACAAACTGACGGTATGGATGCTATCCCATGGATCGAGACCACCAAACCCAGATAATTCATTAAAATTATATGCGGTATTTGCGTAACCAAAACTAAAAGACGTGCTATTCAAATAATCGGATCGGTAACCAATGGAAGCTCGAGCTAAGAATCGGCTCACTTCGAAATCGCCCCCACTGTCAATATCGGAGGAAAACTGATGGGATCCTCCGCCTTCGAATGTTTGAAACCAGCCTTTGGGAGAAGTTGTTGGTTGAGCAGAAACGGTGAGATTCACAAAGAATTGGGAGCACAACACCAAAGCGAGATAATTCCAGTGTTCGAAAATATATGAGCCCCCCCTGAATTTGATTCTCTCCTGCATATCCATACAACAATTGTTATCTAAAGTCATTTCATCAAATCGTGAACGATCAAGGTGTTGTCCCCTCACCCCTGGGCGGTTGTCCAGAATAAGATGTGCTGCACCTTCAAGGCCTTGAGCGAACTCATAAGACATATCACACTTCCCAATCGGGTCAAATGAGCTTTTGAAAAATGTATGTGAGGAATCTGTCAAAAATCCGGGATATACAAAAAAAGCCCTGAATAAAGCCGTTTAATACTTTATTCAGAGCCCTAGACTAGCGGGATTTAATCAACGCCACAATTGCCCCAGCCGATCACCCGTTAGGCGTAATCTTGGTCCGGATACTACGACGAAAGCTTGTTTTTGGACTGCCTCATCTGGCGAAGTAGAATACAGAATAAATCCACGTTCGACTCCATTTGCTGAAAACTTCTCCATCATGAAAGGTTTGTTAGAAGAGGGATCATTAATTTCCGATAAAGCTTCGCTACCATGTAATCGAAATGATAGAGCAGCCCTGAGCATTTGAAGACGAACTTGATTTCCGATATCTTTGATGCGGGCTCTTCTCCAATTTGGGTAAAAGCCTTTCAAGAATACATTTTCATTTGCTTCCACTTTTTCATGGTGCTGCTCCAAACTTTTGATGGATTTCGTGGATGCCAGACGAAATAATGCCGGAACTTCGTCGTAAAAAGGCAGGACCTCGCGGACCATTGTGATCATTTCGTTAATGGATAATTCGCTGAAATGACTTTCAAAATCTTCCTGCCCTGGTGCAATGGATTGTAATAATTTTAGAGCCTCATTCTTTTTCTCAGCCAGTGTGCCATGGTTACTCTTCTGGATAGCTTCCATTTTCGACATCAACCAACCCACCATGAATTCACGTTCTGTGTGCACCACCGACTCCATGCTTCCCTCATCCGGCAAATTGTCCAAACCTTCGAGTAACAACTTTATATCTTCTTTTGAAAATCCATATAAATTTTCTGCGACAGACTGAAGAAGAATCCCATTCAGGGCATAAGCCACCAAGGTATTTACCAATGTCGGTTCCTGAGAAACATGTCGGCTTAATCTGAATCCAGCTAGAATTTCCTGAACGGCTTTTCCAGATTTCTCATCCTCAATGTGCCATCTGGACCGCAGTCTAACTATCTGGATCGTCCTCTTTGCATGCATCAAGTGAGGTAGCACCAAGAATGGTCCTTCAGAGAAATCATTTCCCCAATCACAATGCTTTGAACTGGAAGCGGTGCGCTCCAGGTGACGAAACAAATTATCAAAAGACGAGGCAACCTCTCGATATTCCTCATCAATGGTTGCTTTTTCATAGTTAGACTCAATTTGGTCCAGCTTTGAATGATCAGCCAACATTAAGAATTCTTTCCAATAAATTAGAGCTGGATTGACCGCTTCATTTGACTGACTACGTATTGGTTGAGCAATATTTACAATCAGAAATGCGCTTAATAATAAAATTTTTGATTTCATAATGTTAATAATTTAGGATTCATAAGTTCATGTCCTCAATCGCCTTGAAAGTTCATAATAAATGAGACTTTTCATTAAATCCCCAAATCACCCAATAACTGACGATCCATCATGCGCAAAATAGGCCCATTGCTTCTTTTGGAATCCGATGGAGGGGCAACTTTCAACATTTGACGAAAATTATCTTCAGATTCGAGAGCGGATTTGCCCATGGAGAGTTGTAATTTTTCCGGGAATCCCACTGAAACTTGCTCTGAAGGAATGCGGTTACGGGTGAGGCTGAATCTTTCCACTGCAAGAATCACAAAGAGGACGGCTGCCATTGCCACTGCTGCACGCGGAACTCTGAATATTGATCGCATAACGGCTGTGAGCCTTTCCTGGAGACTGCCATCATTATCAATGTTTGTTGAACGGATTTCCCTATCAACACATATTTTTCGGAATATTGAATCATGGAAATTTGAAGGTAGTTGAGGAGGATGTGAGGTTGAGGAAGACGGATTCAAAGCCGCAAACAATGCGATTGTCTCTTCCCAATAGCAAGCATTCTCAGGACTCTGTTGGATAAGTCGCTTCAATTTTTCATCCGTATCTGGATCACAGCCTTGTATGGCAGCCTCCATTAAAAATTCTTTGGTCTGATTATCCATAGGTGGTTCACTTGAGTTCTGTTAAATTCATGGCACGAAGCTTTTCGATTGCATTAAATAACCTGGATTTTACCGTTCCTAAAGGGCATCCCACTAATACCGAAATCTCCTCAAGCGAGGCATCTGAAAAAAATCGGAGTGATATTACTTCTTCGAGCTTTCGAGGTAATGTTTGCACCATGGATTGAAGTTTTTGATGTTTTTCGGATGCTATTTTAATCGAATCGGGCGCAGGGAATCCAGAAGTCGCTGAATCTTCACCGGCTGAAATTGGTGTTAATTCTTTGGCCCTAACTCCAAAGAATTGAATTTTCCTTTTCCACGCAGATCGTGATTGATTCCAGTGTTTCCGGAGCATGATCGAATATAGCCACGTCGTCATCCGGCAAGACTGGTCGTATTTTTCCAATGTATTCCATGCCACAATCAAAGTTTCCTGGACTAGATCACGTGCATTTTGAGGACATCCGCACATGTGAAACGCTTGCCGATATAAACGCTCTTCCATCGGTTCAACCAAATCGCAAAAAGCAGTCCCATCCCCTGCAAGCGCCCTTTGAATGAAGGAAGCTTGAAGATCATCGTTACCACTTTCTTGAACACACTGTATAGCGGGATTTTTCAAACCACTTTCTCAATCAATGCTTATTGGAAACACAAATCAATGCATCACCGATGTGCCGTATTTTACGTTGAAGCCATGAACTCACATGGGTTCATTTGACGGAAGGCATCAAAGGTTCAAAAAAAACTTATTGGTTTTTTCTCTGGCCCTCTGAACAGCCAGATTTCAATTTCCACCACCAATCTCGCAAGGCTATGAGTTGAGATTCAATACAATCACAGGGAATATTGGGAACGAGTGATCGTTGAACTGAATGCGAGGCCCTGACAGGTTGCAAATCAACGGGATGTTCGAAAATTCGAGCAACCATTTTCAATAGGGTGTATTTACTCAGCGGAGGTAAGGTCCCTGGTTGAATCACACGCTGAAGCGGATCCATTTTTGAATCCAAAATCGACCAACAGACTCTGGCCCACTCGAGTGTCGTAATTCCATTCCACATATGGTTTGTGTAGCCAGAAACACGACCTTTTTGTGCAAGGAACCAACTCAAAAGTGAACGTTTGGTGTGAGCCTCTAGTCCCAGAAGGGAGGATCGAATCATCCAGTCGTTTTTACGAAGCAATCCCAATTCACCTTGGCGTTTACTGCGACCGTAATCATTGTCAGGGTTTTGGATCTTATTCCACCGGCACCCTGTCGAATGATCAGCAAATACAGCATCCGAACTGGCATGAATCAATAAACAATCTTCCGGCAAGTGCCTGGATATCCAACCAGGCAGGGTGCCATTGACCCATAAGGCCTCGGAAATGGATCCACCTTTTCCAGGCATGACACCCATCGCGTTCACACAGGCCGAAGGCTGGAGCTTTTTGAGCTTGTCCATGGTCTGAATAGCATTATCGGAAGACCACCGTTCGTTGAATGGAATGACATGACAATTTTGCTGCTCAAGAAAATGAAATACCGTGTGGCCCAGCATGCCTTTTGCTCCTAGTACCACAATCTTCATTATTCATCCTCGTTGAATGAGAAAGCAGTCATCCACTCTCCTCTGTATTCAGGGTTTTTTTGAATGATATCGTCTCGATAATTCCAGGCGGTGATCAGGCAATGTGCAGGCTGATCATTGATTAAGTTATCCAGTTGAACAATAGGTGTTCCCACTCTTGGAATAAACTTCCCAAGTCGAAGCGGTGATTCATCCACAATCCAATCAAAAGGTAATTCTTGAAGTTGATTCAGATAAACGTTGGCACGTCCGGCTGCTCCGTAAGCAACTATTTTCTCTCCACTATCTGCAGATTGCTTGAGTTTGACAACGGTTGGGTGCTCGTTTCGATTGCGATAGGCTTTAGCCAAATCACCGATGGATTGCTTGTAACGTCCCCACTGCCTTGGAAGTTCCTGTTTCCTTCCTGTTTTTCTGAAACGACAACGAATCGCGCCTCCATGCATCGGGATTCTTTGTGCGCTTATCAATTCAAACCCCAGCATCCCCAAACAAAAAGAAAGTGATTCGACACTCCATTCGGCTTTATGTTCATGGTATATCGTGTCCCACTGGAACCCTGTCAGCAATGCCTCAAGATCATGCACCTCAAGATAGAATTCCCCCCCATGTTTTAACGCAAGCGCTACCCCTTCAAAAACATTCCGAATGTCTGAAATATGAGCCAAACAATTTGAACCACTGATGACATCCCATTTTCCTTGCCACTGCTCATCCAAAACCAATGATTCTGTGAAAGGAAGACTGATGAGTTGGTAATTTGAGTTGGGCATGTTCTCATGAGATGATCTCGCTACATCACTCGGATCGACACCATATTTCACCCAATGATCCGGCAAGCGTTGAATCAGTACACCGTCGTTACATCCAATTTCAAGAAATCGTACGGGATGGTTTGTATACGTGTCAGCTAGAAGTTTTGCGTAAGTTTCAAAATGACGTACCAAACCACCTACGGTAGATGAAGCGTAATTGTATTTGCGGAACAACATACGATCATTGACATCTTCCAAGGTCTGAACCAACCCGCACCTTTCGCAAAGCACCCAACTCAAAGGCATGCTTACCGCGTTCGCTGCCTCCTCGCGAGAATTGCAAAACTGCCCAGCCAAAGGCATGGGATCCATTTCCAGGCATGCTATCAACTGCCTTGAGGGCGCATGGCACGCTCGACATTGATTGATGATGGTGTAAGGAGCAGCTTCAGACATGACGACTAGTGAAAAGCCTCTTGGTCTCCCATCGCATCCAACATCCTGTTGATAGAATCACCGGCATACAGTTGCTGTGTATTGAGACTAGTAAACTCCTCTCCAAGAGGTTTTGGCGTCAAGCGATCATTGAGACGGTATTCGGGATGAATCGTAAAGTAATCCTTTTCCTCAGTGACCCGCTGCATTTCATATTCATTTACCAATATTTCGTGCAGCTTTTCACCTGGACGGATACCGGTCATCTCAATTGGGTGCTCGGGAACCCCCATGCGATTCCGCATGGTGTCAGCCAAATCCATGATGGTGCAAGCTGGTGCTTTCCGCACAAATACTTCGCCTCCTTTGGCCAGGGTCATCGCATGAAAAACCAAATCAACTGACTGATCCAGAGTCATAAGGAATCTCGTCATTTCTGGCACGGTGATAGACATCGGAATGCCTTGCTCAATCTGCTCCTTGAATAATGGAATCACCGAACCCCGGCTTCCCATCACGTTCCCATATCGAACACAGCAAAAAACGGTGGATTCATCAAACTGGTTTTGACTGCATACAATTTTCTCCATCATGGCTTTGCTGACTCCCATCGCGTTGACCGGCTTCACGGCCTTGTCAGTGCTCAATGCCACAAAGGACCGAACTCCAGCTGCTTTGGCTGCCAGGCAAGCTTGGTTGGAACCGATGATATTGGTTTGAACAGCCTCGTAAGGGTAATCTTCACAAGAACCAACCTGCTTAAGAGCCGCCGCGTGGAAAACAAAATCGACTCCTTCCATGGCAGTCGCCAACTTGACGGGATCTCTCACATCTCCCAGCATGTAACGAAACTCAGGAAAGTGGCGACGCATTTCCCATTGTTTCTTTTCATCACGACTGAAGATTCGAATCTGAGCAGGTTCTTTGTCGAGTAAATGCCGAGCCACCCTGCTCCCAAAAGAACCAGTGCCACCAGTGATCAATACAGTGGAGTCTTTGATTGCCATCATTTTATCCCTCTTTGGGCAAACGGGTTATTGCAAAGTAAACAACATAAAACCATGACAACACACCATGCAAAATAGCCCAGAGAATTGATTTGTTACGTTGCCATGAACATACCACTGCTATGGAGGTTCCAAGGCAGATAGCCTGGCTTCCTCCTTCCTGCACTGCCGGGGTAACAGCTCCTAATAACAAGAAATCCATTAGCAAGAGTTTACACATTAGAGACCGGGAGAGTAATTAAGTTGAAAGGGAAGGACAACCATCCATTTTAAATGCTTCACCTGATAGGAACAGAGCATTCTCAATCAGCAACGCAAGGATGAAAATCAAGATCCAATCAATCATTCATTGGCCTTTTTTGGTTTGCCCAATGCTTTTCTGAATCCTTACCGCAAACCCAAACACCTTTTTCATTCCAACCCTCCCCTGCCCTTACCTCGGGAGGACAATATCTTAAAGTTAATCCACAACGTCGGCGTTCTGATTGATTCGGTTTTGAACCGTGGACGAGAAGATCGGAATGGATTGATATTTCTCCAGCTCTCAAACAAATGGGACTGGCAGCCGGCCATTCAACTTGTGGCTCGATAGTCTGGTTTAACACATTGTTCTCTTCGGCTTGACTCTGCCTGTACTGAATCAATCCCTTCAGATGAGATCCTGGTATCACTTCCATACAACCGTTTTCGGTATCCGAATCGTCCACTGCCAGCCAAACGGTCAATGTTTTTGATTCGGAAAGAGGCCAGTAGCTCGCATCCTGATGCCAAGAAACCGCCTTGCCATCCTTGGGCATTTTGCAGAAAAAATGAGCTCCCCAGCCTATCACATCGGGTCCAATCAGATCTCTCATCAGGTGCCGTAAACGCGAATGCGTCATAATATCGTATACCTTACCGTGTTTCATGTGGGCAGTACTGATGGAATAACTGGACGCTCCACTCCGCAGAGTTTCCTGAAGCAAATCATCAAAATAATGGCGAATCTCGGAAATCTCTTCTTTCGTGAAAATTTGAATATTAGACAGATAACCTTTCTCATTAAATTTTTGGATCTGAGACAGGTCCAGGAATCCAGGGGCCTTCTGATTAAGTGGATGAAAGGAAAAGGTTCGTTCCAATTTTTCAAGTTTGGAATGTTCAGGAGTGACCTCGAATTGACGACTGTCATTTGGTTGAGACATAAAATGTAGCGATAGTTGATTGTGTAATTCGGAAAAATGAAATCAGTGATCTAAATTCTTGTACGGAGATCCCTCCACCATGTAAACCTCTATTAGCGAGAGCGAAAAATATCACTGGTCAAACAACGGACCAATATGGTTTGCATACCATAGCCATCCTCTTTGACTTGGGTTAGAATCTCTTCGATTTCAAAATCATCCGCAGGTTCCATGTGACGACCCGTTGCATAGGTTAAAACCTGGGTGATCAAGTTCCTTACAAACGGTTCACTGCGATGGCGCGCCAGGATTTCCTTGAATTCTGAAAAATCGGAAAAACTTTCCCCCGATGGCAGTTCACCCGAAGCATCAATTTCGGGTCTGATTTTGTTTCGCTTATTTTCCGGGTAATGTTCCCGCCATCGCCCTATAGGATCAAAATGCTCCAAAGGAAATCCAAGAGGATCAATCTTAATATGACATTCCATGCAAGCTTTGGAATCACGATGTTTGGCAAGGCGATCACGAATAGTGCTGGCGCCATTAACATCAGTATCGATGGCCGGCACTTCGTCAGGTGGCGGAGGAGGCGGATTTCCAAGCAAATGATCCAGCACCCAAACCCCTCGAGTGACAGGAGAGGTTTCAACCCCGTTGGCACTCACAGTCAGCATCCCTGCCATTCCTAAGACACCGCCTCGTTGTGGATTATTTTTGATGGAAACCCTCCGAAATCCATCTCCCAACCGCATGGTATCCTTTTCAGGCAACCCATACAGCTTGGCAAGTTTCTTGTCCACAAATGTATAATCCGAATGAAGCAAATCAATAACTGAACCATTTGTACTGAGCAGATGATCCATAAAGAGTCTAATCTCTTCTTTCATGGAATGAGGCAGGTCCTCTGCATAATAATCCCTGGCCGAATTTCTGGGAGGTGGCTGACTTCCCAGATCCCGCAAGCCCAGCCAGCTATCCACAAATCCTTCGATAAACTGCCTTGACCGTGAATCACCCAACATCCTGTGAATTTGATTGAGGAGAACTTCATCGTGTATCAAGCTTCCATTTTCAGCAGCCTGCCAAAGGGCTTCATCAGGTGGTGCCGACCACAATGAATAGGATAGTCTCGAGGCCAAATCGAAAGGTCTCAACAGTTCTTCGTCTGGTGGCGTGATCTCGCTTAAATACAAAAAGGATGGAGAACATAAAATCATCTTGATGGTAAGCAAGGCTGCTTGCCTGGGATCAGCCTCCTCTTTCAACCCTTGCTGATAAACCTTGGCAAGAAACTCACGATCGCCCTGTCTCAAGGGACGTCGAAAAGCTCTTTCAGCAAAGGAATGCAATTGTTCCATGACATGTTCTTCCTGATATCCATCCATTCCAAACACATGAAGTTCCTCCGCTACACCCAAAGGTTCTTCCAGTGGCCCTTGGATCAAAATTTCCGAAATGCGTATGTGTGGAAGTTTGCCTACTTTAAGAAGATCCGTTCGATTGACATCTCCACTTTTCTTGCGGCCCAATTCTTCCTTGTATCGCTTGTTGAGCTGAATGACCGAAGCTCTGGATTCATAAGCACCGTTGGGAAAAATGAAGCGAGGGGTTTGCCCTGATTCCAACCAAACCCGAAAGGCAATTCGTTCCGGTTGATCATCTGAAACGGGGACAGGGTCAGCGAGCCATGGTTCCACCTTCTGCGGATAATGGATGTGTCCCTTTCGAACATCCCCCGGCACTATCCCCAAAAGAAAAGGTTCAGAAAAGTCCATGCGCAAAATCATCGGATCATAGTGAGTGTCTCGATGCATCGCCTGAGCTTCTACTTCAATATCATAGAGCCCAGTCACGGGAACCCCTTCCAGGAAATCTTCAATGTGCCCATATCCTCCCTGCCGTGTGTCCGTGTTGGGCTGCTCGTAAAGGCAAAGGTAGCGGTAATTAAAGGCAGCTCGATGTGCTCCGCTTAATTCTTCATACTGTTTGAAATTACCGTTAAACACCCATTCTTTTGGTTTGATTCTGGGTTTGTTTAAACGCATTTCCACAAGCTGATCTGCGGCCATGAAATACTGGTCTAGCAAGAACCCGGACGTGACTAAGGCTTGTCCGATGTTATCCATGTGTCGACTTGTATTTTCCCTGGGAAAACCGACTGTCAATCCCAGGGTATCCATTCGTCTGCCAAACAATGTTTCCAGGGTGATCTCGTATTCCCGCTTGGTGAGGCGACGCATGACTGTGCGCCCCCCCTTACTTTCGAATTGTTGACGTGAGTCCTTTATCTCCTTTCGAAGTGCATGTATGATTGCCAACCGCTCTTCATCACCGGGTTGATCTGCCTTTTTTGGAGGCATCTCACCGAGAGTGATTTGGTCAATGATATCCTTTGCGGTAATCAGATCAGATTCGTTTGAGAGCGGAAGCCTGAAGGTTTCAAATTCACGATCCCCCTTTTCTGTCAATGAGTCATGACATTCAAAACAATATCGTTCAAGAAACCTGGAGACTTCACCTCCTTGCAAAGTGGGCGAGAATACAGAAAATGCCAAAATGAAAATCCGGAAGAACACGATAGGCGGTTTCAAATGAAACAAGTGTCAGGAAAAAGTTCCAGTGCTCGTGCCGAATGAATCAACTTCCAAGCCCATTTTTTGCGCAATGTCCAGATAGAGGTTGCACAACGGAAGTTTCCTCCCTCTTTCTTCCAAAACATTTCGATAGGCACCATGTTCATAGCCTCCTCCAGCAAGGATGATCGGCAGGTCGGAATTGGTATGCGAATGCCCATTTCCCATTCCACTGCCAAAAATGACGGATGTCGAATCCAGCAGGGAGCGCTCCCCGTCACCAATACCTGATAGCCGTGTCAGAAATTTGCCAAAATGTTCGATCTGATAGGATTCAAGCTTCACAAGATTGGCGATGGTTTCAGGATCGTTTCCATGATGGGACATACTGTGATAACTACGCTCAATTCCCAAATGCTGGGGTAGAAAGCTTCCGCCAATTTCCAAAGTGGCTACCCGAGTCGAATCCGTTTGCAAAGCCAGTGCGATCAACTCATACAACAGCGGCAAATCATCGACTGTGTTTTTGTTGGCTGGCTTTTGAAATGGAGCTTCGGGCTTGGGTTGTTCAGCCCAACGTTCACGCAATTCCAATCGTTTTTCTACGTCACGAACAGATGAGAAATACTCATCCAATTTATGACGATCTTCTTGATTAACTTTACGCGATAAACGATTGGCATCTTCCAGGACCGCATCCAAAATGGAAGCTTGGGCACGATTTTGCCGCACCTTTCTGGCCTGCAATTCCTTGGAATCTGTGACGAATAATTTTTCGAAAAGCTCGGCTGGGCCGGTGATGGGAGGCACGCGCACTCCAGACCGGGTCCACGCAATCTGACAGCCACCATGAATGCCACCCTCAGATCCAACTGTCAAAGATGGAAAACGAGTTTGTATCCCCAACTCATCTGCAATGAACTGGTCAATGGTCACGTTCCCGTCTGGCATGTCCTTTGCCTGATGATGCAACACACCGGAAAGAAAGGTATGCACCGCAAAATGCCCCCCTTTAATGTTGTGATCAAGACCTCGATAAACAGTCATTTTGGACCGATTGGATTCAAGGGGGCTTAATAGTGGCGTTGATTCATAATCGTTTCCGGCCTTCCCTGGAAAAAAGCTATTCTGCTGATATCCCAGGAGATTACCTACCGCCACAAACCGCTTTGCTCCTTCTCCACTACCTTTGACTTGTTGCAAAGCACGATCCTGAACGCTGGCATCCACAAACAACGAAGGCAACCAGGGCAGTGATAGAGAGGCAGTCATCGATCGCAATACAAATCTGCGGCGGGATATATTCGCATTCATGGGTACACGGTAAGTTGCTGATTTATTTGGATAATGCATGATTCCCTTGATCTAGTTCAAGCCTAAGGTGCTTTCGCAAATCGTGGAACATTTACCGTGAGTAATTTCCAAAAAGGAGTGAATCATGAAAACTCGGGATCGATTCGCAATGGGTGCTCAATAAATGCAGGAAGCGTCTTATCCTGAGGATTGGCTCATTACTAATCCTGTATTAAGATAGGCACATGATCCGGTCCATCTTCTTGGTAATACTCACAGCTACCCTCTGCACACTTGACCATCATAATATCCAGGCATCTGCTCCAAACATCCTGGTGATTCTCGCTGATGATATGGGTTATGGTGACCTCAACTGTAACGGAAGCAAACACCTCAAGACTCCCCACCTGGACGCCCTTGCTGCCTCGGGAGTTTTCTGCTCTCAAGCTTATGTGGCCTCTTCTGTTTGTTCGCCATCAAGAGCGGGACTTTTAACCGGTAGAGATCCACGTCGATTTGGGTATGAAGGAAATCTCAATAACAGCAGCGATCATTACCCCACACGCAGGGAATACCTGGGACTGCCTCCTGGTGAACACACTCTTGGAAATCACCTACAGGCAGCAGGTTATTCCACCGCCTTAATCGGCAAGTGGCACTTGGGAAAAGGTCAAGGTTTTCACCCGAACCAGCGTGGTTTTGATTACTTCTGTGGAATGCTCGGGGGATCTCACAATTACTTTCCCACCAGAACCAAAAGCCATGCCATTGAACGCAACGGAAACCCCGTCACCAAGTTCTCCAAGGATTACCTGACAGACTTTTTTACAGAGGAAGGTATCCATTGGCTGGAAAAACAAAGCAACTCAACCAAACCATGGTTCCTCTTCATGTCTTACAATGCCCCCCACGGCCCCTTGCAGGCCACTGAAAGGGACCTCGAGAAATTCAAAGAAATAAAAAACGACAGAAGACGCACCTATGCAGCCATGATGTACAGTCTGGACCGCGGTGTTGGCCGCCTGGTCCAATGGTTGAAAGAAAATGAAATAATCAAAGATACATTGATCGTTTTCTTCTCAGATAATGGAGGAGCAACCAACAACGGCAGTTGGAATGGACCCTTGTCTGGAACCAAAGGCTGCCTCAAAGAGGGTGGCATTCGAATCCCCATGATTTGGTCGTGGCCAGGCAATCTGCGGGAAAATCAACGATATGATCAACCGGTTTCAGCATTGGATCTGCTGCCTACTTTCATGGCAGCTGCGAATTCACAACCATTGGACCTGAAGGCCACAAGGAGCTATGAGGATAGAAGAAATCGCAAACGAATAAGCCAAATTTACGGGGCTTACGATGGGATCAATTTATTGCCCTACTTGCAAGATTCAGCCACTGCTCCCAAGCGGACTTTATTCTGGAGACTGCAGGGCCAGGCGGCGGTTTTGGATGGACAGGACAAACTGATTCGGCTGTCACATCGACCTGCCCAATTCTTTCAACCCGCTCGCGATCCCGCCGAAACGGATGACCTGGCAATGAAAAGAGATTCTCAATTTTTGGCGTTATTCAAAAAATTGGGTGAATGGGAATCTCTATTACCAACTACACCGCTTTGGGATTCATCCCCCATGTGGCGAAGTGAAAGTGCCAAACATTATGACAATTGGATTCCAACCGAAGAACCTGATTGAGTTGGACACTTAAATAAATTCAGCTAACTCTCTCAAAAAGCAATTGCAAGCTCGGGTAAATATAAAAGAATCGCAAGTGTTTGCTTAAGGTGACTAAACTGAACTCGAACATCCTTACGGACAAATATGAGAGACACCTTGCAAGCATCCATGAACAAGCAGCCCCATTCCAAATTAAGTATTTCATGGCTGGCTCTTATGTTCGTGTTCACATGGGCCGCTAGAACCATAATTCTTGGTGCGGAGTGGAACCAATTCCGCGGTCCCAATGGATCTGGTGTGGCCAACAACTCGAATCCTCCGATAGACCTTAATCCAGAGGACGCTACCTGGCAAACACCCCTGCCCTCCGGACATTCTTCTCCCATCCTTGCAAAAAAACTAATTGTGGTATCCGGGCACACCGGAAATGAGCTGGAAACAATCGCACTTCGATCCGAAGATGGTGTCATCCAATGGAAGATCAAAGCTCCTTCATCAACGATCGAAAAAGTTCATGAAGCCAACAACCTTGCCTCCTCTACACCATGCACTGATGGCTCTCACATTTTTGTTTATTTCGGATCTTACGGACTTCTTTGCTACGATCTCGAGGGCGAGTTGGTTTGGAAGCATCCATTGCCAGTTCCAAAAACGCTTTACGGCACTTCAACCTCCCCCATCCTGTATGGTGATAACGTGATCCTGGTTCTTGACGATGACCGAAATTTGCCCGATAGCCAGTTAAGTCGATCCAGAGTAATCGCAGTCAACAAAAAAAGTGGCCTCATCAGTTGGCAAACCCCTCGTCCTTATAACCGAAGTGGATGGTCTACTCCCATGATTTGGAAAACCGGAGCATCAGATGATTTAGTGGTGATGGGCAACGACCGTTTATATGGATATGATCCCGATACAGGATTGGAAAAGTGGTTCTTCAAGGGATTCACCAGAGAAACCATTGCGGTTCCAATTGAAGGGGATGGTAAATTATTTGCGGCAGCATCCATGCGAGGTGGCCGGGGAGATCAGCAACTCGACCCGGAACCCTTTTGGAAGGCTGCCCTGCAATTCGACAAGAATGGAGATCAACAGATTTCAAAGGATGAAATATCTCGTTATTTCACCATTCCACTCCGACCAGAATTACCAGTCGACCACCCAGGTTTTGGAATCCCTCTTCCAAAGGACAATCCAGCAAGATTGAATCGCCAGATTCAATTCTTCGACTGGCGCGATCAAAACAGGGACGGGCTATGGACCAAACAGGAGTTTACTTCCGACATGAAAATCGGAAGTGGACGCCCCCTCATGGCCGCTATTTTACCTGGAGGAAATGGTGATATCACCTCAAGCAAGCTGGTTTGGGAGCTACGTCGAGGAATACCGGAAATCCCCAGCCCGGTTTACCATAAAAACCGGATTTACATGGTAAGAGACGGTGGACTGCTGACCTGCGTCGATGCTACCGACGGCAAGGTCATTTATCGCGAAAGGATGGACGCCCCCGGGCAATACGCCGCATCGCCAATCATCGCTGACAACCACCTTTACTGCATCTCACAACAAGGAGTTGTATCCGTCATCCAACTTGGCGACACCTTGGAGATAAAGGCCCAAAGCAAATTGCCCGAAAAATGCAACGCCACCCCAGCCATTTCCAACAACACCATCTACATCCGAACCCAAAATACCATAAGAGCATTTCGCAATTCTGACTCTTGATCAAAGATAGGGAATGAAGGCTGAATTGGCGGAGAGGGAGGGATTCAAACCAATCTTTCCTTTAACTTGCAACAGTTTACAACACCACATACGGACTACTCAAGCCAACTCTTCCACTATCCGAGCGTACACCTCCAGAATCTTACTGGCACTTTTACTGAGAGTTTGAGACTGAATTTAGGCACAATTTGAGACATGATTCAGTGGTGCGAAGTAAGGTCACGAATCAATACGTTCATCAAAACATCTCACAAGGCAGAATTGACGGTTTACCAATATTTGGTATATGCTGGTAAGAACGAAAGAAAGCCATGTCCCGCAACACAAGCGTCGAACTAGGTGATGAAATCGCAGGATTCATCGATCATCAAGTAACCGCCGGACGATACGGTTCCGCCAGCGAAGTCATCCGCGCCGGCATCCGACTCCTCCAAGATCAGGAAACGAAAATGGAAGCGCTTCGCCTTGCCTTGAGGGAAGGTGAAGAAAGCGGACCATCAGTCCCATTCGAAATGGATTCCTTCATTCAATCCCGAAAGAACAAAAAATGAAGGGCGAATTTCGACTGCGCCCATAAGCAATCGCAGATCTCGATTCAATTTGGAACTACACCGTCGAGACTTGGGGCGAGGATCAAGCGGAGCGATACCTCCAAATGCTCAACGCCTCGTTCAAAACCATTGCAATGGACCCAGAACGTGGTCGCCCTTGTGATGAAATCCGCGAGGGATACCAAAAAATTCGCGCCGGTCGACACACGATATTCTTTAGAAAAGAACTCTTCGGTATAGACATCATACCTATCCTACACCAAAGCATGGATGTTGACCGGCACCTTTGATGACAGATCATGGTAACATTAACCATCCGACTGTCAGACGAAAAACATGAACGTCTTCGCCAAATGGCCAAGCAACGCAAAATCAGCATTAACAAACTCATGGAAGAAATGTCCACCGCTACCCTAGCCCAGTTCGATGCCGAAGTCCGATTCAGAGCACTGGCCAGAAAAGGATCATCAAAAGAAGGACTTAAGATTCTAGACAAGTTGGACACCGCGTTTTCCAAATAAAGCAAGTATTGAACCATATGATGTCGATCGCCACCCTCACTCAATTCGATGCGGTAGTCCAATTGAGAGCCTTAACCAAACGGAGTTCTGCAAAGGAAGGACTGAACCTTCTCGACAAATTGGATGCTGCGATATCAAAAAGGCATTTACCATCATGACAGCGAGTCGGGTAAAAAAACAAATCCAACAACTTCCGCCTACGGAAAGAACGGAAGTCGGAAGTGTCATTCGACATGATGACTCAGCTATACGCCTTTCTCCTGCTGAACTAGGCGCATTAGCCCAACGCATGGCTGAATCCTCGAACGACAATGAAGCATCCGGGTTGGAAGAAAAAATCATTACCGGTTTTTACGAAACAAAATAGGCAGATGCCTTAAGCCCATGTTCAGTTCGTGAAAGGTGCTAAAATAGGAATCAACTGCCTCGCGTTTCGGCGATAGACAGAAAAGTGACGATCCAGCGTGAACACCTGACATTTTGGAGACAGTTCCGACATCCGGACCAGACAAGCATCCGCAAGGCTCATCGGCAAATCTTCGTATTTCCTAATTAATCTTCGAATATCCTGCCAATGTTCCTCGGCAGAAAACCGGAGGATCAGTTTACCCCGATCTATTGCTTGAAAGAGCGGCTCCACGGAAAGACCGTCATCATGCAAAAGAAAAATAACTTCCGAGAAGACTGCTTCACACGTGATGAGCGGACTGAAGATACGATCAAACTGTTCTTTTGCCCAGGAGTGATATTGATCACCTCGATTGAAGAACGCAACCAACGGCCCAGTGTCGGTGATGAGCTCAACTGCGGCCATATCCTTTGAGTGAGCGGGTACTTAGATCTTTCTTCCCCTCAAGGCAGCCACACAGATCTGCCAACGCCTGCCCGAGGCTTCCCTCCTGGGTCATTTGACGCTTACTGATCAATTCACGAACGAGATCGCCCTTGGATCGTTTCAATGCATGAGATTGCTGCTCGAGCCAGGCATCCTGTTCCGGTTCCAGTTTAATCGTCAATGATCGCATGTACCGACAAGTAACACCATTCAGCCACTCGAGCAAGACAATTGGGAATACGAGAAAAACGCTATTTTTGCCGAAAGAGGTTCTTGATCAAAGATTGGGGATTGGGCTTGAAGAAGCCGATTCCTAATCCATG